>NZ_FORE01000006.1:0-92658 GCF_900113915.1 Paenibacillus sp. UNC496MF
AATGGAATATCATGTACGAAGAAAATTATTTAATAAAAGCACTAGCCTATCATAGTCAAGCTCGAGTTCTTTTTGTTGAAAATACGGAGCTCGTAAGGGCAGCATGCAGTCAGCGTACGATGCCCCCGATGCTGAGAATCGCATTGGGTAGGACTGTCTCCGCTGCGAGCCTGCTTACTGGAGTTTTGAAGGACAATCAACGAATTAGTTTGAAAATAAAAACCAGCCACCGTGATTACAAAATCTTCGCGGATGCCGATGCTTGGGGCAATGTGAGGGGCTACATCAGCGATGAATTATTAAACGCATCTCCGGAGTATCTGCACCATAACTCAATTGAACAATTGATAGGCTCTAGAGGATGTATTCAAATTACCAAGGATATCGGCATGCATGGCACGTTTACCGGTATCACAGACATGCCTTACGGAAACATCGTCGACGACCTATCGTATTATTTTCAGCAGAGCGAACAAACACCCACCTTTTTTTCTTTACTTATCGAAATGGATCAATCGAAAGACATCGTTCGAAGCCGCGGCGTCATGGCTCAATTGCTTCCGGGGGCACCGCTCGAGCTAATCGATCGTATCAAGAACGATTTGTTTTTCTCAAATTTTAAATACATGCAAGCTGTGGGCAAGGAACCCGTTCGATTGTTTTGCGGCTGCTCCAAGGAAATGTTGATTCCAATGCTGCGCGCTTTGGAGAAGGATGAGCTGACTGATGCCTACGCAGCAGGCCGCTCAATCGAAATCTTCTGCAATATATGCGGGAAGGCATATCATTTTCAACCGGATGAAATTGCAAGTATATCCGAAAAAAAGTAATAATATCGGGTGCTTATCTGGCTCTTTAACTTCTCAATTCTCTAAGACATTCCTACTATCCTGCCAGTTAGTTGAACGAAAAAATGAAGCAGCTGCCGTCGGCAAACTGCTCCAAGATGGGTTCAACTATCGTGTCCCGTTAGCGTAAGCATCATTTTCTGAAATTCATGATTACCTACGCTGTAATAAAAGAGATTTGAAGAGAAGCATGAAATGCCATGAACTGGAATAAGCGCAACCCATTATCCCATATTTTTATTTTCCCTACAATTCAAACTCGTTTAAAATTTACCCGGAAACTGTTTGACAATGCCTTCTGTAAAGGCGTCCGCCATATGAATGATTTGCGTTTCATATTTGTCGTAAGCCTCAATATCGCCTTTCCAGTCATTTTTAATTCTGGCGACGATTTGATCCGTCAACAATTGCAGATGAGTGTATAACATTTCTTGTAAATCCTTAAATTTCCAGTTCGGATTCGCACCGCTCAGAAACTCGGCAATATCGTCGGCGTTTCTGTGCCAATCCGCGTCCAGTTTTTTCATATCCGCTTGATTGCCCGCTTTGGCGGCCGCTACGATTTTGCCTGCGAGCAGGATATGTTCCCTTAACAGTTCAGCCAGCTTATTGCCGGCTTCTTCTCCATAATAGGGCTTGAAAGCATTTCCAATGTCCTGTTGATTTTGCAGCAATCTTGCCAGGATTTCTTTTTGATCCGGGAGATTTGCCAACGCGCTGATAACGTATTTCTTCGTCCAAATCGCATGATCGATCCACAGCTTCCGTAAATCACCTTGCAGCTGTACCATTTTGGGACTTAAACAAGCCGAATCCGTCTTCTCGCCTACATGCGCTTTAACCGATGCTCCCGCCGGCATCATGCTAAAAACGAGCAGCAACATTAACAGCAACGCCGGCATCCATTTGTTTCTCACATTCATCTTCTCCTCTGTACGTTTGAAATTAAACAGGCTGTTTTATTTTGGTTTTTTAAACCATTTTTATACAGAGGAAATGAGTTTTTCGTTATGAGGCCGGCTGCCGTCGTGTCATGATTGAGCTATTAAGGTGTCCCCATTAGCTTTAGCTTTGATTCTTTCAACTAACCTCTGAGATTCAAGTATAATTTCTTTGGCCAATATTTTATTTACTCCCTTCTAAATCAATTCTCATCTTCTAGAAAGTTGATTAAAGTGTGTTTCAAATCATGAAGTATTGATTGAGCTATCGTGTCCCGCTAGCGTAAACGGTTAGTTATATACCGTTCACCGCGTTGCCCGTAACGGCAAGTTTTAAGGTCATTCATTGCGGAATGGCCCTGACTTTTTTTACAATCTGCTATCAATTAGACTTCGCAAACGCGCAGCCGTATCCGTGGAAGCTGTATAAATCATGATCTTCAGGTCCGGATTGGTCGGCGGCTGCAAGGTCACATGTTCGAACTCCATCTCTCCGATACGAGGATCGTAGCTCCGTTTACGGCGATCCGCTGCGACCTGAACGTCATGCAGCGGCCAGATCTCGCGAAACAGCCGACTGGTCTGCTTAAATTCATCAATAAGCTCCTGAAACTTTGCATCATTCGGGAAGCGTGCGTAATCCGCACGAAAGTGTGCAATCAAGACGCGTGCCTTAACTTCCCAATCCTTTATTTTCGATCCTAGCTCGGCGTCCGTCAAAAGATGTCTCATCCAATGGGGTCTCTGCCGCATGTTATTCGAAAACACCGGTAATCGGAAAACGAGCTCGGCCGCATGGTTCCATAGCAATAAATCCCAATATCGTCCGATGATGAACGCCGGATGCGGTTCCAAAGCCCTTATCGTCCGTTCCAAACCTGCAGTTAATTGCTGGCTCTCTGCCGTTTCCCTTTGAACCGGTCTTGCGAGAAGATGGAGATGGCGACGTTCATCCTCCGTCATTCGCAGCGCTTTGGCTATATTATTAAGTACGTCATCCGATGGATTAACGCTTCGGCCTTGTTCCAGAGAGGTATACCATGATGTTCCGATGTGAGCAAGCTGTGCTACTTCATCCCTTCGAAGGCCCGCGGTCCGTCGCCGTCCATAGGATACCAACCCTACCTCTTCCGGAGTTAGACGTTCTCGACGTGAACGCAAAAATTCACCCAACGACCTCCTAGAGTAGTCCTCTTCCATATAGAACCCCTCCTATCCTGACACTTCCAATCGTACGATAAACGCAGGAAGGAAGCCGCTTGCACGTTTTATTATACTGCTCGTGTAGCAGCTAATAAAACGCAGGAGGAATGAAAATGAACGTTTTTGTAACGGGAGCCACCGGTAAAGTAGGAAGCCGATTTGTTCCGCGTCTCTTGCAGCGCGGTCATCATGTTAAACTGTTGGTTAGGGACGCTGCCAAGGCGGATTGGCTTTACCGGCAAGGGGCTGAAGTCATTGAAGGCGATCTTTTGCAGCCGGACAATTATATTGACGTACTCAGGGGTACTGATGTTATCGTTCACTTGGCGGCACAGTTCCGAGGAGTAGACGAGAACACCACTAGAACGGCAAACTTCGATGGAAGCCTAGCATTAGCTCGTGCTGCATTAGAAACGGATGTGCCAAGGTTTGTTTTTTCCAGTACCAATAACGTGTACGGTTCGGTGGTCCGTTCGAGACCTAACCGCGAAGATGACGAGTTGAGGCCCGCCCATGCTTATCCTCAAAGCAAAGTTGAGGCCGAAGAGGCGCTGCTGCGGCTTCATCGTGAACAGGGATTGGGAGTGCGCATCGTACGGTTTCCATTTGTTTATGGCGAGCGCGATTCTCACATCACCGAAGCTCTGCCGATATTCCGCAATTGGAATCCAGCTAAACGAATTCACATGGCACACCATGCGGACATAAGCCAGGCTCTGATGCTCACGGCATTCACGCCGGGTATTGATGGCCGAATCTACAATGTTGCCGACGATGCGCCGATCTCCGTTGCGGAGCTATTTCAACTTCATAATAGCGAAATCTCATCAGAAGCCCTACAAAAAGATTATGATCCTTGGGACATGATCGTCGATACGACGCGCATAAGAGATGAATTGCATTATCGACCGATTTACCCGTCTTTCTATTCGGCAAGAGATGCAGGTACTTTGTAATATGTAAAGACATGACCCTCGAATATTTTCGAAGGGTTATGTTTTTTCGCAGGAACTTGCCGTTATTCGTGATAAGGTTCTCCGCACCCTATAGACCCATCCCCGATTACGAAGCGAGAGTGTTCTTTCTAATAAAGAAGTGATGAAAAATACCGAAGACACGGATTTCCTTATCTTCCGAGATATTGGTCTCGGCGGTCATATAAAAAGGCAGCGTACGAACATGCTCTGAAATCGAATGCACACAGGGGTCATGAAAGTTAGCGCAAACTCCGTGAACGCGATATAAGTAGGCATGATAATCCTCATCCGACGGCTTCGTTATAGCCATGGCAACGCATAAAAAAAGCACGGCCCAAAACGCGCATCGTTTCTTCTTGATCACGAATTCCCCCTTCTACGGCTAAGAAATAGAAAAGGCAACCGAGCACGACTAGCCGGTTGCCTTGCTAGGAACGAATTTCCTCTGTGGCGATGAAATTATTTTCAACGATCACCTTTTTGCCGTCAGCTCGCCCGGGGAGTTCGGACGGATCGTTCTGCCGCCCGCAAGGTAACGCCCAAGACGTATGGACGGCAGCTCGACGTACCGATAAGACAGCGCGGCGAGCGCCAGGCTGAGGCCAACGGTGCCCAGCAACAACCAATACGGCGAGATATAGTAGTGCTCATAATCGTCCGGATAGAGGAGAGAGGATGGATTGGTGAACAAGTTCATCAACGCGAGCAATACGACAAGGTGTACGAGATATAGGCTGTACGAGACACGCCCGACAAACGCGATCGGCCGCCAAGTAAGGACGCTCTTAAACCGGATCGACGCTAATGCCGCGATGATGCAGAAGCCCGAGGCGAGCATGGTAAACCAGTCCGACACGAGGTTCCCGAGCAGTCCCCCGTGGTCCCAACCCAGATTGTTTCCCCAGGTATAGACGAGGAAGGCAAGAATACCGAGCACTAGCCGGGTGACGATCCGAAGGCGGTTGAACGCCTCCACCAGGCGATGGCGGTGCTTCGCCACAATGGCGCCCGTGACAAACATGAAGACGTAATGCGCCGTATCGTAATAATTCGTGAAGAAGTCAATCCTGTCTTGATAGCGCACATGCAGGAGAATCCCGCCGATCGACAGCACGAAGCCGAGCAAGAAGCCCCAAATCCAGTTCGCCCGCATGACGAACCAGACGATGAACGGAAATAGAAGCGCGATGCGCATCTCCATGACCAGCGACCAGACGACGGGATTGAAATACTGCTGATGAAATTGATCGATCATGACGACATGCTGTACAATCGGAATCCAGCCGATCGGCCTGGACCAAAGATCGTTAATCGGAACCCGATAGCAGAGAAGACGCAGTGCGAGCCCCAATGCCAGCGAGACGATATACGGCACGTACAGCCGGCTCAGACGCCGAAGCATGAAGTTGCCGTAACCGCGCGATTTCCCCTCGGCGAACGGCAAGGACAACACGAATCCGCTGAGAAGAAAGAAGAAAATCACGGCCTGATGGCCGGCCAGCAAGAGCTGCAGCGGCGTATGGTACAGCCATGGCAAAGCAGCCATAATGCCCAGCAGTGAAGCGGAATGATAAAGCACGACGCTCATGGAAGCGATTCCGCGAAGAGAGTCTAATTCGCCTAGACGCCCCTGTTCAGCCATCCGATGTTTCCCCCTCATTACGTTTAGGAAGTTCGCTAACCTTCATTCCAAACCAATAGAGCCTGGCAGGTCTATGATGAGTATTCCTTACGCTTCTTTCAGGTTCATCCACCGATGAAGAGGATCATGAACGCTACGCTTAACATTCGATGCAGGCACGCCAGTTCCTCTAAGAACGGTCTCCCGGCAATGAAATAAAAGCCAGCCGGTCGTTGAAGTCCGGCTGGCTTGGCGTTCGATTGACCTGCCGTTCCCGCTCGATGGAGACTGACAGGCACGAATCACTCATTCAGACCGATTACGCGCGACATCGAGGCGCATCCGAAGCACCGGTCCGCCCTGCGAGCCGGCCGCGCCGATGACGACGAACCCCGCCGATTCGTAAAAGGCCTTCGCCGCGTGATTGGCGGTATTCTCGATACGCAACCCGCGGCGCGCGATGTCGGCGATCAGCGCGCTGGCAACGCCCTGTCGCATCCAGTCAGGATCGGTGAACAGATCCTCGAGTTCGAGGAAGTCGTCGACCGGACGCGCCGATGCGAAGCCGACGACCCGTCCGTCAACGACGGCTACCCGCGCGAACGGCAGCATCGCGGCGTCCCACGCGAGCCACTCGGGATGGGCGGCGATTAGGTCGTGGTCGGCTTGGTTGGTCAGGGACGCCCGTCGATAGATATCGCGTATCGTGTCGACGTCGCCTTCGTCCGCGCTCCGAATGACGATGCCGGACGTCACGATTCGCGATGCCGGCACGCCATCGTCAAATCGACATATCCATTCTCCTTCTCGCTTCAAGTTGGCGATTCGATCTCGGATTAACCCGGCGAACGGACTCTCGCCTTCTCCATCGGCTAAGGTTTTCTCCAATGCTTTCCTTCGATTGAGATGACGAATCGCTTCAGCTCGGCCATATTCATGGTCCTTCAGCTCCCTTGTCCGGCTAACCCTGCCCGTTAAAACAGAGGCAGCCGACCGTTGCCGATCGACTGCCTGCGTGTTTTTGATAGGTTACCGATCCCCGCTATTGCTGGCTTGCCAGGTAATTTCCGAGCTGCTCGAAGGTTCCCTCGAAGCCTTGTGCAACCATGTTCGCCATGGCCTCGAAGGCGGCTTGTTCTTCGGCGGTCGCATTCAGCGGGCCGCCTTGGAGCGTCAGCAGCGTCGTGCCGTTGCGCTCTTCGAGCATCAGGATGTTCAGAATCTCGAGCGGCCAGTTCGGATTGAACGGTGCGCGGACGGTGTTCCCCGCCTCATCGGAGAACGACTGGACCCAGACCAGTTTCTCCGGCGCCTGCACGTCTTGGTACACGAATTTGCCCCACATGGCAAACTGCCCGTCCGCGGACTTCTGCAAGCCGAGGAACATGCCGCCGGGACGCACGTCCATCCGGGCGACTTCCAGCGAAGCCCCCTTCGGTCCCCACCAGTTCGCGAAATGCTCGGGCTCGGTCCAGACGCGGTATACGAGCTCGCGCGGGGCATGGAATTCACGTTGCAAGAGCAGTCCTTGCTGAGTACTCATCAATATTCCTCCTTCGAATAAAAGAATTGTCACGTTCGGTCCATACGACGTAAATATTCGGATAGATGCTCGAATCGGCCTTCCCACATGTCGCGAAACGACTCCAGCCACGCGTTCATTTCCATCAGCGGCTCCGGACGCACCCGGAAGCGATGCCGGTTTGCCTCCGGGACGACCTCGACAAGCCCCGCCTCGCGCAGGATGCGCAAATGCTTGGACGCCTGAGGCTGACGAAGCTGAAGCCGGTCCGCGATTTCGCCGACCGTCAGCGATTCTTCGCGCAGCAGCTCGACCATCTTCAATCGGCTGGGATCCGCCAGCGCCTTCAGCGTTGCCGTATTCATCGTTCCCACCCGACGAGTGCCCTTACAGCGTGCCGGAGGCTTGCTTCAGCAGCTCGGACAGCGCGGCGAGATCCGGCGTGCCGCCTTCCTTCAGTTTGATCCATTTGCGTTCGGCCGGCCCGTCGAATCCCTTCGGAAAGTCGATGCCGGCCGCATTCATGATCATAAAGGCCACCGCATCCTTGGAAGGCGAAATGACGGCTGCATAATGGCCGTTCTTCAAAAAATGGGGCTTCTTGTACTGGATGCGCTCCTCGGCTTCCGGAATCGTCTCATGAACCATGTTCCGCAGGACCTCGGCCAACTCCGCTTGCCATTTGGGCAGATTGAGCATGTAATCCGCAACCTCTTGATTCATCCTTCCAATCCCTCCATGAACTCGTATTTTCTATTGGAGTATACCGTTACGGGAATATTCCCGTCAAGGAATATTCTAAAATTAACGAAAAGACAGCAAAACGAAAACCGGCCTCCATAGGAAGCCGGCTTCTCCGCGTACTTATTAAGGCCCGTACGGCGTCTCTCGGTTATAGTTCCACCATCGCTTTGATGACGTTCGTTTCCGGCCGGAGCCAGCTGTCGAAGCGAGCGATCATCTCGTCGAACGGCGCACGATGCGAAATATAGCCACCCACATCGATGGCACCGCTTTTGACGACGTCAAGGACGTGAAGAAAATCTTCCTTCGTCGCATTGCGGCTGGCCAACAGCGTCAGCTCGCGCTTATGGAAATCGGGATCGCTGAAGGCGATGTCTCCCTTCACGAGACCGACGTACACAAGCTTGCCGCCATGCGCGGCGTAATCGAAGGCGCCGGCCATGGACCCGGCGTTGCCGGTGGCGTCGAACACGACCGTCGGCAGGTCGCCCGCGTTCAAGCCTTCCAGCCGGGCCTTGGGATCGCGAAGCGCATGCACCGTATGATCGACCTTGGCCCATCGCTGGCAGAACGCGAGCCGTTCCTCGTTCATATCCATGGCGATGACGCGCGCGCCGCGCTGCTTGGCCATCGCCATGACGCCGAGGCCGATCGGCCCCGCGCCGATGACGAGCGCCGTCTCGCCGGGCTTCAGCTCGGAACGCCGCACCGCGTGCGCGCCGATGCTTAACGGTTCGATGACCGCCGCCTGATCGAGCGTTAGGTCATTCGCCGAAATCAGGTGCGTGACCGGAACCGACATCCGCTCCCGCATGCCGCCGTCGGTATGGACGCCGAGCACGCGCATCTGCGTGCAGCAATTCGTCTTCCCGTTCCGGCAGGCGATGCAGGCGCCGCAATGCAGGTAGGGGATGACGCTGACCCGGTCGCCTTCGCGAAGTCCGGCTTCATTGTCGCCGATGCGTTCGATGATGCCGGACAGCTCGTGCCCCAGAATGCGCGGATACGTGAAGTAAGGCTGGTTTCCCTTGAACGCGTGCAGGTCCGTGCCGCAAATGCCGATCCGTTTAATCCGGACGACGGCTTCTCCCGGCTCGAACGCCGGCTCCTCCAGTTCGATCCACTTAAACTGTTCGATTTGCTCGCATACGATGGCTTTCATGCATTCGCTCCTCTCGGTCAGTCGAACAACCGCTTCTCTTTATTCTTGAACAAATGGCCTGCTTTCTGAATCGGAACGCTGAAAACGATGAGGACTGCCGCAAGACAGTCGGTGACCGTCAGCTTCTCGCCCACGAATACCACGATGAACACGAGCGTGACGAACGGCGTAAAAAAGGTGAAGCTTGCGATCAACGAAGCCGGGGAATATTTCAAAGCGCGAAAATACAAGAAGAAACCCAGTACGATATTGCTCATGCCCAGCCACAGCACGCCATAAAAGTCTGCCGGACGCGGAAGGATGAAGCGAGAGGACGCGAACGTTGCGCCAATCGACATGACGAGCGCGACCAAGGTGATCATGAACGCGCTGACCGGCATATCCTTCCGATTCTTCTTAATGAGGTTCGTAAACAGCCCCCAGCTTACGGCCGCCAAAACCGCGAAGAGATCCCCTTTGACGTTCGTAAAATGCAGATTGGCCGGATTGCCCTTGGTGATCAGAAGCATCGTGCCGGCAAACCCCATGGCGATGGCAACCAGCTTGTACCGATTCATCTTCTCCCGATGGATAGGGATCGCGAAGAGCACGATGAAGATCGGAAATAAATAATTCAGCATCGATGCCTCGACCGCCGGGACGACCTCCAGGGACTTCAGATAAAAGAAGTCATAGAGAAAGGACAACGCCCCGCACGAGAGCAGCAAGACGAACTCGGACCGCGTCCATGAGGCTATCGCACGCAGCCGCCCTTTGAACAACAAGATCGCCAAGAAGGCCAAGGCTCCCAATCCGTACATATAAAACATGACCTGATAGCTGTCCAAATGATGCAAGAGCAGCTTGCTGACGGCCGCTAACGAGCCCCACATCAAGAGTAACGCCGGCATCAAAACAAAGGGGTTCCGCGATGCTTCCAATGGCTTGCCCTGCCTGTCCATGATGATCGATCCGACTCCCTCGCGCTAACGTCATGTTTAGTTTACCGTATAGGCGGGGGTTCAGACTACAATTATTGTCGGCGGTTTCCGAGTCGCCGGGCGCTTCCCCTTCCAAATGAACCGCGGCAATATGCCACAATCAAAAAAAGAGCCGCGATGAACGCGGCTCTAAGCGGTGCGATTCGGGTTATCCGGCATCGGACGACGGGAGGCCGCCTACTTGGCCGGTTCCGCCTGATTCGGCAGGACCTGGGCCTGCTTCGGCGCCTTGTGGTTCATGATAATGCCGACGATGCTGACGACCGCGGCAATGCCGTTGACCAAATCGTTGATATCCTTGTCGGGGATCGAAATCCCGTAAGGCTGGGCGATCAGCTTCAGCGCGCCGAGCACGGCCGGAATCAGCGTCAGCCACTTCACGTTCGTATTCACGTTCTTCCCCTCCGCATGGTAAACTTTCGAAGCCGCGCTCGAACTTCGAGTTTAGCCGTAATAATGGACCTTCTTCGTCGCCTCGTCGTAGGACACCCGTCCGCCCAGCAGCTCCGCGGCCGAACGGACGCCGATATAGGCCTTGCCGCCGATCAGCTTGAACGCGCGGATCGCGCGGCCGCCCACGTACGGGACCGATTCCTTCTCGTTCCAAGCCACCTGCAGGCCGAGCGCGTCGCCGAGGTGCTGAAGCGGCGCGTACGCATGCCCGTCGAGGATGCGGCCGTAGCCCGCGAGCTTGTCGTTGACCACGATTTTGATCGCGTCCTCATCGGCATCGGCATCGGAGGGCCGGGCACTCGGCGAGCCGCCATAGGCGCGGAAGAAGGACTGCTCCATCGCATTGACGTCGACGTTCCCTTGAATCCCGTTCACGGAGCCTTCGCTCGTATATTGAAAGACAACCCACTGCGCCCAGGTCGGGTTCGCCATCGGGGTATCCGCGTCGTAGTGGGCGACCCACAAGGGCCACTTGCCGAGCGCTTGGCCCAGATTCGACCGCGCGAAGCTGGCGCCGGTATAGACCATGACCGGATGCCCGGCGAGCCGTTCGACCTCTTGCAGCCAGTCGGCGCACCAGGCGGTCAGCTTCTCCGCCCCGATCTTCCTTGCCTCGCCTTCCACGTCGAGCGCATGCGGGAAGTCCGCCTTCCTGCCTTCGACCGCGCTCGCGAAGTTGGCCGCTTCCTCCTTGGGAGCGTTCAGCTCGGGATGGGCATAGTGGTAGAAGCCGACCTTAAGGCCGGCCGCGGCCGCGCCCGCAGCGTTGGCCGCGAACCCCTTGTCTCTGCCCGAACCGCCCTCCGACGCCTTGACGAACGCCCCCGCGACGCCGTCCTCCTTGACGGCGGCCCAATCGATCGCGCCGCGGTCGCTCTGATGGTGCGACACGTCGATGACCCTCACATTGCTTGCCGATTTTGATTGCATCGTGTACCAGCACGTCCTTTGCGTCTCGTCTTGCGCGAGGAGGCGTTTATTTGCTCACGAGCTCGAAGCTGTCGAAAGCGGCCCAGCTGCCGCCTTTGGCGTCGCTGAAGACGCCGACCTCGATTTGTCCGTTCGTGACCGGAATGTCGTCGATCGTGAACGTTGTGTAAGCCGTCACCGGACTTGTCCCGATGTCCGCCCCCAGCTCGGCGCCGCCGTAATTCTTGACATACAGCTTCAGCGCGCGCTGGCCGCCGCCGGAGCGTACCCGCACGCTCGCCTTGTACAGCCCGTTCGGCACGTTGACCGTCTGCGCCGTAATCTGCTGATAATCGCCCGCCGCCCAATGCGTGAGCTTGAAGCTGCCCTGGTCCGGCTGATCCCGATCGACCTTATGGGCAAGCTCGCGGTTATGCCACTCGAACCAGCCCGTCAAATCGCCCGTATCGAAGCCCGCGTTCTTCAGCAGATTCGGGCTTTCGGCTTTCGCGAAGCCGATCCAATTGAGGTTAAAGCCCGCTCCGCTCGCAAAGACGCGCAAGGTAATCGGGCCGGCACCGAGCGTCGCTTCCGCCGGGACCGTCTGCCAATTCTGCCAGCCGCCCGTATTCGGAACCGCCGTCGTCGCGAGCACCGTCTCGCCCGCTTTCAACTGAATCCGGCCGGTCGCTGCTGGGCTCGCTACCCGGTACTGCACCGTATAGCGGCCTGCAGCGGGAACGTGAAGCTTGTACTCCATCCAATCGCCGGCATCGATATACCCGACGTTCTGGCCGCCGCCGGCATCGGTCGTGCTTTCCAGCTGCACGCCGTTCATCGCGCTGAAGGTCTCGGCTTCGATTCGGGCGGGAATCGTCACGGGCGCCGGCGCCGCATTCGCGTCGCGTTCGTACGCGCGGACGTAATCGACGAGCATCGTCTGCGGGAAGACGGTCGCGTTATCCGGATCGCCGTCGAAATTGCCGCCGACGGCCACGTTCAGCAGGAAATGGAACCGCTTGTTGAACGGCGCCGGGCTGCCGCCGCCCGAGCTGTACCATTCCGAAGACTTGCGCGTCTGGTACAGGTTCCCGTCCACGTACCACCGGATTTCATTCGGCTCCCACTCCACGGCATACACGTGGTAGCCCGCGTCCGGCAGCGCGTAGCTCGAGCCGATATACTTCCACGGATTGCCGAAGTGGATCGTGCCGTGCACCTTGAGCGGATCGGAGCCGCGCTGTTCCATGATGTCGATCTCGCCGCTGACCGGCCAAGCGCCGTATTCCCAATCCGTCGGCAGCATCCAGATGGCGGGCCACAGGCCTTTCCCGGCGGGAAGCTTGGCGCGGGCCTCGAATCTGCCGTACGTCCAGTCGCCCTTCTTATTGGAGACCAGCCGGGCCGAAGAATAGGGCATGCCGTTCGTGTTTTCTTTGATCGCCTTGATCACCAAGTGACCCGAGCCGTCCACATACGCGTTGTTCGTGCTGTCCGTGTAATACTGCTTCTCGTTGTTCCCCCATCCGCTGCCGCCGATGTCGTAGCCCCATTTGGCGGGATCGGGGGCGGTACCGCTCGCGCCTTCGAATTCGTCGCTCCATACGAGGCGCCAATTGCCCGTGCTCATCGTCATCTCTCCTCTTCTTCGTGGGTATGCCGTCTTCGATCGGGTCGATTAGCAGGAAAGGTTGTTGCCCGGCGCGACGCCCAGAATCGAACAGATGCGCTTATACTGATCGACCCGGCTTTGGACCGGCCCCCCGCCTCCGCGGTTGCATTCGAGCGCGCCGTTGATCGTGCGGATCGTCTCGCCGAATCCGCGCGACTTCGTCATGGCATCGTGGCAGGTCATCGACCCCGCGCCGGTTTGCGTGTTCCAGAACCAAAGCGCCGTCTTCCAGGCGACCGAGGAATCCTGGGCGACCAAGTCCGGATTCTTCAGAAGCGGCAGCCCCAGCGCCTCGCCCGCCGCGCCGTAGTTGTAGTTCCAGCTGATTTGCAGCGGTCCCCGGCCGTAGTATTGCTTGCCCGGCTCGACGGGATAGCGGGTGTTGCCGTAGTCCGAATAATGCGGGTAATTCGCGGTATTCGCCTCGTTAATATAGTACAAACCGCCCGTCTCGTGATAGACGTTGGCCAGAAACGCCGCCGCTTCCTGCTTGCGCATCGCGTCGTCGCCCGTGTTCGCGAAGCCGGGATAGGCGCCGAGCGCCGCGGTAAATCCGGCATACGTGTAGAACGATTGACGGGACGGGTAGATCTGATTGAACTGCTGCTCCGACACGATGAACCCGCCGCCGTCGCTCGGGTGCGAGGGCTGGGATGCCTCCGTGCCCGCCTGCGCGATCGTGAATTCCTCCCATCCGGCCGCAGCCGTCCGGTTCGCGTACAGCACGCCGCCCTTGTTCAAATCCGCGGATACGTACAGCTGATTGGCCACGGCTTGCAGCGCGATCTTGCCGTTGCCCCGGTCGATCTTCCTGAACTTCTCCCAGTCTTGGATGACCGACGCGCGCGCGATCAGCTTCGTCTCTTGGTTAAGATCCGCCGTCACGTATTTGTTATTGGCGATCGAGAGGAACGATACCGTTCCGTCGGCGTTATTGACCACGTTGAACGTTTCCCACGCTTGCGCGGCTTGCCGGTTGGCGACGAGCGGGCTCGCGCCTTGGTTTTCCGCCGATACAAACGTATTATTCGCGGATGATTTAATCGTAGCTGCCATGATAATTCCTCCGAATGTTTAATTAATTTTTTAAAGTAACTAATATTAACTATGATAATAATTCTACTTTTTTACAATGCGCCGATTATCCTGAAAATAAATTACATATTTATATGCAATTTATTTTTTTATTTCTTAATTTTGAACAACTTGAAGCGACCTCGTACGATTTCATCAAGATGCAATCGCTTACTATGGCAATCAGCCCTATGCGCCCGCTTGAGTCCCGGATCGCGATCTAAGCATGGAGTCCTAGAAGCCTTAGAAGCCTTAGAAGCCTTAGAAGCGTGCCTTTACGGAACATAAAAAGAGACGCCGGAGAATCTCCCGCGTCTCGTTAAACTTATTTTTCCGCCGATCTTTCGTTCACCTTATGGAGCAGCTTCCGGATCGCCCCGTTCAGCACGCCGATCTCCGCCTCGGTCATCCCGCTCGCTTCGAGCAGCGACATCGGCACGCACGTCGATTGTTCTTTCAGCGAGATCCCTTTGTCGGTAATCCGGATATGCAGGACCCGCTCGTCTTCCTTCGAGCGCTCCCGCCGGATAAGTCCCGCGGCTTCCATGCGTTTCAGCATCGGAGTCAGCGTGCCGGAATCCAAGACCAATTGTTCGCTGATCTCCTTGACCGACATCGTCTCGTGCTCCCATAAGGCAAGCAGAACCAGGTATTGCGGGTATGTTAAGTCCAAATCGTCCAGCAGCGGCCGGTACATTCGGAAGATCGCGCGCGAGCAAGCATACAACGAAAAACACAAATGAGCATCCAACGGTATATGAGGTCCCTGGTTATCGTCTTTCATCGCTCATCCCTCCCCTAACGTGAACGGCCGCATGTCCATCGCCCTTCATCTTACAATTCCTTATCCAAAAACACAATGCATCGCGAAGCCGGAAGCCGGAAATCGGGCAAGAAACAAAGATAAAGCCCCTTGATCGAATCGGATCAAGGGGTTTCCGTCTCCTTCGCGTCCCGTTCGGTCCCGCTCCGGAGACGGAGACGGACCGCGATCGCTTACTCCGCGAGCCCGCGCAGGGCCGCAAGCGCGGCGTCGTAATTCGGATGCTCCGACAGCTCGCCCACATATTCGACGTAGCGGACGGTATCGTCGGCGTCGACGATGAAGATCGCCCGTTGGTCCAGCTGCAGTTCTTTGATCAGCACGCCGTAAGCCTCGCCGAAGGCACGATGTTTGTAATCCGACAAGGTGACGACGCGGTCGATGCCGGCGGTCGCGCAAAACCGGCTCTGCGCGAACGGCAGGTCGACCGAGATCGTCAAGACGACCACGCCGTCGCCCAGCTTCGACGCCTCTTGATTGAAGCGTCGCGTTTGCGCGTCGCATACGTCGGTATCCAGCGAAGGCACGACGGAAATGAGCTTGATCCGGCCCGCGTAATCGGAGAGGCTTGCTTCGGTCATAAGGTCTTTGTTGACGGTGAAGGCGGGCGCCTTGTCCCCGACTTTCAATTCCGGACCTACCAGCGTGATCGGTTGTCCGCCTACCGTTGCTTTACCCGTACGTTCTTGTGCCATGAGAAATTCCTCCGTTAGTTGATTTGGTTTGGGGTGACGCGTGAATGCAAACTACTGCTGTTACTGCTGTTCGAACAAGAAGCTTTCGCAATCCAACGCCGCTTTGCAGCCGCTGCCCGCCGACGTGATCGCCTGGCGGTAGATCGGGTCCATGACGTCCCCGCAGGCGAATACGCCGGGCACGTTCGTGCGGGACGTACCCGGAACGACGTCCACGTAGCCTTGCTCGTCGGTGCGTATCTGCCCGCCCAAGAACCCGGTGTTCGGACGATGGCCGATCGCAAGGAAGATCCCGTCGGCCTCCAGCACCTCGTCCTCTCCCGTCGCGTTGTTGCGCACTTTGAGCGCGGTCACCCCTTTGTCGCCGGACAGTACTTCCAGCGGGGTCGCGTTCAGGCTCCACGCGATCTTCTCGTTCCGGCGCGCGCGGTCCTGCATGATCCGGGAAGCCCGAAGCTCCTCCCTGCGGTGCACGAGGCGGACCTCGGAAGCGAACCGCGTCAGAAACTGCGCTTCCTCCATCGCGGTGTCGCCGCCGCCGATGACGATGATCTTCTTGTTGCGGAAGAAGAATCCGTCGCAGGTCGCGCACGTGCTGACGCCTTGGCCGATGTTTTCCGCTTCTCCCGGGATGCCGACCATTTTCGCGGAAGCGCCGGTCGACAGGATGACCGCGTCCGCCGTGATTTCGGCGCCGCCTTCCACGTACAGCGTGAACGGACGCTTCGATACATCCACGCGGGTCACGTAGCCGGTTTGAATGCGCGCGCCGAACCGCTCGGCTTGCTTCCGCATATTCTCCATCAGCTCCGGCCCCGTGATCCCCTCCGGAAATCCGGGGAAGTTCTCGACTTCCGTCGTCGTCGTCAGCTGTCCGCCCGGCTGCGCCCCTTCGATAATGAGCGGGGACAGGTTCGCCCGCGCCAGGTAGATCGCCGCCGTTAATCCCGCCGGACCCGTTCCGATAATAACCGCTTGATGATGCATCCTGAATGCCTCCTCCATTTCATTTGCCCGCTAATCATTTGCCCACAAACTTTATGAACCAATCATATCCTCCGCCTATTAGTTTGTCAACGAATTAATTTTGAACAAACAAATATCGTTCGTGAGCCGGCTTTTTCTGTCGAGCCGATTTTAAACGCCTATATGGAAGAGAGCGTCCGGAGGCCCAACCGCGGCGAAATCCGCGTATTTTAACGCTTCATTAAAGCGATCGGCGCAGCGAAATTCTTAGATTAATTTGTTGACAAACCATTTGTGCACGAATTATTATAGGGATGCGAGCAAGCCAAGACTTACCACGGCAACGAGGGCGAGAACGGGCGGTTCGCGAAACCCGCCATTTTGAGGAGGAATACATGATGAAAAAGGTTACAGGCAAAAAGGTTATGACGCTGTCGCTGGCCCTCGCGCTGATCGGTACGGGAACGGGCATCGGAGCGAGCCTCGCGAAATCGCCGGTCGCGGAAGCGCAGCATTATACGGCCGGCGTCGTGAACACGAGCAGCGGCCACTACATAACGGTCGGCAACAACGTGAAGCTGTACGTCGAGGACGTCGGCGAGGGCAAGCCGGTCGTCTTCATCCACGGCTGGCCGGCCAATCACGAGATGTACGAATATCAGGAGACCGAGCTGCCTAAGCAAGGGATTCGCTTCATCGGCATCGACCTGCGCGGCTTCGGCAAGTCCGACCGCCCTTACGACGGCTACGATATGGACACCTTCGCGGACGACGTCCGCCAGGTCATCGACAAGCTGGCATTGAAGGACGTGACGCTGGCCGGATTCTCGATGGGCGGCACGGTGGCGACCAACTACATGATCCGGCATAAAGGACACGCGGTGTCCAAGCTGATGCTGTTCGGAGCCGCTTCCCCGAGCTGGAGCCAGCGCGACGGCTATCCGTACGGCATCACGCAGAAGGATATCGACAACATCGTGACCAACCTGAAAGCGGACCGTCCGAACATGCTGAAGAGCTTCGGCGACGACTTCTTCTACAAGCAGCCGAGCCCGGCGTTCCGCGCCTGGTTCGATCAGATGGGCCAGTCCTCGGATGCCCGCGCGACGATCGAAAGCATTCAATCGGTCGCGGCGGCGGATCTGCGCGCCGGGCTGAAAACGATCGGCGTGCCGACGCTTATTCTGCACGGCGTGCACGACAAGGCGGTGCCGTTCGCCATCGCGGAGCAGCTGCACAAAGGCATTCGCAACTCGACCCTCGTCCCGTTCCAAAACAGCGGCCACGGCCTCTTCTATGAAGAGAAAGCGAAATTCAACGAGGAAATCGTCAAGTTCGTGAACCCTTAAACGCGATTTACCATAAAAAACCCGCCGGAGCACCCGGCGGGTTTTTCATCGGTCACGTAGACTCCTTTCTCCTGATCACTTGCTCGTTAGACCCGCTTCTTGAACGCCCGCATGGCGAACAGATAGGCCAGCAGCAGAATTCCGATGCACCACGCCAGCGCGAGCCAGATGTCGTTCCCCGCCGGCTGTCCCGCCAACAGCGACCGGATGGCGTTGACGATCGAGGTCACCGGCTGATGTTCGGCGAAGGCGCGGACGACGGTCGGCATCGACTCGGTCGGCACGAACGCCGAGCTGATGAAGGGCAGGAAGATGATCGGGTAGGAGAAGGCGCTCGCGCCGTCGACCGTTTTGGCCGAAAGTCCGGCGATCGCCGCGACCCAGGTTAAGGCCAGCGTAAACAGGGCGAGGATTCCGGCGACGGCCAGCCAAGGCAGCACGCCGGCGGATGAACGAAAACCCATGATCAAGGCGGCGATGATAATGACGACGAGCGAGATGGCGTTGGACGCCAGCGAGGTCAGCACGTGGCCCCAAAGCAAGGAGGAACGCGAGATCGGCATGGTCTGAAACCGCTCCAGTATGCCCCGCTGCACATCGGTGAACAGCCGGTACGACGTATAGGCGACTCCGCTGGCGATCGCCATGAGCAGGATGCCGGGCAGCAGGTAATTCACGTAGTTGTCCGTTCCGGCTTGTATGGCGCCGCCGAACACATAGACGAACAGCAGCATGAACGCGATCGGCATGATCGTCACCGTGATAATGGTGTCCATGCTGCGGAACACATGGCGCATGGAACGTCCCAGCATGACGCCGATATCGGTGAAGAAATGCTTCTTAGCGGCTTCCATTTACTTGCCCTCCTTTTTGCCGACGATGGCGAGGAAGATCTCCTCGAGGGTCGGCTGTTTTTCCACGTATTCCACTTGCGCGGACGGGAACAGCTTCTTCAATTCCGCGAGCGTGCCGTTCGCGATAATCCGGCCTTCGTGCAGGATCGCGATCCGGTCGGCCAGCTGCTCGGCTTCCTCCAGATACTGCGTGGTCAAGAGGACGGTCGTCCCGCCGTTCGCGAGCTCCTTGACGATCTTCCATACCTCGATGCGCGCCTCGGGATCGAGTCCCGTCGTCGGCTCGTCGAGGAAGATGATCGGCGGATTGCCGACCAGGCTCAAGGCGATGTCGAGCCGGCGGCGCATGCCGCCCGAATACGTGGACACCCGGCGGTCGGCTGCTTCCGTCAGGCCGAATCGTTTTAATACGTCGTCGGCCACCTGGCGCGGGTTCTTGAGATACCGCAGCTTGGCGATCATGACCAGGTTTTCGCGTCCGGTCAAGATTTCGTCCACGGCGGCGAACTGCCCGGTGAGGCTGATCGCCTGCCGCACGCGGTCGGGTTTGGCCGCGACGTCGAATCCATTGACGGCGGCGGTCCCGCCGTCCGGCTTCAGCAGCGTGGCGAGGATTTTGACCACCGTCGTCTTGCCCGCCCCGTTGGAGCCGAGGAGCGCGAAGATGCTCCCCTTCTCCACCTCGAAATCGACGCCCTTCAGCACCTGCAGCTCCTTGTAGGACTTTTGCAATCCTTTGACTTGGATGCTCTTGGTTTGCACGGTTTGCATGGCTTGCATGGTTTGCATCGGAATCCCTCCCTTATAGAATCGTGACGTTCGTCAATTCGGCTCCCATGCCCTTGAGCAGCGCATAGGTGAGTTTATCCATCGTCGCGCCGTCGAAGCGGATGGTTTTGATCATCCGGTAGTACTTGTTCGTGAGCGCGAACCCCGGCTTGAACGATACGTTGTTCAAGGTGGCGCCCTTGAACGAAGTTCCGGTTAAGGCCGCGTTGTCGAACTTCGCGCCGATAAACGTCTGGCCGTCGAAACGCTGACCGCTCAGATCGGCGTGCTTGAAATCCGCCCCGTCGAACACGCACGCTTCGAACGCCGTCTTCCGAAGATCGGTCATCGCTAATGTCGCGTCGGTCAGCCGTACGCCCGTGAATCGGGCGCCGTCCAGTACCGACTTGCTGAAATTGGTACGGACCAGGATCGTTTTGCGGAAGCTGGCATTCGCCAGATCCAGCGTGGACAGGACGCAGTCCGTCAGGTTCGCGCCGTCGAAATTCGCGCCGCGGACGTCGCTGCTCTTGAACGAGCTGCCGGTCAGATCCGCGCCCGAGAAGTCGGAGCCGCGCAGCGCGCTGCCTTTGAACTGTCCCTTATGCGCCGTCACGCCGGCAAAGTCGCTTTCCGCCAGGTTGCTTGCGTTGAAGTTCGTCAGGACGTTCCGTTCCGTTTTCGCGTTTTTCATCTTAAATCGCTCCTCTAAAATTTAATTTTGCAACACGCGTTTCTCATTCTTCCAATTGCGTTGGCTGCGGGCTCCGGCAGGGCGGATGCGAGGTTGTTCTCGCTCGTATCGATCACCTTCATATCTGCATAATAAGCCATACTACTGTGACTGTCAAGGTACTTTTTTTATTATAATACTCAATCGATGATAATCCGTTCCTCCCCCACAAAAAAAAACCGCGCGGCGCGCGGTTCTCGGCAGCTTTCTTCGCTTTCAACGTCAAACGGCAGCCGATTCGCGATCGGCTGCCGTTTGGTTGTTTCGTGTCCCGTATGTTTGGCGAATCGTGGATGGACGCGCTGCCTACGCTATTCCGTTGCCATATCGATGGCCGACGCTCATTCTTTCGTCGCCTCCGCCCTTACCTCGTTCGGCAGCGTTAAAGCCAAGGAACCTGATGCTTCTTTGACTTCATCGCCGACGATTCGTTTGACGCCCGTAACCGCGGTCTTCCCATCGGGACCGATTTTCCCGGCCGTTATGTTCGTACTCGTCACCAAGCCGCTGGTTCGGGAAAAGAAAAATTCCCGCTTGATAGCGGGTTTGGTTCCCGCGGCATCCGTCACTTTGCCTTCCAGGAACAGCTGATCCGTATCTTTCTGTCCAACGGGTATGCGCGCCTGCCACGTGACGACGAAAAAGTCGTCCTTCACTTCATAGAACGACACGGTATCATCCGTGATGAGGAAGAAGCGATTCGCTTCGCCGATCGGAAAGAAATACGTCGTTTCAAAGCCTTCCCGTTCGTGCGAGTAAGGGATGGGCTTATTGGCATAATGAGCATTCTTCGGTCCCTTGTCCATCACGAATTGCCGCGCTTTCGCCAGATCTCCCTTATAGAGCGCAGCTTGCTCGCTCGCGGTAAGCGACGAGTCCACGAATGCGGTATCCCCGCTTGCCGCTACCTGGTAGCCATACAACCGCGCAAGGAAGCGCAGCGGAACATATACCCGATTGTGCACGAGCTTCGCGGAAGCATCGAGCGTTACTTTATGGGTCTGATTCGCCTTCACGGAGTACGCGGTATTTTTGCCCGCGATTAACGTCACCGTCTCCGACCATTTGCGAACGGTTGCCGTCTTGGCGGCTTGGTTCCAGGTCGTCGAAGCGCCGAGCGAATCCGCCAGCGCGCGCAGCGGAACCAAGATACGCCCCTTATCCACGACAAGCGGAGCAACTCGTTGAACCGGCTTACCGCCAACGACGATTATCGAAGGGGCAGCCGCATGGGAAGTGGCGGAAGCGGCTAGCAAACCGGCGGCCGCGGCGACGACGACAAGCATTGTCTTCATGATGATTCTCCAACTCCTAACGCCCCGTCTTTGGGAGCCGTGATTCTTCTCCCTCCCGCGATAAGCAAAGGGATGCTCAGCACGAATGCGCCCGCCGTCAGCCACATGGGCAGCGCCGGATCAACCGAATAGGTCGCACCGCCGATAATGCCGGACGGGGAGACGACGAGGAGGACGAGGACGGATAAGATCGCGAACATTTTCGCCCGGCGTTCGTCGTCGATCGCATTCGCAACCGCCGCTTCCAAGTAAGGGGCCGTGATCATCGTCGCCCCGGCGGCTAATACCGTGCTGGCGATGATCCATCCCGCAGCGCCTGCCGGCGTTAAAGCAAGCATGCCGTTGGCGATGGCCGACAGGATGAAGCCCCACAGCATCGTGCGAGGCGTCAGCCGCTCCGATATTCGCGGCATCACGAGCCAGAGCACGAGCAGCATGACGACGGAAGAGACGGCCGGCACGAAAGAGATGAATCCCTCCTCCACGCCAAGCCCGTCCGCCAGATACAAGGAGAGGTAGGTCCCCTTCATGGTCATTTGGAAGTTGAACAGCATGTAGACGCCGAACATGAGCAGCAGGCTTCGGTCCGTTAGCACGGCCCGCATGGTCGCGGCGTAGTCCCGCAGGGTTGCGTTGACGCCCAGCTCGCGCACCTCCCGCCTCTTCCTCAAGCCGATTTCCGTCTCGTGCGTCATGAAGTGCCGTCCCAGGAATTGAACGGTCATGCAGACGAATGCGAGGACATACATCATCCGGCCGCCGGATACGACACCGTAATGGCTGACGATGAGCCCGCCCAGCGGAGCGAAGAGGCCGCCAACGACGCCGATCACCTGCAGCAGCGTAAAGACGTATGTCCGCTCCCTCGGTTCCGTATCCTCCACGAGCAGACAATAGAACGCGGTATGGGGCACGCGCTGAAACCCGTTGATAAACGCGGCGGCAACGAAAAACCAAATGTTCTGCGACACCGCCCACAGCAGCGTTCCGATCGACCAGCTAATCAGGTCGAACGCAAGCAGCGCGGCCTTGCGCCCCATCCGGTCTGTCAGATAGCCGCTGATCAGCGAAGAGAACACCTGCACGGCCAGCGTCAGCGTCGTCACCCATCCGATCTCCGTCCCGCTAAGCCCGAATTCATGCATGTAAATCGTGGCATACGTGGCGAACATGCTATAAGGAATCAAAAACAGCGGTTCAAACGCAAGACAACCTCTGCTGTTGCCTTTCAATCGCGGAAATAATGCCGACGCCAAACGGTTGGCCCCCTTAATCGTTCATGGTTCGTAATCTTGCGAGACGAGCCTCCTCGTTAATCAAGCAGAAGCAGCCGATCGGGCAATTTGATGCCGCGCCAATCGCTGATCTCGCATTGACCATCCGCAGAATCGCCCGCAGCGACCATCGTGCCGTCTTGTTTAAGGCCGAGCGTATGCGCGCAGCCCGCCGCCACCGCCGCGATATCGCGCCAGCCGCTAACCTCGCATTGGCCGTACGCATGCCAACCGGCAGCCGTCACCGTCTTGCCCCTCGCCTCCCCGCCACTGCAAGCCTTCGACTTCTCATCTGGTACGCGCTTTCATAAACCGATCGGGGAATTGCGATCTTCGCATCCAAGCTCCTTCCCGACCCGATCCTTCAAATGCTCATCGTATTTCGCTCCTAAGATAAGCTAATTATACCGAATTCGGTGCGGCAATGGATAAGGATTACGAGGATTACGAGACGATCCGGTGATCCAAGCCGAGGGCATGGAATATGGATCGTTAGAGGACTATCAATATTACCTGATTATGGTAGATTTAGAGAAAAGGGCCATAGGAGGGAAATAGAATGAGACGACGGTTTGTGCTTCTGATTTGCGGTTTTCTGATCTTGACGCTGCTTCTGCCTTTTCAGGCGGCGGCCGCGGCATCCGGTTCCGAAGCGGCAGCAGAGCGTTCGAATCTGGAGGTAGCGATCGTTACGGGCGGAGTGCAGCATACGCTCGCGCTTAAACCGGATGGAACGGTGTGGGTGTGGGGAAGCAATGAATACGCCAGCATCGACGGAAGTTCGACAGACCATCATTATACGCCGGTTCAAGTACGGGGGCTCGATTCGGTGTCCGGCGTCGCGGCGGGCGATTCGCATAGTTTGGCCCTTAAACGCGATGGCAGCGTCTGGACGTGGGGTCGGAATTGGTATGACGGCACGAACAGCGTTTCCCCCGTTCAGGTCGCCAATCTTAGCCACGTGGCCGCTATTGCTACGGGTCAAGTTCATAATTTGGCAGCGAAAAGCGATGGCACCGTTTGGGCGTGGGGGTGGAACGTCCACGGCCAACTCGGCGATGGAAGCCGGACGGACCGCGCCGCGCCTGTTCAAGTACAAGGTCTTGATTCGGTGGTCGCCGTCGCGGCAGGGCAGCTTCACAGCTTGGCGCTGAAGAGCGACGGCACCGTTTGGGCGTGGGGGAGCAATGAATTAGGCCAAAACGGGGTGCCCGGCGGCTCGATCATCTACGATGGACCCTACGAAACCCCCTACCGGGCTGCGCCCGTTCAAATCCCTGGGCTCGATTCGGTGATCGCCATTGCGGCGGGGCAGCTCCATAACTTGGCGCTGAAGAGCGACGGCACCGTCTGGGCCTGGGGGTGGAATAGTTCCGGCCAACTCGGCGATGGAAGCACGACGACCCGTCCCACGCCCGTTCAAGTGACCGCGCTCGAATCGGTGACCGCGATCGCCGCAGGCTCTGCGCATTCGTTGGCGGTGAAAAGCGATGGCACGGTTTGGGCATGGGGAAATAATTATTCCGGCCAACTCGGCGATGGAAGCACGATTGACCGTTCCTCTCCCGTGCAGGTAGCCGGGCTTGATTCGGTGTCTTCCGTCGGGACGATCGACGGCTCGCACAGCGTGGCGGTTAAGCGCGACGGCACCGTTTGGGCATGGGGAAATAACGCGTACGGCCAACTCGGCGACGGTACGACGATAACCCGCGATACGCCCGTACAAGTCGCGAATCCCGAAGCGCCGCAGTGGCCGGAGTACGACGTGCTTACGGCTACCGATGTAACCGCTGCCACCGTACGGTTGAATTGGCGGCCGGCCACGGATGATACCGGGGTCGACCGGTATTGGGTGTATCAAGATCAGACGCTGCTGACTGCCTTGAATCCCGATGCGACCCATTATGACGTGCAGGGGCTGTCGCCGAGTACGTCCTACGACTTTGCGCTGGTCGCCGTCGATGCCGACGGCAACCAAAGCGTGAGACAAGCAGAGGCGGTCACGACGGCTGCCGATCGTCCGGTACCCGAAGCGGAAACGCTGCTATATCGGATGAACGGCACCATTCTGGACTTTGATCAAGACCGGATCATTTGGAAAGAAAACGGCGATAAAACGCTCTGGTTGTACAACCGCGCGGCTAAAACCCAAGTCAAGGTCTATGATGCCGACGGGTCCCCTCGCGCCCTTCGCTCCGGGAATCTAACGACGGAAGGCGTGGTGTATGCCTTGTCCGACGGCACCGCGATGTATTGGAAGGACGGCGCGGTTCAACGCGGCTGGGAACATGGAAGCCCCTACGACGTAAAAGGAAACTTCGCGGTATTCAGCAACAACGCGGTGAACGTAAAGACGGGAAAATCCCGTTACTTGCTGAATGCGAATTTCAATAGTCGGAACTTCTTCGATCTGTCGGCTGACGGAACGGTCGTGTATGAGTTTAATAACGGTATTCGCCGCCACCTCTCCGACGATACGGCCACGACGTATTATCCGACCGCGCCCGAATATCCGAACAACTACAATGGGCCTTTGACGGACGGCAAAAACATCCTCTACACCGCGTATACCATGTCCGAAGACTATCCGAAATGGTCGCTCCAAGTTCGCGGCGCGGATGGCCAGATTACCCCGATCACCCTGAACCCGGTCCTGAACGAGGACTATTATAAGACGGACCCGAGAACCTCGTACCAGATCAATAACGGATGGATTGCCTACAAGGAATACAACAAAGCGACGGAGCGCTGGACCTTGAAAGTCCGGTCGCCGGAAGGCGCGACCAAATTGGCGTATACCGCCCCGAAATGGTGGCAGTTGACCGGCGTCCCGCTCACCATTAAGGAGTTGGGGCCGGACGGGACCGTGGCGTACGCGTTTAAAGACACCACTTACCTGTATTCCGCCCAAGCGGGCAAGCTGTTGTATACGTTCAAGGGTCCGGGAGAGCTGCACTACAGGGAGCATGTCTTCGGCGGTCCGGGAGAGAATCCGTACCGGTACGGTGCCTGGTACCGGCTTGACGGAGGGTCGTTGTACGCGATTCGCTTCTAAAGCGGAGGCACGTATCTGAAAGAGTAACGCAGCATAAGCCTCGAGATCCCGTGTACGCCGGCGGGATCTTGAGGCTTTTCGTTTTCCCATTGGACCATTAAGCCCGAATGCGGCTGCACCGGTTAAGCTCCGGTCTCCGCAGGACCTGTCCCACGCGGTCAGCTCACAAATACTTCTTCAAATTATCCAAGATGACCGTATAGGCGTTGGGCCATAAATGGATGCCCTCCACGGTGAATTCCGGCTTCAAATTTCCTTCCCTATCCGTTAAGCCTTCATTCGCGTTAATAAACGTAAAGCCATGCTGCTTGGCCGCCTGTTCGATCGCGGCATTCGCCTCCAGCAGGTTGGCGTTCGTTCGGGTGGCGAACATCGCGGCTTTCTCGGTTTCCTTCATTCCGAAATCCGCTTGCGCATTGACCGGATAGTAGGCCATCACGAAGACTTCGCACAGCGGCAGCCGCGCTTGCAGCTGATCCATAATGGCCGCGTAATTCGCAAGCAGGGCCTCCTTGCCGTACCCCTCGGCCCCGATGTCGTTCGAGCCGATATTGATGAAGAGCTTGCTCGGCGCCAAATCAAAGATACAGGCGTCCATCGATTGCAGCAGGTCCGCGGTCGTCGTGCCGCCAATGCCGCGATTATAGATGACGCGGTCCAGACCGAGATTCAACGACAGCTGCATTTCATGAATCGGAAATCCTTCCATCAGCGAAGAGCCTACGAATACGATTTGCCCTTGTTTGGCGTGCCGGTTCAGCATGCGGTATTCCTTCAGCTTGGATGGGTTCATCACGATCACTCCTGTCAGGGATGATTGGTGGCTTTAACTTAAAAGGCAATAAAGACGAGGCGAAGGATCCCGTTGTCCCTCGTGAGCCATGGTTGCAAGCATAATCGCGTAGTACGATCGGGCTTTGGAGCCTTTTTTCTAATTTCGCGCCGTGGTCGCGAAGCAGAGAGCGCTAGACTTTCGTATTCATTGAATTTCGCTGCGCCTGCTTCGGGAATCTTCGCCGTCATGACGTAGAACCGATTCATGGACTCTTCCGCCTGCGGCACCTCCAAGACCTCGTTAACGGATGTTCAGTTAACCGGCACGCTATCATAATCCCCGAATCGCATCTCGTCAAGCAATTATGCGCGAAAGTACGACCTGTCGGGCGTCCCCTCCCCTGCTTTCGAACGAAGCATGAATTCCCGCGCAATGCGCCCGATATCGCCTTTCTCAAACCCTGGCAAACCCGAATTGTTCGTACAATCCATGCGCATCCCTCGTTCCCAAAACGCCGGTCATCCACTCGAATTCCGGGGCGTTGGCGATGGCTTCTACCAATTTCTTGGAGATCCCTTGTCCCCGATAATCTTCCAAAACAAAGGCATCGCATAAATAAAACATGGTGGCTCCGTCCGTAACGACCCTCGCAAACCCTATCATTTCGTCTTGGAAATATACGCCATAGCATAGAGAGCCGCGAATGGATTGTTTAATCGTCTCAACCGGCCGGCGGTCCGCCCAATAACTTCTAGCCAAATAATCGATCACCGTCTGAACGTCAATACGTGACTGATCATTGCTTATAAGGTACTGCTTGTACGAAACCTCCATCGACGCACCTCCATCATGAACGAAACGTCTCCACTGAACCAAGACCCGGTATGCATGATCGTTCCATTCCATAAATGCAAGCGAAATTCCTTCCGAACGGCCAAACTGGCCGCACCTTGTCCACTCGTCGATACCTGAAAGCCAAACCCGCTTCGCTGTCTTAGGAAATAAGCCCGCGGCATACGCTAAGGAGTGAACTTTTCACGGCCTTTCGCGGGTACTTCAACGCTTTCTTCGAGGAGGAAGACGACATGGCAAAGCGAAAATCATCGGCGCCCCGCGTACGGAAAAGCGCCTCCCCCACGCTCCCAGCAGCTGACGCAGCGAAGCATGCAGCGCTTCGTTCCGCGCCCGAAACCTCAACCAGGGAAGGGTCTTCCGGATCTTTCAGCAACAGCGCGATCGCGATGATGCCGCCCGGACAGCCCGTGCCCCCGTCGAAGCAGGAAGAAATTCTCGGCATCAAAATTGCCCGGGCAATGAGATCCGGCCCCCATTCCATCACCAAAGACGCGACAGTGGCCGAATTTAGCCCGGACGGCAGCCTGATCATCCTCCGTCACGGCACCAACGAATGGACTTGCTTCCCCGGCGACGAGAATCAGATCGGCAATCCCCCGATGTGCGCCGACCGCATGGGCCTGCAATGGACGATGGACATCATGGCCAGGAAACCGCGGCCCACGAATACGGCCCCGGGCCTCATCTATATGCTCTGCGGCGCCACGCAGCACAGCAACACCGATCCGTTCGATCGCACGAGCCCGGCCATCCCGATCGGTCCGCATTGGATGATCATTTGGCCGTTCGACGCCAAGCGAAGCGGATTGCCCGCGACGGTCCGCGATGCCGGCGCCTGGGTGATGTTCGACGGTACGCCGTACGCCTATCTGCACATCTGCGGCACGCCGTGGACGGGCAACGTGTACGACGTGAACAACCCCGGCGGCCAGGTGCCGCTCTGGACCATGGCGTACGGCCCGCGACGGGAGCCTAGACGCGGGTAAAGGGCGAGATCCGCTGCGCCGTCACTCCCCTTCAAGGCCCGCCCTTCCCCGTCCGCAACCGCCGCGCCCTTTTCCCCATGACAAAAAAAGCCGCATGCTCTGCGGCTTCGCCTTACTCGGCTTATTGCCATTCATCCATCAAGGAACGAGGTTAGGTACGCAGCGACATCCGATCCGCCATGCCGCCGGCATCCAGCTCCCGCATCGAGAGGGAAGCGCCGATGTCCCGGAAGTTCGCGATCGCGTCTTCATACCCCCGCTCGACATGCTCGACGCCCGTAATATACGTGCTTCCCTCCGCCGCCAATCCGGCCAGCACCAGGCTGATGCCGGCACGCACGTCGGACGCATGCACCCAGCCGCCCTGCAGAGGGATGCCGCCGCGAATGAAGGCACTCTCGCGTCGCAACTCGATCTGCGCGCCGAGCCGCCTTAACTGGGGCACATGGGCGAAGCGCTTCGGGAAGACGCGGTCGGTAATGATGCTCTTGCCCCTGGCCTGCAGCAGAAGCGCGGTCATAGGCTGCTGCAAATCGGTCGCGAAGTTCGGGTACATGCCCGTCCGAACCCGCGCGGCCCTCAGCGAACCCGTCCCGGAAGCCGAGACGTGCTGCTCGCCGCGTTCGATGTGCATGCCGATCTCCTCGAGCTTGGACAAGCAGGAGTCCAGATGCTCGGGGATGACATCCTGGACGGTTACTTGTCCCCCGTGAATGCCCGCGGCCATTAAGAACGCCCCCGCGATCAGGCGGTCGGGAATGACGGCATGCGTGCCGCCCTGCAGATAAGGGACGCCTTCGATGCGAATCTGCGGCGTGCCTGCCCCGTAGATCCGCGCGCCCAGCCGGTTAAGCAAGACGGCCGTATCGACGACCTCCGGATCTACCGCGGCGTTGCGTAGCACCGTCCGCCCGTTGGCCCGGACCGCCGCAAGCATCGCGTTAATGGTGGCACCGGAAGTAATGGTGTCGAAATAAATGTCCGCCCCCTTCAATTCGGCGGCCTCGACGATGAAATGGTCGTCGAAGAGCTTGACCTCGGCGCCGAGCGCCTGGAAGGCTTTGAAATGCTGGTCGATCGGCCTGGAGACGAAATCGTCCCCGCCCGGGAAGCCGATCGTGACGCTGCCGAATTTGGAGAGCAGCGCGCCGGCGAAGTAGTAAGAGGCCCGGAAGCCGGCCGCTTTGCTCGGGTCGATGACGGCGCTGTGAATCCAGCGGGGATCCAGGACGACTTGTCCGCCGTTCTGTTCCATGGACAAGCCGATATCCTGGCTGATCGCCGTAATCATGCGAATATCCTCGATCCGGGGAATGCCGTTCAGCGTGACGATGTCGTCCGCCAGACAAGCGGCGGCAAGCAGCGCAAGCGAGCTGTTTTTCGAGCCCGGTATGCGCACGGTGCCGTTCAACGGACCCGAGTAGTCGACTTGGATGTATTTCATGACGTAATTCCCACTCTCGTTTTCGATTCAGTCTCGAGGATATACCCGCTTCCGCGGACTGCGTTAATAAGCAAGGTGTCTTTTCCGTATTTTTTGCGCACGCGATAGACCAACGCATTTAATTCGTCGAGCGTGACATCGGGGACGCCTTCCTCTCCCGACGGGCGTTCCGGCCACACGCTGGCTTTGATTTCGTTCAGCGGCACCAGCTGATTCGGATGCTCATGGAGAGCCCGAAGGAACAAATATTCCTTCTCCGACATCGGAATCCGCTTGCCTTCCACGATGCATTCCCGCTTGTCCCAGTGAATGATCAGCCTCACCTCCGACTCGTCCGGCCGCGAGGCGATGCTTGGCGCTTCGATATCCAAGGTCTGCTCGGCGAACGAATACGAGAAGTGAAGGACGACCAGCCCTTTGGACAGCTGAATGCGGTCGAAGTTGTGCAGCAGATACGGCTTGTGCGGCGTAAGGCGCACGCCGTTCAGCTCCGTTCCGTGACGGCTGCCGAGATCGTAGAGCAGCGCCTTGTCCCGCTCCCTGCGGATGATCACGTGTTGACGGGAAATATACGCGTTCGTAAAGGCCAGGTCCGGCGCCGACTGATGCGCGATTCTGCCGATGAGCGTCGAATCGGCCGTCAGATTCACGCACGTGCCGCGGTGGTAAGGTTCGCCGCTGATGATGTACAGGTAAGCGTAATTGTCCACATTCGTCACCTCCGTTCGGGTTTGCGAGCTGCAGGGTGCGACTCCATCCTTATGGTACCGGAAACGGCGCGCAATTAAAACCTCTCGGCGCTGACGGCACGCTTACGGTTCGGTAATAACCGGTGTTCGCCGGCAGAAGCAAAAAAAGGAACCGGCGATGAGCCGGTTCCCTGTTGACGGTGTTCGTTTCCTTACTGCTGCCGGGCGAGGAAAGCCGCATCCCGGAGCAGGCATGCCGCCGCTTCCTCGGAAATATGCTTCCCCTTCTGCGCGCTTACTTCGTTCACGAAGCTGTCTAAGCTACCATTCTCCAGCTTCAGAAGCAGGCTGTTCGCGATACCGCCGTTGTCGATCGCTCCGTTCGCTCTGAATCGCTCGACCAGCGCATGCAGGGAATCGAGGCTTGCCGTCGTCCGGAACCGAACCGTCAAGGTGCCGGCATTCCCCGCGCGGTCGCCGGCCTCCACGGCCAGGACGTGCGTGCCGAGCGTCAGTCCGCTCAGGTCTACCGCCGCCCCCGGCTGAAGCCGCACGCCGTCGAGCGTGATGATCGCGTTGTCCGCATCCGCGCCGGAACCCGTATCGGTTACCGCAATCTGCGGCATGATGATTTGGTCATCCGTGAACACGTCGCCGTCATGCACGGAAGCGGTTATCGCCGGTGCCGTCGCGTCCAGACGAATGAGGCTTTCTCGGGCCGCCTCGACGTTGCCCGCGGCATCCGTCGAGCGGTACAGGATGCGGGCCGCCGCGTCTTCGCCGAGCGTGATCGGACCGGAATACGTTAGCCAGCTCGCTCCGCCGTCGACGCTGTATGCCGTCGTGGCGACGCCGGAGAGCTCGTCCGATGCCGTCAGCCGCAGCTCGACCGGATGGACGTACCAGCCGTTCTGTCCGTCCGGCTCGGAAGGGAGCGCGGTCAGCGTCGTGACGGGAGCCGTCTTATCCAGACCCGCTACCGCTTGATCGATCGCCTGCTGAATCGCGGCGCTGCTGAAATACCCGGCTGCCGGCTTGCCGCTCGCGATCGCCTGGGCCACGGCGAGCTTCCCGTCGCCGCTCAGCAGATTCCACTTCGACAGGTCCAGATGGAGGCCCGGCGCAGCCGGCGAACCGAGCAGATTGAGCACGTTCTCGGCAGTCGCCGCCTGGTTGAGGCTTAAGAACGCGGGATTGACCGCATACCCGTCGATCTCGAATTCGTAGATCCGGGCCGCGTTGTCCGTCGTGCTGGCCGGCTTCATCACCCACAGCCGGACATACCGGGCTTCCGACAGGTCGATCGTATGTTCGGTCCGCCCCTTCGTATTCCCGCGGATGTCGACGACGTCCCGCCAGGTCGCTTTGTCGTCGCTGAGCTGGATCTTGTAATCGTACGTATTCATGCTGACCGCTTCGCCGCCAAGCTCGGCATGCGAGAGCGCGAAATCCGTAATCGCGTAATCGGCGCCCAAGTCGTTCACGACCCAGTGCGGACCGCTGCCGGCATTGGCGCACCATTTCGTTTTCAGATTCCCGTCAAACGCGTACTTCGCGGCTTCGGCCGCCGCGCAGGTCGAGCTGGCGGTCGCCGTCTTGTTCAGCGCGAGATTGGACTGCCCGCCCGATACCGCCCACGTCACATGCACCTGCTCCGCGTGCGCGTCCTCGCCCGAGCTGTTCGAGGCGGTCAGCGTAATCGTGTACGTGCCCTCTTGATCGTAGGTGACGACCGGGTGCCCCGAGCTGTTATCGACACGGCCGCCCGGCACGTCCCAGCTGACCGATTCGGTCGTTTCCGACGATTCGTCGATCAAGTCGATCGGCTGTCCCGGAGCGGCATACCGCTGGCTGACGGCAAAATCCGCCGCCGGCTTCGGATAGGCCGGCCAGTTCAGCGTGACGGTTGCCGGTTCGCCGTGCCTGAAGTCGCTGTCGACGCCGACGATTTGCAGCGTCGTTTGCGCTTCTTTGCCGATCCGCTTGATTTGGGACACGTAATACGCGTCGTTCGGCGTGGCGCCGAGGAATTCGCGCGTCCCGTCCGGCTTCAGCCGGTATACCTCGTACAGCGCGGCAGCCGGGGCCGGCTTGGTCCAGGTCAGCCGGGCGTCCGCGGTTACGCCTCCGGTAAATTCGTTCTCCATCGCGGGCGCGCTCGGCTGAAGAGCCGGCGCCGGCTGCCCGGCTTCGTCGGATACGGACAGCCGTCCGATGTTGACGGCGTAGCCGTTGATCGCCGTGTCGCTCGCGAAGCTCAGGCCGATGGCGGCGATCCGTTTGCCGGCATAGGCGCCGAGCGGGATCGACTTCGCGGTCCACGCGCCGCCCGGAGCATCACCCGCTTCCAGGTAGACGAACGCGTTCGGATCATCCGCGAAGGCGAGGCCGACCTTCATATGCGAAGCGGCAAGGCTCGGATCCGCCAGTTTGAACGTCAGGCCCAGCTGCGTGTCCGCCCCTACCGGCAGATCGGTCTTGTACAGCTTGATCTGCGTGGCGTTCGCCGGGCCGAGGTCGCCCGAGACCTTCAGGGAGCTGCCGCCGTAATAGGCGGTCGCGAAATCGATGTCCGGCTTCAGCGCCGTGCCCGCGCTGTCCGCGATCCAGCGCCACGTCGGCATGACGTCCTGCAGGCTGCGGTTGTTCCAGTCGGCGCTGCGCAGCACCTCGCCGTTCACGGCGAATTGATGCCCCTGCCCCGCATTGAAATTCGTCACGAACGGCAGGCTCGTCACCGGCGTCTTGTCCGCGATGTAATTCGCGATGCCCGGCCAGGACGTTCCCGGCGCCGTGCGCCGCGGATCGCCGTTCGGTCCGACCCAGAACCGGTTCTCTCTCGCATAGAAGTCCGCCTGCCCGGTCGACGATTTGTACGCCCAATCGGGACGGTACAGGCCTAACGACGTCACCGCCTGGCCGCCGGACGGGAAGACGGAGCTCCAGCGAGGGGCCGAATTATAGCCGTTCGCCTCCACGTCGATGCCGGCGTACAAGTCGTACGGATTTCGGCCCAGGCTCGCCGCCGTCGCGTTGGAAGCGCTCAGGGTGCTCCCGCTCCATCTGAAGTCGAGGAACATGCTGTCGGATACGGTTCCGTTATCCTGGAAGAACATTTTGTTCGAGGCGTTGAGCGCGCCCTGCCACGACACCGAGCCGCTGCTGACCATCGCGTCGTACCACATGATCTTCATGCTTGCGGGCTTCTTCGCTTGCAGATACTTCAGCATCTGCTGCATCTTCGTCGCGGTCGCCGAATTCCCGCCGGCCGTCTCCTGATTGATGAACCAGCCGTCGAACCCGTAATAGTCCGCAACCTCGATCAGCTTGTCCGCGAAGGGGAACGAGCCGTCCGGATTCTGCACCAGCGAGTCGTTCACCCAATCGATCTTCCCGCCGTATGCGGTCGGCGGATAGAAGATCGTGCCGAGGATCGGAACGCCGTTCTTATGCGCGGCATCGGTCGCGTCGGCGCTCGGCGGCACGATAATGCCCTCGCCCGAGGAGCCTGCCCAGTCGACGAGCACATCGGGATATTGCCAATATTGAAACGCGTACGTATCGAACTGGTCCGAGCCTTGCGACGGCGTTCCGCTCGTATGATCGGCCATCGACGAAAGCGCTGCCAGTTTGGGGTTCAACGTCACGTTGGGATTCACTTGAAAGCCCGCAGCCCGAGTGGTCAGCGGAATGCCCGACTTGTTAAAAGCGGCATCCTTGTCCGTCCCGGGGGACCAGTTCAGCAGGTCCTTCGGAAACCAGTACGAGGAATACGGCTGCTCCGCATGCGCGGACGCTTGCCAAATCATGCAGGAGGCCGCCATCACGGCCGCCAAGGCGAAGAATCTTCGTAGGAGATACAATCTCATCCGTCCTTTCTCATCGTTACGACTAATAGAGCGCTTTCATTGCATCGTATCCTGCCGCTTTCCTGCGTTGTGTTCGCCCGCCCGCCGACGATTGCCGCGCAGCCCTCCTCTCCGCGTACTGCTAATCTTTAACAATTACGGGCGTGCAGGTCATATTTTACTTCAAGCCCGCGTGGTTGAATAGTCAACAAACGATAGATCTTACAAACAACTTCGGCGGGATTCGCGCTGCCCGCAACATAAAAAAAGAGACCCGCAGCAACGGGCTGCGGGCCTAAAGGATATATTTCAAAAGGGGGGTCGAGTTCAAGTATAGCCCAGCAGCCTTAAGAAGAGATAAAGATTGGATTGCATTTTCTTTACAAATGTCTTACGAATTCAATTCAGCAGGCATTCGGCCGAACGCGTCTCATCCGCGCCGGCGCCAAATGAGCTTCGTCAACAGGAGGGCCGCAATCAGCACGCCCGCGCTGACCAAAGCGATCGCGGCTGCGCCCGATCGGCGCGGCAAGGGTTCCTTCATCCGTACGGGTTCATAGCCGGCTCCCAAGGCTTGAAGCTCGGACTGCGCGGCGGCTAGCGTCTTGTTGCCGTCGCAAAGCCCGGTTTCGAGCCGGTTCGATTGGCCGTGCGCAAAGACGAGATAGTCTTCGTTCACTTGAAAGTCGTCATAGCCGCAGCTGGCCGAACTGAGCGCGGTATAGACCGTCGCTTGGGCGCTTAACGTCCCCTTCCATACCGTCTTCACCTCGAATTGAACGCGGACGGGATCCGCCGAGGATTGAAAAATCCCCTTAGCGGGGGCGGTCAACCGCACGACTTTGCCCGTGAATACCGCGGTGTCTCGGTTCAGCTGCGCTTCCAAGCTCGTGGCGCCTGCGCAGGAGCAGGCATGAACCGTTGCGGGCCTTACCGCCGTCCATGTTCCGAACGCGAGCAGAGCGGTCAGGAAGACCCATACTGTTCTCTTCATCAACTATACCTCCGTCTGCATGGCGAAAAATTCCAGATCTATGATCTAGACGGAATTTATCCGAAAGTGTTGCAGCGGGGGGCGGTGTCCGATGTGGCTTACACGTGATCCTGCCCGATTTTAAACCGGAACAGCTCTTCCATGTCTTCCTGCTCTTCTTCCGTTCCTATTCCAAGCGGCCCACGCCACAAAAAAAGACGCCTCTCGGCATCTTGTGCATCGCTGTTTTGGGGTGGAATGAAATAGAGAAGCCCTATCCGGCTTCCTTACGATACTAGTATAACTTTCCAATTATTATAAGTCTATACTTCCGGTGAAATTTTGTATACCTTAATAAGGCCGGCCGGCAATCCTTAATCGGAGGTGGAGCTCATTTACCCGGATATCAGCCAACATCCCGCGTATGTAAAGCCGCAATCGAGGGCTTGGTGCGATCAGCTTGCGGCGCAAACCGGAAAGTACGCGTATACCTGGACCTACGCCATCGACGGAACCGCGGCGGAAGAGGTCTTTACGGAAGAGCTGTCCAAGCTTATCCGCGGCCATGTCCTTGATGTCGGATGCGGCCACGGGGAATTCACGAACCGCTGGGCCGAACAAGCCGAAGAGGTCATCGGCTATGACATGACGGAGGGATTTCTCGCGACCGCGGTCCGTCACCGACGGCCGAATGTCCGTTATGTGCGCGGCTATACGCACGAGGACGGCCTGCCGTTCGCGGACAACTATTTCGATGTCGCGTATACGAAGAAGGGGCCGGGGAGCATGTATGTCGAAGCGAACCGCGTGCTGAAGCCGGGAGCGGACGTCTTGGCCATTCATCCCGGAGACGGCGACGGCGAAGGAGGAGAACTCGGCCTTTATTTTCCGGGCCTATTCCCCCCTCCGGCGAAAGGCGCGCCGATCCTGCAAGCGATCCAAGCCTATTTGCAAACAAGCGGTCTACGGGTGCTAGAGATCCGGTTCTTGCGGGAAACGGTCCATATTCCAACGGCGGAAGACATTCTGACCTTGGCAGGCTTCGGCCAAAACGAACGTGTCGCCGGTTATCTCCGGGATACCTGCTTCGAGGAACTACAACGGCAGTTCGGCCGGCATGCCACCGACAAAGGCGTGAAATCAACCAACTTCTACTACCTCATCCGGGCGAAAGCCACGTAAGGGTCCTTATCGCCGTCCAACTTCGCGAAGTTCATGACAGCACCTGCCATGCTTCTCCCATCATTGAAGGGCAGCCCATCGCTTCCGATCGGCTGCCCTGATCCTTCTTGTCCGTTCATTCCACCCAGTTCGGAATATGAGGCGCGAAATATTGGCCGACCTTGGTCAGTTCTTTCATGACGATCGCAATCCGCTTATCGTCCAGGAACCAATTCTCCTTGGTGATTCCGGTCTTATCGGTGATGGGGCTTACATCGAACATCGTCTCTTTAAAGTCGACCTGATACGTGAGCAACGCCCTTCTTGCGTGATAAGACTTGCACACTAGAATGGCCTTCTTTGGAACGAGTCCCTTTTGCTGCAGCGCCTGCTTGGAAAATCTTGCGTTCTCGAACGTGTTGGCCGCCCGGTCTTCCCGAAGAATCGCATGGTCGGGCACGCCCAGCGCGAGGCCGATCTCGCGAAGGAAGGCCCATTCCGTCGTTTCCACATTCCGGGAAGGGCCGCCGGAAGGCAGAAGATATGAGGCGAATCCCTGATGATAGAGCTCCGCCGCTCGTTCCATCAGCCGAGGCTGACCCGCTCCGGGAATCAGAATCATCTCCGCCGGTTCGAGCTTCGTTTCGAAAAACATAAATTCCGTGATACAGTCGAACGGATAGGACATGACTGGCTCTCCTTTCCAAACCAACGATCGGCTGCGCGCCATCATGATCCATGTTATGAATGGGACGTCCTATTGGTTTGGTTAGTTGCTCCTCTCTTGCCGCCGCATCACCAAAAGCAGCCGATCGCGACCGGCTGCCCTTGCGTTACCTCACTTGCAATGAAGTCTTCCTATGCGCGAACAACGCGAGCTGCGGCTCGATCGGCAGCGGCTTTAAAACGGCGGCGCATAAACGAAGCTCTTGCTGGCTTCATCCAGCGCCTTTAACACATCCTCGGTCAGCTCAAGCTCGACCGCCTTCAGGTTCTCGTCGATCTGGGACTCGCGGGTCGCGCCGGCGATGACGGTACTTACCGCGGGCTGATGCATCAGCCAAGCCAGCGAGAGGGCCGTGGCGGACGTTCCGATCTCCGCGGCGATGCGCGCCACCTGTTCGCCGAGCTCCACGCGGGCGGCGTTCAGGCGCCGGGCGAAGTTCGGATTCTTGTCGAGCAGCGAACCGCTCGGGACGGCTCCTCCCGAATATTTGCCCGTCAGAATGCCGCCTGCCAGCGGAAAATAAGGGATGAGTCCGATCCCCTGATCGACGCAGAACGGGATCAGCTCCCGCTCCGCGCCGCGATCGGCCAGCGAGTAGCCGGGCTGCACCGACGCATACCGGATCAAATGCCGGCTATCGCTGATCGCGAGCGATTTCATCATCTGCCAGGCGCTGTAATTCGAGGCGCCGACGTACCGCACTTTGCCGGATCGCACGAGATCGTCGAGCGCCCGGAGCGTCTCGTCCAGCGGCGTCTTCGGATCGAACACGTGAATCTGGTACAGGTCGATGTAATCCGTCCGCAAGCGGCGCAAGCTCGCTTCGACTTCCTTGAAGATATGCTGGCGCGAAGCGCCTCCGGCGTTCGGGCCTTCACCGTTCTTGATGCCCGCCTTCGTCGCGAGGAGCACGTCCTGACGCCGTCCCTCGAACGCTTCGCCGATGATCTCCTCCGACTTCGTGCCGGTATAGATATTGGCGGTGTCGATGAACGTGATGCCGTTGTCGACCGCGTGATGCAGCACGCGAATCGAAGTCTCCTTGTCCGCGCGTCCGCCGAAGGCATTCGTCCCCAGCCCCAGCACCGATACTTCCAATCCGCTGGCCCCCAACTTCCGATAACGCATAGCCATTCCTCCCGAACTTGTTTTTAGTTTCGCCTCAAGCGGACAGCCCCTTGAACTTGAACGGCTGACGAATCGCGCATGGCCGACGAACCGTGCATGGCTGGCGAACCGGCCGCCTTCGCGTCAGACGGCGCGATTGACAACGTTCGCGCTCCTGTTCTTGGACCCTCGCTCCCGGTACAGCACGACTCCGATGATCAGCAGCGACAGCGTGACAAGCGCGCTCGGGATGTAGAAGATGTCCGGCGTGATCCCCTGAATGAACAGCGGCAGGAAATACCCGATGAGCGAAGCCGTCTGCGTAATGAACACGTATAAGCTCGCCCCGAAGCCCGTTCGGCTGAGGAACATCCGCTGCACGTAGCCCATCGCCACGCCGGCCAAAATCGAAACGAAGAACGAATACAACGGCTGCACGGCGAAGAAGACCGGAAGCGAGCCGCTGCTCGTATAGGTCAAATACGCGGCAAGCGCGAAACAACCGCCCAAAAAGATAATTTTCTTGCTACCGTACCTTGCCGCCCAATACCCGCCCAGCGTCATGAAGAACAGCTCGAAGACCGCCTGGGTGCTCCAGATGTAGGACATCACCTCCGGCTTGCCGAAGAGCTTCAGGACGACAAGCTGCAAGTACAAGCCGCGAATGGCATCGGCGCAAGAGAGCAGGAGCAGCGCGATCAGCATCACGAGGGAGAACGGTTCGCCCTTCACGGCCGTCTTCGTCGCCGGCTCGCCCGCCGTTTCCTTATACGCGAGCAGCAGAACCGCTAGACAGACGTAACCGGCCACATTCCCCCACAGGACGCCCCGGAACGTGGCGATCAGGAAAATGTTGGCGCCGAGCAGCAGCCCGGCGAAAAAACCGACGCTGAAGGAAGCCCGAAGCCAAAGCTGCGCCATCTCCACCAGCTCGCCGGCCTTGCGGGCAAAATGGCTTCTCGCCATGCCGAACAGCTGCCCCATGATCAAGCCGGACGGCGCGACGGCGATCGTCATGCCGATGAGCGCGCTTCGGAAATCGGAAGCGTTCATGTAAACGGCCAGCCCGATTATGCAGAGAAACGCCGCAACCAAAGGGAGCTTCTTCTTGCGCCGCAGCCGGTCGCTGAACCAGCCCACGGTAATCGTAATGGCGATGTTGCAGAACAGGGACACGGCGAATACGGCCACGATCTGTTCCTTCGACAGCCCGACGCTTTCGTCGAGATAGACCGCGTTCATCGGCGCCAGCATGCCGGTTCCGATCCCGTAGAGCAAGAACATCGCGAGCAATATTCTAGCTCCGGAGATCGACATGAACGCGCGAACGTCTTGAATGATTTGCATACGCCGTCCATCATACCTCTCGTCATCTCTTATTCGCTTCCCGGCAGCCGCGCTCCCGTCAAGCGGACTTGCCTATTCTCCTCTATTATAGGCCGCCCGATTACCGCTTTAAAGAAGTGAAAACTTTATCAGCATCTTACTTCGTGTATAGTTACTATCCGCCCGGCTGGCGGCTGATGCGCCGACGCCATGAATGACGACTGCGTATCGGGCAGAAGCCGCGGAGCCCCTCCATGATACGACAAGAAGCAGCCGACTGAATCGGCTGCCTCCGCGAAGCGATCTCCTATGCATGCCTGATTGAAAGTAACCGGCCATCGCCGCTCCCGGCCAACAACGCCGTCCCCCAAGCCGATGCCGTCTTACCGTACCTCCAGCTCGCGCTCCCGGATGATTCGCAGCGCCCGCTCCGGATAATCCGTCGTGACCCGCATGCCCGGGTATTCCGCCGCGATCCGCGCCAGCAGCGCCGGATCGTTCACCGTCCACACGCCCAGATCGATGCCGAGTCCGGCCATCTCGTCCGCGAGCTCGCGGGTCAGGAACGCTTGGTGCATCGACAGGCTCGACGCGCCCGCGTGCCGCAGCTGCTCCGCCAGCAGCACCGGCTTGCCGAGGAAGATCAGCCCCGTCTCGATGGACGGGTCCAGCTCGTGCGCCAGCTTCATGGAGTCGTGGTTGAAGGACGACAGCACGACCTCCTGCTGCATGCCATGCCGCCGGACGAGCGCGATGACCTTCTCCTCGATGCCCGCGTATTCCCGCGCCAGCATCTTCAGCTCGACGTGCAGCTTGCAGCGGCCCTTCGCCAGTTCCAGCGCTTCTTCGAGCGTGGGAATCCGTTCCTCCGCGAATTCCGGCGCGAACGCGCTGCCCGCGTCCAGCCGGCGCAGCTCCTCGAGCGTATGCGCATCGACGCGCCCCGTTCCGTTCGTCGTCCGCTCCAGCGTATGGTCGTGAATGACGACGGGCACGCCGTCCTTCGATACGTGCACGTCCAGCTCGATGATCGCGATGCCCGGCTCCTCCAGGGCCAGCTTGAACGCCGCCAGCGTGTTCTCCGGCGCGGCGCCCGAGCAGCCGCGGTGCGCCACGATCGTCAGCGGCCATTCGCGCTTCGCGTCCTGCGTCATGTCGTTCATCTCTCATCCATCCTTTCGATTCTCCTATTTCATCTCTCTTATTTCGCGTCTCTCTTATTCACGTCTCGCTTATTTCACGCCGTTATACACGAACGCCTTGATGATCTGCCGCTGCGAGACGAAGAACACGACGAGAATCGGGGCGACCAGGATCAGGTTGCCGGCCATGAGAATATTCCACGTCGCCACGCCTTCCACTTCCCGGATCTTGGCGATGCCGAGCGGCAGCGTGCGCGCCGTCTCGTTCGTCGTCATGACGAGCGGCCAGAAATAATCGTTCCAATGGGCGATGAAGCTGAACAGGGCGAACGTAACGAGCACCGGCTTGACGAGCGGCACCATGAGCTTCAGGATGATTTTCCACTCCGCCGCCTGATCGAGCCGCGCCGCTTCGACGAGCTCGTCCGGGATCTGCATGAACGCCTGCCGCAGCAGGAAGATGCCGAAGGCGCTCGACGCGAACGGCAGGATCAGGCCCAGATGCGTATTCAGCAGCTTGAACGCGCTCAGCTCCAGGTACACGGGCAGGAAGATCAGCTGCGCCGGGATCATGAGCGTCACCATGACGATGCTGAACAGGAAGCCCGAGCCGGCGAACCTGTACCGGGCGAACGCGTACGCGGCCGGGATGATCGTCAGCATCTGCAGCGCCAGAATGCCGACCGCGATGATGAGGCTGTTCGTGAAGTAGTGGAGGAACGGGCCCGTGTTCCACGCTTCCGAATAATTGCGCCAGACCGGGTTCCGCGGAATCCATTCCGGCGGGAAGATCATCGTCTCCGGCAGCGTCTTGAGCGAGGTGGAAATCATCCAGATGAACGGCAGCGCGAAGATCAGCACCAGCAGCAGCAGGCAGGCGATATTGAGCACGCGCAGGACGGCGCCGAGCGTCTGGCGGACCGCCGCCTTCCGCGTCCGCGCGCGGGTCCGGCTGCCGGCGGCGGCGGCGATCGGGCGGCCGCCGATCGTAGGGTCTACGGCTTTCAACAGCTACACCTCTTCCTAACGGTAATGGACGCGTTTCGACAGCAGGTTGAAATACAGAATCGTCAGCACGCCGACGATCGCCAGCAGGATGACGCCCGCCGCGGAGGCATAGCCGATCTTGAAGAACCGGAAGCCGTACTGATAGATGTAATAAACGAGCGTGTTGGTCGAGTTGACCGGGCCGCCCTGCGTCATGATCGCGATCGTCTCGAACACCTGGAACGAGCCGATCATGTTGATGACCGCGAGGAAGAAGATCGACGGCGACAGCATCGGGAGCGTCAGCTTCCGGAACGTCGTCCACGGCTTCGACCGGTCGAGCGACGCGGCTTCGTAGATATCCGGCGGAATGCTCTGCAGGCCCGCGATGAAGACGAGCGCGTTGTAGCCGAGCCCCTTCCAGACGGCGACGATGACCAGCGAGACGAGCGACGTGCTCGGATGGGACAGCCATTCCAGCTTGCCGAAGCCGAAGAGCCCGATCACCCAGTTAAGCAGCCCGTATTCGGGATCCATGAGCCAGCTCCACAGCAGCGAGATCGACACGAGCGAGATGATATGCGGGCTGAAGATCGCTCCCTGCACGAAGCCGTGGAACATGCTCTTGCGGTTGAGCCAGAGCGCGAGCAGCAGGGCGAGCCCCGTCGTCAGCGTCACGGTCATCAGCGTATAGAGCGTCGTATTGGCGAGCACCTGCCGGAAATCCGGCTCCGCCAGCAGGTCCTTGAAGTTCTGCAGCCCCACGAACGACTTGGTCGGGCTGACGAAGTTCCAGTCGAACAGGCTCAGGTACATCATGTAGAAGATCGGATAGATGAAGAACAAGGAGAAAATGATCACGGCCGGCGCGACCATTCCGTACGGACGCAGCTTTTCCCAGAGCGTCATGTCATCTGCCCCCCGCCGCCGCCAGCTGCCGAGCGCCCAGCTCGACGCCGCGCATCCGCTCGCCGTCCGGCCCGAAATAATAGAGCCGGTCGTACGGAATCGTCACCCGGACGCGGGCGGCCGTCTCAAGGGGCGCGAGGAACGTCTTGACGAAGAAGATGCCGAAGGCCGAGCGGATCTGATAGATATTCTCCGCGCCCAAGCTCTCGCGGGTCAGAATCTCGCCTTCCAGCTCGCAGCCTTCGGCGTCCGCGGCCGCGCCGAGCAGCGCCTGCTCGGGACGGAATCCGACGTATCCGACCGCCGAGGACGAATGCACCTCCAGCCCCGCCATGTCGCGGCGGTCGATCAGATTCATCGCCGGCGTGCCGATGAACTCCGCGGTGAAGCGGTTCGCCGGATCGTGGTAGAGCTTCATCGGCGTATCCGCCTGCTGGATGACGCCTTTGTTCATGACGACGATCTCGTCGCCCATCGACATCGCTTCCACCTGATCGTGCGTGACGTAGACGAACGTCGTGCCGAGCCGCCGGTGAAGCTGAATCAGCTCGGTCCGCATCTGGTTGCGCAGCTTGGCGTCGAGGTTGGACAGCGGCTCGTCGAGAATGAACACCTTCGGCTGCTTCACCATCGCCCGGGCGAGCGCCACCCGCTGGCGCTGGCCGCCGGAGAGGTTCTGCGGCTTCTTGTCCAGATGCGGCGTCAGGCCGACGATGTCCGAGATATCCGTGATCAGCCGGTCGCGGTCGCGCTTCGCCACGCCGCGGTTCTTCAGCCCGAACTCGATGTTGCCGCGCACCGTCATGGTCGGATACAGCGCGTAGTTTTGGAACACCATCGCCACGTCCCGCAGCCCGGGCGGCGTATCGTTCACGCAGACGTCGTCGATCCAGATCTCGCCGCTCGTCGCCCGCTCGAGCCCCGCCACCATGCGCAGCGTGGTCGATTTGCCGCAGCCCGACGGCCCGACGAGCACGGTGAACGACCCGTCCTTGATCGTCAGATTCAAATTCTCGATGACGGTCTCATCCTTGAACTTCTTGCCGATTTGCTTCAGCTCGATCTTCGCCATCCGTTATGCTCCTCCTTGTGATGGATTGTTGCATCGCGCGCATCAGCTCCTCCAGCTCGTCCAGCCGGGCGAGCCTCAGATCCCAGGCTTCCGGGTCGCGGCTCGGATACGGCGAGACGAGGCAGGTCCGCCCGCCCAGCCGCTTGACCGGATGCAGGTCGTTCCAGGCGTTGTCCCCGATCGTCAATATCTCGTGCGGCTCGTAGCCCTCCGCGAGCAGCGACGCCATGTACGCGTGAAGCCCCGCGGGCTTGTTAGCGCCGAAGATCACGTCTCCGAACAGATGCCGGATCCCCATAAAGCCCAGAAACTCGACCCCGGACTCGACCGGCGTATTGGTCAGGAGGCTCTTCTTCTCGACCGCGTCCAGCGCCTCGATCGCCCGGAACAGGCCGGTGCTGCGCTCGAATTGATGGGGCGGCCGCAGCATCTCCTTCCGCACCCGCTCGAACGCCGCTCGCAGCTTCGCGTCCGGCAGTCCGTACCGCCGGCACAGCGCCGTGACGATGCTCCACGGATCGCCGATCGGAATAAGCTGCGGCGCAAGCGACGCGTAACCGCCGTAGGCGCGGGCGCCGACGTCGATCTCGCCGCCGTCCGCCCAGTTATAGCCCCGGACGAACCGCTCGCCGTCGAGCGCCAGGCAGACGTCGTCCCCGGCATGGTAGAAATGGCCGAAGCCGCCCGGGTGTTCGCCGGCCTGCATCGCGCCGCCTAGGCGCACCGCCGCCTCGGTCTCTCCCTCGTGCTCCGTTCCTTCCAGCAGGTAACGGATATACCGTTCCAGAAACGCATGATCCTGGTAAAGCGTACCGTCCATGTCGAATACGACGACTTTGACCGCGGCCAACCACTTCTCGTTGTGCATTCGGTACTACCTCTCCGCTCTTCGTCTTAGGATAGGCGGAGGGCCATCCGCCGCCCGGCGAACTGCCCGCGGGGCAATCCTCCCGTGCGGCGAACGGCCGCTCCGCCGCTATGATCCGCTGTCTTCCCGTCTTACTTGGTCAGCAGCTTGTCCGCTTTCTCCGCCGCCTGGTTCATCGCGTCCTGCGGCGTCGTCTTCGGATCCAGAATCGCCTTCTCGATCGATTCCTTGATAATCTTCGCAATCTCGGGGTACGCGTTCTCCATCGGGCGCGGTCTGGCGTATTGCAGCTGATCCACGGCGACTTTGTACTGCGGGAACTCCGCGAAATGCGCCTTCAGCTCGTCGCTGTCGACGGCGGACAGCCGCGTCGGCAGGTAGCCGACATGCTTATGCTGGTAGATCGTGTTTTCCTTCGACGTCATCCACTTGAGGAATTCCCATGCCGCTTCCTTCTCCTCTTCGCTGCCCTTCGACGTGATGACGAGCTGGCAGCCGCCGGTCGGCACGCCGTAGCTGGCGTTGGCCGGCATGAACGACGTATCCATCGTGAAGCCGTTGCCTTTGGCGATCTCGAGCGCGCCGGATACGCCCGCCGTCGAGGCGAATTTGAAGGCCGACATCTGGTTCGCCCAGTCCTTGTCCGCCGTGGCGCCCGCTTCGTCGCCGACCGGAATCTTGATCAGCCCTTCGTCGGCGAGCTTCTTCCAGAACGTGACCGGCTCCACGCCTTCCTTCGCGTTGAACGTCGCCTGCTTGCCGTCCTCGCTCAGCATGTTGCCGCCGCTTTGGGCCACGAGCGCTTCATAGAACCAGATGTCGACCGGCATCGTCATGGCGGACTTGCCCTTCTGCTTCAGCACGCGGGCGTATTCCTCGAGCTCGGTCCACGATTTCGGGCCGGACGGATCGAGCCCGGCATCCTTCAGCATGGTGACGTTCTTATACAGAATCGGCGTGCTGCGCATGAACGGGAGGCCGTACAGCTTGCCGTCCACGTAGGCGTTGCCCATCAGGCCGGGGTTGAAATCGTCCAGCTTCAGCTGCTCCTTGTCGCGCTCAGCGTACGTCGTCAGCTCCTCCAGCATGCCGGAGCGGGCGAAGACGCCGGTGGACGCGATCTCGAGATCGGAGACCGCGGGCGCGTCGCCGGCCGCGAACGCCGCTTGGACCTTCGCGTGCAGGTCGTCGTAATTGCCCTGGTGCTCGGCGACGACTTCGATCTTGTCCTGCGATTCGTTGAACGTCTGCACCATGTGCAGCTTCGCTTCCTCGATCTTGTCCCCGAAGGCGTACCAATACTTGATGACGATCTTCTTGGACGCGTCGTTCTTGCCCGCTTCCGTCCCCGCGTTGGCCGCGCCGTTGTCCGCCGCCGCCGTCTCGGCCGCGTTCGCGTTCGCCGCGTTCGCGTTGCCGGCCGCGCCCGTCGTCGCGTTGTTTTCCGTCGTTCCCCCGCCGCAGCCCGCGAGCATCCCCGTCATCAGGGCCGCGAGCGGCAGTACCGTAAGCTTCTTCATCATCGTTTCTCCTCCGCCTTTTTCTTTACTTGACCTGCAAGCGCTAACCGGGGCGCAAAAAAAGAAACCTTAATCCAGCCGGGGACGATGCGCGTCCGCCAGCGGATAAGGTTTCTCCACTACTCCAACCGATCGTATTTACTTGTCGCCTTGAATATTACGCGCCGTTCGTAAAATCTAGATTATCCCAGTGCTAAGATTATAAGAATATTCATAGAGCGCGGTCAGCCCGAGTCCGACATGCGCCAGCGGGAACCGCTTCCGGTCGCGGCCGGCGGGCGCCGCCGCGGCGGTCGGCGCCCGGAGGAGCCCCGGACTCGGGCCCAAGCACCGCCACAGCTCGGGCCGCGACGCCGAGATCGCCGCCGCGCCGTGGCGCAGGCATTCCTCCGCCTGGCTCTGCTCGTACAGCAGGCCGCCGGTAATAATCGGCAGCGAGGTGAACGACTTCACCCGGTCGATCATGTCGGGGATGCGCGCCGGCATCACTTCGACGATATCCGGCTCGCTCTGGGCGAGGCTCTTCGCGATGTTCTCGAGCCCTTCCGTGTCGACCAGGAAGAAGCGCTGCACGGTGAGCAGGCCCATCTTCTTCGCGGTCTTCACCACGCTCGTCTTCGTCGAGATGATGCCGGTCGGCTTGATGACCTTCGCCAGGTAATCCAGCCCGTAGTTGTCCGTGCTCAGCCCGCCCATCTTCTCCAGATGCAGGAACACCGGCAGTCCGTGCGCCCGGAACACGTCCACGTAGCCCTTGACGACGCCGATGTGCCCGGTGAGCAGGAAGATGCCGCTCAATTGACGGTGCAGCGACAGCGCGGTCTCGATATGCCGCGGGTCCTTGATGGACGCGATCATCCGGTGCGCGGCGAGGCCCTCCAGGAACGCGGCATGGTCCGCGGCGCCGTTCTTGCCCGCGCGCTCCATTACTGCCGCTTCGCCGCGGCCGGCAGGACGATCTCGATCTGACGGTCCGTCTCCTGCCCGCGAGCGTTCGGGTTCGGGCTGAAATGCTTCATGTTCCGGTGCAGCGCGGCCCCGTGCTCCAGCAGCCCTTCGACGTCCACGTCCACGGCGGCGATGCGGATCCGCTCGCCGTCCAGCTCCACGATCCGGTAGCCCGGCAGATCGAGGCCGGCGGACAGCTGCACGAAGGTCCAGTTGTCCCGGGCCGCGATCGAATCCACGTGCGTGTGTCCGTTGAAGTACACGCCGACGCCTTGCTTTTGGCTCAAAATGCGCCACATGTCGATGTCGGGGTGAATGGATGCCTTGTCCAGCTCCGAGCGCGCCGTCGTGCCGAAGACCGGGTGATGCGCGAAGACGAGCAGCGGCTTCGTGCCGGACTCCGCTACCTTGGCGCCCAGCCAAAGCAGCTGTTCTTCGTCCAGCCAGCCGCTCCAGTCGGCGGTGTTCATCTCGCGGGCGGTGTCCAGGAAGAGCAGCATGGCCGCTTCCGTATCGATGGCGCGATAGCGCTGCTGCCCCGTGATCCGCAGCACCTCCTCGCGCGGCTGCGAGTAGACGTCATGGTTGCCCAGCACGTGGATGAAGGTCCGGTCGTCGCGCTTCAGCAGCGCGTACACCTCGCTTAGCTCCGAGGCCGTTCCGAAATTCGTCAGGTCTCCGAGCGATACATGCCAATCGGCTTCCGTATTCAGCGCGTCGTCCAGCAGCGTGCGATAGAACGCCTCTCTCGCTTCCGGCAGCCCCGGAACCGCGGCATCGATCTCGTGATAGTGCAAATCGCCGAGCAGTACCAATTTCATGATTCTCCTCCTCCTGGCCTTGCAAAGTTTGGGATCCCCGGTGCCATTGTACAGGACAAGTATTCCATGTTCGTCAAGCGAAGTGGGAGTTTATGTAAAGCTAGATGGAAAACTGCCATCCTGTCGCTGGCGGGATGTCCGCTGTACATACAGTTCTTGTTCCGCGGCCCGTTCTCCTATCGGCGCGAACAAGTTCGTTGGGAAAAAACGCCAAGGCGGCGAAAGGCGATCGGGAGGACGGCGCGTGTGCGAGCAGAACAGCCAGCAAGCCCCGAGTTTTTGGAGAAGCTCATTCTTTGATCAGCAGCCCAAAATGGTAATCGGCGTTGTTCTTTTGATCCCATACGGCCGAAAGGCGGTACCGATAGTAGCCCGGCTCCGCAGGGCTAGGGTAGCGATAGGGATCCGGCACGCTTATCGTTTCCTCGGTACCGTCATTCCGGATCACGGTCAAGGTACATTCATCCGGCTGAATCGGAAATGTGATGCCGATGGTTCCTTCGGCGCTGCCGACAACCGCTTTTGCTTGAACACTTGCATAAAACGCATCCGGATGCGGAGGATCCCCGCAAACCCCTTCGGCTTCCGACCCGTACCAGCAATATTGACCGAGTAGATAATCAACGCTCTGGTTTTGCATTCGTATCGTCGGTCGAATCGGCTCATTGGGTAACGTTCCATGCGCGGAACAACCGGCGAATAGGGAACAAACGAAAACAAGGCACAGGAGATAAATCACGTTCTTCCGCATCAACGTTCTCATCCTTCGCGTTGAAGCTCCCTTCCGCTTCCAATATCCGTATGATTAGCTAGACATATAAACGTACTGGCTCCTAGTAAGGTTGCAGCCGGATCAGCCCTACAGAGAAACCTGCCGCCAATACAAAAACAACCCGCCTCCATGCCCGAATACGTCGGGATGGATGCGGGTTATTGCCATTTTCGCATGAGCGCTGTTAAATGCACGCCGATCGCTTACGCCTGCCGCACCGACTCGCCTTCGATCAGCGAGACGTAGATCCGCTCGTGCTCCGCGCCCTGGCCCGCGATCAGCTTGATCAGCTGCTCGGCCGCCACCGCGCCCCAGCGCCGCTCGGAATAATCGACGGTCGCGAGGCGCGGCTGGACGTAGTCGGTGATGTCGATATGATCGAAGCCGACCACGTGCAGATGCTCGCCGATCCGGTACGGCGTGTCCTTCAGCGCGTGATACACGCCGATCGCCATCTCGTCGTTCAGACAGAAGACGCCGGCCGGTCCGTCGTACTCGTCCATGATGCGCTTCGCGGCGGCCTCGCCGCTTGCCTTGTCGAAGTTGCCGGGGATCTCGGCGTACCGCAGCGGCGCGTTGCGTTCGACCGTTTGGCGAACGGCCGCGAGCCGCTGGGCGGAGTCGAACGAGCCTTCGGGGCCGGTCACGGCGTACAGCTTCTTATGGCCCTTCCGGATGAGGTACTCCGTCGCGAACGTCGCGCCCGCCTTGTTGTCGAGCAGCACCTGCACGATGTTCGGATGGCTGAGCTGCCGGTCCAGCACGACGACCTTATGGTTTCGGGCCGCGTGCTGCAGCAGTTCTTCGTCCTTGAACTCGTTGTCCAGGATGATCGCGCCGTCCAGCATGCCTTCCGACAGCATCCGGTGCGACTGCGTGCCGCTGCAGATCACGAGGTCGTAGCCCCGCTTGTTCATCTCTTCTTTCATGCCCTGCAGCAGCTGGCCGTAGAACGCGCCTTCGAAGGTCGTCAGGAAAGCCCCGATGATGCGCGTCTCCCGCTTCTTCAGCGTGCGCGCCGCCGCGTTCGGCACGTAATTCATTTCTTTGGCCGCGGCCAGAATTTTCCCCCTTGTTTCTTCCGTGACTTTCGGATTCCCATTCAGCGCGTAGGATACGGTCGAGATGGATACCCCCAAGTGCTTGGCAATGTCTTTAATGCTCACCACAGCAATCGCTCCTATCTTCACGGCTCGCTTTCGCGTTGCGTATCGCAATAAATTCGGCGATGAGGTACTGACTTCCCCCATCGCCTCCGAAAAAAGTTATCCCATTTGAATCAAGACTTCGTTCAGCTCTTCGGTCAGCAGCCCGTCCAGCGCTTCGCGGGCGATCCGCAAGCCTCCGTGGCGGTAGCGGTTCGCCTGCTCGCTCGCCGGCACGGCCTTGCCGTTCACGGTTACGCCGCGCACCGCCTCGCCTCCGATCTCGTAACGGAAGACGATCGGCCTGCCGTTCCATTCGAAGCGGAAGCGCAGCCCGTCCAGCTCGGCCGGGAGCACGGGATCGAGCAGCAGATCCCCGCCTTCTTGACGGATGCCGAGGCCGTTCGAGATGAACTGGTTCATGTAGATCCCGGGACCGCTGGAGTAGATGCGCCAGCCGCCCTTCACCTGCACCTCGCCCTTGCGCAGCCGGACGAAGCCTTCACGCGCTTTGTAGCGGTCGGCGAACTTGCCGTCCGAGCTGCTGAAGTAGGCGTTGCTCTGGCGCCAATCCGCGTTCGGCACGACGTCGCGCAGGCCGACCGGGTTGATCATCCGGAGCCCTCGCCACACCTCGTCGCGCTTGCCCAGCTTGGCCATCGCTTCGACGAAGCGGATGTGGGCGTGGACGTACTGCAGCCCGATCTCGCGGCCGAAGTTCGCCGCTTGCTCGGCGCGTTTGAACCGGGTGCTGACGCCGCCGTTATAGTCCGCGGGGCGGTTCATGAGGCGCACGCCGTCCGGGCAGTACAGCTCCCGCTTGATGAGGCGGTAATGCGATTCCGCCTGGTCCGGGTCCAGCAGCTCGCCGATCATGCTGCGCGTCATCGGGAGGAGGCGGTATTCGATGCCGGTCTTCCCGTCGCTCGGATGCAGCATCAGCTCGATCCGCTCCGGCTCTTCCATATATGCGAAGCCGGAGATGATGCCGTCCTTCACGAGGTACCGGTTGAAATCGGCCTGGATGCCATCGGCCAGCTCCTTCAGCTCGGCCGACAGTTCCGCCAGCTCCCCGCTTTGACCGGACAGCGCGCCGGACAGCCGGGTTAGCGTTTGGAACGTCAGCGATACGGTCCAGCTGCTGATCATGTACTGCTTCAGCTTCGCGTTCGCCGGCTGCAGCGTGTCGTCCCAGTCGCCGTCCCCGTACGCGGACAGGTAGGTGCCGTGCAGGAAATGATCCTTGATGTACTGCAGCTCCTTGCGCGCATGATCGAGGACGGCGAAGGTCGCCTCCGTCATCTCGCCGCTGTGCGTGGAGTACGGCACGCGCTCCTCCAGAATCGCGAAGTCGCCCGTGACCCGCAGGTAATCGCCCAGCACCTTGAGCGGCCAGACGATAATGTCGCCGTGGCTCTCTTCCTGCTGGATCCGGTAATATCGGTCGAACATGAACCATTGCGGCCAGTTGCCGTCTTCCTGGTACTGGTGCGCATAGACCGTCTTCAGGATTTCCTTGACCTGGCCGTACTTGCCCGTCGCCATGAAATATTCCGTCGGCCCCTGGCAGACGTCGCGCGTGCCCCAGGCGGCGCCGGTGTATTGCTCCAGGCCGTGCGGGACGGAGTAGTGCACCAGCATGTTATGGGTGTACCACCAAGTCAGCGCGTTGAACTTCTCCAGCTCCCGCGTCTGCTTCTCCGACTCGTGCGTCAGCTTGAAGCCGTTCATGACCGACGCGAGGAACGAACGGTACCGCTCGATCTCCGTCTCCGCCGGCTGCCGCTCGTCCGCGGCGCCAGCCTTCGCAGCGGCTTCGGCTGCTTCCAAGCGGCCCGCGATCGTCAGTCTCCAGCTGGCCGCCGGTTCAAGCGCCAGCACCGCCAGCGAAGCGGAGCCCGCCGGCGCTTCCGGCGCGAGCGCGCGCTCGTCCACCAGACGCATCGCCGTGCCCGTGACGCCCAGGCGGTAGTGCAGGTCCGGATAGGCGCCGCTGCTAAGCGACTCGGGATGGGCGCGGAAGACAAGCTCGCCGCCGTCCTGTTCGACGAGGTACGGCAGCTCGTATTCCTTGTCGTTCATCGTCATCTGATTCGTGACGAGGAAGCGATACGCCTTGCCCGCCTTCGAGACGGTCTCGAGCGCCAGCTCCGGCGAATCGGCCTTGGTCCAGGCCGTCACCACGAGCGTATCGTCCGTTAATTTATAGGTCCAGCGCGCATAGTTGAAGCCGATCTCGTACAGGGACGGCATTGTGAGCAGGCGGTATTTGCCTTCCACCTCGACATAGATCCGCTGTCCGGACGTCTTCAGCACGTTCAGCGCGCTGCGGGTATTCGTCATTAGTTTATTGAACGAAGTGTTGCCGACCGTTATCTGCGAATGGAAAATGCCGTACATGTAGTTGGTCGTCGACAGCACCTGCTCGTTCAGGCGCGCATTGTCGCCGCTCATCAGGATGTGGCCGTGCGGACGCTCCGTGCGGAGTTCCTTGGCCTTCAGCACGATATGCTCGTACGTGTCCGTGAAGAAGGAGAGCAGCTCTTCGCCGTCGTATTCCTCCTGCAGCCGGACCGGGTACAGCGCCGCGACTTCTTCCTTCGTCAGCGCTTCGCCGCGAAGGGTTTCGCCAACGGCGTCGCTCCACGTTACGCGAGAGCCGACCGGCTGCAGCTCAGCTGCCGCAACAACGCCGGACTCCGCCTGCGCCTGTGCCCAAGCTGCCAGCACGTCATCGCGGAATTTCAGCTCGGTGACCGCATCGGCATGGTTCGGCCGCAGCAGGCCGTAGAACACGAACGACGCTTCGCCGTTCAACCGCACCGTCTCCGACTGGAGCGCGGTATAAGCGAATTCGTATTGGTACACCGTATTGGCCAACCGCTCGCGTCCCAGCGCTTCCGGCACGTTCGTCTCCTTGTAGGAGAGGCCGTAGAACTGGAAGCCGTCCGTGGAGTAGCCGGCGGCGCCGGTCAACGAGCCTTGCTGCAGGTACGGGAAGCCGGACGACATCGGCTGGTTTTGCCGCGAGCACACGACGTAGCCTGCTTCATCCGTGCGGAAGGCCGTATGGCCGATATATTGGGACATGTAGGCTTCGTTCGTCCGAACCGCGCCTTTGTCCGCCAATCCCACGTCTTGCCCGTATACCACGTCCGCCTCCGCGCCGTCGCCGCTTAACCGGACGTCCCAGAACCAGATCAAGCCGGGCATTAGCGTGAACGTCACTTGATACGCGACGCCGAGCGCTTCGCCGCTCCAGACGACGCGCCGGTCCGATGCGCTGACCGCGCTGCTCGCATGCACGCCAAGGAGAGGCGCGGACTGGATCCGTCCTCCCTCGCGCACGCGCAGATACAGATTGTTCATCGATCCGTCCAGCGGGTTCGACAGGACTTGATTGACCATGATGCCTTCGTATTGCATATCGCGCAGGTCGCCGCTCTCCAGGAACGTGAAGACCAGCCCATCCGCTTCCACGGGAATCGTCGTTGTTTTCAGCTCAGTATTCATCTCCGGGCTTCCTCCCCATGCTCTTGGTTTCCTATCCGTCTGTTCTATCTCTAAGTATGAGGTCGTCCGTATAACCGTCGTAACCGCCGGCGGCTCTAATCAGGCATGAAGGCATTCGTCCTGCACGTCGTCCATCAGCCGCTCGAGCTCCCGCTTCAAGGCCGCGATCGTACCGGCGTAATCCGGCTGGCCGTACACGTTGTTCAGCTCGTACGGATCCCGCGCCAGATCGAAGCATTCCCACTCCGGCGGCCGGGACTCGTCCCGCGAATCCGTCGTGCCGAGCGCCTGCGCGTAATAATAAATCAGCTTGTAGCGATGCGTCCGGATGCCGTAGTGCGCGTACACTTCATGGCTGCCGTCCAGGTGCATCCAATAGCGGTAGACCATCGACGTCCGCCAGCCTTCCGGCGCTTCGCCGTTCAGAAGCGGCCGGATGCTGAAGCCCTGCATGCGTTCGTGCGCCGGCAAGCCTGCATAATCGAGGAACGTCGGCGCGAAGTCCGTGTTCAACATCATCGTCTCGCTCACGCGGCCGGCCTCGATCTCCCGCGGGTAGCGGATCAGAAACGGCATCCGCAGCGACTCTTCGTACATGAACCGCTTGTCGAACCAGCCGTGATCGCCGAGGAAGAAGCCTTGGTCGGACGTGTAGATGACGATCGTGTCTTCCGCCAGCCCCTTCGCGTCGAGGTAATCGAGCATGCGGCCCACGTTATCGTCGATGGAGGCGATGCAGCGGAGATAATCCTTGATATAGCGCTGGTATTTCCACTTGCGGACTTCTTCCGGCGTCAGTCCTGCCGGCGGCGGCCCTTTCGTATCCAGGTCGTTCAGGTCGTCGATGCGCATCTTCGCCTGCACGGCCGCTTGCGAGCGCGTCGCGTAATCGTCGTTGAACGTCGGCGGCTCGGGAATTTCGATATCCTCGTAGAGATGCTTGTGCTTCTCGTCCGGCTCCCAGTGGCGATGCGGCGCCTTGTGATGGCACATCAGCAGGAACGGACGCTCCGGGTCGCGGCGCTCGATCCACGCCAGCGACTTGTCCGTAATGATGTCCGTGACGTAGCCTTCGAACTTCTTCGTCGTGCCCATCTCGATAAAATCGGGATCGCGGTAATCGCCTTGATCCGGCAGCACGCTCCAGTAATCAAAGCCCGTCGGATCGTGATGGCCGCCGTGGCCGAGATGCCACTTGCCGACGATCGCGGTTTGGTAGCCGTCCGCCTGCAGCAGCTTCGGAAACGTCACTTGCCGGCCGTCCAGATCGTCGCCGAGCGTCTTGACGCCGTTGACGTGGTTGTACGTCCCCGTCAGGATCGTCGCGCGGCTCGGCGCGCAGATCGCGTTCGTGCAAAAGCAGTTGTCGAAGCGCATGCCTTCGTCGGCCAGACGGTCCAGATTCGGCGTCTGATTAATGCGGCTGCCATAGGCGCCGATCGCATGCGAGGCGTGGTCGTCCGACATGATGAACAGAATATTAGGTCGTTTCGGAGAGGCAGCGGTCATCGGGCTAGCACCTGCTTTCGAACCTAGTGGTGTGGATTACTTCATACCGGAAATGCTGAAGTTCTCGATAATATGCTTCTGGAAGTACGTGAACAGGACGATGACCGGCGCGACCATGAACGTGGCGCCTGCCATCTGCAAGCCGTAGTTCGAGGCATACTGCCCCTTCAGCAGCGACAGCCCGACGGACAGCGTGTACAAGCTCTCGTCGTTCGCGACGATCAGCGGCCAGAGGAAGCTGTTCCAGCCGGCGATGAACGTCAGGATGGCCTGCACCGCCAGGATCGGCTTCGAGATCGGCAGCGCGATTTGGAGGAAAATCCGGTATTCGCTCGCGCCGTCCAGCCGCGTCGCTTCGAGCAGCTCCGTCGGGATCGTCGACATGAACTGCCGGAACAAGAAGATCGCGAACGCGCCGACGAAGCCCGGCAGCACGATCCCCGTCATCGTATTGGTCAGCCCCATCGCGTTCAGGATGAGGTAGACCGGAATCATCGTGACCTGGCTCGGGATCATCATCGTCGCCAGGACGAGGACGAACAGCCCGTTGCGGCCCTTGAAGTCGTACTTGGCGAAGCCGAAGCCCGCCACGGCGTTCAGCAGCAGCCCGACGAACGAGAACAGGACGATGATCAGCGTGTTCTTCAGGTACACGCCGAAGTTCATGTTTTGGAACAGGTCCTTGAAGCTTTGCATCGTGAAATGGGACGGCCAGAGCGTCGGCGGAATCTGCACGATCTCGCTCTCCGGCTTGAACGACGACATGATCATCCAGAAGAACGGCAGCAGGAAGAAGAGGCCGCCGATCGTCAGCACGATGCCGGATATCCATTGGAACAGACGGCCGCCGTGCTGCGCGTCCGGGCTCCCTTTGCTCACGGCAGTTGATTTACTCATAGGAATCTCCCCGCATCTTAAGTCATGTCAGACTCGTTTTTTTGCAGCCTCAGTTGAACGAGCGTAATCGCGATGATGAAGACGAACAGGACGAACGAGCCGGCCGCCGCATACCCGAAGTGGTTGAACTTGAAGCCGTTCTGGTAGATGAACAGCGACACCGACAGCGTGCCGTCCAGCGGACCACCGTTGGTCATGACGAACGGTTCCTCGAAGAACTGCAGCCAGCCGATCATGGTCGTGATGGACACGAAGAAGATCGCGAAGCGCATCATCGGAATCGTAATCTTCGTCACTTGCTGCCACAGGCTGGCGCCGTCGAGCTGCGCGGCTTCGTAGTACGACTTCGGAATGCCCTGCAGCGCGGCGATGAAGATGATCATGTTGAGGCCGACCGCTTTCCACAGCGCCAGCAGGATCAGCGACAGCTTGGCCGTCGTCGGCTGCGTCAGCCACTGCACGTCCGGCAGGCCGAGCGCGTTCAGCAGATAGTTGAAGAGGCCGAGCGACGGATTATAGAGGTAACTCCAGACAACCGCCACGGCCACGATGTTCGTCACGGAAGGGAGATAATAGACAACGCGAAACGCCTTGAAAATCCGGGCCGTGCCCAGGTTGATCAACAGCGCGATGGCAAGCGAGAACAGGATGACGAGCGGCACGCCGATGACGACGTAGAAGACCGTATTGAAGATGGACTTCAGAAAGACGGGGTCCTTCAGGACCTCGGCATAATTGTCAAAACCGATAAAGTTGATCGAGTCGTAATTCGCGAGTCCGCCCAGGTCCATGTCGGTGAGGCTGATCACGAGGGCGACCAGAATCGGGACCAGGGAGAACAGCGTAAGCAAAATCAAGGTTGGCGCGATGAATACGTACGGTGCTTGCCTATTCAGGAAACCTTTCATCGGGAGATCTCACTTCCTTCTTTCATGCCCGGGGCATATATAGAGCAGGCCGGCCGCCGGGCGGCCGGTCTGCTTCAAGTGGAGCGGAAGACGATTCCCGCACCTGGATTGCTCGTCAAGCAAGGATTACTTCATCAGCTTGGCCGCTTCTTCGTTGAAGCTGTCCATTTCCTTCTTCACGTCCGCGTTGCTGCGGTAGATGACTTCGAAGTGCTTCAGGTAGGCGTCGCCGATTTGCGCCCAGGACTTCAGGACCGGCATCGGCTCCGCCGTCTTCAGCTGCTCGCCGATGACTTGGTAATTCGGGTCGTTCTTCAGCTTGTCGTTGTCCCATGCGGACGTGACGGCCGGCAGCGAGCTCGTGTCGTCCATCCACTTGAGCTGCGTTTCCGCCTTGCTCATGTACGCGACGAACTTAGCCGCGGCATCCTTGTTCTTCGAGTATTCGAAGATCGACAGGTTCGAGCCGCCGAGCACCGACTTGTTGTTTTCTTTCTTCGGCAGAACCGCGAGCGCCCACTTGTCCTTGATCTCCGGCGCCTGATCCTGGATCAGCTTGATCATCCACGGACCGCTGATGAACATCGGCAGGATGCCTTCCTTGAACGCCGGGATGATGTCGAGGCCGAGATCCTTCGGCGCGGAGCCGTTCTGGTAGAAGCTGTTGACGTACGAGATCGCTTCGACGAACTTCGGATCGTTGAAGTTCGGCTTGCCGTCCGACGTGAACCATTCGGCGCCGTTCTGGCGGGCGAACATGAAGCCAAGGGACTGCTCTTTCGGGTCGATGCTCATGCCGTACTTGCCGCTGCCGCCGGCTTTCGTCAGCTTCTGCGCCGCGTCGGATAGCTCGTCCCACGTCGCCGGCGCCTTGTCGTAGCCGACGTTCTTCAGCATGTCCGTGCGGTAGAACAGCACGCGGGTCTCGACGTACCACGGCGAGCTCACGTACTTATCGTTGTACTTGCCAGCCGTGACGGCGCCCGGGTAGAAGTTATCCGGATTCAGCTCCGGGTATTGCGAGACGTACGGCGAGAGGTCGGCCAGCACGCCGGCATCCGCGAATTCCGGTACCCAGGACGAGCCCATTTGGACGACGTCCGGGCCTTTCTTGGACGCGACCGCCGTCAGCAGTTTATCGTGGCCCTGATCCCAAGGCAGCGCTTGGACGTTGACTTTGATGTTCGGGTTCGCTTTCGTGAATTCGTCCGCATACTTCGGCAGGGTCTTCGCTTCTTCGCCCATGCCCCATACGGTCAAGGTGACTTTCTCGTTCGAAGCGCCGCCGCCCTCGCTCTTATTGCCGCCGTTCGTATCGTTCTTCGCTCCGCAGCCTGCGAGCAAGCCGACGCTCAGCATCGCGGCCGTCATGACGGTAACTGTCTTTTTCATATCGAAATACCCCTCTCGATGATTTCGCACATTAATTCGTAGGTACTGCCCTTACGTGCACGCTTTCATTTCTTCCGGTCCGTCACTCGCGAGAAGCGCACGCACCCCCTCATTATGTCCTGTCTTTTCCAGCCTTATTACGGCGTTCCGAACTTCGGGATTCCCGTAGAAACGTTTCGATTCATCGTATAATTCCCATATCGGAGGTAATAATCACCGAAAACTACGCAAGTGAAACGTTTCGATCCGATTATAGCCGAAATATAAAGCGTATTCAAGGGGTTATTATTGTTCAATCGAAACGTTTCTATTGACGTCATGAATGTAATGACAGCGCATCCCTTGCAGGGCTTGCTTACATGGCGTTTTCACGAGGACGGCTTATTTTTCTTCACACCTCGTGTGAGGAAGCAGCTTGGCGGGCGTTCAGGCCAGCGGCCGCAAGCGAACGCAAAAAAGACAGCTGCCGCAGGAAGCGATCTCCCTGCCGGAGCTGTCCGATGCAATGGCGGTTAACACCGCACGTATTTGCGTTTAAAGCCGGGCTGCCCTTTCTCGAGGGCCTTCTGGATGTTCTCGTAGGCGTGGATGGTTTGCTTGCTCTTCGGCTTGTCCTTGTTCACCGCGACCGGCCCGACGGCCTGGGCTGCGGCTACCGCCTGCTCATGGAGCGGCACATAGGAGGTGGCGACGGTGTACAGGAAGTTGTTCATCGCGAACTTCGCGCGTTCCGGCGCGTCGTGAATCGTGCGCCGTACCGTCTCCAGCATCCCGGCCAGCTTGTCCGGATCGAACTCGGCGTCCTTCCGGCTCCCGAGCAGCCAGCAATAACAGCTCCAGCCGGCCGACATCCGCAGCTCCTCCCCGCTCGCGATCCACGTATCCGCGACCCGCTGCGCGATCTCCGTCTCGGCCAAGGTGACGGCCACCACGAAGTCCGACAGCATGTAGAAGTACGCCGCGTCGATCCAGCGGTCGAAGTCCGCGGGCGTCATCGCCTTCGGATCGGCAATGACGCCGGCGAAGTACATGGCATCGTAATTCCCCGTCGCATACAGCTCCTCGGCCAGCGGCTGATTGCGCTTGATCTTCTTGGACATGGGCTTCATCTCGCCGGTCGCGACGCCGAAGACCGGCTCCTGCGCGCCATTGGAGACGTACATTTTCTTCATGCGCTCCTTGCCGAGCGCCTCGAGCTCCTGCATGACCGCGTCCGCGCTCATGAGTTCCGGCATTTGGGATCATCTCCTTTTGGTCTAAGTGTAAAGGAAGCGGAGGGGCAGATGCCATATCAAACATAAAACATAATCATTCATTTCATCCAATCCTTAATTATTGCTATGATTTCGAAAGTTAGCAGGAATATACGTTAATCCACTGTGATATACTCAGCCTTTACACATTAACAAACCTACTCATGTATTTTAGACACTCTTACCTTCATAAATGTGGTTTTCAATAGGTTTTAACTAGTGGATTAAACGGATTCATACAAGGGATTAATACCGATGATTTCATGTGGTAAAAATTAATGGAGGGGTTCAGGGGTGATTCGGAGAAATGCCTTGTGTTCGTATTATTCAGTACTTATCGGCTCCTCACTATCCAGCAATATTGCTCTATAATCCGAAGTTTCGTGGAGTCGAATTTTGATAAACCAATTCAAGAACGCTTGAACTGAGTGAATATTACTTTCGGCTCTGAATTGATCTGCATTTTGAAGTAAGCGCCCTACCTCGTCAATTATAGTTATCATTGCTTTTTCATCATAATCAGCAAATTCTTCATTAGCGTACTTAAAGTCAAGGGAATGAATCAAACTGTTTATTGCTTTAAGCTTCAGATCGACTCCTTCAAATATCTCACTCTCTCCACAGATTTCAACTTTTAAATCCTGCTCATGATGAACAACTTGATAATTCATAACTATAAAACACTCTCCTATTGTAAATGTTATAACTATTCCACTAAGGAATTTCGATATTGCCATTGTAAATCCTCTCATCAAACAGAGGCTATTTAACTCAGAAATTAACCTTGGTCTGATTTTATTAAATACAATATGCACTGTATGCGGGAACATCGCTTATTTTATTCGATTTTGTTGAAGCGGGCTGAACCCTTGACTTATAAGAGTTTTACCCACTGAGATACGATACTTTTCGTTTTTAATATTGTTCAATAGGACGGCGTTCGTCCCCAATCCGTCCCCAGCTGCATCACTTATAAAATAAGGAAGCAGAGATCTGCTTCCTCGTTGTTGATTCATATAAAATTAAATAGTTTTAAGAGGCATCGTCAAGTTGTTTATTATTGATCTTTATAACCCCCTTGTCTAACATAATTTCAATCTGCAGTGCAGGTATACTAATTCCTCTTTGTAAGTCCCCGATCGGAAATCTCCTTGGTCCTTTGCCCTCAAAGAAATCCACCTCCTCTTCACTATCTAAATACTTCAATTTCTCTGGTTTTTCTTTTATTAAACGTTGCCGTAAAGTATCATCCACAATATCGTAAACATTAATTTGATCTTTATCAATTAACTTTTTACTCCCGTGCACTCTGCACGGCTTAATAACTTTAATCCCTATTCCGCCGTCAGCCATAACTATTTTTACAATCTTCACTTTGGTTACATTATCATAATAGAATTCATGTATTTCTATCAGACTACTGCTAAGCTGGATCGTAGGAATCAACGGGGTTAAATCACCCTTATTGATCACTAAAACCATGTCTTGAAGAGACTTTCCACGCTCAAATTTCAAATAAGCTTTTAAGTTATCAACTGATAAATATTCTACATCAGTTTCGCCTTGATTTTGACATTCAACTTTGTTAATTGAATATGGTATCAACTCATTAAATAAAATACCGTTATAACCGATTCTAGACCTGTATTCCCAATAATTTTTTATTAAAACATCTTTAAACTGGCCTACTAGACGGCAAATTCTTCGCCCCTTAAATGAAATATTATTTAATTTGGTATCGTGAACAAAATTATAGATACTTAATTGATTATTTGCCAATTCCCTAATATCTTTTCCTGCTGTATCTAATACTTGTTGATATTCAACAACTTTATTTAATTGATTTTGAAGACCTTGATAATATCTTTTCCAATATTCCGGTAATAGCGCTTCATTCTCTATAGGAAGTGATGCATCTAGGCTTAACATAAATTGACCTGTTGGATTAAAGACGCATGTGTCTAATATTTCAAAATCTGCAAAACACATATTTTCAAATTTTACTGAAAGCGCACCAACCTCACCCTCGATGCTTTTGAAATAGTTAAAAAGTATTTCTTTGGGCTCAATTTTTAGCTTCTCATTGAAATTGTTTATCTGAAATGTTGCACGCAGTAGATCCGCGTTTTTTGTATTTCTTGATAAAGATTCTTTACCGACTCTAACAATGGTATCGCAATCCTGTCCAACAAGCACAAAAATTTCATTATCTATTAAAAAGACATCACCCGGAGCCGGCGGCAATTGTTTGCTGTTTACTGTGTAATCAAATATTTCATATGTATTTAACTCATGAATTTTCCGTTCAATTTCTTCTTCAACTATCCTGTCAACTTCTTCTGACAAATATTTCTCATTAATAAATTTCGTTAACCCTGCAATTTGGTTATATTGTGGCACGCCCCCTGCATCTGCATTAAATAATTTTTCAATTATATATTGATTTTTCAACTGTTCAATCCACTTCTCTATAATTTCTAATGAAGTAACGCCCTCGATTTTAGCCATTTTAGCAAGGAAGTTCATATTTTCTGTTCTTTTTAAAGCAAAACTGAATGAATCATCTATCGATTCCGAATGTATTCTTTTTATTAGTTTAAATAGATGAACATATGAACATTTAGCAAAGCCTTCAGCCATTTTATCTTGTTTGCTACCCTCAGTTTTACTCACTTGGAACACATATACATCGTTTTCTAATGAACTTGAGACAACATCTTCTTTCTTACTGGTATATATAACACTAATGATATTTTCTTTGACGGTTCTTTTTAATAAAAAATCCCTGATAAATGTCTCCCCAGCATCATTATTCCCATCTAAATTTTTATCTACAACAAAAAGAACAAATTCATTTTTCCTTACTTCAAGATTTTGCAAATCAGATTCTATATCATCCCAGACATTGCTTCCAATTTCCTTGTATATTCTTTTAGAACTTCCATCAATCGAGTCAATCTCATCAATAATAAACTCATAGTTCGCCAGTTTTTGCGAAATTCCGTAACGCAAAAAAAGTTTACTTACTTCGTCTTCATTAGATTGAGTCAATTCATTTAGCATGGCTTGAATCTTTAATGCTAAATCGTGGACATTTTTATTTATTTCCGTCTCTCTAACAGTTTCTAGCAACTTTATAATTTTCCCAGTCCTCAGTATTCGCGTTTTTAGTGTTTCATCAAGTTCTGAGAAGGACCTAAAAAGATAATCATAAGTTTCCTTTAGACTGATATTACTGCTTGGCAGCTGTTGCAACTTATCTATAATCATTAACTGGTCAGCTGGATTCAATTGAATCATGTCGCAAATGATCTGTTCTGCATCACTTATGTGCTCAAAATCATCATCTATCAAAAAACAAGCTCTAACATTTAGATGATTTATTAATTCAGAAAATTTATTACTCATTCGCTGTCATCTCCTTCTTCAAGATCATTCCGCAATATAATAGAGAATATATATTTATTTCCAAATCTATTCCTATCTGGTAGAAGCTCTATATCCGCCCCAAAGGAATTTAATAATTTCTTCACAATATACAAACCCATTCCTCTACCATTTCGATCTTTCCCAGAAACTAATGGATGAAACAATATATTTTCAACCCGTTTAAAAACGCCAATCCCTGAATCTTTAATCAAAATCATATTTTCACCGACTTGGTCTATAACAATGCTATCCCGTTCATCAATCGAATAACTTTTATCAGTTCTAGACTTTATTTGTCGCTGATTCACCCAGAAAATAGCATTGTCTATTAAATTGTAAAATACATGAATTAATGCACCACGTGGAACTTTCCAATTAAGGTCAATTTTTGAGTAATCTAAATTAATCTTGTATTTTTTTAATTTTTTTTCGAACCTTTTTTCCAAGTCTTCTAAGAAGCCAAATACATCTTGAGTTTCAAAATCTTCATGTGTACCTTTATACAAAAAAGTTCTTTCTAAGAACGTATAAAATTGATTCATATCAAGCATTTTGGAGTTTATTAAATTGAATCTACTTTTAAGTGGCTTAAAGTCCTCAGTATAAATATCATCCGCATCATTAATAAGTAGGTGGTTTTCTATATTTTCGAAGTGATAATTCGTTTTATCTTCACTATCCAAGTTTGATAAAATTGAGTGAAGTTCATGTGTAATGACTTCAGTTATAAGTCCGTTGGCCATTAATTTATAATTATTATAGGTTTCTAATTCTATAATTTTTCTCTCTTGTTCAACTCTCTCCAATGCTCGATTGGTCTTTTCTGTCGAAGTTAAAGTGTATTCAATATTTCGTTTTAAATTTACAGAAGTGTCTTGCAAAGAGCCAAATGCTTTTCTTACATCATCATCCACTTCTGCTTTACTAAAATATTCATTAATTTTCTTTAGGTTTTGGTCGAAGTGCTTTAGATCGTCTCTATTATCTTGTACTACCTTTTGATTGTTTTTTATCTCTTCTTTTAATGTGTCAATTGATCGTCTTGGGACTAATCCTTCTTCCTTTAAGATGTCTTGTGTAATGTAATATGCATTCCTGCTAAATTCGTAGAAATATTTGTTTAGAATTAATTTAATGACCTCTTTAAGAATAAATGAGTGCTCATTTTGTATAAGATCCTGCCTTGAACTAATTTCCTTAATATACGATTGTAAGGGGTCATTGATATTGATATAACCAATAGTATTACCGAGTTCGAATCTAAAAAATTGTTGACCTCTAGTTCTTGCTTGTTGTAGCTGCAGCCAATCATTATCCTTATCGCCTAATGTTGAAACCCTACAATTTCCACGATATAGTTTTATCCCATTATGGTATTCCAAAAAACTCCTTAAATTAGTAGTATTTAAGTTAATGTTTTTTAAATATCCATTCTCTTTTGCAGATTCAATTGCACTCGCAGAAATCTTTGGATCGCGCTTAAATGAATAAATTTTTGCTTCTATTGGCACTATATCTAGAAGCATTGTTGCAGCATTCTCATGCAACAAGTTGTGATTTGGGTTCATACGTTTTAACTCTTTAATTAATGTTTTTTGCGACACAATCGATTTTAATGACTTATTAAATCTATCTTTATGCTGCTTTAATAACGATGCATAAAACAAATGACTTTTTCTTATTTCCAAAGAACTTTCTTTTCCAATTAGTGTTTGATGGATTCTTTCTATGTACCAAGGTTTTATGACAAGCCCACAAGTTATATTTATTTCGCCATCTTTTTCTTCTATTTTGAATGCATATTCGTTTTCTGCCACGTTTATCAGATTTATTCCTGAACTCGATGGGACAGGAAAATTTCTGTAATACAAATTTATAGAGAATTCCTCTTTTAAGTTTTTAAAAGGGGACATTAAAAAGCCTAAAGCGGATTGTAGATTATCCCTTATAATATTAGTTCCTATGTTAGTAGAATCACCATCATCCATTAGCTCCTTTGCTTTTTTCAAATCAATTAATGAGTCTAAATTCAAATTAAGATCAGTAAACCAAAGCCTGGTATATGATTTTGCCGTTTTAGGAAATGTACTTACATCAATATCTAATTCAGAGTATTTTTCATTATAGATAAACGATTCCCATTCTACACTGACCAAATAAGTATGGTTGGACTCATCATTTGTAGTTTCAATATATAGCCGCTTACTTAACCTTTGGGCTGCCAATCTTCCAATTCCTTTGTCCCCCAAAGGAGCTCTATCATTGTTACTAATATTCTGTTTTTGCAGCTTCTTTATAGTTGTCCCTATGGTAAAGAAACCCTCCTGTAACTCATTAAGCCCCATTCCATGTCCGTTGTCTTCAATTATAATGCAGGCATCTTTCAAATCTTTCATAACTGCATATTTAAGTTCTTGATCAACATCAATGAGCATATTTTGAAAATAGAAAGAAAATTTGTTGTCAATAAAGTGTATATTTGTTTTTTTAGCTCCTGCATCATATGAATTTTTTATTAGTTCAACTATAGCTATCTCATCACTTGTTATTAATTCCTTTCCAAGTTGCTCTATGACCCTTGGATTTATTTTCAACCTCATATTATCAACTCCTTTCTATCTTACTTTTCGACATAGTCCAATTTTATCCTCCAAAGGAATGCCCCTCACAATCTTATTTTTTCGTATGTTGAATGAAAGAAGTTAGTTTATAATCTGTTTGTATTAAACGGTGTGTATAAACTTTTATGCAATGATTAATGCTTAAATAATAAACACATTGAGGAACGGAGGGGTTACCACGGTTGATAAAATCAGCAAAGAAGCCCGAAGTAAAAACATGAGCGCAATTCGTTCCACTCACACAAAACTAGAAGATGCGGTTACCACTTCGCTATGGAGGATGGGGTTTAGATTTCGAAAAAATGTCAGAAAGCTAAAAGGTAAACCTGATATAGCTATTAGAAAATACAAAATTGTTATCTTTATCGATTCTTGTTTCTGGCACTTCTGTGAACATCATGGCCATATCCCAAAATCCAATACAGAATTTTGGATCGAGAAATTAGAACGGAATAAACGACGTGATGAGGAAATATTTAAATATTATCACGAATTAGGTTGGCAAGTTCTTCGGGTCTGGGAGCATGATCTAAAGGACGATTTTGAGGCTACAGTTTTACGAATTGCAACATTTATTGATAATGCGCGTCGTACAAAATAAAAATAAAATACCGTCTCCTCAAACTCAGTCTAAACTCATCAGTATATTCATTCCGTTATTGCTAACAGCGTAATATGTTTGTTCATTAATTATTATTTGTGATGCTGTTGGAGGTATTGCCTTACCTTTAATAACTACATAAGTCCCAGAGGCTAGTGGGGAGTTTAATACTCCTAGTGGGATTATAAGTATTTTTAAACCACTGTGTATTTGTTGATATACACCATTATCAATAGCCTCTAGCTCGACTCCCGTAGTATGTTCGAGCTTCGAAGAAACAACTGAAATATCATCAGTAACTATGACAACGGTCCCAGATTGAACTGCTTGGTTGCCTTTAATTCGTTCTGATAACGATAGAGCTTCAATATCATCCATTTTTTTTAGCGTACCGTAATGGTGTGTAGGTCCTGGTTTAAGTACTAAATGCTTTTTCTTTCCTTCAAGATAGCACCACTCGATATATGGCAAGTTCGCTATCAATGTTTCCGGCTGGTTCCTGCTTGATCCTGATCCTCCAAGTACCTTATCCACGTGAACTGCTGGCTCTTTACATAGTGCAAGCCATATCTTTTCCAATTCGCTAAAAGGCCGACTTTTATGGTCTCCGTTACTAGCCATCAACCGAATATTTAAATCTTTTCTATCGACCTCCTCTAACCTTAAATCCGATCCGGGTTTGATGCTTTGTAACCTAAGTCCGACCAATTTCTCTAAATCAGACAACATGTCCTCAAACCTCATCTTTTTCTACCTCCTGGTAGTTCCGGCGGAAACTTCAGTACCGATGCATCTAGCCCGGCATTTTCAATCTCCGCCACATCTTCTAACCACCGCCTGATAAATGATTCTGTTTGCGGATCCTCGCTTCCAGCTTTCCTAAATGATACTTTATGCTGCAAGCTGATTCTGACCGGTGAACCAGGTGCAGGACCTTCCTCGTCATGCAAACTGTCTTTCAAATTAATCCCCGCGGCGAATCTTCGAATATCGGAGACAAAATCTAATACGATAACTTTGTCTTTATCATCTGCAATACGAAGTCCTCTTCCCAACTGTTGGATAAAAATCCTTCGGCTATGGGTCACTCTCTGAAAAACAATTATGTTCACATCCGGTACGTCCACGCCTTCGTTTAAAATATCCACAGCACATAAGACATCGATTATTCCGTCATGAAAGTCACACAGGATCCGATTACGCTCGGAAGGCTCCATTACCCTGCCGGCTACAGTCTGGGAATAAACTGCTGAAGCATTACAAAAGCCCAAAGCGTTTATCCGGTCACGCATAGTGATAGCATGATCTATTGTCCCACAAAAGACAATTGCTCTAGGTTTTTTTTGTTCGTTCCATATCGACCGCAGCTCATATACAACTGCGTCGTCCCATTCAGTAATGAATAGTGTGCGGTTTATTTGACGAGGAGAGAAGTTTTTCCCCCTAATTCTAGTCAATGAATCCCAATTTATATTGTCCGTATACATTCGGTAATCCACATTGGAGAGGAATCCTTGCTTTAATCCTTTTACTATATCAACACTTACAACGGGTTCGCCAAAATATTGATTGAGATCCACTTCATCCGGTCGCCATGGGGTTGCCGTCAAACCCAGCAAAAACGGACCGTTCTCTTGCCCCGCCATTAGTTCTTGAATGATGCTGTTATACATTTGTCCACCTACATGATGGCATTCGTCGACAATAATCAGGTCAAAATGCTCAAGTTCTCCTCTATTTCTAATAAACGCATCTACCGTGTTGAGGCAAGCAAAAACAAAAGACGCTCCTTCTATTTGCTCATGGGAAAGCTGCTCATAACCATTCCATACTACAGTGTTTTGATGCTTATTCAGAAACGGCCAAAAAGCTCTTTCTAATTGATATACTAGTGGATTAGTATGTGCGATGACCAATACCCGTAAAGGTTTTATTGCATTTAATCTACGTAGGGTCTCCCCTGCTACAAATGTTTTCCCTAAACCAGTCGCCATGACTACCAAAGCTCTTTTTGTACCGGAGTTATACACCCGGATTATGTTTTGAATCGCTTGTTCTTGATAACGTCTGGGAGAACGGTTTAAGTCCGGTACCTCCCGCAATTTCACAGCTTTGGAAATTAACATTTTTGAATCCCACAATTGTAGTGGGACGTGACGGCTCATCAGTGACCGTTGGTGCTCCTGCATTTGTGCTTCAAATCCGTTAAGAGAAACAATCACTGGAACTTGGGCTCGGTAAATACGCAAAGCTTCGAGTGTTTCTCCAATGACTGAAACACCAACCTTCTGGCGCCAATGTTTAACTTGGAACAACCAACGCTTACCTGCATATTGAGCCAACAGATCCGCACCGCGGTCCCTTGATTGACCCACCAACCGAACCCCTTCAAAACCACTGTGAATTAGAAGTCTGCCGACAGTCCTTTCAAATGCCTGCCAAGTTCCTGACTTTAAACTCTCCTCGTTAAAAAACATTTACTTTGCCACCTTTTGTACCAAGTAATCCAAGGACATTCTTGCCCGCTGCGAGATGCCTGGTTCTGGCGAGCGGTCCCGGGCAAAACCAGATATGTCTGATAAACAGTTACCGAATGTTTGTTTAATACGGGATTGAATTGGTGCAAGAACGGTATCCGGCAGACCACTAATTCCAGTGAATGGGACAATCCAGAAATTCCCGTCTAAAAACCTATCAGGGTATTTATTAAATAGACCTGTTATTGTTTCCTCATCTAAATACTTAAGGTAAGTACCGTCGATTCTCATTTCGCCGATACGGCTGATGTCCTCTCCTTTACCTAGCATATTTATAACGAGATTTTTTTTCTCGTCTTCCGGTAAATCATCAAATACATCAGGAATAACGTTTCCGAAGAGTAAAGGAAGTCTTTCTTTAATTGAATCAAACAAACTATTGATATCAGCCCTTATTTTATCGGCGTTGTCCTCTAGAACTTCTGACCATTTACTCTTTAGAATTTGCCATTCTAGATTCGTTAACGTATGCTGTCCTTGATACTGCTTTACTGTTAACTGGCGATTCATATCATAAATATACAAAGCAACCTCAGCAGCAATCATTTGCTCCGGACGTATACGGAACGCCCGAAAAACCTTATGTGCCTTATCAATAAAAATATCAATTTCCTCCCCTTTGAACACAACGAGTGGGATACCCTCAGTCTGGTTGAAGGGGATAGTAGGGTTGACTGTTATAAATGTGTTAACATCTATAGGTGAACTATAGGACCCATCTGCTAATAAAATACTACACCCAGGCATGGATAGCTCATCGGATTTATTTGAGTTCTTTAACAAGTAATCGCGGGAAAGTACGTTTTCAGAATTCCGATCACTTCCGCAATGCGAACAAGTTGTGTTACCGGCTATATTTTTAGTTGAACATACTAAGCATATCCAAGGTTCTTCAATCTTGGGAACTTGAGAGATTCCGCAAAAAGGACAGGATAAAGCGGACTTAGGGATCTGATTGTTACAATCGGGATTTATACAATTCTTTGGGATAAGTACGTCTCCACAAACTTCGCAAGTGTCTCTCTCCTTTAAATTTTGGGCACCGCATGAAGGACATTCGGGCAATTCCTGAATTGGTGGGGTCGTCGCTTGTTCGACTAGCTTCCACCATTCCATATCATCAAAGTATCCTGGCATTTTTTTCAGGAATTTCGCATAATATTCTCTTTCAATATCTCTTGAAATTCGCTTTGGCTCATTGGTCTCAGGATCATAATAACCCATATACATATCAGCTTTGCCGAAATTCCTTACCCGCCTGTATCCTTGATAAAGCCGGAACATAGGGCTTTCGTTTCTGTCTGCGTTTGGCTGTTTCGGCTGTAAGGAACTTTCCCCCCTCAAATAGACCAAAGCCCTCAACCATTCCGGGCTTGTTCGCATATAGTCTTGTTTTAAAAAATCAACAGGTACATGGTTTAAATGCACCTCTCCTACTATTCGACCATAATTCTGGTCAGCCGGGTAATCATAAATCGTCTTTTTGAACTCATCGACAAATTCAAAAAAAGCAGATTTCTCTGCAATCCGAATTGCCCGTCCATTGCGGATTATATCAATTCCATAATTGGTACTATCATCAAACCTCTGGATACCGATCCAACCTGTTACCCGCTCCTCTACTGTGCGGATAGAGGAAGACTCACAGGAAGGACACTCATCCATCTCAGACATTATTTCAGATCCGCAATTGCTACATTTTTTCTGGTTATAGATTACTTTATCGAACCTTATAACTGCTGGTATCTGCCCCCAGCCTCTTCTTTCCACCGTACGAGTGTCATGCCACACACAGTGGTGAAAAGCCTCACATGGTTCATTGTTAACTAAAATTCTGACCTTTTTGTCTCTTAGCAAAGTGGCATAACGTCTGCCGATCTCCGTTCTTATTGTCGGCAATCCATACTGGATCAGTCGTTTTACGAATTGACTGTTACTATTTCCTTCCGGCCACCAACCCGACACTTCAATAACTGTTCCGTGGCCGACACCATCTCTTTTTGAAGTGCGGTAACCTTCGAGCTCATACTTACCAGATCGTGTAATCTCCGCGAGATCTATTGTTACTTCAGTGGCCTGGGATTCCTCTTTCCGGGCGGTATATAACTTGGTTATCCTGCCTAATTTTCCAGTAGAAATGTTGAACCCCATACCGAATAACCCTAAGCTGTCAAACTTGTTTTTAGATGAATAGCCGGCTCTGATTATTTTTTCGGCCATTTCAGGTGTTAGACCAGGCCCATTATCCCGTATACGAATAACACCTTCTCTTCGGGATAGCTCCGAAGGCCTGGGAAGGTCTATCAATATAATCGGATTTTCAATCTTTAGACCAGACAATGTAGCGTATTGAAACGAGTCAATACAGTTATCTATTAGCTCACATAAAGCATCCAATGGTAGAATAGCTGTATGAGTCAACGCTATTAGTACATTAGGGTCTGGCGTAAAATCGAATATCAAGTTATGTTCATTCATATAGTAGTCCCCCTTCAATTATTTTTTTCATGGATTGCGCTATAGCAAATCCCAACTTAACTGGTACACCGTTACTAATGGTTTTAAATTTCATCGTTAATGGCATGGATCTTGGCAATGCATAGCTGTCTGGAACAGTTTGGATTCGCAAGGCTTCTCTAACTGTTAATCTTCTCGGTTCAAACGGATGTAAATGCACCTCATTATTACCATAAGCTGCAGTTGGACTATACCTCCATCGGTGAAGACGCTTGAAACTTTTACGTGATACATCCCCTTCTGCGATCTCAAAAAGTTTAGAACTTTTGGGAATTAGTACATCCCGACCATTAGGCAAGTTTACTGTTATATGTGTATCATTAATATAAGATCCCACCATAAGTTCTGCGGGGATGCCATCAGGGCGTGGAGGTTCATCTCCAAACGGTGATACACTCGGCCATAAGTACATAGATTTGGCATTATGAAAAGTCAAATAATACTTCCAAGGAAACCAGTTTTTATTAATCGGTATATTTCTCTTTCTCGTCTTTCTTTTTATCCATTTTCGGTGAAGACCGCAGATAAACAATCTTTCACGGTCTTGCGGAACTCCAGCCTCCAAAGCATTTATTATACTATAATCAATTAGATAATCTTTATTGAGTTGTGAAATAAGCTCATAGAAAAACTCTTTATGTTTGGCGGTACGCAGAAAACCAGGCACATTCTCCATTACAAAAAAAGTGGGTTGTATTTCAATTATCCGATTTATAAATACCTGAGAAAGCTTCCCTCTTTCACCTTCTTTCCCTTTATTTTTCCCGCCCACAGAAAAATCAGGACATGGCGGCCCTCCAATAATACCAAACAATTCTGGCCTGACCCCTTTACCGAACGCTTCTGACATAATTTGATTAGGTCCAATGTGCTCAATCGGAGTAATATTTGAAATCCGTGTCTCTGCTCCAGTTAATAATGTCATTCCATGAGCATAACCGCGAACAAAGTAAGGATTACATTCATTTGTCCATATAGGATTAAATCCGGCATGAATGAAAGCAATATCAAGAAAACCAGCCCCTGTAAAGAAAGATAAAATCGGTATCCGCTCTTGCCGGAGTTCAGATTCTACAGAAAAATTATACAAATAATCCATTTGTAGCTCCTTGATAGTTAATAAGTGTTATTTCGGCTAAACACTCTTAATTCCTGCTGCGATAGTAGCAGAAAGTGAACTAACTAAATCAAGAAAGTCCCCGGAAGGACTAGTCGTTGATCTGAAGTTTTAGCCACTCCCTCAAATGGAACCTACATTGGGTTACTTGTCAATAGGCATTAGTCCCGTAAAGCTTTTCCAAACTCACATAAATATTATAGTATATTCATAGCCATAAAAATTAAAATATCCTGTTATAAATAGAACAAAAAAGCAGGCAATATGCCTGCTACACACCGATTCTCACATTGATAAATTCTAGTAATGTTTCTGCTAATCCTTTAGCCGCCAGATAAGGGACACCGTTACCCACGGTTTTAAATGCATTTGAAAGTGTAATTTCCGGAGGCAACTCAAACTGTTTAGGGAGTGACTGTATTGCTAAGGCTTCAGCTACTGAGAGTCTTCTTGCCTTATAAGGATGTAAATGAACTTCATTATTACCATAAGCTGCAGTTGGAGAATATCTCCAGCGATGGAGGCGTTTATAAGATTTTTTCGAGTCGTCTCCTTCAGAAATGACTAGAAACTTAGCCAAGCCGGCTTTTGGGGTAAAAGACATATGGGAGTTAGGATGATTATATACATCGTTAAGACGGAACCAATGTTCAACTGTAAGTTCGGGCGGCACACCTGCCGGTATCCCCCTGGATATGTCTTCACCAAACGAATCTTGTGTAGGGAACGGGAAACCCATGATTTCTGCTAAAGAATATTTGATTTTTGCTTCCCAGGGAAATATATCTCCAAGAGTTTCATTTTCCCTCATTGTTATTCCCAACTCGTTTAAATAAGATTGTTTTATACCTAATAAAATGATGCGCTCCCTTTGTTGCGGCACACCATATTCAATCGCGTTTATTAGACGCTCTGTCGTAACATAACCCTGGTCCTGTAATTTTTTCTTCATATGTTCATAGAATATACGATGTTTTTTAGTTCTCCATAATCCCTTAACATTTTCTAGCAGAAAGAATTCTGGTTTTTGTGTGCATATGATATCCACATATGTCGCAGTTAACTTACCGTTGTCACCTTCAATCCCCCGGTTTTTACCACCTACTGAGAAATCTGGACAGGGAGGCCCGCCGATAAATCCAACTGGATTTCCTCTTTCTCGACAAATATTAACTAGACCAGACAACTCTTCGCTCCCATTCTCGGTTAGAAATTGTGTAACATCATTATGAGGGCACCCAAATTCCGGTAGGTCTATACCCATCTTTTCCCTTGAATGCTCATATGTGGCACGAAACGAATCATTAAACTCATTAATCATGACAACATTATAACCACTTAATTCAAACCCCAGATCCAGGAAACCCGCACCCGAAAAAAAGGAAAAAATACTTGGACGAATCATCACTATCACCTTTCCGATGCTGAAATACGAACATACGATCCTTTAACTATATTATCATATCTCCCATAGCTTTGCGTAATTCTTACCGCAATCTATCTATTCCATATTTAGCTACATTAGAAAAAGAACACCCAGAGAAGTCCCTTCTACACACTTTTGATACGCAAATACGTACCACACTTATGACTATATTATGATACGCTTTTGCGTAAGTCAATAGACAGGGAGCACTTAGTATGACAAAGAGAGTAAAAGTGAAAATACAAGAGACAATTCAAAAAAGGGGAATATCATTAAGAGAATTGTCAAGGATTGCTGATGTACGGCATGCAGCGTTAAGCGAATTATGTAACAATAAACGTGAAAACATTAATTTCACTCATATAGAAAAGATTGCTGAAGCTCTTGATATCAACGACATAAGAGAGATTATTGATTTAATTGGTGAATAAAAAAAAACCGCAAGTTCATTAATTGGATGGCTCGTAATGCTTTACATATCCATCTTTAAATGGATACATTTCCAATGTAAAAGATTAAACAAAAAACCTCTAATGATTTTCTCCAATAGAGGTAATACACCAATACATTTCTGGTCCTAGTCTTACCTGACTAACTGTGCGCAGCACTCCACATGTACCGTATGCGGGAACATATCCACCGGCTGCACCTCCACCGTCCGGTACCCGCCATCCTCCAGCACGCGCAGGTCGCGCGCCAGCGTGGCTGGGTTGCACGACACGTACACCACGCGTTCCGGCTTCATCGCCAGGATCGTGTCGAGCAGCGCTTCGTCGCAGCCTTTGCGCGGGGGGTCGACGACGATGACGTCGGGGACGATACCCTCCTCGCGCAAGCGCGGGATGACGACTTCGGCGGGGCCGGCTTCGAAGGCGGCGTTGGCGATGCCGTTGAGCGCGGCGTTGCGCTTAGCGTCTTCGATGGCCTCCGGCACGATCTCGACGCCGTGGACATGACCGGCTTGGCGCGCCAGGAAGAGCGAGATCGTCCCGATGCCGCAGTACGCGTCGATGACTTGCTCGGTGCCCGTCAGCGCCGCGTATTCGACCGCTTTGCGGTACAGCGCCACCGTCTGCACCGGGTTCACTTGGTAGAACGACCGGGCGGAGATGGCGAAACGGATGCCGTCGAGCTCGTCATAGATGACCTCGCTGCCCCAGAGGACGCGGGTCTCGTGGCCGAAGATGACGTTGGTGTCGCGTTTGTTGATATTTTGCACGATGCTCGTCACGCCCGGGATCGTCTCGCGGATGCGCGCGATCCATTCCTCGACGTTCGGGATTCGCTTGCCGTTCGTGATGAGCACGATCATCGCCTCGCCGGTCACGAAACCGACGCGGGCCATGACATGGCGGAGCAGGCCTTGGCCGGTCTCTTCGTTATACGCGGTGATGCCGAGCTCGCGGCCGATGCGCTTCACGCGGGCGACGATCTCGTCATTGCTGTTGTGCTGGATCAGACACTCGTCCATGTCGATGATCCGGTGGCTGCCGCGGGCGTAGAAGCCGCCGATCAGGCGCTCGCCGTTCAGATCCGGCTGCGGCAGGCCGTCCTTGCCGTGAATCGCCCCGCTCACCGCCATGCCCATCGGCACGGACGCCTTGTTGCGATAGCGCCACGGCTCGCCCATCCCGATCGTCGGATGCACGATCACCGCCGCGTCCCGGCCCGCTTCCTCGACCGTTCCGCTGCTCTCGCCGACGCCGGTGCCGCGAACCGCCTCGCCCGCCACCCGCAGCTTCCCGATCCGCTCCAGGCTGTCCACCACGTGCTGCCGCTTCCACTTCAGCTGCGCGGCATAGTCCATGTGCTGCAGTTGGCAGCCGCCGCACTGCTTGTAGATCGGGCACGGCGCGTCGACGCGGTCATCGCTCGGCGCGACGATCTCCGTCAGCTTCGCGTAGCCGTACGTCTTCTTGACCTTCATGACGCGCGCCCGCACGGTCTCGCCCGGAAGCGCTCCCTGCACAAAAAGGGTAAAGCCGTCCGCGCGGCCTACCCCTTCGCCTTCGTGCGTCAAGCCGATGATTTCGACGGTGACGTCGTCATTCTTATTGACCGGCGCCTGCGAGGCGCCGCTGGCGGCCGGCTTCGCGGAAGGCGCATGGTTGGCGTTTCGCCCTGCACCACCTGCTCTGCCCCCGCCGTTCCTGCTCTTGAACTTGCTCATTGTCTTAACCCGCTCCATGCACCGCACGCCCGGGCGCGCGGTTTGCTTTATTTATAAGTCGAAATGCCCGCTTCGTCGACGATTATGCTCAGATGCGACGGCAGCACCGTGAACGTGCACGGCAGCGTGCCGCCGTACTCGCCGTCGAGGTTCAGCTGCACGTAGTCCGGCGTCGTGACGGTCAGCTGCCGCGTCTGGAAGCTGACGACGTGCGGATCGTTCAGATGTTCCCCGCGCAGCGCGAGCGTCGCGAGGCGGATGAACTCGCCGAGGTTGCACTTCTTCAGCACCACGACGTCGAACAGGCCGTCGTTCAGGCTCGCGTCCGGGGCGAGCTTCTCGAAGCCGCCGACGGAATTGCTGTTGCAGATGAGGAACATCATGATTTCTTCGTGAATCTCGCCGATTTCCTTGGCCTGGAGGCGCAGCTCGGTCGGCCGCAGGCGGGTCATTTTCTCGAGGCCCTTCATATAATAGGCCAGCTGCCCGATCATCGTCTTCAGCTTGCTCGGCACCTCGTACGTCAGCTCCGTCAAGGAGCCGCCGCCGGCGATGTTGATGAAATACCGGTTGTTCGCCTGGCCGAGGTCGATCGGCTTCGCGTACTGCTGGATAATGAGGTCGCACGCGTACTCCCAGTGCTTCGGAATGCCGAGCGCCCGGGCGAAGTCGTTGGTCGTGCCCAAGGGCAGAATCCCGAGCGGCGGCCGGTGCTCCTTCTCCGCCAGCCCGTTGATGACCTCATACAGCGTGCCGTCGCCGCCCGCCGCGATGATCATATCGAAGCCGCGGTCCGCCGCGTCCGCCGCCGCCACCGTCGCGTCGCCTTCGCTCACCGTCGCGTGGCAGCTCGTCTCGATGCCCCCGCGCTCGAGCCGCTGCAAAATATCCGGCAGCCTTCGTTTGATTTCCTCCCGACCCGACGTCGGGTTATAAATGAGCCTTGCCCGCTTAATCGTCACTGACTGCTACCTCCGAACATCCGAACATCCAGGCCGGCCGATAAAGGAAGGCGAACGCCGGCGCCGCGGCGGACACGAGGGGGGAAGCACGACAACGCGGTTCCGATCGAATCCGAACGGACCCGACCTTCCGTCGGCGCTCCGCCCTTGCCGTTCTCCCCATCGTAACCGCTGCCTCGCCGCTCTCGCCATGCGCGCCAACGCGCTTTAGCGGCGCCCTCTATCCTTGGGACCCGCCGCCGCTGCCGTCCTATCCTGCCGCCGGATTTCTATCCGAATTTGATCCCGATTGCTTTCGAATTCTAATCTGATTTTATATCGAATTTCGATCTGTTGCCCTATTCCTTACTATACACCAATGCGGCTAACTTCCCAAATGCCCGTCGCCAGCCGCGCCCAGTTCTGCAAGCCATTTCCGGATCTGCCGCTCCATCCAGCCCGCGATGCACGGATTGGGCAGCAGGGCCCGGCCGTTGTACCGGTAGGCCAGCCCCTCGAGCCGCTTCGGAATGACCGTCCGGGTAAAATACCCCTCGCTCAGGAAGAGCGGCACGACGAGGAACGCGTCGCCGGGATGGCGCCGCTGCAGCGCGCGCAGCTTGCACGCCGCCTGATCCGGCAGCAGCATCGCGATGTCCGCGCCGGCGAAGCCCCCGCGCGCGCGAAGACGCGCCGTTAGCCGCTTCATACCCGCTCGCCAGCGGCCGTGAAACACCGCCTCGCGCGAGCCGTGCGCGATAAGCAGCAACCGCTCCCGCGCGGGCGCCTCCGACAGCGGCGCGATATTGCCGTGCAGCAGCTCGGCGATGTCCGCGTCGTCGTCGATCGGCTGCCCCATCCGGACGCGCACGCCCGCGGGGACGCGGAACGGCGCGAGCTCGCCCGGCCGGGCCGCCGAGACGGGCGGCGCGCCGAACGCCTGCGCGATGTCGTCCGCATGCGTGCTTCCGGACGACACAAAAAGCGGAAGGACGTAGAGTTCGCTTACGCCTTCCGCTACAAGCCGATCGATGCCATCCTGAATGAGACGGCCTTCCACGATTTCAAGAAACGACGACGCGATCGGCACCGCGTCCCCGCTCTCGCCATCCGGTTCGAACGCGAACCCGGCGGAAGCGGCGACGGCCGCGACGGCGTCGTCGACGAGCTTCACCCAGCCCGCTTCGCGCGAGCCGTGGCTGATGACGAGGATGCCCGGCTTCATCGGGCTATCGTCCCGAGCGCTCCAGCGCCATTTTGTACCCGTCGTTGCCGTAATTCAGGCACCGCTTCACGCGGGAGATCGTCGCCGTGCTGGCGCCGGTCTCCGCTTCGATCTGATTATACGTAGCGCCCTTGCCGAGCATGCGCGCCACTTCAAGCCGCTGCGAGAGCGACTGGATTTCGTTCACCGTACACAGGTCGTCGAAGAAAATATAGCATTCTTCCACGCTCTTCAAGGTCAGCACCGCTTCGAAAAGTTGGTCGACCGTCTTATCGTTCAGCTTCTTCAATTGCATCGTCCGCGCTCCTCCCACCCTGACTGATATGCTCAGTGTACTGCTTTCATCGACAATTTTCAAGCGTCACCGTTGCGGTGCTTTACAGATCAACAGAGACGAGCGAGAGACGAATTAATAGAAGGGGGATAGAAAGAGGCGGGCAGGTAGAGATGCGGGAGAGCGTTTGCGGCTCGAGGCATGGCTTGAAGAAACCCGCCGCCCGATCGGGGCATCGTCGTCTGCATCTCGCGTCCGCGACGCGACAGCGTTCGGCTCGATAGCGGTCCGAATGCGTTCGGCTGCTTGCCGTCGGCCATGCCCCGGGCGGAACGCCCCCCTCCCATTCACCCATAAATATTTGCCCAAAGCGGGCATCCGTCCAATCCGCATAGTCGAGTATCCCATAGACTAATAACAAAACGTTGAAAAAGGTTGTGATCTGCGTGAAATATCGCTACGATCCGTCCGTCAGAAGCTTCCAGCAGCCCCTCGGCGGCCAAGGTCAAGGCCCGCAAAATCCGCCCGACAGCCCGTTTCCGGGCATTGCGGATCCGTTCACGGGCCTGAATAAAACCGTCGGCGTCAAGACGCCCGTTCCCTTCGATACGGCCGAATTCTCGAAGGGCGTGCCTTCGATCAACATCATGCCGGCGACGAACCAGCAAATCATTCCGCTCCCCGAGGCGCCGAGCACGCCGGGCGTGCCCGCCGCGGCGGCCGACGCGAAAGCCGACCCGGCCGCGCCGGCCAAAGGCGGCTTCAATCTCGGCAACAGTCTGAACGACCTGAAGGGCGTGGTCGACCGGATGGGCGGCCTCGACGGCATCGTCACGACGATGACGAAGGTGCAGAAGGTCGTCGGCAGCTTCACCCAGATGGCCCCGCTCATCAAGGTGCTCGCCGGTTCTTTCGGGAAGAAAGGGGCTTCGGCCACGATCGCGGATGACAGTCTCGACGAATACAAGCCGCGCCCGCGCAAGAAGAAGCGCCGCGCGACCGGCAAGAGCGTGAAGGGCGGCGGTACCAAGAGCGTCAAAGGCGGCATCTCGCCGAACGGGGTGAAGCGCAAGCGCCCGCGCAAATAGCACCGCGCCGCGGCGAGCCGAATGCCCTCATTCGGCTTCAAGCATGTGCGCGCATGAACAGCCGGCGGTGAACGGAGCCGTCGGCCGTTTGCCGTGCGAGGGCGAAGACGGGTTCCGTTGTTGCCGCGCAAGTGTTTTCGCGCCGTCGCCGGCTTGCTGCATGCCGCCTCGATTGACAGCTGACGCATCCCGCCGCTGCCCCGAACCCGCTGCGAGCGGACAAGCCATTCGACAGCTTCCGGCAAAAAAATAATGACTTTTGGCCCCCGAATCGGTTAAGATGAGGTTCGGGCATCGTTCAACATTTGGACACAACTCCCCCGTCCCGGGACGCTTGCTCGCGGCTCGGGCGTACATTTTATTCAAAGGTGGTTTGCCGGTCATTATGGTTACAAGCTCAGAATTGCGGGCACGGGCTCGGGAAAGCTTACGAGGGCAATGGCGCAGAGCCGCGGGCTTCACGCTGGTCATGCTGCTGATCGGTGCCCTGCCGAACGTGCTGCCGGCCATCGGACAGATCGCCATCGAAATTTGCGCCGGCGCTCTCGCCCTCGGCGCGTATAGCTACTTCTTGCTCGTCTCTCGCGGCGAGCGTCCGCCGTTCGTCGAATTGTTCAGCGGCTTCGCGGACTTCATCCGCTCGTTCCTGGTCTATCTGCTCGTGTTGATTTTCACCATCCTGTGGCTGCTGCTGTTCATCATTCCCGGCATTGTCGCCGCGCTTCGGTATTCGATGGCTTATTTCATCCTGAAAGATAACCCGGAGATCGGCGCGCTCGAAGCGATCCGCCGCAGCAAAGCGATGATGGTCGGGCACAAATGGCGGCTGTTCGTGCTGCTGCTGAGCTTCATCGGCTGGATTCTCCTCTGCATCCCGACGTTCGGCATCGGCACGCTCTGGCTCAACCCGTATATCTACACCGCGGTGGCGCATTTCTACGAAGACCTTCGCCTGCGCGGGGAATCCCTCAGCGGATCGTTCGCCGCCCAGGATTCGCCTCCGCCTCCGCCTCCGAACTCGTTTTAAGCGAGTTGCCGGCAAGGTGACACGACTTGAAAAAAGGGCTGTCCCGCTCGTCATGAAAATGGCGATGGGGCGGCCCTTTTGTTCGTGGACGGCTAATTTGTATCACGTGCCTATGTGGAGATAACCTGTCACATTGCCGCTACTTGCTCCAAAGCCAATAGAGCAATACGCCGATTGCCAGAATGACGCCGGCCGCAATCAACACGATCCAAGGGTTGCCGGCAATGAAATAGCTGTCATGGTACTGGAAGTCTTCGCTTAACGTCATCATCGTTCGTGTTGCTCCGTTCTGTTCATTCTTTTCATCGGTTAGTCCCCGTCCGAACGATCGCGTTCGAGAAGGCTAACCTATCTTCTATTCGCCGCCGCGCTTCAGACTCCTTGCTGCCTAGTAATCGTACAGCGCCCACTTGGACGGGTAAAAGTAACGGTACCTCATGCTTCTCTTACGCCGAACTCGCCGATTGGCGGATGATGTACGGTACCTGGTACCGCTCTTGCACCGGATTCTCCATTTTGCGGTCAATGAACGGTACCTGGTACCGTTCTTAAGCCAATTTCGCCGTTTTACGGGCCATGTACCGTACCCCATACCGCTCTTGTGCCGAATTTGTCGCTTTGCGGGCCATGTACCGTACCTCGTACCGCTCTTGCGCCGAAATCGCCGCTTTGCGGGCCATGTCCCGTACCTCGTGCCGCTCTTGCCCCGGCCGCCCCGCTGTTCCCCCAACAAAAAAAGCACCAAGCCCGCGCCGCCGCGCAAGCTTGATGCTCTTCCAATTAGAGGCCCGTCCCCTACAAAAACAGCGCAATCGCCTGATAAATCAGCGCCGCCACGATCATCGAGATCGGGATCGTGATGATCCACGAGATGACGATCCGGCCGGCGAGGCCCCACTTGACCGCGGAGAAGCGCTTCGCGCTGCCGACGCCGAGAATCGACGACGTGATGACGTGCGTGGTGCTGACCGGCAGATGCGTCAACGTCGCGGAGAAGATGACCGTCGCCGACGTAATGTCCGCCGCGAAGCCGTTGATCGGCTCGATTTTGAATATCTTCGTGCCCATCGTCTTGATGATCTTCCAGCCGCCGATCGAGGTGCCGAGCGCCATCGCGGTCGCGGCGGAGATCTTCACCCACATCGGGATATGATCCGTCGTGTCCTGTACGTTCGCCGTGACGAGCGCGAAGGTGATGATGCCCATGGCCTTCTGCGCGTCGTTCGTGCCGTGGGTGAACGATTGGAACGCCGCGGTCAGGATCTGGCCGGAGCGGAACATTTTGTTGACCTGATGCGGGCTCGATCTGGCGAACGCCTGCTTCAGCAGCCACATGACGACGAAGCCCCCGGCGAACGCGATGAACGGGGATAGAATAAGCGCCTTGATAATAGCGGTAAAGCCGCTGGCGTTGATCGCGCCGAAGCCCGCCGAGCTGACGACCGCGCCCGTCAGGGAGCCGATCAGGGCGTGCGACGACGACGACGGAATGCCGAACCACCACGTCACGAGGTTCCAAATGATCGCCCCGAGCAGCGCCGCGACGACGACCTGCACGCCGTGGTCGAGCACGGTAGGATCCGCGATTTTGCCCCCGATCGTCTTGGCGACGCCGGTGAACATGACCGCGCCGAGGAAGTTCATGAAGGACGCCAGAATGATGGCGAGCCGCGGCGAGAGTGCCCGCGTGGAGACCGTCGTGGCGATCGCGTTCGCCGTATCGTGAAACCCGTTAATGAAGTCAAATGCCAAGGCAAGAAAAATAACGATGCCGACCCAAATGTATACGTCCATGCTCATAGCCGCTCGTCCCCGTCCCCTTAGCTGTTACGCATGATAATGGTTTCGAGTGTGTTCGCGACGTCTTCGCAATAGTCGGTCGTTTGCTCGAGGCGCTCGTAGATCTCTTTGCGCTTGATCAGCTCGATCGGATCCGTCACGTTCGCGAACAGGCTCTTCACGCACACGCGCAGCAGATCGTCCGCCTGGTTCTCGAGCTCGTTGATCTGGATCGACGGCTCGCGCATCGCCAGCAGCTTCTTCTCCGACAGCAGGTAGATCGCCTTCTTGATCTGCTGGGCGCAGCGAAGGAGGTTGTCCGCGAACAGCGTGATGTACTCGTCCGGCTCGGTGATGTTGTACATCTCGAAACGCGACGCGCACGCCTCGATGCCGTCCAGCACGTCGTCCAGCGAGCTCGTCAGGTTCATGATGTCGTCCCGCTCGATCGGCGTAATGAACGTTTTATTGAGCTCCGTCAGAATCGTATGCACGTGACGGTCGCACTGGCTCTCGAATTCTTTCATGTCGCGCGCGAATTTCGTGACGTCCTCGATGCTGGAGACGTTCTGCTGAAAATAGAGCACCGCCTCCAAAATCGTGTCCGCCATCGCTTCGAACGTGTTGAAGAATACGTCGTTTTTCCTCTTGAACATAACTATCCCCTTTGCCATCTTCCTCGATTGGTTGCGGCGTCTTTACAAAATCAACAAGAAACCGACAATATCTTATCACAGTTTACAACGCAATTGTTAAGGGAATGTAAATGAATTATGACATTCTTCGCGATATTTTTTTCGGCCGCTTTTTGCGCCGTCGGCACTATCCTAGTCTTTTCCGGCATAGCCGTTTTTAACCTCATGCAGGGAAAATAAAACCGGAAGCGCGGGGCTTCCGGTTTGGGGGGAGGGCGGCGATTGGGTACCGCTTGGCGGTTGGTTCAACGGTTGCGGGACGATCCAGCTGCGATGCTGCAGGGCGTTTCGCGCTATGTTCAACCCCGCACCGCACCGTGTCTCTAATCGCTTCCGGCCGCAGGCCCGTCTAAGGCTGCCGGGACGTCGCGCTCCCCGCCGCGCCCAGCTTCAGGTGGCTCTCGAACGTCGGCGTCAGCGGCACGATATGGTAGAACGTATGGCCCGGCACAAACGGCAGCTCCTGCCCGTCCTTCATGAGCCGGATGACCCCGTCGGCGCCGCGGACCCACTCGCAGTCGACGGCTTTGCCGAGCTGGATCAGAACGGCGGGTCCGCCGGACTCGAGATCGATCTCGAGCCGGCCGTAATCGTCGTACGTCCGGTGCTTCGCGCCCAGCACGACGAGGTTCGCCGCGGTCAGCTGCGCCTTGGACTCCAGGTCCGCGTGCGGCTTGCCGTTAATGAAGCGAGCGTACAGCTTGGCCGACGGATCATACGTATACGACACGACGTAATCCTTCAGCAGAAAATGCAGCTCCACCTCCGAGGCGTCCGTGCCCCCTGCCGTCGCGCCCGCTTCCGACCACGAATAGGCTGGAATGTCGACCGTCTCGTCGTAGCCCTTCTTCGCGGCCCCGGCCCGCAGCTTCTCGAGGTTGGAGTACAGATTATGCGGCGCCTTGCGGAACGACTCGCGGTAGAAGTACGCGCCGGCGTTGGAAATCTCGTCGAGGTACGGCTTGCCGTGATGCTGCAGCAGGTCGTAAGCGTCGGTGCTCGCCCCGGCATGCGCGAGAACGGCGCGGTACGCTTCGCCGATCCGGATCAGGTACGGCCGGTTGCTGCGGATCGGGCCGATCGGCGACGTCGACGGCGTGCTCTGGAACACGGCCACGAGCCGCGTGATGCCGCCCTCCGCGAGCACCTCCCAGACGACGTCGGCGTTCGGCAGCCCCGACTGGGGACGAGCCGCGGCGAAATTGTTCACCATAACCGCGATCGGCCGCTGCTTGGGCTCCTCGTCCTGCGGCAGCCCCGTCAGCGGAGCGACGAACTGCGGCGGGTCGACGGCCGGCGGATCGACCGGCTCCGTATCGACGGGCTCCGTCGTCTCGTTCGCCGGCGGCGGCGCGTCGTTCGCCGGCGGCGGCGCGTCGTTCGCCGCATTGGGCGTATTGCCGCCGCCGCTGCAGCCCGCCAGCGCCAGCATGGCGGCCAGCGCCAGCAGCAGGCCAAAGCGAAGCAGCGCCTGCCTGTCGTGAAGTCGTTCTCGCACTCGCGCATCCCGCCTTTTGTCCATTCGGATAGAAAAACCTGTCCGTTCCATTAAACCACATTCGTCCAAGGATTGTCTTGTTCGGATAGCCCTGACCGCCGACCGAACCATGCCGGCTGGCTGTCAGCTGCGCGCTGGTACGGCACACTCGCCACCGAGAAAATTGTTCTTTCGGCAAAACAGCTCCGTTTGGCGGATTGATCGCTACTTCAGCTTCACCGTGAACGGCTGTTCGATCCAAGACGGATAGTCCGTGATGCGGAACGTCAGCGGATTCGTGTACGGCTTGTCGAGCATCGCCTCGAAGGTGGTGGTAATTTCGTCGGTCTCGTTCGTGCTTGAAGTCCGGTAGCCGCCGATCTGAAACTCGCGGCCCGCCGCGTCATGGAACGCCCCGTCGACGATCGAGAAGGAAAAACGGTCCAGGTCCTTATTCGTCTTCACGCCCAGCCTTACCGTAACCTTGTCCGTGCCGGTCTTCTCGGCGGATATGATTCTCACCCGGTCGTCGGGCGCCTGCAAGATGCGCTTCTTCGCCAGATCCATCGTCAGCTCCAGCTTCGATTTGTCCAATGCCATAATCCGGCTGCCTTCCAGCGTCAGATGCTTGGGCTTCGAGAAGAACGCGCTCTCGAACTGCAGCGTCACTTTGCTTGGCGAAGCGGACGTCGACCCGTAACTGCGCAGTTCCTCGCCGGCATCCGTCACGATCCGGAGGTCGCCCAACCAGAAGATCTTCATGGCGTTCGCTTCGTCGAACTCCGCGTCGACTTCGATGCTCGTCGGATGCACGACCGCCCGCGCGAACCGGATCCGCTGCCCCTGCACCGTCACGGTCTGATCGAGCGGGATCGTTTCCGACAAGCCCTCGAACCGCGTTTTATCGATCGGGAAGACCGCCGTCCACGCCTTGTCCTGCGGATAGCCCGCCAGCCCGATGCTTAACTTAATGCGATCCGGCATCTCCGTTCCGGCCGCAAGGCTGATGTCCATGCGCTGGTGAAATTCGGAGCGGAGCTTGCCGTCGGCACCAGAACCTCCGGAAGAGTAAGAAGCCAGCAGCGGCTTGCCCGTATCCGCGTCATAGACGCGCGGCCGGTCATACGGGAGCGCCATCTTCTCGGGCAGCTTCACCGTATAGAAGACGTTCAGCCGCGTATCGTCCGCGATGATTCCGGTGACGGTGAACGTCACACCGTCGTGGCTGTCGCCGGCGCTGACCGGCTGCACGAAATCGTTCCTCACGGCGCCCTCAAGCCCCTTGTCCCCGGCGACCAGCGCGACGAGGCCCGACAGCCCGGGCAGCTCCGCCACCGCCGCGGCGAACGCCGGGGACACCCGCACCAAGCCGAGCAGCAGCGCGAACACGAGGGCAACGGACGCCGCGGCCGCGGTCCGCCTCGCGCGCCTGCGCCCCGTGCGTCTTGCCCGCGCCATGCCCCGCAGCGCCGCTTCGTCCAAGGCGGCCGGCACCGGAGCCGCGTCCCACGCCGCCTGCTCGTCCGCGAGCCCCGCTTCGAGCCGGCTCCGTTCATGCTCTGGCAAAATCATGGCTTCCCTCCTCTCCCAGCTCGCCCCGCAGCCGGACGAGCGCCTTATGCAGCCGCGTCTTGACGGTGCCCTCCGGGCATTCCAGCACGGCCGCGACCTCCGTCAGCGTAAGCTGCTGGTAATATTTCAGGATGATGACGTCCTTCTGCTCCCGCGGCAGCCCGTCGACGAGCCGGGGCAGGCTGACCCGCGTATCGCTGGCGTCCGCGAACGTGCCGGCCGCCCCCTCCGCCTCCCGGCCGTCCGCCGGCTCCCGGCGCTTCCGCTTGCGAAATTCGTCGGCGCAGACGTTCAGCACGATCCGCACCGCCCACGTATGGAAGTACGCCGGCTCCTTCAGCTTGCGGAAGCTCTTGTACGCGCGGTAGGTGGCCTCCTGCACGGCTTCCACGGCATCGGCCTCGCGGTGGAGATAGGCCAGCGCGATCCGGTACAGCCGTTCCTTGCTCGCCTCCATGAGCCGCAGGAACGCGTCGTCCTTGCCGGATGCGGCCGCCGCCTTTTGCTCGATCGTATCCAGTGTCTTGACCTCCCGCCTTGCCTTGATGACTATTAGACGCCGGGAAGGGCGAAACGGTTTTCCGTCGCGGGCAGAAAAAAAGCAACCCGGCCGGCCGGACGAACCGGCGGGCGGATTGCTTTTCCGTGCTAGGGGCGAATCGGCGCTGCGGCCGCCGGCTATACGACGCGAATGTCCACCGGAATGTTGCCCCTCGTCGCCTTGGAATACGGGCACACCTGATGCGCCGCCTGCGCCAGCTCCTGCGCCTGCGCCTGCTCGATCCCTTTCAGCGTCACGTCCAGCTGGACCGCGAGCGCGAAACCGCCGTCGTCGTCCTTGCCGATCGTGACGCGGCCCCGCACTTCGGTGCCTTCGACCTTGACTTTCTGCATCCGGCACACGAGGTTCAGCGCGCTCTCGAAGCAGGCCGCGTAGCCCGCCGCGAACAGCTGCTCCGGGTTCGTTCCGGCGCCGCCCGCGCCGCCGAGCTCCTTCGGCATCCGCAGCTCCAGGTTCAGGAGCCCGTCGCTCGAGGCGAGCTTGCCCTCGCGGCCTCCGGTGACCGTAACGTCCGCGGTATATAAGTTTTGCATGATCGGTTCCTCCGTCGCGTATGAGTATGGGCCGGATCCGGGCGTTTCGGCCGCGGTCCGCCGTCCACTAGGATTCTCCGCCGCACCCAGAACTATCCATCCCCTGCCGAAGACCGCGTGCGTAGAAGCAGCGCCGCCGTCGTATACGATTTTCCTTTTCAGCCATACTAGTTCTAAAACCCGCCAAGGGAGGATTTCCCTATGCAAACCCTTTTCCACTGGCTGCACGAGCGCTGGCTGTCGGCGATCGTCGTCGTCCTCGCCCTGATCGCCGTCGGCTTCGTCGTCAACAAGCGCAAATCATTGTTTTACAAGGAGTAGCTCTCCGCCCGCGCGTGCGGGCCTACGAAAAACCCGATCGCTTCGTCCGGCTCCTGCAAGCCGGCGCGAGGCCGATCGGGTTAGTTTGCGTTCGGGCGGCCGGGCGGCAGGCTGCCGGCGCGCCTCATCCTTGCTCCTGCTTCTCTTCCTGCCGCTGCGCGTCCGTCATGAGCGGCAGCAGGATCGTGACCGTCGTGCCGACGTCGACGGCGCTGTCGAGGCGGAACATGCCGCCGTGCAGCTCCACGATCTCCTTGCAGATCGCGAGCCCGAGGCCGCTGCCGGAGCGCTGGCTCGTGCCCTTGTAAAACTTCTCCGTGACATGCGGCAGGTCCTCCGGGGGGATGCCGATGCCCGTATCCCGGATCGTCAGGCGCGCGAAGCCGTCCTGCCGTCCCGCGCCCACCAGGATCGAACCGCCTTTCGGCGTGAACTTCATCGCGTTGTCCATCACGTTGATGAACACCTGCTTCATCCGGTCGGCATCGACCTTCGCCGTCAGCTCCTCGTCGCCGAGATCGCCGCGGATCGTCACGGATTCCCGCTGCCCGCGGGCTTCGAACTGCCGGAGCGTCTCCTCGAGCGTCCTGCGGACGTCCAGCATCTCGGGATGGAGCACGATGCTCTTGGCGTACAGCTTGGAGAAGTCGAGCAGGTCCTCAACGAGGCCGGACAGCCGTTCCGTCTCCCGGTCGATGATCGCGAGGCCCAGGTTCAGCTCCTCGACGTCCGAGGGATCGCCGGAGGCGAGCGTCTCGCTCCAGCCCTTGATGGACGTAAGCGGCGTGCGGAGCTCGTGGGAGATGGAGGAGATGAAATCCTCCTTCAGCTTCTCCCGCCGCGTCAGCTCGGAGGCCATCGTGTTCAGCGTCTCCGCGAGCCGGCCGATCTCGTCGCGGTCGCGCGGCGCGGCGCGGCGGCTCCAGTCGCCCTCGGCCATCTTCTCCGCGACCTTCGTCAGGTTGCGGATCGGGCGGGCGATCCGGTTCGCGATCAGCACGCTCATCGTGAAGAAGAGCAGCACGACGGTCGAGCCCACGAGCACCGTCAGCCACAGGATGTTGGCGATGATCCGGTCCACCGTCGAGAGCGACGCGGTGTAGCGGAACATGGCCGCGATGCGCGCGCCTTCCTTGACGGGCAGCGTCACCGCGATGATGCGCTCGTTCGTCACGGGATCGCGCCCGCGCCAGATGCCCTTGTCGTGAACCAAGGCGGCGCGGACGTCGGGGGTGTCGATGACCTTGCCGTTCCCGTCGAAGCCGTCGCTGTCGACGATGATCGCGCCGGAGCCGGTCAGCAGCTGGAGATGCGCCGTGCCGGCGGCCATGTTTTGCAGCATGTAGCGGGCCTTCTCCTTCGTCGGCTCGTCCGCGATCTGCCGGTTGTGCAGCGCCGCTTCCGTCTGCGCCCGCTGCAGCACGGAGCTGACCGCGCTGGAATAGTAGTAATTCCAGACGAGCGTGCCGAACAGGGAGCCGAGCATGACGACGACGAGCACGATGAGCACGCCGTAATTCCAGACAAGCCGGGAGCGGAGGCTGGTGCTGCTCATTGCCCGTCGCCCCGGTTCCAGCGGTAGCCGTAGCCCCACAGCGTCTCGATGTGCTTGGGATCGGACGGCCGCACCTCGATCTTCTGCCGGATGCGCCGGATGTTCACGTCCACGATCTTCAGATCGCCGACGTAATGGCGGCCCCACACCGAATTCAAAATATCGTCGCGGCTCAGGCCTTCGCCGTCCCGCTCCATCAGCAGCTTCACGAGCGTCCATTCCGTCGGCGTCAGCACGATCTCGACGTTATCCTTCCAGAGACGGCGCTCCGACGCGGAGAGGAGGAACGGGCCGGAGGCGATGTCGCCGGGACGGACCGGGCGGCGATGGCCGGCTGACGGCGGCGCGTCGGCCGCGGCCGGATCGGCGGCGGCTTCGCCGCCCGCGCCGCCCGCGGGGCCGCTTGCGCTGCCCGCGCCGGCGCCGATGGCGTCCGGCGCTGCGCCGCGCGGCTCCGCCGCGGAGCCGCCTTGGCCGGGCGCGGTGCCGCCCGCTTCGGCGCGGCCGCCCGCGGCGCCTTCGGCCGTCTCGGCTGTGCCTTCGGCCGCGGCTCCGCCGGCGGCACCATCGGCCCCGCCGACGCCCGCTCGCTGCTCCTCGCCGTACGGCATCATGCGCCGCTTCAGCGCATGCAGCCGGGCGATGAGCTCGCCGGGACTGAACGGCTTCTGCACGTAGTCGTCGGCGCCGAGCTCGAGCCCGCGGATTTTGTCCTCCTCCTGCGACTTCGCCGTGAGCATGACGATGCCCATACGCGGGAACAGCTGCCGCAGCTGCTCGCACACCTCGAACCCGCTGATCGTCGGCAGCATCACGTCCAGCAAGGCGATATCGAACGGCGGCACGGCCGCTTTCGCGAGCGCGAGCGCGGTCTCCCCGTCCTCGGCCTCCGTCACTTCCATGCCGTTGCGTTTCAAATTAATGCGAACGAAGCCGCGAATCGCCTCTTCATCCTCCAAGAATAATATCCGCATGCGGCAGTCCCCCTTTCGCAAACATCCCTTTGTCTCTCTACGGCGCCTGCAGCTTGAACAGCCGCTTCATTTCCGCTTCGTCCGGCGGAAAGCTTCCCGGCCCGGCGGCGCTCAGCCTGCCGCCCTCCTGCAGCTTGTCGTGCCAGACCGCGTAATAGACGAGCCCGTCCGCCGCGCCAAGCTTCAAGTACCGCGCCTCGTCCGCCTGGAGCTTGCTTTCCCGGTCGTCCCAGGCATCGAGCGCCGCGACCCGCACCGTCAGCACCTCGGCCCGCCGGCCGGATTCCTCGTCGTACGCGTCGAGCGCGATGTCGCTCGGGCTGCCGTCCGCCGGGCGCCGGAACGTGAACCCCGTCCATTCGGACGGAATCTGGATCGCGTAAGTATCGCCCGCGTCCGCATACCGTCTCGCGACGACGAGGAAACCGCCGCGGCCGTTCCACTGCTTATCGACCTCGATCCAGAGCAGATCGCTGTACGGCACGCCGTCCGATTGCCCCGGCGCTTCGGCCAGCAGCGGGATGTCGAGCATGCCGTCCCCGTTGGCGTCGCCGCTCAGCACCGCGTTCGCGTTGGTCTGCACGTTCTCGTCGCTCGGGGACCTCGGCGGATAAATCTGCACGAGCTTCCCGTCCTCCCATGCGAGCATCGTCGTGGTCGACGAATTGGAGCCGATCGCGGCATCGCCCACGACGCCGTATTTGTCCGGCGCCAGCTGGCCGAGCTTCACCTGCAGGTAGGCGTTGACCGAACCGTCGAGCGGAGCGGACGCCGCCTTCACCGCTTCGCCGCCCGTGAACCGGTACAGGTCGAGCCCGGCGGTCAGCTTCAGCCGCTGGAGCTGAATCAATCCGATCTCGGGGCTGCCGTCCCCGTCGGCGTCGCCGATGCCCATCGTGTCGTACGGCAGCTCCGCGAGCGGCTTCGGCGGCCCCGTCTCCCCGGCCTCCCGGCCGATATGATAGAGCGTTAATATATGCTGCGGCTCGCCGAACTGGTTCCACCCGATCATCAGCTCGGGGATGCCGTCGCCGTCGAGGTCCGCGTCGCGCAGCACGTCCACGCCGTAGGCGGACGTCTCCGCGAACGTGAACCGCTGCCGCCAGCCGTCCGACGTCTGCTCCAGCACCATCACGCGCTGCGTGCCGCTCTCGTCGGCGAAGACGACGAACGCCTCCTTCCGGCCGTCCCCGTCGCCGTCCAGCTGCAGAATCGCCGAGTCGGCTTCCTCGTGCGTCACGACCGACAGCTTCGCCTGCAGCGGCAAAATCGTCCGCAGCGCTTCCGTCAGCGCCGCGTTCTCCGGCACCGGCTTCGGCGCCATCAGCAGATCCGCCGGCGTCGTCGTATACTGGCAGCCCGCGGCGAGCAGCAGCGAAGCCAGCCCGCCGAGCAGGAGCGCCTTCCGTATGAAATGTCGTCGAATCCGCATGGATGCGCTCCTTTCGGCTATTCTTCCATACCCTTGCGCCGGGCGGGATCCACCCCTCCGCCGGGGCGTCTTCGGCGGCCTGCGCGAAGCGCGGCCCAGAGTCGCGTCCGCACCGGTCTAGCTGCCGGCCTTGACCCCGTCTTTCGCGTTCGAGCCGGGCGCTCCGGCCTTGCCGTCGACTGCGCCGGCCCCATCGCCCTTGGCTCCGCCGGCACGCTTCCCGGCGTTGCCGCCCGCTCCCGCCGCGTCCGCGCCGGATGCGCCGGTCTTGCCGCCGGCCGCTCCGCCTTTGGCGCCGCCGGCGCCCTTGCCGGCCGCCCCGGCTCCCGCCGCATCGCCCGCTCCCGATGCTCCGCCCAGCGCGCCCGCGCCGCCTTTGCCGGCGACGACGCCCGCGGCCGCTTCGCCCTTCGCGCCGCCGGCGTCCTTGCCGGCGGCTCCGCCTTTCGCGTCCGCGCCGTCCTGGGCGCCGCCCGCCGCGCCGTTCGCTTTCCCGGCCGCGTGCTTCGCTTTCACGTCCAGCAGCTCGCTGACGGTGACGAGCGTAAAGCCCCTCGCTTGCAAATCCTTAATGACGAGCGGCAGCAGCTCCACCGTATTGGCGAGATGCTTGCTGCCGAACGAATGCATGAGAATGATGCCGCCGGGATGCGCGTTCTTGTTCACGTTGGCCCGCATCGCGGTGACCGACGCGCCTTCCCAGTCGCGGGTATCCACGGTCCAAAACACCAGGGAACGGCCGTTGTCCGCCACGATCTGCTTCAATAGCGGCGAGGAGGCGCCGTACGGCGCGCGCACGAGGCGCGGCACGTAGCCGGCTTGCTTCCGGATCAAGGTGTCCGTCCATTTAATTTGATTCATGATATGAGCGCTGTCAAGCCTGGACAGATCCGTATGCGAATAACTGTGATTGCCGATCTCGCTGCCTTCCGCCACGATCCGCTTCATGACGGCGCCGTAGCGCTTCACCTGCGTGCCGACCGCGAAGAACGTCGCGTGTACGTGCTTGGCTTTCAAAATATCCAAAATCTTCGGCGTGTACTTGTTGTCGGGGCCGTCGTCGAACGTCAGCGCAACCAGCTTGGCGCCGTCCGGGCCGCCGTAAGCCGCCGCGGGCTGGGACGGCCGGTCCAGCGTGACCGGGGGCGCCGCTTTCTGCGGCTTTCCGCTTCCGTCATTCGCGCCGCTCCCGGCTCCCGGCTTCGAATCCCCGCTGCTGCCGGCGTTCGCATCACTTCCGGCTCCCGGCTTCGCGTCCCCGCTGCCCCCGGCGTTCGCATCGCTCCCGGCTCCCGGCTTCGCGTCCCCGCTGCCCCCGGC
>NZ_FORE01000006.1:92758-718865 GCF_900113915.1 Paenibacillus sp. UNC496MF
TTCGCGTCCCCGCTGCCCCCGGCGTTCGCATCGCTCCCGGCTCCCGGCTTCGCGTCCCCGCTGCCCCCGGCATTCGCGCCGTTCGCGGCGCCGTCCGGCGGCTGCGCCGCGCTACCCGCTCCCGGCGAAACGCCGTCTCCGGCCTGGCCGCCGGCCATGCTTCCAACCGCCGGCGGTCCCAAAACATCCCGGCACGCCGTCGAGCCGTCCGCGCCCTTCACCGGCACCTGCGTCCGGACGGCAGCGCCTTGTCCTTGTCCTTGCCCTTGACCTTGGCTTTGCCCTTGGCTTTGTCCTTGTCCTTGGCCTTTGCCTTGTCCTTGTCCTTGTCCTTGTCCTTGTCCTTGTCCTTTGCCTTGTCCTTGCCCTTGTCCTTGTCCTTGACCTTGGCTTTGCCCTTGACCTTGTCCTTGTCCTTTGCCTTGGCTCTGCCCATCGCCGTCCGCGCAGCCGCCCGCGTCGCCCGTCTGCGTGCCGGCGGCATGACCGCCCGGACGCAGGCTGCATCCCGCGAGCGCGCTTCCTATTATCATCGTTGCCAATATCGATACGGCTAAACGCCGTCCGCCGCGGCCGTTTCCCCTCAGTCGCATGCTGCACTCCCCTATGATTCGATCTTCTTCCCATCGTACCGGAACCGAAACCCCGAGTCGTTACAAAGAAGTAACACCGGCCCGGAAAATACCGGCATCCGCATCTCCCTTATTAACCGCTCGCGGCCGCACAGATCACAAAAGTCCATTTCTTCTTCGGATTCCGCACATTGAAACCGCTCTCATAGCGCCTTATAATCGGCTTACGAATGGGATTTTCCGCTGGATTTCGCCGCTTTTGCACGATCTTTCTAAACCTGGAGGGGGTAGCAAGTCTATGAAGAAAACATGGCAGCTTACGGCAGGATCGGTGGCGTTGGTCTCGTTGATCGTCAGCGGGTGCAGTTCCGGCTCGGGCTCGAACGGCGGGTCGAACGGGGAAGTCCTTCACCTGAAATGGAGCACCTGGGGCAACCCGGGCGAGCTCAAGCGGTTCTACGAATTGACCGACCAGTACAACAAAGACCATAAGAACGTCAAATGGGAGCTGGTCGCCGTTCCGAACGACGGCTATGAAGAGAAGATCATCACGCAGCTGCAGGGCGGCACGGCCCCGGACGCGTTCTACGCCGGCGACGCCACGGTCGTCAAGCTGATCGCGAACGGCTCCATCTCCGAATTGACCTCCCTCATCGACAGCCCGAGCAGCCCGATCAAGGCGTCGGATTTCGCCGACGGCCTCTGGGGCGGCGCGAAGCGCGACGATAAAATCTTCGGCGTCACCGTCGACTGCAACCCGCTCGTCATGTACTACAACAAAAAAGTGCTGCAGGACGCCGGCATTGCCGACGATCCGCAGCAATTGTACGAATCCGGCGAATGGAACTGGCAGAAGCTGACCGATCTGACGTCCAAGCTGCAGGCCGCGGGCAAGTACGGCCTCGTGCTCGAGGACTGGTCCGCGCCGATCTACTCGTGGGCCACGACGAACGGCGGCAAGATCTACGACAAGGAGCAGGGCGGCAAATTCATCGGCGACACCGATCCGAAGACGGTCGAAGCGTTCCAATTCCTCGCCGACAACGTGAAGAACAAGAATTTCGTCTTCTCCGGCTCGCTCCCGAAAGGCCAAGGCGCCGACGCGATGTTCATGTCCAACCAAGTCGGCTTCGGCATCGCCGGCCGCTGGTGGGTGCCGCAATATAACGCCAACACGGCGCTGCAGTACGACATCGTGCCGCTGCCGACGAACACGGGCAACAAAATGGAGCCGGCCGGCATCCCGACCGCTTACATGGTCATGAACAAGAAAACGGCGCATCCGAAAGAAACGTACGACTTCCTCTCGTACTTCGTCTCGAAGGAAGGCCAGCAGTTCCGCCTGAAGGGCGGCAACGCGGTGCCATCGGTATCCGGCGTCGACGATCTCGTGCTCGACGACAAGGCGCAGCCGGCGCACGCGCAGTACTTCCTCGACGCCCGCGAAATCGGCTACGCGCTGTGGCCGTCGGAATCCGCGGTGCCGGGCGCGTCGGACGTCGTCAAGGACAACTACGACCTCATGCTGCTGGGCAAGCAGGACGCCGCGACCACGCTGAAGAAAATAGCCGAGGGCGTGAACAAGAAGATCGCCGAGGCGAGCGCCAACTAAGCGCCGCCGGCCGATATACGGGCAGCCGAAGGGGAGGAACTCGCTTCCGCCCCTTTCGCCTGTCCGACCATTCTGATACGGGAGGACTACCATGAATCCTAAACGTGCCAACGCGATATGGGGCTTTGCGTTCATCGCCCCGCAGCTGATCGGGCTCCTCGTGTTCTCGCTCATTCCGCTCATCAGCACCTTCGTGATCAGCTCCCTGGATTGGGACGGCTTCAGCACGCCGAAATTCCTCGGCCTCGAGAATTTCACCTACGCGTTCCGGAACCCGGACTTCCAGAAAGCGATGACGAACACGCTGTATTATTCGGTGCTCACGGTGCCCGCCGGCATCTTCCTCGCGCTCCTCGTCGCCGTGGCCCTGAACAACGTCCGGCTGCGCATCATGTACCGGCTGTTCTTCTTCATGCCCGTCGTCACGAGCTCCGTCGCCGTCGCGATCGTCTGGATGTGGCTCCTGAACGGCGATTTCGGCCTGGTCAACGTGCTGCTGAAGCAGCTCTTCGGCGTCAAAGGGCCGCAGTGGCTGACGGATCTGCGCCTCGTGCTGCCGTCCCTCGCGATCGTGAGCATCTGGAAAGGCCTCGGCTTCAACATGGTGCTGTTCCTGGCCGGCCTGCAGGGCATCTCGAAAGACTACTACGAAGCGTCCATGATCGACGGCGCGACGAAGAACCAGCAATTCTGGCGCATCACGCTGCCGCTCCTCTCCCCGACGACGCTGTTCGTCACGATCATCGCCGTCATCGACTCCTTCAAGGTGTTCGACACCGCCTTCGTCATGACGAGCGGCGGGCCGGCGAAAGCCAGCTACACGATGGTCTACCACCTGTACGAGCTCGCGTTCAAGAACTTCCAGTTCGGCCGAAGCTCCGCCGCCGCGGTCGTCCTGTTCGTCGTCATCCTCGTCCTGACCATCCTGCAAACGCGCCTGTCCCGCAAATGGGTCCATTACGCCGAATAGGAGGGCATCGCCATGAACACGGTGAAACCGGAATCGCTGCGGCCGCTGCACACGGTCAAGCCTAAAGCCGCGTACCGCAAAATCAACGTCTCCGCCATTCTGCTCCATCTCGTCCTGCTGGCCGCGTCGGTGCTCATGATCGCGCCGTTCTGGTGGATGATCTCCAGCGGGCTGAAGGACTTGTCGCAAATCTTCATCATCCCGCCGACGCTGCTCCCCAATCCGTGGGTTTGGTCGAACATCCACCGTTCCTTGACGGCGATGCCGTTCGACAAGGCGTACTTCAACAGCGCGTACATCTCGATTTGCATCGTGCTCGGCCAGCTGCTGACCTGCTCCATGGCGGCGTACGCGTTCGCCAAGATTACTTTTCCGTTCCGCGACACGCTCTTCATCCTGTTCCTCTCCATGCTGATGGTGCCGGAGCAGGTGACGATCGTGCCGCTGTACGTCATCCTCAAGAACTTCGGCTGGCTCGACACGCATCTGTCGCTGATCGTGCCGGACATGCTGTTCAGCGCCTTCGGCGTGTTCCTGCTGCGCCAATTCTTCCTCGGCATCCCGCGGGACTTGTCCGAATCGGCGTACGTGGACGGCGCGAACATGTGGACGATCTATTGGCGGATCATGGTGCCGCTCATCAAGCCGGCGCTCGCCGCGCTCGCGATCATCGCGTTCCTCGGGACGTGGAACAATTTCTTCCGACCCGTCATTTTCCTCAGCACGACCGATCATTTCACCGTGCCGCTCATGCTGAGCACGTTCAAGGGGCTGTATGTAACCGACTGGACGCTCATGATGTCCGGGTCCGCCATCGCGGTCGTCCCGGTGCTGCTCGTCTATCTCCTGCTGCAGCGCTATATCATCGAAGGCATTACGATGACGGGGATCAAGGGGTAAGGCGAATGTAGGCGTTGATGGGGTACTTCTCTTCGATCGTTTCGTCGCAGTCGACGTGCTGGCCGTCCCGCACCGCGTATTTGGCGCGGTAGGCGGAGGCGGACAAGCCGAAATGGGAGGCGAACGTCCGGGAGAAGTAATGGTTCTCGGAAAATCCGCACCGCGCCGCGATCTCGTTGATGCTGAGCGTGCTGTGGCGCAGCTGGTGCGCGGCCCGCTCCAGCCTCAGCTGGATGATCATTTGGCGCGGCGGAATCCCGACCTCGCGCACGAACAGCCGGGAGAGGTGCTCGTGGGAGATGCGGCAGTGCTCCGCGATCGCCTGGGCGGTGATCGGCTGGGCCAGATGGCGCTTGATGTAGTGGATGGCTTTGCCGACGACGAGGGAGTACGGCGACCCCGCCGCTTGGGGAACCGGTTCGTCCGGCGGCGCGTTCCTCCGGGCGGCCAGGTGGTCGAGCTCGTTCAGCAGCGACGCCAGCAGCATGCCGCTGCGCCGGCCGTTCTTCTCGAGGTACGTCACTTCCAGCAGATAACTGATGAGCGACGCGTGAAAGCTGCTTTCGGGCGCCGGCAGAAGGTCCGGGCCGTTCTCCCGCAGCAAATGCGGGAACTGGCCGTCGTCGGCGCTGAAGTGGAGAAACAAATGGCGCGTGGCGGACGATTCGCTGAACCGCCAGCGGTGCGCGCAGCCCGCGCGCGTCATGATCCAGCAGGGCCGGTCGATCGTCAGCGTCCGATCGCCGATCTGGTAGACGGCTCCCGTTCCGATCGGGAAATAGACCAGCTCGTGCTCCTCCAACACCCGCGAATCCAGCTTCCAATTCCGTCTGACCACGAAGTCTCCGCATAAATGAAGAACAGGCAGTTGCATGGTTTACAGAGTCAACTCCTCATCCATTGGTAATTGCGCTGTTAATCCTGACGTGATTGCAAGCTGCGGCTTGACCGGTACGCCGTCCTTGCGGAAACCCGATTCCTCGCATCGCCCTCCCCTCGTCGCCATAAGTTTAAATAATTCTCTTAGACACAAAAATGAAAGCGCATTCTTGTTGTAATCAATACATTCGCGGCGAACCCGGAAATTCCTTCCGTCGGCCCTTTGCCGGCACGGGCCGGGACGCCGGGCGATGCGGCTGGCGGAACGGGCCGATCGCGAGACCGAGCGATGCTGCTGGCGGAACGGGCCGATCGCGAGACCGAGCGATGCCGCTGGCGGAACGGGCCGCCCGCGAGACCGCTTCGGCCGCCGCCGGCTTGTTCGGCGTCGTTCTTTGCCTTGGCCGCCGCTCCGCTCGCGGCATGCGCAGAAAGCGCGAAAAAGCCTGCCGAGCCGGGCTCGACAGGCTTTTTCGATGCTAGGATGATGGCTGGCGCCGCCCTCGCGGCGCGAGGCTTCCGCTTGCTCTACCCGCGAAGCGCCTTCGCCGCGATGTCGGTGCGGCTGTGCATGCCGTCGAAGGAGATGACCGATACCGCTTCGTACGCGCGGGCGCGCGCCTCCGCGATGTCGCGGCCGCGGCCGACGATGCCGAGCACGCGGCCGCCGTTCGTGACGATCGCGCCGTCCTTCAGCGCCGTGCCGGCGTGGAAGACGAGCGCGCCTTGCGCCTTGGCGGCGTCCAGCCCCGCGATCGGCAGCCCTTTCGGATACGGACCCGGGTAGCCTTCGGACGCAGCGATGACGCAGACCGCGGCCTCGTCGCTCCATTCGATGTCGAGCTGATCCAGGCGGCCGTTCAGCGACGCGAGGATGATGTCTACCAGATCGGTCTTGAGGCGCGGCAGCACGACCTGCGTCTCGGGATCGCCCATGCGCGCGTTGAACTCGATCGTCTTCACGCCCTGCTTCGTGATCATGAGCCCCGCGAACAGCACGCCGCGGAACGGGCGGCCTTCGCTGACCATCGCCTTCGCCGTCGGCTTGATGATGTTCGCGATCGCGTCTTCGACCAGCGCCGGGTCGATATGCGGCAGCGGGGAATACGTGCCCATGCCGCCGGTATTCGGCCCTTTGTCGTTGTCGTACACCGGCTTATGGTCCTGCGCCGGCACCATCGCGCGCACCGTCGCGCCGTCCACGAACGCCAGGATGGACATTTCCTGCCCCTCGAGGAATTCCTCGATGACGACGCGGCCGCCGGATTCGCCGAACACCTTGTCGACCATCATGCCCTGCAGCGCCGCTTCCGCTTCCTCCATGGAATAGGCGACCGTCACGCCTTTGCCCGCCGCGAGGCCGTCCGCCTTGACGACGATCGGCGCCTGCTGCTCCCGCAGATACGCGAGCGCGGACTCGTAATCCGTGAACGTCTCGTACTTGGCCGTCGGGATGTCGTACTTCTTCAGCAGGTTTTTCATGAAAATCTTGCTGCCTTCGATTTCCGCCGCGTTCTTGCGCGGGCCGTAGACCGGAATGTCGCGCTCCTCGAACGCGTCGACGATGCCGTCCGCCAGCGGGTCGTCCGGCCCGACCACGACGAGATCCACTTCGTTGTCGCAGGCGAATTGAATGAGATCGGCGAACCGGTTGACCGGGATCGGCACGCATTCCGCCAGCTCCGCGATGCCCGCGTTGCCCGGCGCGCAGTAGATTTTGTGGACCTTGTCGCTCTTGCTCAGCGCCCAGACGATGGCATGCTCGCGCCCGCCGCCGCCGATGACCATGATCCGCATCGGTTACGCGCCTCCTTCGGCCGGCCGGTTCACGACCGTCAGCTTCGTCTCGCCGTCCGCGATCCGGATCGTCTTGACGAGCAGGGAGATTTTGTTGTCGTCGTTCAGCAGGTTCCAATAGAAGCGCGCTGTCTCTTCCTCGTCGTCGAACAACGGCGCCACCTGCGGCTCGCCGGCGAACGACGGCAGCGGATTGCCGTCGCCCACGTACGTGGAGATGAAGTGGCCGTAGCCCGCGATCGCCTGCTCATAGTGGAAATACTGCCGTTTCGTCTGCGACTCGTCGTTCTCGTTCGACTTCAGAATCGACAGCTTGTACGCGTTCTGGGCGTCGTTCAGATCGACGATGCCCGAGATGCGCGGCGTGAAATTCGGCGGATCCGGCTCGTACGTCCGCTTCGCGAGCGCCTGCTCGAACGTGCCGCCTTCCTGGATCGCGTCCCAGATCGTGTCGGTCTGGTCGCCGTTCGTCACGATATGCGCGCCGCCCTCGTGGCGAAGCGGATAATAAATGATGAGCGACGGGTCGGTCAGCTTCGCCGGATCGCGCGCTTCCGTGCGCAGGAAGCCGTTCGCTTCCGGAATGAAGACGCGGTTGCGGCTGTTCTCGCTGCGTCCCATGATCCAATACACCTGCACGTAGCGCGTCGCGTCCGGCGTCAAGCCGATGACGATGCCGCGGCCCGGATAGCTGTTCGCTTGCAAACGCCGGACGGTCGCATCCGCCAGCGCCTTCCATTTCGTCGTTGTGTTCGTGGGCACCCTGGTCGCCTCCTAGGTTGAAGTTTTGCGCGAAGCCTGAAGCCGGCATGCCGGCGACTATACAAAACGACTTCGAAAGCGTTAATTCAGTGATGAAACAGGCGTACGCCCGAATAGACCATGACCATGCCGTAATCGTTCGCCGCCTGCACGACTTCTTCGTCGCGCATCGAGCTGCCCGCTTGAATGACGTATTTCACGCCGCTGCGGCTGGCGCGGTCGAGGTTGTCGCGGAACGGCAGGAAGGCGTCGGAGCCGTACGATACGCCCTGCAGGCCGTTCAGCCATTCGCGCTTCTGTTCGCGCGTCAGGCGCGCCGGCACTTCCTCGAAGCAGCGCTCCCATGCCGCTTGTTCGACCGGCGTGACTTCGTCTTCCAGCCACAGGTCGATCGCGTTGTTCTGCTCCGCGCGCGCCAAGCCTTCGCGGAACTTCATGTTCAGCGCGGCCGGATGCTGCCGGAGGTACCAGCGGTCCGCCTTGTCGCCCGCGAGGCGCGTGCAGTGAATGCGCGACTGCTGGCCGGCGCCGATGCCGATCGTCTGGCCGTCCAGCGCATAGCAGATGGAGTTGGATTGCGTGTACTTGAGCGTGATGAGCGCGACGAGCAGGTCGCGCTTCGCGTGGTCGGGCAGCTCTTTGTTCGCCGTAACGACTTTGTCGAACACCGACGCGTCCGGCACGGCGTTGTTGCGCTCCTGCTGCAGCTTCATGCCGAACAGCGTGCGCGTCTCGACCGGGTCCGGCACGTAGTCCGGATCGATCTGCAGAATCAGGTACTTGCCGCCCTTCTTCTGCTTCAGGATGTCGAGCGCTTCCGGCGTATAGCCGGGCGCCACGACGAGATCGGACACTTCGCGCTTCAGCAGCAGCGCCGTGGAGGCGTCCACCACGTCGCTCAGCGCGGCCGCGTCGCCGAACGAGGACATACGGTCGGCGCCGCGGGCGCGCGCGTAAGCGGTCGCCAGCTCCGACAGCTCCATGCCGTCGACGAAGTACGCCTTCGCCAATTCCGGCTTCATCGGCGCGTACACCGCCACGCCGGCCGGGCTCACGTGCTTGAACGAAGCCGCCGCGGGCAAGCCGGTCGCCTGGCGCAGCTCGCGCACGAGCTGGTACGCGTTCAGCGCGTCGAGCAGATTGATGAAGCCGGGGTCGCCGTTCACGACGGTCAGCGGAAGCGCCTGGCCGTCCGCGGCATAGATCTTCGCGTCCTTCTGGTGGGGGTTCATGCCGTATCGCAAAGCAATTTCGTTTACATCGCTCATCATATCGTTCGTCGTCCTTTCTCGTATCCCGTCATCGTGCGCGCTACCCGCGCCGTACCGTCCCCTTGCGTCCGTCCAACGTCACGCGTCCTTCGGCGATGCGGCGTACCGCGAGCGTCAGCAGCTCGTGCTCGACCGCGTGAATCCGCGCGGCCAGCGTCTCTTCCGTATCGTCGTCCGCCACCTCGACCGCCCGCTGCATAAGAATCGGTCCCGTGTCCATGCCGCCGTCCACGAAGTGCACCGTCACCCCCGTCAGCTTGACGCCGTAGTCCAGCGCCTGACGGATGGCCCGCACGCCCGGAAACGCGGGCAGCAGCGAAGGATGCACGTTGATCATCCGCCCGTCGTACGGCTTCAGGAGCACGTCCGTGATGAGCCGCATGTACCCGGCGAGCACGATCAGCTCGATGCCCTCCCGCCGAAGGAGGCCGACCATCTCTTCTTCGCACGCTTCGCGGGAAGCGTACGCCTTCGGGTCGAAAAGATAAGTCGGCACGCCCAGCGCTTCCGCGCGCCGCACGACCTGCGCCGCCGGCTTGTCGCAAACCAGCAGCGCGATGTCCGCGGGGAACGTCCCGTCTTGGGCCGCCTCGGCAAGCGCTTGAAAATTGCTCCCGCTGCCCGAGGCGAAGACGGCGACGCGCATTCCGGCCGTCATTACAGCTCGGCTCCTCCGAACGTCACGATCTTGCTGCCCGAAGTCACTTGGCCGATGATGTACGCATCCTCGCCCAGCTCCTTCGCGGCGCGCAGCGCGTCCTCGGCTTGCTCGGCGCCGACCACGACGACCATGCCGACGCCCATGTTGAACGTCGTGAACATGTCGCGGTCCGTAATGCCGCCTTTGGCCTGCATCAGTTTGAACACCGGGTGAATCGGCCAGGAACCCGGCGCGATGTCCACGTTCACGCCGTCCGGCAGGACGCGCGGAATGTTCTCGATGAAGCCGCCGCCCGTAATGTGGGCCATGCCCTTCACCGTGACGCGGTTGATCAGCTCCAGCACCGATTTCACGTAGATGCGCGTCGGTTCGAGGATGATCTCGCCCAGCGTCTTCTCGCCGCCGAGCTCCGGCAGCTTGTCGTTCAGGCCGTAGCCGGAGCCGTCGACCAGGAGGCGGCGAACGAGCGAGTAGCCGTTGCTGTGGATGCCGCTCGAAGCGAGGCCGAGCACCGCGTCGCCCGGCCGGATCGCCTTGCCGTCGATGATTTTCTTCTTGTCCACGATGCCGACCGTGAAGCCCGCGATGTCGTATTCGTCGCCCTGGTACATGCCCGGCATTTCGGCCGTCTCGCCGCCGATCAGGGCGCAGCCGGACTGCACGCAGCCATCGGAGATGCCCTTGACGATCGCTTCGATCTTCGCCGGCTCGACCTTGCCGCACGCGAGGTAGTCGAGGAAGAAGAGCGGCTCCGCGCCTTGCACGACGATGTCGTTCACGCACATGGCGACCGCGTCGATGCCGATCGTGTCATGCTTGTCCATCGCGAACGCGACCTTCAGCTTCGTGCCCACGCCGTCCGTGCCGGACACGAGCACCGGCTCCTCGTACTTGTCCTTGTTCAGGCCGAACAACGCGCCGAACCCGCCGAGATCCGTCAGCACTTCCGGGCGGAACGTTTTCTTCACGTGCTTCTTCATCCGTTCGACCGCTTCGTTGCCTGCCGCGATGTCGACGCCGGCTTGTTTATACGCTTCTGCCACGCCTTAAGTCAGCTCCTTCGTCAATTTTGCGGGACCGTCCCGCCCCGGTATTTCGGGGTAGAAATGGGTTAGTAATTCTAGCGAAAGCGCGCCCTAACGCGTTAGCTACTTCGCTTTAAAAGGGAAAAGGTGAAGCTCCGGCCGGAGGTCAACATGGAGTCGGAGAAGCGTCAGCGGTCGCCTTTGTAGATGGATTTCAACCGTTAAGGTTGAAAATTAAGAAATCCATCTACAACAGCGATCGGAGACCCGTGTTGACCGCAGGCGGCAGCCCCACCGTTATAACGACTGCTAGCAGCTGCAACTCTTTTCCGACGTCGGATCGACCGGCGTCGGATAATCGTTATCGAAGCAAGCCATGCACATGCCCCGGTTGTACTCGCCGTCGTTGCCGCCGACCGCCTCGACGAACCCTTCATTGCTCAGGAAATAAAGCGAGTCCGCGTTGATTGCCTGCCGGATCTCTTCCACCGTCTTCTGCGACGCGATGAGCTCCTTGCGGTCCGGCGTGTCGATGCCGTAGTAGCACGGGTTCTTGAACGGCGGCGACGTGATGCACACGTGCACCTCGGTCGCGCCCGCCTCGCGGAGCATGTTGACGATCCGCAGGGACGTCGTGCCGCGCACGATGGAGTCGTCGATCATGACGACCCGTTTGCCTTCCACGACCTTGCGGACGGCGGACAGCTTCATCTTCACGCCCTTCTCGCGCAGCTCCTGCGAAGGCTGGATGAACGTCCGGCCCGTGTACTTGTTCTTGATCAGCCCGAGCTCGTACGGAATGCCCGTCTGCTCGGCGTAGCCGATCGCCGCGGAGATGCTGGAATCCGGCACGCCGGTCACGATGTCCGCGTCGATGAACGATTCCAGCGCCAGCTGGCGGCCCATCCGTTTGCGGGCGGAATGCAGGTTGATGCCGTTGATGTCGCTGTCCGGACGGGCGAAATAGATGTACTCCATCGCGCACGTCGCGCGGCGCTCGAGCCGCTCGAAGCGGTCGACGCGCAGGCCGCCGCGGTCCAGCACGAGCAGCTCGCCCGGCTGGACGTCGCGTTCGTACTCGGCGCCGACGGTCTCGAGCGCGCACGTCTCCGACGCGAACACGTAGCCGTCGCCCAGCCGACCCATGACGAGCGGGCGCAGGCCGTGCGCATCGGAGGCGACGAGCAGCTTGTCGTTCGTCATGATCAGGAACGCGAAGCCGCCGATGATCCGCTGCAGCGCGTCCTTCGCCGCGCCGACGAAATCCTTGCTCGACCGCGCGATCAAGTGCGCGATGACCTCGGTGTCGCTCGTCGTCTGGAAGATCGACCCTTGGCTCTCGAGCTCCTTGCGGATGGACGGCGCGTTCACGATGTTGCCGTTCGTGGCCACGGCGAGGTCGCCGTCGCGGTACTTGAAGATCAGCGGCTGCGCGTTCGCCAGCTTGCTCTCGCCCGCCGTCGAATAGCGGACGTGGCCGATGACGCGGTCGCCCGGGAGGGCTTCCAGCTTCGACTGATCGAAGACTTCCTTGACGAGCCCCATGCCGCGGTGATACGAGAAATGCCCGGTGGCCGATTCCACCGCGGCCAGCCCCGCGCTCTCCTCGCCCCGGTGCTGCAGGGCGTGGAGGCCGTAGTAGCCGAGCGAGCAAGCGTCCGGCACGCCGAACACGCCGAACACCCCGCACTCCTCGCGCAATTTATCGAAAATATCGTCGCGGCCGATGCCTTCGTTATAATGATCGCCCGTCCACAGCTTCGGCAGCCGTTTTATTTCATCAGACATGGAATCGCATCCTTCCAGACCTTCTCCAGTTGCTCAACCGAGGCGTTGACGCCCGGTTTGCCGTTGATGTTGATGACCAGTCCGTTGCTGCGTACGGCGCCGATGACCGCATTCGGAACGCCGTGCTCCGTCAAATAGTTCGCAAGCTTGTCCGCTTGGTCCGCTTTCGCCGAAAGCAGGATGCGGGATTGGGATTCGCTGAACAGCGCGGCGTCGGCGCGCAGCCCGGTCGCGACGTTGACCTCGGCGCCGAGCTTGCCGCTGATCGCGGATTCCGCGAGCGCGACGGCCAGGCCGCCCTCGGACAAGTCGTGCGCCGAAGCGACGAGGCCTTGCTTGATCGCGCCGAGCACGCCCTGCTGCAGCTTCTTCTCGACCGCGAGGTCGATCTGCGGCGGACGGCCTTCGCTCTTGCCGTTCAGCACGTACTGCAGCTCGCTGCCGCCGAGTTCGTGCTTCGTCTCGCCCGCGAGGATGATGACGTCGCCTTCGGCCTTGAAGCCCTGCGTCGTGATGTGGTCGACGTCCTGCACGAGCCCGACCATGCCGATGACCGGCGTCGGGTAGATCGCGCCCTTCGCGTTCTCGTTGTACAAGCTAACGTTGCCGCCGATGACCGGCGTGTCCAGCACGCGGCACGCTTCGGAAATGCCGTCCGCGGCTTTCTCGAGCTGCCAGAACACGTCCGGCTTCTCCGGGCTGCCGAAGTTCAGGTTGTCCGTGATCGCGAGCGGCTCCGCGCCGGAGCAGACGATGTTGCGCGCCGCTTCCGCGACGGCGATTTGGCCGCCGACCTCCGGATCGAGGTACACGTAGCGTCCGTTGCAGTCCGTCGTCATCGCGAGCGCCTTGCGCGTGCCGCGGATCGTGACGACCGCCGCGTCGGAGCCCGGCTGCACCGCCGTGCTCGTGCGGACCATATAGTCATATTGGTTATATACCCATTCTTTGCTGGCGACCGTCGGGGAGGCGAGCACCTTCTCGAGCGCGCCGGTCAGGTCGGTCACTTCCGGATACGCCGCCGTATCGATCGCCGCGTTTGCCGCATAATAAGCCGGCTCCTTGGACGGCTTGTCGTACATCGGGCACTCGTCGACGAGCGCCGTGACCGGCATGTTCGCCACTTCCTCGCCTTGGTGGAACAGGCGGAGACGGCCGTCGTCCGTGACTTTGCCGACCTTCACGCAGATGATGCCCCACCGGTCGAAAATCTCCTGCGCCTGCGCTTCGTGCTGCGGCTCGACGACGAACAGCATCCGTTCCTGCGACTCGGACAGCATCATTTCGTACGGCGTCATGCCTTCCTCGCGCTGCGGCACCTCGTCGAGGTACAGCTCGAGGCCGTTGCCCGCCTTGGACGCCATCTCCGCGCTGGAGCACGTGAGGCCCGCCGCGCCCATGTCCTGGATGCCGACGACGATGCCGGCGTTGATCAGCTCGAGCGTCGCTTCCATGACGAGCTTCTCCATGAACGGATCGCCGACTTGGACGGCGGTGCGCTTCTCTTCGGATTCCTCGGACAGCTCGACGGACGCGAACGTCGCGCCGTGGATGCCGTCGCGGCCCGTGGCCGGCCCGACGTAGAAGACCGGGTTGCCGACGCCCTTGGCGACGCCGCGCTGGATTTTATCGTGATCGATGAGGCCGACGCACATCGCGTTGACGAGCGGGTTGCCCTCGTAGCTCTCGTCGAACATGACTTCGCCCGCTACCGTCGGAATGCCGATGCAGTTGCCGTAGCCGGCGATGCCGCCGACGACGTGCTCGAACAAATATTTGACGCGCGCGTTCTCCAGGTTGCCGAAGCGGAGGCTGTTCAGCAGCGCGACCGGCCGCGCGCCCATCGAGAAAATGTCGCGGATGATGCCGCCGACGCCCGTCGCCGCGCCTTGGTACGGCTCGACCGCGGACGGATGGTTATGCGATTCGATTTTGAACACGACCGCCTGGTTGTCCCCGATGTCCACGATGCCCGCGCCTTCGCCCGGCCCCATGAGCACCTTCGGTCCCGTGATCGGGAACTTCTTCAGGATCTTCTTGGAATTCTTATAGGAGCAGTGCTCCGACCACATGACGCTGAACACGCCGATCTCGGTGTAGTTCGGCTTGCGCCCGAGGAAGCCGCAAATGAGCTCGTATTCGTGATCCGTCACGCCGAATTGCGTGTAAATGCGCTGATCCGCGATTTGTTCCGCCGTCGGCTCCTTAGCCGTTAACTGCTGCGCCATGCTGTTCCCTCCATGCGTTCAAAATCGATGTAAACATCCGTTTGCCGTCTTCCGAGCCGAGCAGCTGGTTCACCGCGCGCTCCGGATGCGGCATCATGCCGACCACGTTGCCGCGCTCGTTGCTGACGCCGGCGATGTTGCGGAGCGAGCCGTTCGGGTTATGCTCGTCGCCCGCATAGCGGAAGACGATTTGGTTGTTCGCTTCGAGCCGCGCGAGCGTCTCGTCGTCGCAATAGTAGTTGCCTTCGCCGTGCGCGATCGGGATGTTGATGACTTCGCCCTGCGCGTATTGGTTCGTGAACGCCGTCGCGTTGTTCACGACTTCGAGCGGCGTCTGGCGGCAAATGAACTTCATGCCCGTGTTGCGCAGCAGCGCGCCCGGGAGCAGCCCCGCTTCCGTCAGGATTTGGAACCCGTTGCAGATGCCGAGGACGAACTTGCCGGCCTCCGCCGCCTTCACCACTTCGTTCATGACCGGGGCGAATTGCGCGATCGCGCCGCAGCGCAGGTAGTCGCCGTACGAGAAGCCGCCGGGCACGAGAATCGCGTCATAGCCGGACAGGTCCGTCGCCGTATGCCATACGTAGTCGACCTCTTGGCCGATCGTGTCCTCGACCGCCTTGAAGCAGTCGATGTCGCAGTTGGAGCCCGGAAATACGAGTACCGCGAATTTCATCGTTACCCCTCCAATTCAAAGCGGAAATCTTCGACGACCGTGTTCGCGAGCAGCTTCTCGCACATCGCGGTCAAACGCGCTTCCGCTTCCGCGCGGTCGGACGTGTCCAGGTCCAGCTCCAAAAATTTGCCGATGCGGACTTTGCCGACTTCCTCGAAGCCCATCGTGTGCAGGGCGCCTTGCACGGCGCTGCCTTGCGGATCGAGCACGTTTTCTTTGATCGTGACGTAGACTTTAGCCTTCATTAGGGGGGTCGCCTCCTGGAAATTTTCTGATAGCAAAATGGGAACGTTCCGCAAAACGCGGATTTGCCGGTCTCAAGCATACGCTTCCGAAGCGAGTTTTCTTACGAAAACTTTCAGCTGTTGAACTTGAGAAACCGGAACAATCCTAATCGGAGGTTTTTCAAGTTCAAAGGCGATCGCTTGCGCTCTCCGTCCGGCAAACCGCTTTTCTTTGCTCCACCCATTTTTTAAAACCGAACCATTTGCAGGATGCTCTCGGGAGCACCCTGCGCGCTGCGCGGGCTTGCGCCGCTTGCGGCTCTTAATCGCTTGCCGGGCTTCGCTACCGCTTGCGGCGGATTGCTTGCTTGCGGGGGCTTTGCGCCCGCTTGCGTCGTTGGGCGCCGGCGGGGTTGCGCTTCCCGCTTGGGCGTGTATATGATGCGGGACATCTGTGCTTGTCCCGCGGGTTTGCTTTAGTTGAGCGGCTTGCCGGTCAGCGCTTCGTAGATCGCCAGGTAGCGGTTCGTCGTCGCGTCGACGACCGATTGCGGCAGCGGGGCCGGTTTGCTTTCGCGGTCCCAGTCGGAGCCGAGCAGGTACGTGCGCACCGGTTCTTTGTCCATGCTGTCGATCTCGATGTCGTAGGCGTAGTTGGCCTTCGCCCAGAACCGGGACGAATCCGGCGTGAAAATCTCGTCGATCAGAATGACCTGGCCGTCGATCAAGCCGAATTCGAATTTGCAGTCCGCCAAGATGATGCCGCGTTCGCCGCAGAAATCGCGGGCGAATTCGTAGAGGCGGATGCTCTTGCCGCGCAGCTCCTCGGCGAGCTCGGCGCCGACCAGCTCCTGCATGCGGGCGAACGGGATGTCTTCGTCATGCCCGACGTCGTTCTTCGCGGCCGGCGTGAACAGCGGCTCGGGGAAGCGCTCGTTCTTGCGCAGGCCGGCCGGCAGCTCGATGCCGTTGATCGCTTGCGTCTTCTCGTATTGCCGCCAGCCGCCGCCGGTGATGTAGCCGCGGACGACGCACTCGATGTCGATGCGCTCCGCCTTCTTCGTTACCATGATGCGGTTCTTCAGCCGCTCCGGCTCGGTCACGAGCTCGCCGAGCTTGTACACGTCCGTATGCACGACGTGATTGGCCATCATGTCGGCCGTCCGCTCGAACCAGAACGCCGACAGCCGGTTCAGCACGTTCCCCTTCTCCGGCACGGCCGGGTCCAGCACGTAGTCGAACGCGCTGATGCGGTCCGTCACGACGATCAGGAAATGCTCGCCCAAATCGTACAGCTCGCGCACCTTGCCTTTATACAACAGCGGCGCCTTCACATAATCGGCGGCCGTGGACAATGCTTGTGTCATGGTCACTCTCCCTCTCCCCACTTCAAAGGCTTGAATGGTTTTAAACGGTTTGACGGAGCAGGCGAAAACAGTCCGGAGAAACGAAGGTGAATGCTGCATTCCCTGGCCTTCGCCAGTGAACGCAAACCAATCACCTGAAGTGGTCGCCTTTGTACCGGTGAATGCTGCATTCCCTGGCCTTCGCCAGTGAACGCAAACCAATCACCTTATGCGATCGGAGGACGTTTTCGCTTGCGGAGTCTGCCTTTAAACTAACTCAAGCCGCTTGAAAATCGTGTCCACGTGCTTCAGATGCCACGCCGGATTGAAGCAGTCCGCGATGTCGTCCGGGGTCAGCTTGCTCGTGATCTCCGGCGTCGATTCGATGATGTCGCGGAATTGGCGCTGCTCTTCCCACGCCTGCATCGCGCGCGGCTGCACGGTGTCGTACGCTTGCTCGCGGCTGAGGCCTTTGTCGATCAGCTTCGTCATGACGCGGCCGGAGAACGGCACGCCGAACGTGCGCTGCATGTTGCGCTTCATGTTCTCCGGGAACACCGTCAGGTTCTTGATGATGTTGCCGAGGCGGTTCAGCATGTAGTTCAGCAGCATCGTCGCGTCCGGCAGGATGACGCGCTCCGCCGACGAGTGGCTGATGTCGCGTTCGTGCCACAGCGTCACGTTCTCGTATGCCGTCAGCATATGGCCGCGGATGACGCGCGACAGGCCGGAGATGTTCTCGCAGCCGATCGGATTGCGCTTATGCGGCATCGCGGACGAGCCCTTCTGGCCCTTCGCGAACGGCTCCTCCACCTCGCGGAACTCGCTCTTCTGCAGGGCGCGGATCTCCGTCGCGAACTTGTCGAGCGACGTGGCGATCAAGGCCAGCGTCGCCATGTATTCCGCGTGGCGGTCGCGCTGCAGCGTCTGCGTCGAGATCGGCGCCGGCGTGATGCCGAGCTTGCGGCACGTGAATTCCTCGACGAACGGGTCGATGTTCGCGTACGTGCCGACCGCGCCGGAGATTTTGCCGAACTGCACGCCGCTGGCCGCATGCCGGAACCGTTCCAGGTTCCGCTTCATCTCTTCGTACCACAGCGCCAGCTTCAGCCCGAACGTCGTCGGCTCGGCATGGACGCCGTGCGTGCGGCCCATCATGACCGTGTCCTTGTAGGCGACCGCTTGGCCGCGCAGGATCCCGATGAAGTTTTCGATGTCTTTGGCGAGGATCTCGTTCGCTTGGCGGAGCAGGTAACCCATCGCCGTGTCGACGACGTCCGTGGACGTCAGGCCGTAGTGCACCCACTTGCGCTCCGGTCCGACGGACTCGGACACCGCGCGCGTGAAGGCGATGACGTCGTGGCGGGTTTCCAGCTCGATCTCGTTGATGCGGTCGATGTCGAACGTCGCGTTCGCGCGCAGCGCTTCGACGTCCTCGCGCGGGATGACGCCGAGCTCCACCCACGCCTCGCAGGCGCACAGCTCGACTTCGAGCCACGCCTTGAATTTGTTTTCCTCGGTCCAGATCGCTCTCATTTCCGGTCTGCTGTAGCGTTGTAACATCGAATCAAACCCTCCAAATCTTCGTTTCGGCTATCCATTCCAGCGCCTGTTCCACGTCGGCCGCGAGCACGTTCACGTGCCCCATCTTCCGTTTGGCTTTGGCTTCATGTTTCCCATATAAGTGAATTTTAGGCGCGACGCCGAGCCGTTCGGCCGCCTCGTCCTTCATCGCGATCCGATCGAGCAGCGGCGCCGCGTGCTCGCCGAGCACGTTGACCATCACGACCGGCGTCAGCAGCGACGTCTCGCCGAGCGGCAGGCCGCATACCGCGCGCACATGCTGCTCGAACTGCGACGTCCGGCACGCTTCCATCGTGTAGTGGCCGCTGTTGTGCGGCCGCGGCGCGAGCTCGTTCACGAACAATTCGCCGTCCGCCGTCAGGAACAGCTCCACCGCGATCAGCCCGACGACGCCGAGCCCTTCGGCGATGCGGAACGCCAGCCGTTCGGCCTCCCGCTGCAGCGACTCGTCGATGCGCGCCGGCACGATCGACAGGTGCAAAATATTGTCGACGTGGATATTCTCCGCCGCCGGGAACGTGCGAATCTCGCCCTGCGGGCTGCGCGCCGCGATGACGGACAGCTCCTTCGCGAAGCGGACGAACTGCTCCACCACCAGCTCCGTGCCCGCGCGGCTCAGCGTCTCGAACGCTTCGCCGATCTCGGCCTCGTCGCGGATGACCCATTGGCCCTTGCCGTCGTAGCCGCCCGTCGCCGTCTTCAGCACGCACGGCAGGCCGAAGCGCCCGGCCGCCTCGCGCAGCTCGTCCGCGCTGCGGACCTCGGCGTACGGCGCGACCTTCACGCCCGCCGCCTCGATCGCCCGCTTCTCGCGCAGCCGGTGCTGCGTCGTGTACAGCAGCTCGCTGCCCTGCGGCACGTAGGACCGCTCCATCAGCATCGCCGCGACGCCGGCGTCGACGTTCTCGAACTCGTACGTGATGACGTCCGCCTGCTTCGCCAGTTCCCCGGCGGCCTCGCGGTCGTCGTACGCCGCGACGAGCTGCCGCGCGACCTGCCCGGCCGGCGCGTCCGGCGTCGGATCCAGCGCCACGAACCGGTAGCCCATCGCGCTGCCCGCGTTCGCCATCATCCGTCCGAGCTGGCCGCCGCCCAGAATGCCGATCGTCGCGCCCGGCAGGATCGTCTTCGCGCCCTTCGCCGCCCCGCTCATAGCGTCTCGCTGCTTTCCAGCACGTCTTGCTTGATCCGGTCGCGGCGCGCCTGCACGCGCGCTTGCACCGCCGGGTCGAAGGCGCCGAGGATCTGGCCCGCGAGCAGCCCCGCGTTCGTGCCGCCCGCGTTGCCGATCGCCACTGTCGCGACCGGAATGCCGCCCGGCATCTGCACGATCGAGAGGAGCGAGTCGAGCCCGTTCAGATTCGATGATTTGACGGGAACGCCAATAACCGGCAGGATCGTTTTGGCTGCGACCATGCCGGGCAAATGCGCAGCGCCGCCTGCACCCGCGATAATGACCTTCAATCCGCGCTCCGCGGCGGATTCCGCGTATTCGAACATGAGATCCGGCGTCCGGTGAGCCGACACGACCTTCTTCTCGTACGGAATTTGCAACTCGTCCAGAACGTCACAGGCTAATTTCATCGTGTCCCAGTCCGACTTGCTGCCCATGATGACGCCCACTTGTGCTGACATTCGCCAATTACCACCTTTTCGTCGTTTAAAGATTGCCGTAAAAAAATCCCTCGGCATCGTCCAAGACCTGGCATGCTTCGGGATTCGACAAGACCTGCAGCGAAGAGGTGACCTGCCCGTTTCAACCCGCGAAGCGGATGGTATGCGTAAACGGTAAAGACAACATCAGGCTGCCCCGTCCCGGCGGCAACCTGGCTCTTCATTGCGTGTCTCGTAGTCCGAAAATTAAGGTTCTCGGGTAGATACTCTCGGGCCTGATTCCCAAGGATATACGAGATGATCGACAACATTTTTTATTGGGCTTAGCTGTTTCTAGTGTATCAATCCTCACTTGGAATGTCAACGCAAAAACCCGAACATTAAACAAAGGTTATTATTAATAGTTCGTATTTTGCCGTGATTTCAATCGAAATGGTTTTCTTTGCCGCCCCCGTAGAGACGGTTTTGTCAGAAAACTCATGCAACTCGCTATTGACTAACGGGTCAATCCGGCGTATAACTGAAATTGACTGGCGAGTCAATGTGCTCGTCCCGCTTTCATCCGAAGGAGGTTATTCCCCTGAAACCGATCGTGGACATCCATCGTCTGACCAAGACCTACGGCAAGCGCCGAGGCATCCGCGACCTCACGTTCGCCATCGAGGAAGGCGAAGTGTTCGGCTTCATCGGCCCGAACGGCGCCGGCAAGAGCACGACGATCCGCACGCTGCTGAACATTCTGTTCCCGACCTCGGGCAGCGCGACGATCTTCGGTCTCGACATCGTCGCGCGCTCCCAGGACATCCGGCGGCAGATCGGCTATTTGCCCTCCGAGGTGTTCTACTACGACGACATGAAGGTCGCCGACCTGCTGCGTTACGCGGCGGCGTTCCATCATTACCGCGGCGAACAGCGGATGGCCGCGCTGCTGGAACGGCTCGATCTCGACCCCGGACGCAAGATCGAAGACCTCTCCTTCGGCAACCGGAAGAAGGTCGGCATCGTCCAGGCGCTGCTCCACGAACCGAAGCTGCTCATTCTCGACGAGCCGACGGGCGGGCTCGATCCGCTCATGCAGAACGAATTCTTCGAGCTCCTGAAGGAGGAGCGCGCGAAAGGAACGACGGTCTTCTTCTCCTCGCACGTTCTGAGCGAGGTGCAGCGGATGTGCGACCGCGTCGCCATCATCAAGGACGGCTCGCTCGTCAAGGTCGAGACGATCGAGAACCTGCTGCGCAACAACCTGCGGCACATCACGCTGACGTCGTTGCGGCCGGAGACGCTCGACTTGTCCGGCATCGCCGGCATCGTCAAGCAGGAGACGATCGGCACGCACGTGAAGCTGCTGTACGACGGCGACATGAAGCGCTTCGTGGAAGCCATCGCGTCGCGTCCCTTCAGCGACCTCCTGGTCGAGGAGCCGTCGCTGGACGATATTTTCCTGCACTATTACACGAATTAACGGAGCGTGAGCGCATGCTGTTCAGAAGAGAGTTCAAACGGAATTCGCGAAGCCTGATCATCTGGAGCGTCATCATGGCGGCCATCGTGCTGCTGTACCTCAGCATCTTCCCGTCGATGGCGGAGCAGCAGCAGAGCATGGATAACCTCATGAATTCCATGCCCGAAGGGATGCGCAACGCGTTCGGCATGGACCGGCTGAGCCTCGGAACGCCGCTCGGCTTCTACGGGATCGAGATCCATCTCATGACGACGCTGCTCGGCAGCATCTTCGCGGCCATGCTCGCCTCGGGCATCGTGGCCAAGGAACAGAACGACAAAACGGCGGAGTTTCTGCTCGCGATGCCGATCTCGCGCCGGACGGTCATCCTCCAGAAAGGGCTCGCCGTCCTGGCCAACGTCCTGCTCTTCAACCTCGTCATCGTCGCGGCCAGTCTGGCGGGCTTTCAATTCGCGGGCGGCGGGGACATCTCGTACAAAGCGTTCTTCCTGCTGGAGCTGGCGGTGTGCCTGATGCACCTGACGTTCGCGAGCATCGCGTTCCTGTTCTCCGCCGTCGCGCGCCGGACGCGGACGATCGTCTCCGCGTCGCTTGGCCTGGTGTTCGTCATGTACTTCCTCGGGGTCGTCGCCGGCCTCTCCGATTCGCTGTCTTGGCTGAAGTACGTCACGCCGTTCAAATACGCGGATTCCGCGGCCATCCTCACGGAGGAACGGTTCCCGCCGCTCCATGCCGGCATCATGGTCGCCGCGATCGCCTTTTGTTTCCTGTCCGCGTACTGGTATTATAGGAAGAAAGACATCGCCGTCTAACGCGCAGAACCGAGGTGAAGGCCGTGTTGTATCCCGCGTTCGCGAAGCTTCCGGACGAGAAACGGGCGCTCATCCTGTCCGTCTGCGTCGAGGAATTCGCCAAGAACGGCTACGACCATGCTTCGACGGATACGATCACGTCCCGCGCGGGCATATCCAAGGGCATTCTGTTTCATTATTTCAAAAGCAAAAAAAATTTATTTCTCGCCGTCGTGGATCATGTCACGCAATTGCTCATCGCGCGGACGCTCGACGAAGTGAACGCCATCGAGACGGCGGATTTCTTCGACCGGCTCAAGGAAGTCATCCTCGCGAAGCAGCGGATCGCGCACCGCTTCCCGTCCGAGACCGAGCTGGTGCAGCGGGCGCTCGTCCACCCGCCGAAGGCGCTGAAGACGGAGCTGGACGCGTTCTTCGCCGCGCATATGGCGAAGTACACCGATCCGTTCATGCTGGACGGCATTTTCCGGACCGGCCTGCTGGCCGCCGGACCGCTCCGCGAAGGACTGGTGCCGGAGCGGGTGTTCGACATGGTCGTCATGATGCTGAACCAATTCTCCGCCAAGTACATGCAGCTGTACAAAACCGGCCAGTACACGCACGAAGCGCTGCAGGCGATGCTGATCGAGGAATGCGACGCGTTCATCGACATGGTGAAGTACGGGGTGTACCGGCGGTAACGCCGAACGCGCCGAACCGCGGCGCCCTTGCGAAGTCGCGCGCGACTTCGCAGGGGCGCTTCGCGTATGCATGCGTTTGAAACGGACGGAGGAATGGGCGCCGAGGCGGACAACCGATGTTTCCCAAGCAGCGCGGACCATGCGGCGCGAAACTTCAGCGAGCCCCGGAACGTTCTATAGAAGAAGATATAGGCGATCGCACCGCGTTCGCGACAGGCAAGAATAACGGCAAGCATAGCCGGACCCTCGGCGAGGCCGGGATCCTACGGCTCTAACGGCGTCCGGAGCGCAAAGACAGGTCTGCTTCATGAGACGAAAACCCATCTACATCGCCGTCCCGATCGCGGCCGTCGCCGCGCTCGCGCTCGGCTGCTTGTACTATAACGCCGAGCGGGACGCCGGCATGCGGGACAAAATCGGCTTCGCGCTCGCCGCGGCCATGAACGCCGCCCAGCGGGACCCGGAGATGCCCCGCGTCAAAAGGATCGGCGATGCCAAAAGCGCGACGCGTTACGTCGCGAAGGTGCAGGATCGCCCCGACCTGATCGAGCGGCGGCTGGTGGAGGCCGCCAACGGCAACCCGGAGCTTCCTCCGGTCAAGCTGACGAGCATGGGCATTTTCAGCGATTACGCCTCCGCCCGCGTCACCGTCCATGCCGTCTACGCCGGCGCCTTCGGCATGAAGCGAAGCCGGGCGTTCGACTATACGCTGCGGCTCGCCGCCTACAAGCACGCAACCGGCGAAGAAGCCTATCCGCGGTCCGGCGGCTGAACGGGCCGCCCGAAATCGGACGCCTGCTCCGGCGCCGGCGCGCAAAAAAAAGCACGGCGCCGGTCCGCGCTGTGCTTCGGTTCTCTCTCTGTCGTTATCCTTGGCTGCCGATCCATGCGTAACGCGCGACGATCAAGATCGCGAGTACCCACATGAGCCAGTGGACTTTGTATTTGCTCTTGCCGGACAGGTTGCCGATCGTCGCAAGCACGACGTAGGAGACGATGCCCGCCGATACGCCGTTGGCGATGTTGTACGTGAACGGCATGAGGGCGATCGTCAGGAACGACGGAATCGCGTACACCATGTCCTGGAAGTCGATTTCCTTGACCGATTGCACCATCAGCACGCCGACGATGATCAGGGCCGCCGCCGTCGCGGAATCCGGAATGAGCTTGATGATCGGCCAGATGAACAGCGACGCGAGGAACGCGATCCCCGTCGTCAGCGCCGTCAAGCCCGTGCGTCCGCCTTGGGCGATGCCCGCGGAGCTCTCGACGAACGTCGTGACCGTGCTCGTGCCGAGCATCGCGCCGCCGCTGACGCCGACCGCGTCGACGAACATCGCTTTGCCGACGAGCTTCTTGCCTTTCGCCGGATCCTTCATCGCGCCCGCGCGGGTGGCCGTGCCGACCAGCGTGCCGAACGTATCGAACAGCTCCACGAACGTGAACGTCGCGATGATGGAGATCAAGCCCGTATGCCAAACGCCCTTAAAGTCGAAATCCCACCAGCTCAGCTGGCTGAAGTCCGGGGACCAGCTTTGGCCCTTCAGCGTCTGGCTAACGTTGACGTCGCCGGTGATGATCGCGATGATCGTCACGCCGACGATGCCCCACAGAATCGCGCCGGGCACGCGGAGCACCATCAGCACCGCGATCAGCAGGACGCCGAGCAGCGCGAGGTACACGCTGGAATTTTCCAGGCTGCCCATGTGGAAGACGGTTTCGAAGCCGAGCACGTCCGTGAATTGGCCCTTCGGAATGTCCGTGACGGCGTTCTCCACGCCGACCGTCAGGATGCCGCTGTTCTTCAGGCCGATGATCGTGATGAACAAGCCGATGCCGACCGTGATCGCGTGCTTCAGGCTGTCCGGCACGGCGACGATCAGCATTTGCCGGACCTGCGTGACCGTCAGAATCATGAAGATGATGCCGGAGATGAACACGGCCGTCAGTGCCATTTCCGGGGAAATCGGCGAATTCGTCGCCTTCGATGCCAGAACGGTCGACGCGAAATACGCGTTCAGGCCCATGCCCGGCGCCAGCGCCGCGGGGAAGTTCACGAACAGCCCCATCGCGATCGTGAAAATACCGCCCGCGAGCGCCGTCGCGAGGAAGACGGAGTACACGTTCAGTCCCGCTCCGCCCAGTACGCTCGGATTGACGGCCAGGATATACGCCATCGTCATGAAAGTCGTGAGGCCCGCCATGATCTCTGTTCTTACATTTGTTCCGTGTTCCTTCAAACGAAAGAAACCACCCATTTTTCAAAAACCCTCCCAAAAAATGTTGTTCAGAACAAACAAAGAACCTAGAAAAAAACGCCGAGTTGCTCGGCATCCCTCTCTAGGTTCCACGCAAAACAAGACACGCCGCCGCGAATGGACCGTTCGCGCGCGTTCTTGCTTTTCGTAGACAGGCCATTTACGGTGACCTCGTAGAGACTCTCAAGCCGATTCTTGAGATTATACGAAAAGACATGCAATTGTTTGTATTGAGTCTGTGAACATTTTAGCGACATTATTCACGGCCTGTCAATGGAAAACGTTCGGAAAACGCGGAGAAAGCCCCAGGTCACTCGCCCAAGCCTCCTAACGTCCGAAAATAGCGGAAATCGAAGGCGCCGCCCCGTGAAATCGCGGTACGGACAAACGGCCCGAGTCGCCTCGGAGGGTTTTTGCAAAAATGGGAATGTTCGTTTATTCTGACAACGCCCACGTCGGCCTTTATTATTTCCCTGCCAGCGTATTCGTTATTTGCGCCTTGGCCTTTAGTTCTTCGAGCCATGCGGAAGAAAGACCGGAAATCTTCGCTTCAACGAGCTCTTCCCGGATTTGAGCTTGGTACGCTTCCAACATTGCTCTCTTCGCGGCCTTATGGTCCGTGACCTTGATGACGTGGTACCCATACTCCGACTTGATCGGTCCGCCCAACTCCCCGACCTTGAGCGAGAACGCCGCTTCCTCGACCTCGGGGACCATCGCGCCCCGTTCGAAGTAACCAAGATCGCCTCCGGCACCTTTGCTGCCTTCATCGGTTGATTTGTCGCGCGCCAGCTTCGCGAAATCCGCTCCGCCCTTCAGCTGCTTCAAAATGTCGTCCGCTTCCGCCTCCGTCGAGACCAAAATATGCGACGCTCTCACCTGTTCAGGCTGATCGTACATCTCCCGATTCGCTTCGAAGTATTGCTTCACTTCTTCGTCCGTCACCTTCACGCGCGGTTCGAGGAGCTTGCGAATGCGAATCTGCGTCGGGGCTTGCTTTTTCAAGTCGTCGAGCGTCATGCCCGATTGCTGCAGAGCGGCTTGAAAATCCGCTTCGGACAAGAACCGTTTCTTGATTCGCGAGATTTCCGCTTCCACGTCTTTGTCGGTGACCACGACGTCTTGCTTCTCCGCCTCCTGCTTGACAAGCTCGTCTTGAATCAGGTTGTTCAGCGTCTGCACGCCGCCGGCACGGACCAGCGCGTCGTACAGCCGGTTCTTGGAAATCACCACGCCGTTCACCGAGCCGACCGCTTCATTGCCGACGCCGGCCGACGGCTTGCCCGCGATCGCGACCGAATTCGAAGCGGCGTTATAGTTGACGCTTGCCCCGAGCATCTCGGCGACGGAGCGGAGCGGGACGTAGGTCACGCCCTTTATGGATGCCGGTTCTACCGCCGATTTCTTGCCGTTCACGATCAAGGTCATTTTCGCCGCGGCGTAGGCGCCCGCGCCTGCCGCGAGCGTCAACCCCGCTGCGGCCATGACGATAACGCCGACTCTACGAAATCGGCTGCCGCCTTTGTTTGTACCCACATTCATCGACCCCTCGCTGGAATAAATGCCAAAAATCTACATGAATTTCACCTTGATTCTAATGCAAACTCCCCCATATAGAAAGCGATTTCCAATTAATAGAAGACCAAGAAAGCCAAAAAATGCCCTTGATTTGCGAATTGCGCAAACCAAGGGCGTATTCGCCGTTCTTATACGCGGATAATCTTCCCGTCCATTCCCGCTCGATCATGGCCTGCGGCTTCGACGCAACGTCGTAGACGATCCGATTGACGTTGTCGACTTCGTTGACGATTCGGACGGAGATCTTCACCAGCCGTCCCATGGTAGGCGCACCATGCCGGCCGTCATGTCGTCGATGGACGTCGCCGGGATTCGGGGAACCGGCCCTAATCGCTCAAGCCTTTGCCGGCGAGAATATGCGGGAGCCACTTCTCCACCCGCGACGCGCGGGTCTTGGCCTGCTTCGGCTGGGAGAAATGCAGCAGGTACGCGCGCTGCCGTCCCGGCGTCAGCGCATCGAAGGCGGCCTTCAGCGCGGGCAGCTCGTCGAGCTTCGCCTGGAATTCCTCCGCCATGGCGAACTCCTCGGGTTTCTTGAACGTCACTTCCCGGCCGGACCGCTCGGCCTCGACGGCCTCGTAAATATACGCCCGCACCGTCGCCTCCAGCTCGACGATCTCCCGTACGTCCGCGAACCGGATTTGGCGCGCCGCCTGCACGTTCTCCGTCTGCTGGATCAGAATCCCGTGCGGGTCCTTCAGCAGCGCCCCTTTGTGGAAGAGCAGCGCGCAGTAGTCCTTGAACCCGTGAATCAGGACGATGTTTTTGTCCTGGAACGTGTAGCACGGATGCATCCACTTGAACGCCTCGGTCAGCCCGCAGTCGAGCACGATCTCCCGCAGCTTCTCGTATTCCGCCTTCCACGTCTTCGCCTTGGCGATGAACGCCTCCGCCTGCGGATTCGTCTTGTTGCCCGTCGTCATTCGCGAAACGCCCCCTATCCGGATTGATATCGTCTAGTATAAACCATCTCGTCCCCGATAGCGCCCACGCCGAAACAACCCGCAAAAAAAGAAGCTCTTCCATCGCCGAAGAGGCAGATGAAAGAGCGTCCGCGACGCCGCACGATTGGCGCGCGCGTGTTGCGTATTAAAAGCTCGCCAGGAAGGCACAAGACGCCGAAGGCCTTGACGTTCAGCGCTTTCGGGCCAGTGACCCCTACTTGGCGCCGTCTACTCCCACTCGATCGTCGCCGGCGGCTTGGACGTCACGTCGTACACGATCCGGTTGACGTTGTCCACTTCGTTGACGATGCGGACGGAGATCTTCTCGAGCACGTCCCACGGAATGCGCGCCCAGTCGGCCGTCATGCCGTCGATGGACGTCACCGCGCGGATGCCGACCGTATACGAATACGTGCGGGCGTCGCCCATGACGCCCACGCTCTTCATGTTCGGCAGCGCCGTGAAATATTGCCAAATCTCGCGGTCGAGGCCGGCCTTGGCGATCTCGTCGCGCAGGATCCAGTCCGAGTCGCGGACGATCTTCAGCTTGTCTTCCGTCACTTCGCCGAGGACGCGGATCGCGAGGCCCGGACCCGGGAACGGCTGCCGCCAGACGATCGCTTCCGGCAGGCCGCATTCTTCGCCGACCTTGCGGACTTCGTCCTTGAACAGCGCCTTCAGCGGCTCGACGAGCTTGAAGGTGATGTCGTCCGGCAGGCCGCCGACGTTGTGGTGCGACTTGATCGTCTGCGCCGTCGCCGTGCCGCTCTCGACGATATCCGTATACAGCGTGCCCTGCGCGAGGAATTCGAAGTCGTCGAACTTCGCGGATTCCTCCTGGAACACGTAGATGAATTCGTTGCCGATGATTTTGCGCTTCTGCTCCGGATCGTCGACGCCCTTCAGCTTGCCGAGGAACCGCTCGCTCGCGTCGATCTTGACCACTTTCATGTCGAACTTGCCGACGAACGTCTCCATGACGCTCTCGGCTTCGCCTTTCCGCAGGAGGCCGTGGTCGATGAACATGCACGTCAACTGATCGCCGATCGCCTTATGCAGCAGGATCGCCACGACGGACGAATCGACGCCGCCGGACAGCGCGCACAGCACCTTGCCGCCGCCGACCTGCGCGCGGATGTCGCGGATCGTGTCGTCGATGAACGTGCTCATGCTCCAGTTGCCTTCGCAGCCGCAGACGTTGTAGAGGAAGTTGCGGATCATCTCGTTGCCCTTGACGGAGTGGCGCACTTCCGGATGGAACTGCACCGCGAACAGCTTGCGCTCCGGATGGCTCATCGCCGCGATCGGCGCGTGGTCCGTGCTGGCGTCGACGCGGAAGCCGGACGGCAGCTCCACGACGTGGTCGCCGTGGCTCATCCAGACCGTTTGGCGCGCCTCGAGATCCTTCACGAGCTCGCTGCCCGCGACGAAATCCACTTCCGCTTTGCCGTACTCGCGCTTGCCGGCGCGCTCGACCTTGCCGCTCAGCTGGTGCGCGATCAGCTGCATGCCGTAGCAAATCCCGAAGATCGGCAGGCCCAGTTCGTAAATCGCGGGATCCACGAGCGGCGACTTCTCTTCATATACGCTAGCCGGTCCTCCCGAGAACACGATGCCTTTCGGCTGCAGCTCCCGGATCCGTTCCACCGGGGTATTGAAGGGCAGCAGCTCGCTGTAGACGCCCAAGTCCCGGATGCGCCGTGCAATCAGCTGGTTGTACTGTCCGCCGAAGTCGAGGACAACGATCATTTCATTTGGCTTGTTCACTTTTTTGTCAAGGCCTCCCTCAAATCATTGTGTCAATTATATATAGGCGCTATGGGACAGTCAAGGAAACGAAAGGCGCGGTTTGCGCGGGGGAACGGAAGAAACCGCTGCCGGAGTTCGCGGGCGGGGACGGGGCTTGCGGGATACGCCGGAATTAGGGACTCGGATGGGGCGCGGGCGAGGCTGCCGCGGGCGGGGACGGGGCTCGCGGGAGGTCTGGAATGAGGGTGCGGCTGCGGCGCGGGGTGCCTCGCTAACGGCGAGCCGGGCTTGCGGTGCCGGGGCTCGCGCGCTCCGGGCTAGACACGAGCGCGCGCTGCGAGATTCGCGGACACACGAACCGCTATTTGCGCGTTTCGGGGCGTTTTCGTATTGCCGCGGACGCACGAGCCTCTATTGGCGTGAACCGGACCGCTTTAGGCCGCTCTTGAGGTAAATAGCGGCATCTGTGTCCGCTCAGCATCCCGAAATCGCTACATCCGGCTCAATGGCGACTGACCTGTCCGCGTAAGTCTCCGGCATGCGCCGTGACCCAAGACGGGAAGACGATTCACAATTAAGGTGAAGCCTCCGCCCCGCTCCATGCAAGCAAAGCATGTTGCCATGTTCCGACGTCCGTTCTTGCGTCGCCGAAACGCAAGCCGATCGGACGCGCGCGCAACAGCCCGCGTCCCGACTGCCGGCGCGCGTTATCCCGCCCGCGCCCGCCCCCACCGCCGCCACGCTACGCGGCGCAGTCAAAAAACCGGACAAGCCCCTGACAAGGCCCGTCCGGCTCTCGCTCGCGATACGCGTTTAGGCTTCCTCGGCAGCGACAGCGGCGGCGGCTTGCGCCTGCAGCTGTTTGTTCTTGGCCAGCTTCAAGTAGCCGTAGACGTTCTGGAATTCGCCGTCCTCCACACGAACCGTAGGCGCACCGGCCCCGCCGCCTCGGTCAGGTAGCCGCGCAATGCCGCGCCACCGCCGCCGAGCACGTAGAAGCACTGAATGTCCGGGTTCTTCTTCCACCGCTTCAGGAGGTTGCGGCAGGAGTTGCGGCGGCAACGGGTGCCGAGCCGGAAGCGGAGGAAGCTGAGACTCCGACAAGCGTGGCTGCGGTAGCGGGAGCCGATTCGGAGGAAGCCGAAACTCCGACGAGTGTGGCCATGGCGGCGGGCGCTGATTCGGAGGCGGAGGAAGCCGTGGCGGCGGCTCCCTGGACTGACGCAGCCGAAAGCGAGGCGGTACCGAGCGGCGCTGTAAATGCGATCGATACCGCTGCTGCGGCTCCCAGGACTGAAGCAACGGCGACCGCGCTTGACGCGCCGACACAAGCCATGACGGCTGTCGCATACGCCGAAAGCGAAGACATGGGCGCGAGTGCAATTTTAAGCATGTCGGCAGCGGAAGCCGATGGCGCCGAGGATGCCCGGCACCTCTCCAGAACCTGAATCAGGCTGTCCCTTCGTCCTTTTCATGACGGAGGAACAGCCTTTATTGTTGAAACGAGCCGAGTCGCCGAAAGAAAGGTATTCGGTACCGTTCTTGAAGCGTCTGATGACCATTTTGCCGAAAGTACGATATCCAGTACCGTTCCTGCGCAGAAAAACGGCATTTCCGCCAAAAGAACCGTACCTCATACCGCTCATGCGCCGCAAACCGGCGAATGCGCCAAAAGAACGGTACCTCGTACCGTTCTTAAACCGTCTGGCTCCCATTTTGCCGAAAGTACGGTATCCAGTACCGTTCCTGCGCGGAAAAACGGCATTTCCGCCAAAAGAACCGTACCTCGTACCGCTCATGCGCCGCAAACCGGCGAATGCGCCAAAAGAACGGTACGCGGTACCGCTCTTGCGCCGCAAACCAGCGGATGCGCCAAAAGAACGGTACGCGGTACCGTTCTTGAACCGGTTACCTGCCATGTTGCGGAAAGAGTTCTCCAGTACTGCTCATGTGCCGCAAAACGGCAATTCTATTAAAGAGCCGTATGTGGTACAGCTCTTGCTCCTCAAATCGGCGAATACCCCAGATAAAGCTTATTTCGGGGCGCTGAGCCCCTCGATGAGCGCCGCCATCTGCTGCGGCGACGGCAGCCGGCGCGGCAGCTCGTCGAACCGCGCCTCCTCGTCCCAGCGCACGAAGTCGGCGACGAGCGGGGCCGCCTCCGGCGGCAGCGCCAGTCCCGCCGCGTACTCGCGCGCCGTGCGGTGCGGCGGCTTCGCGCCGCACCGCTTGTACAGCTCGCGCCATACGGCGTCCGCGAGCTGAAGGAACTGGCTGCGGGCCGCGGTGTGCCGGCCCGCCTTCAGGGCGCTGCCGTACCGGCGCAGCGCCGCGCCGAACGCGAAGCGTTCGCGCCGGCGGCGCGCCGCCAAGGCGAGCCCGGCCGCGCCGGTCAGCGCGGCGGCGCAGGCCGCCTTGGCCCACGGCGGCGACGCCATGGCGCCGCGGCCCGCGTCCGCGAGCGCGCGCGCCCCGCGCTCCGCGGCGTCGCGCAGCCGCGCGCCGAGCTGCCCGGCGATGCCCCGGGCAGCGGCGGCTTCGCCGCCGCGCGCGGACGCGCCGTCGCCGTCCGCGGGCCGGCCCTCGCCCGCCGATGCGGCGGCGTCCGGCGCGGAAGACGCCGCATCGGCTTCGCCGGCCGCGCCGTCTTCCGGCGGCGCGAAGCCCGGCGTCGGCTCGAACGGCACCCAGCCGGCGCCCGGGAACCACACTTCCACCCACGCATGCGCGTCGCTCGCGCGCACGGCATACCGGCCGGCCGCGCCGCCGTCGGCCGCTTCCGCGGGCTCGCCCGGCGCGAAGCCTTTCACGTACCGCGCCGGAATGTCCTGCGTCCGCAGCAGCACCGCCATCGCGGACGCGAAGTGGACGCAGTACCCTTCCTTCTGCCGGAACAGGAAATCGTCGACGAAGTCCGCCCCCGCCTCCGGCGCTTCCGTATCCGTCAGCGTATACGTATAATTCGCGCGCAAGTAATCCGCGATGGCCTGCGCCTGCTCGTAACGGCCCGACGGATTGCCGGCGTCCTTGATGATCCGCGCCGCAAGCCCGCCGATCCGCGCGGGCAGACCCGCGGGCAGCTGCGTGTAGGCGCGCTCCGCTTCGTCCGTCAGCGACGGCGCGCCGTCCGGCGCGGACGCATCCGCCGCCCCGGCGCCCTCGCTCCCGGCCCCCTCGGTTCCGACGCTGCGCACGTCGACCTCGTTCGGCAGCTTCGTCACGATCGTGTATTGCGCGACCCGGTCCTCGTCGCCGCCCGGGTAGAGCGCTCCCGTGTCGGCATCCCGCCAATATTTGCCGGACGCGCCTTTCGGCGCGAGCTGCAGCTTCAGCGCCGTCACCGCCGAATCGGCGCCGCCGGTGAACAGCGGGTAACCGACGGTCGGCTTGGCGGGCGTCACGGTTTGCACGATAACGCCGGACGCGCCGTCATCGTCGGCTTCGGCGACGTTCAGCTTCTGCCAGTCGTGCCCGTCCTGCTCCCAGCCTTTCCCGGTGTACGCGGCTTTGCTGTCGCCGCGCAGATACCCCGCTTCCGCCGACGTCACCGTGAAGAGCACCGTATCGTCCGAGGAGAGCGGGCCGCCGAGCCGGGTGTCGTCGAAGCCGTAGCCCGTTCGCCCCGCGCCGCCGCCAAGCCCGGTCTCGGCCATCGCCTCCGCCGCGGCCGTCGATTCCGACGCCTGCCCGTCTTCCGCTTCGTCCAAGCGGGCTTCGCTCCAGCGGACGGCGTCCGCCGCCCAAGGCGCCTGCTTCGCGGTCGTGCCGCTCGACCAGCTCCAAGCCGCGCCGATGCTCGCCGCCATGATGAGCACGGCCAGCCAGGCCGCGCCGCTCCACCAGCCGATGGTCCAGCCGGCGAGCAGGCCTTGCCCGGGCTTGGCGCCGCGTCCCTTGCCGGCTGCGCCAAGGCCGCCGCCGCTTCCGCCGGAGGCCCCGGCGAACACGTCCGGCACCCCGGCGAGCCGCTCGATCCGCGGCACCGTCACGAGCGCGCTCAGCACCAATCCTTCCGCGCACGCCCGCAGCAGGCCCGGAAACACGTTCAAGCCGAGGAAGCCGTACAGCAGCAGCAAATAGACCGCCGTCAGCGCCGTCAAGCCGAGCCCCCACTGCCGCAGCCACATGAGCGACTGCACGGCGATCGCCATCATGCCGAGGCCGCCGATGAGCAGCAGCGTGCGAAGTTCGCCGCTCAGCATGAAGTCCGCCCGCAGCACATGCAGCGCGTCCGACCGGACGGCGCGGACGAAGCCGGACACCGATCCGCCGATGGAGCCGTAGTGCGGCTCGAACAGGACGAGCACCGCGCCGACCGTAACGAGGCCGTTCAGCGCCAGCGCCGCCCACGTCGGCGGCACGAACAAGCCGACCGCCAAATACAGGCCGACCGCGACGAGCAGCGGGCTGATCTGGTACAGCTCCGTATACGACTTCAGCTGCTCCAGCGGCAGCAGCCATTCGACGATCAGCCCGTACAGCAGCAGGCTGGTGATCAGCCTGCGGGAGGCGTGCCGAAAAAAATGCAGCCCCTCCCGTTCCGCTTGCCGCTTGGACGGAGGATTCGCGGCCGGAGGCGTCAATCCGCTTCCGCCGCTTCCCATGCCCCTTCCTTCACTACCCGTTCGCGGGTTCGGCATGCATGCCGCCTCCTTCCTTCCCGGCGCTCGCCGCCGCCTCGGCCAGCCGCGGCGACGCGTTCGCGTAGCTCGCCGGCACGGGCAGCGCCTTCACGCCGCAGCCCGTTCCCCGCAGCCGCTCCTGCCAGCTCCGCTCGGCGGCGTCTCCTCCCGCCTCGTGCACCGAGAGCAGCAGAAGCAGCCGGACGCCGCGCACGCCGGCGAGCTTCGCGCCGTACGAAATATTGCCCGGATCGCCCGACTGCCTCGCGATCGTCTCGGCGTTCCCCGTCCGGCCCGCCGTCAGGCAGATGACGGAGGCGCCGCGCGGCGCGCCGGCGACGATGTCGGACAACCGCTGCGACATCGGCTTCGCGGTGTCGCCGAGCCGCAGCCCGGCGAGGCGCGTCTCGGCCTCGCGCAGCGCGTCGGCGCCGCTGCCGCCGTCGTGGATGACGCCGTCCGGAGCGCCATTGGTCAGCACTTTGACGCGCTTCCCTTCGCGCGCCGCTTCCCGCAGGATCGCCGCGGCGCGCCCCGCGTTCGCGTCGAACAGCCGGCGCGCCTTGCCGTAGGCGGACGCCGACACGTCCAGCAGCACGATGATCGCGCCCGCCTCTTCGGCCTCGCTCATCCGCGTCTGCATGCCGAGCCCGCGCGCCATCGCGCGCCAGTCGACGCGCCGCAGCGAATCGCCCGGCGCGTAGGCGCGCAGCTCCGGTCCGGCGCCGTCCCGGCGGAGCCGGGAAGCGGCGGCGGCCATCTGCCCGCCGAACGCGGACACCGGCTGCAGGCCCTGCCGGACCTGCTCGGGCTCGAAGCCCGGCAGCGGGCCGAGCCGTTCGCCGGCCGGCGGCGCCGGCTTGACGACCGCGCGGCCGGGGCAGTCGACCCGCACGGTGCGGACCGTCAGCCCCAGCATGTCGCCGCAGGTCAGCGCGACGCGGTTAAACGCCAGCTCGCCGCGCTGCAGCCCTTCGACCGTGTACTCCAGCACCAGGCGCCGGTTAAAGCCGGGCAGCAGCGCGCGCACGACTTGGACGCCCCGCTTCGCCGGCTGCTTCGCGCGCTCCGTTCTTTGACGGCCGCTCGCATTCGCCGGTTCCTTCGGATCCTTCGCGCCCGCCGATGCTTCCGCGACCGTTGAATCTGTCACGTCCTGCGCGTTTTTCACGGCTTTTGCCTCTCTCGCTACGCCCTTCACGACCTTCGCATCCGCCATCGCGGCCTTCGCGCCCGCCGGCCCATCTGCCGCCGGGACAATCTCCTCCTCGAGGCACACCCACGTAAACGGCAGCATGCGGCTCAGCGTGAGCGTGAGCCGGACGCGCATCTCGCCGCCGTCCGCGAGCCCGTCCGCGCCGTACACGATCCGCTCCGCCCGGACGCGGCCGAGCGACGCGTAAGGCAGCAGCAGCCCGCACGCCGCGGTCAGCGCCGCCGCGGCCGCGAACAGCCACTCCACCGCCCCGCCCCGCTCCAGCAGCGCGAACGCCGCGGCCGCGAGCACGACGAGCGCCGCCGCGCGCGCCGCGAACCGGCCGCGCAGCCCGGCCGTCCCCGGAACGGGCGCGGCCGTCGCGTCCAACCGGTTGCCGTCCCCTGCGCCGGTATCCCGCGCCGGGGCGCCGCCGCTTCGCTTGTCCGCCGAGGAGCCTTGCTTCCCGGCCGCTCCCGCTCCCTGCTTGTCACCCGCTCCGGACGCCTTCGCGCCCGGCTTCGCCGCTTGCTCGCGGCCCGCGCCCTGATTCGTTCCCGCCGTGCTCATCTTCCCACCGCTTTCCGTTCCGATTCGCGCACCCATCCCGCCGTGCGCGCTTAAGTCCCTTCATCCGCGATCTTCGCGCGGCCCGCCAATTCCCGCGCCTATCGCGCCGTCAACGCCTGCGGCCGCCTTCGGACGCCGGCATCGGCACCGGCGCAGCCGCCAAAATATCCGCCAGCACCTTCGCCGCCGTCCGCCCTTTCACCCAAGCCTCGTCCCGCACGAGCAGCCTATGGGCCAGCACGGGCTCCGCCGTCCCCTTCATGTCGTCGGGCACGACGTAGCGCCGGCCCGCGACGTACGCCGCCGCCTGCGAGGCGCGCACCCAATCCAGCGTCGCGCGCGGGCTCGCCCCGAGCTGAAGCTCCGCCGAGGCGCGGGTCGCGCCGACGACGTGCACGGCGTACGCGAGCAGCGCGGGATGCACGTGCACCGACTGGGCATCCTTCTGCATCCGCATCCATTCCTCCGGCACGATGACCGGCCGCAGCAGCTCCGGCAGCAGACGCTGCCGGCCGGAAGCCAGCATGCCGATCTCGTCCTCCGGCGCCGGATAGCCGATCGACAGCCGCATCATGAAGCGGTCCAGCTGCGCCTCCGGCAGCGGGTACGTGCCGTCGTCGCGCAGCGGATTTTGCGTCGCGAGCAGCATGAACGGCTGCGGCAAGGGACGCGTCTCCCCGTCGGCGGACACGCTCCGCTCCTCCATGGCTTCGAGCAGCGCGGACTGCGTGCGCGGCGGCGTGCGGTTGATCTCGTCGGCCAGCACGACGTTAGCCATGAGCGGCCCTTGGCGGAAGACGAGCTCGCTCCGCTTGCCGTCCCACACCATCCCGCCGACGACGTCCGCGGGCTGCAGGTCCGACGTGAACTGAATGCGGCGGAACTCCCCGCCGATCACCCGCGCGATGGCGCGCACGAGCAGCGTCTTGCCGACGCCGGGCACGTCCTCGAGCAGCACGTGGCCGCCCGCCAGCAGCGCGCCGAACACCCGCGACACGACTTCCTCCTTGCCGAGCAGCACGCTGTTCACGCGCGCCAGCATCAGCTGCAGCGACTGCTGCGCCGCCTCGGGCCACAGGTCCGCCTCCGGCGCGAAATGGATCTCCGCCGCCCCGTTATCCCCTTGCTGCGTCGATTGTTTCGTTGTCGATGGTTTCAGTATCATGCCGATTTCATCTCCTACTCTTCCAAACCTAGTGAAATGCTCTACTTGCTAGTTTCGCCACCAAACGCCCGCTTTACACCTTCCGCCCGCGCGGACGCCAAAAATCCGCCGACGCCGGGGCATCCCGTTCGCCCCGCCGCCGGGACGGTCGAAGCATGCGAATCCTATTGGGCGACGCAAAAAAGGCGTTCGCGCAAGCCGGTACATGCCGGCTTGCGCGAACGCCTTGGTCGCGACGGGACCCGCTCCGTGCGCGGGTCCCCTTCTTTCCCCTAAGCTTTTACAGCTCTTTTGTTCTTTTGCTCTTCTGCTCGTTTGCTCTTTTGCTCTTTTGCTCTTTTACTCATACCGCTAGAACCGCCCAAAACCCCTCACAGCTCGCTGGCCGCCGCCAGCACTTCCTGCACGTGACCCTTCACGCGCAGATTGCGCCATTCCCGGACGAGCTTGCCCTTCTCGTCGATCAGGAACGTCGAGCGCACGAGGCCCATGTATTCGCGGCCGTACAGCTTCTTCATCTGCCAGACGCCGTATAGCTCGCATACCTTGTGCTCCGTGTCGGCCAGCAGCTCGAACGGCAGCTCGTACTTCGCCGCGAACTTCTCGTGCCGCTCCGCCGGATCGTTGCTGATGCCGAGCACGACGGTGCCGTGCTTCCCGAACTCCGCGTAGGCGTCGCGAAAATCGCACGACTCCTGCGTGCACGCCGGCGTAAGATCCTTCGGATAGAAGAACAGCACCACTTTATGCCCGGCGAACTGGCTGAGGCGGACCTCCCGTCCGCCCATGGCCGGCAGCGCGAAATCCGGCGCTTTTTTTCCCACGATCGCTTTCGCTTTCGCTGGCATCGCCCACATCTCCCTTCGTTCGTAAACCGTGCTTCGGCGCGTTCCGCTACGAGCCCGCGCCCCGGTACCGCTTGACGCCGTGGTTCCAGACCAGCAGCCCGAGGCCGAATACGACGACGCCCATGAGCGGCGTGTACGGCGCCAGGTCGGTCAGTCCCGTCTCGTTATGCCCGAGGAAGTACGACGCCGGAATGACGCCCGTGAAGGCGAACGGCAGCAGCCACGTCAGCAGGAACCGGATGACCTTGTTGTATATGTTGACCGGATACCGGCCGTAAGCCGAGATGTTGTACATCAGCGGCAGGATCCCCGTCGGCGCGTCCGAATAGAACGAAATCGCCGTCAGCGCCGTAAAGATCCCCGCGTAGATCAAGACGGAGCCGATCGTGAAGACGGCCAGCATCAGGAAGTCCGTCAGGTGGAACGCCAAGCCGAGCTCGCCCCAGCTGAGCGCCATGATGACGACCCCGACGAGCGAGCCGAACAGGGCCGGCGGATCGAGATTTTCGAGCAGCACCTGGTACAGGTTGTAGGCGGGACGCGTCAGCACGCGGTCCATCTCGCCTTTGACGATATACCTTTCGCTGAAGTTCCAGATGTTGAACAGCATGCTGAAGATGCCCGACGGCACCATGAAGTAGCCGTACACGAACACCACCTCGGCCTCGGTCCAGCCGCCGAGCGTCGGCGTATGCCGGAACACGATCAGGATGAAGATGAGGTTGACCGCCTGGAAGAGCAGGTCCGACAGCACTTCGATCCAGAAGTCGGCGCGGTAGCTCAGTTTGGTTTTGACGTAGTTTTTCATATATTCCGTTGCGAGCGACCAATAGAACATGACCCTTACCCTCCTTGCACGAACAGCCGGCTTCGCGCCTGACGCCATACCCAGGCGATCGGCACGATCAGGACGACGAACCAGACGACTTGAATGCCGACGACCCGCAGCACTTCGTCTCCCGCGATCCGGCCGGTGAAGACGGAGCTCGGCAGGAACGTGATCGCCTGGAACGGCAGCCACTTCATCGTCACGGCCAGCCAGCCCGGGAAGAACGAGATCGGCACGATGACGCCGGAGAACAGATCGACGAGCACCCGTTTCATGCGCAGCATCCCCTCGTTATTTTCGACGAAGAACGCGAACAAGCCTACGAGCATGTTGATCTGCGTATTAATAAGAAAGCTGAACAGCAGCATGACGAGATACACGGCCCACACGCCGGGATCCGTCGGCAGCTTGACCGGAAAGATCAGACAGACGATCGCGAGGCCCGGCCCCATGAAGAGCAGCAGCCGGAACAGCCCTTCGCCGAAGCCCTGCATCAGCTTGACGAACAGATAATTGTACGGGCGGATGAACTGCACGGCCACGCTGCCGTCGCGGATTTCGTTTGCGATCTCGCGGTCGAGGTTATTGAAGTAAAAAGCCCTTGCCATCCAGGAGACCGCGACGTACGTCGTCATTTGCGCGAGCGTGAAGCCGGCCAGCAGCTTCTGGTCCCCGTAGATCGCTTCCCACAGAAAATAGTACGCGCCGATGTTGATCGTGTAGATGACGATGCCGCTGTAATAATTGACGCGGTACGCCAGCATCATGAGAAACCGGATGCGGATCAGGTCCAGGTACGCGCTGTTCATCGCTTCGGCTCCTTGGCCGCGGACGCGCCCGCGCCGACCGGAACGGGCTCGCCGTCCGCGGACGCGGACGACGCGGCGGCCGGTTCGGCTTGTCCGGCGGCTCCGGCATCCGCTTGGACCGAAGCTCCGGCACCGCCTTCCGCGCCGGTCTGCGGCGCATCGGCCGGACCGGCCGCATAGGACCGGCCGGCGGCTTCAGTCCGGCCGCCCGCTTCGGCGCCCGCGCCGAGCTTCGCGGCCGCGTCGTTCGACGCCGAGCCGGAGGAGTAGATCTCGCGGACGATCTCGTCGGTGTTGGTCTCCATGATCTTGATGTCGCGGATGTCCGACGTGCCGCCGACGACGCGCGCCAGCGCTTCCGAGACGTTCACCGCGTGCGGCAGCCACATCGTGGCCGTCAGCTCGTTGTCGACGGTCCATTCCACGCCGGCAAGACCGTTCGTCAGACCGCGCAGCGCGTCGATCGACGGCTGCTCGCCGAACTGGAACTGCAGCTCCCGGCCTTTGCTCCAGCGGTTCTTGAGCTCGTCCAAGCCGCCGTCGTAGATGATGCGGCCGTCGTCGAGCATGATCACGCGCGAACAGAGCGCCTCGATATCCTGCAGGTCGTGCGTCGTCAGCAGGATCGTCGTGCCCTGCTCCCGATTAATTTTTTTTAAGAAATCGCGGATTTCCGTCTTCACGACGATGTCGAGGCCGATCGTCGGCTCGTCCAGGAACACGATCGACGGGTTGTGCAGCAGGGACGCGACCAGCTCGCAGCGCATCCGCTGGCCGAGGCTGAGCTTCCGCACGGGACGGTTCAGCAGGTCGCCGAGCTGCAGCCGTTCGACCAGTTCGTCAAGCCGTTTCTTGAACTCCGCTTCCGGCACGCGGTACACCTTGCGCAGCAGCTGGAAGGACTCGATGACGCCGATATCCCACCATAATTGGCTGCGCTGCCCGAAGACGACGCCGATGCCGCGGACGAATTTTTCCCTTTCTTTATAAGGCACGAAGCCGTTTACCATGAGGTGGCCCGAGGTCGGCACGAGAATGCCCGTGAGCATTTTGATCGTGGTCGATTTCCCCGCGCCGTTCTCGCCGATATAACCGCAAATCTCGCCCTGCGGGATTTGAAAGCCGATGTCCTTGACCGCGGTAATCTCGTTATACTGGCGCTTGAACAAGTCCTTCATCGCGCCGCCGAGGCCTTCCCGGTTCTTCTGTACCCGGAACTGCTTCCTTAAATCTTTGACGTCTATTGCCAGCATGAAGCATCCGGCTCCTCTCCGTTTCGACATTTCCTGGGAAATGTCCGCCCTATTCGTTCCTATCAGATAAAACTTGCTTCTCTACGACAATCCATTTTATAATTTTATGATATGTAATGCTATACCGGATTTTCAAGCCGGGCAACGCGATTGCCTCCGCTTTACGAAAGCCGAACACCTAAAATCGGACGTTATTCACTGCACCGAAACCGGTCGATCCTCATCCGTTTCGGGCTAATACAAGGAGGAAGCGAAACGAAAATGGCGCGCGCACAAGCAAAGCAACCGAAACGCAAAAAGCCCTGGAAATGGGCGCTGCTCGGTGTATCCCTCGTGATTTTGGCGGTCGTCGGCTACTTTGTCTACCAGGCTTACGGCGTATATAACGGTCTCGATTCCCTGAGCAAACCGACCACCGATCCCAAATTCACGAACTACGAAGTGAAGACGGCCGAGAAGCCGCCGGAATGGGAAGGCAAGGAACGGGTGAACATTCTGATCATGGGCGGCGACAACCGCGGTCTCCAGGAGAACGAGAAGGCCCGCTCCGACTCCATGATGGTCGTCTCCGTCGATCCGGTCAAGAAGGACATTCACCTGTTCTCCGTCCTCCGCGACACGTACGTGGACATCCAGGATCACGGCAGCGACCGGATCAACACCGCGTTCGCGGTCGGCGGCCCCGACCTCGCCATGCAGACGATCGGCGACGTGCTCGGTCTCGATATCCAATATTATGTGTACACGGACTTTGAAGGATTCAAGTCCGTCATCGACGCGATCGGCGGCATTCAGAACTTCGACGTCGAGAAGGACATGAACTACGTCGACAACGCCGACGGCAACCGGTACGACATTCACCTGAAGAAGGGCGTCCAGGACCTCGACGGCACGAAGGCGCTGCAGTATGTCCGCTTCCGCCACGACGCGCTAAGCGACTTCACGCGCACGGAGCGCCAGCGCAAGCTGCTCGGCGCCGTGGCCGACAAGATGAAGAGCGGTTGGAGCCTGCTGAAGATGAAGGACATCGTCGACAGCGTCCAAGGCTACATCAAGACCAACATCGGCGTCGACGACATGATCAAGCTCGGCCAGCTCGGCGTGAGCAGCCACATCGCCGGCCAGGCGCAGGTGCCTCCGATGGACCTGATCAGCGGCGAGAAGGTCGGCGGCGCGTCGGTGCTCGCCATCTCCGACGAGGACAAAGTACTGCAGTTCGTCCAAGACGAGCTGCAGAAGGATTCGACGGTTGCGCCTCCGGCGGATGCGGACGCGCAGGGCGCGAACGGCGCGAGCGGCGCGGTGACGAACTCGTCGGACGGCAAGACGGGCGGCAGCGGCGACACCGCGAACGGCTCGAACGATTGATTTCGAATCATTCTTTTCGGCGATTCGATCGAACGCGCGCATTCAAACGAACCATCTGACGATTCATGCGGCGTGTACGAGAAGGGAGCAAACCGGTTCGGCCGGCCGCTCCCTTCTTTGTTGTGCTCCGCCGTGCGGCGGAGGTACAATAGGTTATTGCGAGTTTGTCTTACATATTGCCGGCGGCGTTCAACCCGCCGATCAAGGAGGCCCCATCCATGTCCACTACGCATCGTCCGCGCTCGGAAGCGTTATACGCCGAAGCGCTGCAGCATATCGTCGGGGGCGTCAACAGCCCCTCCCGTTCGTTCAAGGCCGTCGGCGGCGGCGCGCCGGTCTTCATGAAGCGCGCGCAAGGCGCCCATTTCTGGGACGTCGACGACAACCGCTATATCGATTACTTGTGCGCTTACGGCCCGATCATTACCGGCCACGCGCATCCGCATATCACCGAGGCGATATCCGCGGCCGCCGCGAACGGCACGCTCTACGGCACGCCGACGGAGCTCGAGATCACGCTCGCGCGGATGCTGAAGGACGCGATCCCGTCGCTCGACAAGGTCCGCTTCGTCAATTCCGGCACGGAAGCCGTCATGACGACGATCCGCGTCGCCCGCGCCTACACGAAGCGCAGCAAAATCATCAAGTTCGCCGGCTGCTACCACGGCCACTCCGATCTCGTGCTCGTCGCCGCGGGCTCCGGCCCATCGACGCTCGGCATTCCGGACAGCGCCGGCGTGCCGGCCAGCATCGCAAGCGAGGTCATTACCGTGCCGTTCAATGACTTGGACGGCTTGCGCGCGGCGCTGGACGCCTTCGGCGAGGACGTCGCCGCCGTCATGGTCGAGCCGATCGTCGGCAATTTCGGCATGGTGATGCCGAAGCCCGGCTTCCTCGAAGGGCTCTGCCGGATGGCCCGCGAGGCGGGTGCCCTCGTCATCTACGACGAGGTCATCAGCGCCTTCCGCTTCCATTACGGCAGCGCCCAAACGTTCGCCGCGTTCCCGGACCATGCCGCCATCGAGCCCGATCTGACGGCGCTCGGCAAGATCATCGGCGGCGGACTGCCCATCGGCGCCTACGGCGGCCGCAAGGAGGTCATGGACCAGGTCGCGCCGCTCGGTCCCGCGTACCAGGCCGGCACGATGGCCGGCAACCCGGCCTCCATCTCCGCCGGCATCGCCTGCCTGGAGGTGCTGCGGCAGCCCGGCGCGTACGAGCGCATGGACGACCAGGCGGCCCGGCTCGCGGACGCGCTGCGGGCGTCGGCGGACAAGCACGGCATCCCGCTGACGATCAACCGCATCCGCGGCTCGTTCTCCGCGCATTTCTGCAGCCATCCCGTCACCAATTACGATGAAGCGCAGGCTACCGACGGCGAGCGGTTCGGCCGGTTCTTCCGCCTCATGCTGGACCAAGGCATCTGCCTGGCGCCGTCGAAGTACGAAGCGTGGTTCCTGACCACGGCCCACACGGACGCGGACATCGACGCGACGATCGCGGCGGCCGAGCGCGCCTTCCAAGCGCTGAAGGACTGAAGCCGGCACGGCCCCGGCGATCTCGCCGTCAAACCGGCGCCGAACCGCCGCCAACCGCCGCCCGAAACCATAAAGACGCCTGTCCGAAGGCAGCCCGCCGCGCATGAAGCGCGGCGACGGCGCCGGCGGATCGGCGTCTTTTTTCGTCTTCTCGATCACGTCATCAGCGCGAACAGCGCGACGACGGCGAACGGGATGGCGACGAGCGTGGCGATGATCAGCCAGCCCATCGGGCGGCCGAAGTTGACCGTCCAGCCGATGCCGTGCTTCTTCGGCACGAAGACGGCCGGGTCCCCCGGGTTGTAATAGACGCCGCCGCCCGCGAGCCAGTGCTCTTCGTCGCCGGTTCCTTGGCCTTGCAGGCCGAGCCGCCTCACCGTCGCGACCAGGCCGACGATGCCGCCCGCGACGAGCGCCATCACGCCGATCGTGACGGCCCGCAGCGCCTGGGGCGGCCAGCCGTACAGCATCGTCGCCTGGATGTAGCTGAAGAACAGCGTCAGCAGCAGCGACAGGCCGTACAGGAAGACGCTGTTCGCGTACCGGAATTTTCGCTGCTTCGCCTCCCCCGATTCCTTGTCCGCCGAAGAGGCGGCCTTGACCTGCGCGATGACCGCATTCGTGCCCATGATCGTCGCGAGGAGGCAAAGCTGCACGATGTTGAGAAGAAAGACGTTCGCCCAGCTCTTCCGGCCGAAGCCGTCGGGCTCGAAGCTTAGATCGTAATGCGTCGTCAGCGTGGAGGGAATGTCCTTCCACAGCAGCGCGGCCGCGAGCGCGGAGCCCGCGATGACCAGCGCCTGAAGCCAATACCAATGCAGCGACAGGACCCCTTGGCGGCGGTCCCGGCCATGTTGCGTTCCGTTCATTCCAATGAATCTCCCATCCGCGATAAATCGCTGCGGTAAATCGCGACGCAGGCTCTGCTGAACTCGGCCTCCGTCATGCCCCGCGCCCGGCCTTCCGCCGCGAGCGACCGCAGCTTGCTGTTCAGCCGGTCCATGTAGCGCTCCGTCAGGCGCGGCATTTCCTCCTTCGTCGGCACGAGCATGCCGAGCCGGCCGTCGTACCGTTCCAGCAGGAAGCCATCCTGCTGCAGCGTCCGGTAGGCCTTCTGCACCGTCTGCGACTTGATGCGCAGATCCGCCGCCAGCCGTTTGGCCGAGGGCAGCGTCTTGCCCGGCTTCAGCGTCCCCGACGCGATTCCCGCGATAATTTGCTGGGCGATTTGCTCGTGAAGCGGCACATCGCCCTGCAGGTCAAGCTCGATGAACATCCCCCAGCCTCCCCTCCGATCGCGCGCTTGCGCGATCCTTAACAAAAAAACGCCTCTTCTCCGTCATATGCGGACGGTACAAGAGACGTTCTTCGTTAGGTGCCGGCGGTTTCAGCCTGCTGCAGCGCCTGCAGGAGTTCGTCGTGAATGCGGCCGTTCGTCGCCGCGACATGGCGGACGCCGAGGTGGTAATCGTTGCCCTGCATGTCGGTCACCTTGCCCCCGGATTCCTTCACGAGCAGCGCGCCGGCCGCCAGATCCCATGCGTTCAGGCCGACTTCCCAGAAGCCGCTCACGCGGCCCGACGCCACGTAGGCCATATGCAGCGCGGCCGAGCCGACGGAGCGGACGTTGCGCACCTGCGGCGCGATCGCCTGCAGCTGCTTCATGTTAAGCGGCTGGGCGTAGTGCGGATCCGCCGGGAAGCCGCTCGCGAGCAGGCTGTCCCGCAGCGCCGCCTCGCCCGACACCGCCATGCGGCGGCCGCGCACGTACGCGCCCTTGCCCTTCTCCGCCACGAACAGTTCGTCGCGCATCGGATCGTACACGACGCCCACGATGACTTCGCCCCGGTACGCCAGCGCGATCGACACCGAGAAGAACGGGAAGCCGTGCACGAAATTCGTCGTGCCGTCGACCGGATCGACGATCCAGAGGTATTCCGCGTCCTGCACGCTTTGGAGCGCTTTCGCGGACGCCTCCGGACCGGGCTCGACGCCCTCTTCGCCGAGGAACGAATGATGCGGGAAATGCGTGCCCACGAGATTGCGGATCATCGTTTCCGCGCCTTTGTCCACTTCCGTCACGAGATCCTGCGCGGAGTATTTTATCGATAGGCTTGTATGATTGCCAAGCTTGGTCTTGATCCATTCACCGGCCTTGGCCGCGCAATTAATCGCGACGGCGGTGAAGCTCTTGCCTCCGACCAGAGGGATGTCTTTCCCTTCGCTCACGGTCTATCACGCTACCTTCCTATGAGTTCTATTGCGTAGTACCACTATACGTCCGGCTTCGGACAAAGTTTCTTCCGAAACGCGAATTTAACGCATTGTTCAAATCCGCCCCGGCCCGGGCGAAACGCAAGGATCCCCTTGTAATATCCTTCAAAAGTGTACCATTTCCCCGGAATTTACACAAATGTTACACGCTGAAAAGACCGGCGGCTGCGCCATCGGGGCGCGGCTATCCGGTCTGCGTCGGGTAAGAGTCTCGAGCTTGCTTGCCTGAAGATTTCGGCGGACGCCGGCGCCGCCGGATAACGCGGCGCCGGTCAGCGGATCTCGACGCTGCCGCCGTCGATGACGCGGACGCCCGCGCCCTCCGCCTCCAGCAACCGCATGTCGTCCATGAGCTGCAGCAGCGCGGCGTCCTTGCGCTTCGCTTCGATCATGACGTCGAGCCGCGGGACGGAGTCCGCGATGCCCCGCAGAAACCGCAGCAGCGGCCCGATCTCCACGTTGTCGGCATGGCCGCGCGGGTCGCGCTCGCTCTTCGGGCTCGACACGTGCAGCTTCGGCGCGAGCGGCAGCGGCTGCCCGTCCGGGCCCTGCCACGTCCGGACGATGCGCGGCCACAGCTCGCCGTGCAGCGCCGCCTCGCCGTCGCCGCCGTCGTTCACGGCGTGATGGTGAATATCGAGCACCATCGGCGCCCCGACGGCTTCCGCCGCGTGCAGCGTCTCGCGCGCGGTGAACGTCTTGTCGTCGTTCTCCAGCGTGACGCGCACGCGCAGCCGTTCCTCCAGCGCGCCGAACTGGCGGATGAACCGCTCGAGCGAGGCGGGCTTGTCCCCGTAGGCGCCGCCGACGTGGATGTTGCACTTCGTCATGGGGCCCAGGCCCATATGCTCCAGCATCGTGACGTGGTAATTCAAATCTTCGGCCGACTTGGCCAGCACTTCGGGACGCGGCGAGCTGAACACGCAGAAGTGGTCGGGATGGAACGACACGCGCATGCCCTTGTCCCGGGCATAGGCGCCGACGTCCGCGAACGCCGCCTCCAGCGCGGGGTACGGGTTCCAATCCTTCAGCGCGTCGTGCGTCGCGAGCGGGATGAGCTTGGACGTCATGCGGTACACGTACACGTCGTGGCCGACGCAGTGTTTCATGAGCCGCAGCGTCGTCCGCAGGTTCTCCTCCGCGATCCGTTCGAGCCTGCGCAGCCCGGCTTCCCGGTCGTCCAGCTTGGAGAACGTCGCGTAGGTCATCGTCCGCGAAGGGGACGCGTTCTCCAGCAGCACGCTCATCGCCACGAACCCGAAGCGCACGATCATGCCTGGTGCTCTCCGAAGAACATTTCGTAGGCGAGCGCGGTTTGCACGCGCGCCTCTTCCTCCGTCAGCTTCCGGACGAGCTCCATCTCCACCTCGGTCACTTCTTCGCCTTGGAAATTGATCTCGGCGATGGACACGAGGATGCGCACGATCGCGATCGCCTCGTTGTCCGGCGTGTAGGCGATGACCTTCTGGCCGGTCGGGAAGACGCGGAAGCCGCTTTTGACCATTTTGCCGCGGCCGTACTCGAGCAGCTCGTACAATTCCTGCTTGGACTTGAACTTGCAGACCGAGTTAAACTCCGTTTGGAATCCCATGGCGGTTCCTCCTCATTGGGTTTGGATTGCGCGGGCAAGCCGAGGCTTCCCGGGTTTATGTAGGGATTGGCCGGTTTCGCGAAGCCGGCTGCGAAGAGAAAATCCGGCTTGGGTCAAGCCGGACTCCCCCCGCTGAAATCGATGCGCTGCTTCTCGCTATGGCGCGAGATCGCGAGCGCGATGAGCGTATCCAGCAGCTCCGCGTACGAGACGCCGCTTTCCTTCCACATGAGCGGATACATGCTGAACGGCGTGAAGCCCGGCATCGTATTCACTTCGTTGATGAGCAGCTGGTTGTCTTCCTTGCGCAGGAAGAAATCCACGCGCGACAGGCCGGAGCCGTCGATCGCCTGGAACGCGCGGACCGCCATCTCGCGGACGGCTTCCGACACCTCGGCCGGCAGGTTCGCCGGAATATGCATCATCGACTTGCCGTCGATGTACTTCGCCTTGTAGTCGTAGAATTCGCTAGACGACGTGATCTCGCCGACCACGGATGCCCGCGGTTCGTCGTTGCCGAGCACGCTCACTTCGATCTCGCGCGCGTCCACGAACTCCTCGACGATGACCTTGCGGTCGAAGCGGAGCGCGAAATTCACGGCGTCGACGAGCTCCTCGCGGTTGCGCGCCTTGGAAATGCCGACGCTCGAGCCGAGGTTCGCCGGCTTGACGAAGCACGGGTAGCCGAGCGCGGTTTCGATCTCCAGAATATAGTAATCTTCGTCCTTCTCCCATTGCGTCCGGTTGAAATAACGGTAGACGCACTGCGGCAGGCCGTCCTGGGCGAACACCTTTTTCATCGTGATTTTGTCCATGCCGACCGCCGAGGCGAGCACGCCCGCGCCGACGTACGGAATGTTCGCCATCTCGAAGAGGCCCTGGATCGTGCCGTCCTCCCCGAACGTCCCGTGCAGCAGCGGGAACACCACGTCGAGCGGCGCGCCGTCCGCCGACATCGCGCCGGCCGCCGAAGAGACGGCGGAGATCGTCGCCTTGGCCGGGACGGCGGATACCTTCGCCGCCGGCTGCTCTTCCTGCTCCGCGCCGCCGCCGAACACCGGCATGAGCGCCTCGGTGCCGACGACCGCGGCGCCGCCCGCGAGGCGAAGCGAGGCGAGATCCGCCGGCGGCGCCAGCAGCACGTCGCCCGAGCGCCATTCGCCCGCTTTGGAAATATAGAAAGGTTTGATTTCGTATTTGCCGTAATCGAATGCCTTCATGACCGCCAAGGCCGTCTGCAGCGAGACCTCATGCTCGCCGGAACGCCCTCCGTAAACCAGGCCTACGCGCACTTTCTCCCCCATGATTCAATCCTCCGGTTACGTATAATTTCCCACACAGGCGGGTTGTCATTCCTTGGGCTTGAAGCGCACTTTAAAATTCGTCCGCGATATGAAAAAAACGGTACCTGGTGTTCTCCGTCCAGGCGTAAGAATCCTGGTAGTCCCAGTACCGGTGGCGGCTCGGCACCGTGTTCGCGTTGACGAGCGGCATGCCGGCCGCGTCGAACGCGGTGACGATCGTGCTGTGCTGGAACCGGTTGTCGCCGCCCCAGTCGTAAATGATGACGTCGCCGAGGGCGAGCTGATCCGCCGAGTCGACGACCGTCGCCCGCAGCGAGGAATTATGCGGCGCGGACAAATAATGCTGCAGCGCGTTCGCCACGGCCCAGCTGTAGCTCCAATTTTCCCGGCCGCCGCTGAAGCCGCGGTACCACCAGCCGGAAGCCCTTTTACCAGTATAGTTCATCGGCGCAGCCCCTGCAAAGAGACACTGGGAGATGTAATTGGTGCAATTGACCTCGAAAAGCTCGTAGGCGGGATTGGCTTCGTTCCACCAGCGGTCGGCATAGGCGGCGGCCATGTCGCGCCTGTACCGGATTCCGGCGCGGCCATGTTTGAAATTCGGCAAAACGTCATAATTTATATAAGGTATGGATTGCGGCTTGCTCTCCGCGGCAAGGGCGAGTTCGTCGGCGAATTCCGCCGCATGGTTCGAATGGGACGAGGCGTACCGCGGACGGCGCTCGGACACGATCGGCTCGATCCGCGTAATGGCGTAGTCGCCGCCGTCGGCGGACAGCCAGAGACGCTCGCGGTCGCGCCGCTCCTCCGCGTAGGTACGGCCGCGGTGGTCGACCGTCCGTTTGACGCGCAGCTCGATCAGGACGGACACTTCGGAGAGCGTGCCGGACTCGCTGACGCGCAGCAGCTCGGCGCTCGTCTCGCTCCGGGTCGGCACGAGGCCGCGCAGCAGCTCGTTCTCGCGCAGGCGGGCAAGCCGCTGTCCGAACCGCTGCAGATGGTCTTCGTCGGCGATGATGGCGCCGAACGGCGCGGCGTAGCGGTCGATCTCGGCTTGATTGTACAGCTTCACGTACTTGTGCACGGCTTCCTTCCAGCCTTCGGAGCGGGCCGCATGGCCCGGCCCGACGCTTTCCCGCGCCACCATGGCGCTGCCGGATCCGCGCGCGCCGTGAGGCCGCGGGGCCGGCGACGGCGCGCGCTCCGGCCTGCCCGGGGCGGACGCGCCCTTTTTCGTGATCGTTTTGCCCGTTCCCGTCCGTGTTCGCGATCGCGGCACCATTGATCCCTCCCGCAAATCCGTCATGAAAACCCATTCCTGCCCGCAGGCGGAAGATGGCTGGTTCATTATATGAGCCGCGCAGCGGTTTCATGAAAAACGGGCGGAAAACGGCCGCGGAAGGCGATATTTGGTCTTTCCTAATCGCGCAAAACCCGCTATACTTAGAGTATCAATTGTTTTTTGAAATTGTGTTTCACAGAGTGAAACAGAAACACCCCAACGTCAAGGAGGCGCGAAGCGCAATGACCAAGCAAAACGAGTATTCCGTCCGCGAAACGCTCTCGGTCGGCGGCAAGCAGTTCGCTTACTACCGGCTGAACGGACTGGAAGAGCAAGGACTGGGCAAGATTTCCAAACTCCCTTTTTCCATTAAAGTGCTGCTCGAAGCGGCCGTTCGCCAATTCGACGGACGCGGCATCACCAAAGAACACGTCAAGCAGCTCGCCACGTGGGCGGACGGACGCGAAGACAAAGAAATTCCGTTCATCCCCGCGCGCATCGTCCTGCAGGACTTCACCGGCGTGCCGGTCGTCGTCGATCTGGCGGCCATGCGCGACACCGTGAAAAAATCCGGCGGCGACCCGAAGAAAATCAACCCGCTGGTGCCGGTCGACCTCGTCATCGACCACTCCGTCATGGTCGACGCGTTCGGCACGCCGGACGCGCTCGAATACAATATGGACATCGAATTCAAGCGCAACGAAGAACGTTACCGGTTCCTCCGCTGGGCGCAAACGGCGTTCGATAACTTCCGCGCCGTTCCTCCGGGCACGGGCATCGTTCACCAAGTCAACCTCGAGTACCTGGCTTCCGTGGCCGCGACCAAAACGGTCGAAGGCGAAACGGTCGTCTACCCGGACTCCCTCGTCGGCACGGACTCCCACACGACGATGATCAACGGTCTCGGCGTCGTCGGCTGGGGCGTCGGCGGCATCGAGGCGGAAGCCGGCATGCTCGGCCAGCCGCTCTACTTCGTCACGCCGGAGGTTATCGGCTTCCGCCTGACGGGCAAGCTGTCCGAAGGCGCGACGGCGACCGACCTGGCGCTCACGGTTACGCAAATCCTCCGCAAGAAGGGCGTCGTCGGCAAATTCGTCGAGTTCTTCGGCCCGGGCCTGTCCAACATTGGCCTCGAAGACCGCGCGACGGTCGCCAACATGGCCCCGGAATACGGCGCGACGATCGGCTACTTCCCGGTCGACAACGAAGCGCTCCGCTTCCTGCGCGCCACCGGCCGCACGGAAGAGCAGATCGCGCTCGTCGAAGCGTATTATACGGCGCAAGGCATGTTCCGCACGGACGACACGGCCGAGCCGACGTTCTCCGACGTCGTCGAGCTTGACCTGTCGACGGTCGTGCCTTCCCTCGCCGGTCCGAAGCGTCCGCAGGACCGCGTCGAGCTGACGGCGATGAAGGAATCGTTCAACGGCATCATCCGCACGCCGATCGAGAAGGGCGGCTACGGCCTGACCGACAGCAAGATCGAAGAGACGGTCGAAGTGAAGCACCCGAACGGCCAAGCGAGCAAGATGGGCACGGGCGCGGTCGTCATCGCGGCGATCACGAGCTGCACGAACACGTCCAACCCGAGCGTCATGCTGGGCGCGGGCCTCGTGGCGAAGAAGGCCGTCGAGCGCGGCCTGAAGAAGCCGGCTTACGTGAAGAGCTCCCTGACGCCGGGCTCCCTGGTCGTCACGGACTACCTGACCAAGTCCGGCCTGCTCGAGCCGCTGGAGCAGCTCGGCTTCTACGTGGCGGGCTACGGCTGCGCGACGTGCATCGGCAACTCCGGCCCGCTGCCGGACGAAGTGAGCAAGGCGATCGCGGACAACGACATGACCGTCGCGGCCGTGCTCTCCGGCAACCGGAACTTCGAAGGCCGCGTCCACGCGCAGGTCAAAGCCAACTACCTGGCTTCGCCGCCGCTCGTCGTCGCTTACGCGCTCGCGGGCACGGTCAACATCGACCTGTCGAACGATCCGATCGGCTACGACGGCAACAACCAGCCGGTGTACCTGAAGGACATCTGGCCGACGTCCAAAGAAATTTCCGACGCGCTCGCTTCCGCGATCACGCCTGAAATGTTCCGCTCGAAATACGAGAACGTCTTTACGCAAAACGAACGCTGGAACGCCATCGACGTGCCGACGGGCGAAAGCTACGAGTGGGACGCGAAGTCGACGTACATCCAAAACCCGCCGTTCTTCGAGAACCTCGGCGCGGACGTGGGCGACATCGCCGACATCAAAGGCTCGAACGTGCTGGCGCTGCTCGGCGACTCCGTCACGACGGACCACATCTCGCCGGCCGGCAACATCAAGGCCGACAGCCCTGCGGGCAAGTACCTGATCGAGCACGGCGTCGACAAAGCGGACTTCAACTCCTACGGCTCCCGCCGCGGCAACCACGAAGTCATGATGCGCGGCACGTTCGCGAACATCCGCATCCGCAACCAGGTCGCGCCGGGCACGGAAGGCGGCGTGACGACGTACCTGCCGACGGACGAAGTCATGTCGATCTACGACGCGTCGATGCTGTATCAGAAGCACGGCAAGAACCTCGTCGTCATCGCCGGCAAAGAGTACGGCACGGGCAGCTCCCGCGACTGGGCGGCGAAGGGCACGTTCCTGCTCGGCGTGAAAGCCGTCATCGCCGAGAGCTTCGAACGGATCCACCGTTCCAACCTGGTCGGCATGGGCGTCCTGCCGCTTCAATTCCAAGAAGGCCACGGCTGGAAGACGCTGAACATCACCGGCCGCGAAACGTTCGACATCGTCGGGCTGAGCAACGACGTCCAACCGGGCCAAACGGTGACGGTCTCCGCGACGCGCGAAGACGGCACGACGTTCGAATTCCCGGCCATCGTCCGCCTGGACTCCACGGTCGACGTCGACTACTACCGGAACAGCGGCATTCTCCAAACCGTGCTCCGTCAAATGATCGCCGGCAACAACTAAGCTTGCCGACGCATACGAAAACCGGGTCCGCTCGCAAGAGCGGACCCGGTTTTTTCTATGTCCAGAGCATCCCCGCCTCAGGGCTTGCGAACGATCACGTCGTTCAGCATGCTCATGAAATACGTCGTATAGCGCTCGGCGGAAAAATGATGCCGGATGTGCATCTCCGCCTGATTGCGGATCGCGCTGCGCAGGGCCGCGTCGGTCATGAGCGACTTCGCTTCGGCGAAGGCCGCGTCGATATTGCCGAGCGGATAGAGCTTGCCGGTCCGGTTATGGATCACGAACCGGTTGACGCCGTCCGAGTGCGTCGTCAGGACGGGACAGCGGCACAGCATCGCTTCCGCGACCGCGTAGCCGAATCCTTCGAGAACGGACGTGGAGCAGAGGAAGCCTCCGGAATCTCCGATGACGGATAAATAATCCGCGACTTGCGCGTGGGGAATATTGGAGAGGGCCATCACTTTATCCTGCAGCCGCAGCCCGCCGACCCACCGGTCGAACTCCTCCTTCTCGCCCGGCACGTTCAAGGTCGCGTCGCCGAACATCCACAGGCACGCGTCGGGATTGTGCGCGAGGATCCTCGAGCCGATCAGCAAAAATTCGCGCCAGTTTTTGTTCGGTTCAAGCCGCCCGACCCAGCCGACGATGGGAAACGGCTTGGGCGGATACGGAACGTAGGCGAATTCCTCCGTTTCGAGCGGGTTGTCGAACGTGAAATAGGGCATGCCTTGCAAATACGTCGCCAGCAGCGTCTCCAGATGCGAAGTGCGCGGAATGAGCAGCGCGTCCGCCGTTTGGCGGATCCCCGCCGCCGCCCCGGCCATGAAGGCATGGGCGGTTTCCGGCTGCCCGAGACCCTGCAGCTCGAAGACGAGCGGACCGGCGTACCCGATCCTGCGCATCGTGCGCAGCATCTTGTCGTCGGTGCAGACGATGACCGCGTCGTAGCGCTGGCTCTCGATCAGCCACCGGAACTCCGCGTCCGTACGCAGGACGAAGGTCGGGATGTCCCAAATGTTCTTCAGCCCTTCGCCGTCGTGCGTGTAGAGCAGGTGGCATTCGGCGCCGATCTTCCGCAGCGCCTTGCACCGGACCCGGTTGAGCGTCTCCATGCCGCCGCTCGGCGTGAAGAAGGCGAATAGAATTTTCAACTGCGATCACTCATTCTTCGATCCCCGTCCTTCACGCGTATGCGGCCGGCGGTCGCGCCCGGCGAAAGCATGCCTGCTGCCTGTATGGTACGGAAGTCCCCTCCCGCCGGCGCCGCGGCGTAACGGCGGCCGGCGGGGGCGGGACTTCGACGGAATAAACCTGTTCATGGACGGCTCGGATTCCCTGCGCGTTGCGATTGCCTTGGAGGATGCCGCGGCGTTCCGGACCCTTGCCGGGGCGCGCCGCCGTCGCTATCGCGCCGGGGCCGGATCGCGTCATCCTGGTCTTAGCTTATGGCGGAGGGCGCGGCGCCGCTTGTGCGGTTGTCCCCCAAGGCGCGGCGGACGCGAATTTCCGCGCGCGCCGGGCAGAGAGAAGCGCCCGCGGCGGATGCCGACGGGCGCTTCTCCCGGGGACGTGCATAGGATCGGACGGGGACGCGAGGCGCGGGCCGGCCGCTTATTTCAGCATGGAACCGAGCCGCTTCGCCGCTTCCATGACCGCCGGCGCCTGCTCCCGCATCTTCTCCGGCGTCAGCCGGTTGGACGGGCCGGACACGGAGAGCGCGGCGACCAGCTTGCCCGTGCGGGAGAAGATCGGCGCCGCCACGGCGGCCGCGCCCTGCTCGCGCTCCTCCACGCTCATCGCATAGCCGAGCGCGCGCCACTCCTCGAGTTGCTCGCGGTACTGCGCGCGGTCGAACTGGGCCGGCCAGGACGCGTCCTGGAGCAGCTCCTCGCGCCGCTCCGGCTCCTCGAACGCGATCAGCACCTTGCTCGAGGCCCCGACGTAGAGCGGCAGCCGCGCGCCGATCGGCGCCACCCGGCGGATCGCCTGGATGCTCTGCACCGCTTGGATCCGGATCCGCTCGTTGCCGTCGCGCAGGTAGAGGCTGACCGTCTCGCCGAGCAGGTCGCGCAGCCGCTCCATCTCCGGCAGCCCGATGACGGCGGGATCGTCGGCGCCCGACATGTTCGCCGACAGCTCCCAGATGCGCAGCCCGAGCCGGTAGCGGTCCGAGGCCGCGTCCCGCGCCACGAAGCCGCGCTGCTCCAGCGTCGCCAGCATGCGGTGGACGGTGCTCTTGTGCAGCCCGACCTGCTCGGCCAGCTCCGTCATCGCCCATTCCCGCCGTTCGGTAAAGCACAGCAGCAAATCCAGCGCGCGCTCGACGGCGCGCACCGTCGATTTCCCATCCTCCGCCATAGGCCTTCTCCCCCAATCGCCGGTTTCTTTCTATCGAATAATGGTTTCACTTAATGAAACTTATTTACACCTAGTATAACCCGAATGACGCAGAACGGTAAAGCATCGCCGTCGAATCCGTCTTATTTTACAGCAGGATTACAGGCGGATAACAAGTTGTCGACACGCATTGACAGGCTGGTCCTTTCGGTCATAACATAGGAATACGGAACTAATAGCAAACGCTTTCAGAAAAGTTTTCCGAATCTTCCGCTCATTTAAATGTTTACCTGCTTTTGTCGAAACCATTCACGTTCGGCACGGTCGTCCGGCCGCCGTTCGTTTGCCTCTTCCTCTCCCGTCATCCAGAAGCATAAGGGGGTTCCCATCATGAGCACGACGATTACACCGCTGCACCCGGCCGGCCCTTTCCCGCCCGGCCTTCTGCCCCCCCTCGCGCCCGCGCCGGCCGAACAAGCGGGTCCCGGCGCGCGGCGCAGGCATGCCGCGCTCGCGGTGCTGTCCGCCTTCGCCGCGCTGCTGCTGCTGCTGGCGCTCGCCTTCCACGGCTACGTCGCGTGGGTCATCGCGCATCCGTACGTGCCCGCGCTGACGTCGAATCCGCTCGCCGCCAAAGGGCTCGCGTACGACGACGTCGCCTTCCCGAGCAAGAGCGGGCGCACGACCGTCCACGGCTGGTACATTCCCGCGGCGGCCTCCGGCGGCGGCGCGCCGGCGACGCTGGCCGCCGCCGGCGCGGAAGGCGGTCCGGCCGCGGCCAAGGCCGCCGCGGTTCCCGCTTCCGACCGCACCGTCGTCTTCAGCCACGGCTACGGCGCCAACCGCGAGGAAACGTGGGTGCCGATGTACGACCTCGCCGAGCTGATGCACGGCCTGCACTACAACGTCTTCATGTTCGACTACGGCTATGCGTCTTCCGGCGTGCGGACGCCGGCCACGGGCGGCCGCGAGGAATCCCAGCAGCTGCTGGCCGCGGTCCAGTACGCGCGCTCGCAGGGCGCCGGCGAAGTCGTCGTCTGGGGCTTCTCCATGGGCGCCGGCACCGCGCTGCAGGCGGCGCTGCAGACCGACGCCTCCGACCGGATCGACGCGATGCTGCTCGACAGCCTGTTCCTGCCGACGGGCGACTCGCTCTACAGCAACGTGCAGCAGTATTTGAAGGACTTGCCGCGCTACCCGTCGGTGCCGCTCATCAAGTGGATGCTGCCGTTCTTCACCGGCGTCCATCTCGACAGTCTTCCGGTGCGGCAGGTGCTTCACACCCCTTATCCGATGCCGGTCTTCATCATGCACGGCACGGACGACGCCATCGCTTCCGTCTCGACCGCGAAGCGGATCGCGGCCGACCAGCAGAACGCGCTGTCGCGCAGCTGGGTCGTGCAGGGCGGCAAGCACGAGCTGCTCTTCAAGACGCGGCCGAAGGAATACATTCAGCGCGCCGCGCTGTTCCTGAGCCAGGTCGACGCGTCCTACAAGACCGCCAAGGAAGCCGATGCCGGCAAAGTCGCTTAACCGGCGCGTGCCGCGCATCGCAAAAAGGCCCTCTTCGCGCTGCCGCCGTCAGGCGGCCCGCGAAGAGGGCCTTTGCGTATGCGATTACTGCTTCAGCAGCGACAGGAATTCCGAGCGGAGCGGCGCGCTCGTGCGGAACTCCCCGCGCACGGCCGACGTCACCGTCTTGCTGCCCGGCTTCTTCACGCCGCGGGCGCACATGCACAGATGCTCGCCTTCCACCACGACCATGACGCCGTGCGGCTGCAGCACTTCTTCCATAATGTCCGCGATCTGCGTGGTGATCCGTTCCTGCACCTGCAGACGGCGCGTGACCGCCTCGACGAGCCGCGCCAGCTTGCTGAGGCCGGCGATTTTGCCGCTCGGGATGTACCCGATGTGCGCTTTCCCGAAGAACGGCGCCATATGATGCTCGCACTGGCTGTAATAGACGATGTCCCGCACGATGACCAGCTCTTCGTGCCGCTCGTCGAAGGTGACGCCGAGCACGTCGCGCGGATCGACCGAGTAGCCCGCGAAGATTTCTTCGTACATGCGCGTCACGCGCGCCGGCGTCTCCTGCAGCCCCTCGCGGTCGACGTCCTCGCCGATCAGGCTGAGGATTTGCTTGATATGGTGCTCGATTTGCTCCCGATTATCCGAAACGACAGTATTGACGTAGTCCTTGATCCCCGCCATAGCGTATCGTCTCCTTTCCCTGCCGGCAAGCCGGGGACGATTATCTCCGTTTCCCGCCCGGACGCTGGTTTTGGTTTTTCATCATCTGCTGGGCCTTTTGCAGCTGCTGGTTGTTCATGTTATAGCCCATTTGCTTCGCCATTTTCTTGAGCATGTCCGGATCGTTCTGCATCTTCTCCAACTGCTTGCGGAGATAGAAGACGCCGACGAAGAAGCCGCCCACGGCGCCGACGATGAGCGTAATGATCGGAATGATGACCGTCCACATATTCGTCACCTTGCCTTGTCTCGTTTTATAGTCATATTGCCCTTTATAATAGCACGAGGGACCATGCGTTCGCAAACAAAGAATGCATGGTCCCTCCGCTATGATTATTCCCGTTCCGGCACGCCGGAAAGCGCGTTCGCGGCGGTTGCTCCGCCGGTCTCGCGCAAGCCGTCCAGCGCCTGTCCGATCGCGTCCCGCACGGCCTCGTCCCGCTCGTTCCCGAAGGCCTGCGCGAGCGCTTCGGCGGCCGCCCCGCCGCCGATCCGGCCGAGCGACCAGGCGGCCGTCGCGCGCAGCTCGAAGCGCGGATCGTCCCGCAGCACGCCCGCGAGCGCGGGCACCGACGCCGCGTCCTTGAAGTTGCCGAGCGCGATGACCGCGTTGCGCTGGATCGGCTTGCGGCCCCGCCAGGCGGACGCATTGGAACCGTACCGTTCTTTGAACTCGCGGTTGCCCATCGTCAAGAGCGGCACGAGCAGCGGCTTTACCTTCTCGTGATCCGGTTCCAGCTCCGAATGATGATCGGCATGCTTGCCTTTGTTCTCCGGGCAGACGATCTGGCACGTGTCGCAGCCGTACAGCCGGTTGCCGATCTTGCGCATCAGCTCGTCGGAGACGAGCCCCTTCGTCTGCGTCACGAACGAGATGCAGCGCTGCGCGTTCAGCTGCCCGGGCGCGACGATCGCGTCCGTCGGGCAGGCGTCGATGCAGGCCGTGCAGCTGCCGCAGCTCTCGGTCACCGGCGCGTCCGGCGGCAGCGGCAGGTTCGTGATCATTTCCCCGAGGTAGACCCAGGAGCCCCACTCCGGCGTAATGATCGCGCAGTTGCTGCCGCTCCAGCCGATGCCGGCGCGCTCCGCGACCGCGCGGTCCGAGAGCGCGCCCGTATCGACCATGCTCAGGAAGCGCCCTTCCGGGACGCGCTCCCGCAGCCATGCCTCCAGCCGCCGCAGCCGCTCGCGCAGCACCGCATGGTAATCCTCGCCCCAGGCGGAGCGGGACAGCAGGCCGCGCCGCGCGCCGGGCTCGGATTTGGGCGGATTCTTCAGCTTGGACGGATACGCGATCGCGATCGCGACGATCGACCGCGGATCGTCGAACAGCAGCGACGGCTCCGTCCGCTTGTCCAGGTCGGGCTCCTCGAACCCGGATTCGTAACCGAGCGCGCGGTGCCGTTCGAGCCGCTCCCGCAATTCCGTGAACGGCTCCGCCGAGGCGACGCCGATTTTGTCGATGCCGAGCTGCCGCGCGGCGGCCTTCATGTCTTCCTTCAGTTGCGTCCAATCGATGCTGCCGCGTTCCAAGCCCGGCACCTCCTTCCCCGCTCCCCTACAGGGCGGCCCACTGCGTGATCGGCCACAGGATCAAGTCCGCGCGGCCGAGAATGGCGCTCCGCGGCACGGCCTGGAACGAACGGCTGTCGCGGCTCGCGCTGGCGTGGCGGTTATCGCCCATGATGAAATAATGATCGACCGGCACGTCCACCGGACCGAAGTCTTCGTCCTCGATCAGCACGTCCGTGTACGGCTCTACGACGAGCTTCCCGTTGCGGTACAGCTCGCCCTGGCGAATCTCGATCCGGTCTCCCGGCATGCCGACGATCCGCTTGACGAGATAGTCCTCCCGCTCCGACTCCGGGGCCGGATCCTTTAGAATCACGACGTCGCCGAGCCCCGGCGAGCCGGTCCGGTAGCTCAGCTTGTTGACGAACAGCCATTCCTTCTCGTAGAGCGTCGGCTGCATCGACCGGCCTTCCACCGTCGAAAGACTGAAGACGAAATAATGCAAGCCGAGCACGACGACCACGGCGACGACGAGCGTCCGTCCCCATTCCCACAGCTCCTTCGCCCATGGGGACAGCTCGGATCGCCCGCCCTCGCCGCGCCGCTTCGCTCCGGACGCGCGCTCCGGTTCGGACGCCGGCTTCCGCGCCTTCGCGGAAGCCTTCCTGTGCTTGCGCGGCCCCAGCGCCTGCTTCGGCTCCTTCGGGAACCCGGTTCCCGGGCCTGGCCCCGTACTCATCGTTCAGCTACACCTCGCCCGTCTGGTTATGCCATGCCTCGTAATAGGATAAGATAAGCGCGTCGTCGAACGGCGCCCTGCCGTTCTGCGCGCGGTCCAGCAGCGCCTTGAGCCCCTCCATTACTTTTCGGTTGACTTCCTCCGAATAATGATAGGCGATCTTGTGCATCTCGTACTCTTCCTGGTCCACGACCTGCGCCTTGCCGCCGCCGCGGGGCACGATCACGTCGAGATCGTAGTCGATGTACGTCAGCACGTCGTTCTGGAAGAAAAGCGGCGAAGCCACGTTGCAGTAATACCGCACGCCTTGATCCTCCAGCAGCCCCACGACGTTGAACCACTCGCCCGGAATGAAGAAGGACACCGCCGGGACCCGGCTGATCCACTGCTTGCCGTCCGCTTCCTGGATCGGGGTTTGGCGGTTGATGAACACGAGCATCGATTCCGCCGCGTGCGCCGGCGCGAGCGCCTCCGCGGGCACGAGCCAATTCTCCAGCCATACCCGGTGCAAATGCCCGTTGTTCTTAAAGCTCTTAATGACACAAGGCCGATAGGTCGTCATAAGCAATACTCCTACGCAGGTTGAATTTCTTGCAGGCGTGCAGATCGTTATTCTTATTATTTCCAATTATGACGCGAAAACGAGCGTATAAGTCAAGAAAAGCATATCTGTTCGCCAAAAGCAATGACGGCAGATATGCTTGTCCGGTCGTACGCGGTATAAATAAAGAGGCCCGAGCCGCAGGTTACCCTGCGACGATGCTCAGCTTCTGGAACGAACGGAAGAAATCCGCCGTCACGTAGCCGAGCGATTCGTAAAGCGAGAGGATCGGTTCGTTGTGTTCGTCGGCCGTGATCATGATCTTCGAGACGCCCCGCTGCACGAAGCGCTGGCGAAGCGACGCGATCAACTGTTTGCCGATGCCTTGGCGCTGGTACTTCGGATGAACGGCGATGCGGTAGTAGAACCCGCGGCCGTTGTCGATGGTTCCGATCATGATGCCCGCGACGTCGTTGCCGACAGCGGCGACCAGCACCAGCTCGCTGTCCCACGAGAGCTGGCGGGCGAAGGCTTCCATGGTTTGCTCGTAACATTCCGGCGTCAAGACGGTCTCCAGCAGCTCGGTAACGGATTGATAGTCGGCTAATTGGAAGGATCGAACGTCCATAACTTCATGCTCCTCTTCAAGTCCAGTATGGGTGCAGCCTCTAACGAATTTTTTAGGTAAATTTAATAATACGACAAAATCATTTGAATTCCTTCTAAAACCTTTAAAAATCCTTAAAAAAGTTGAAAATCCGCCCGAATCCTGTTGAAAGCGCTTAAAATTAAGCGCTTTCATGCCGGTGTCTGCGTTTTCGCTGGGAACAAAGGAACAGCCCGCCAGCGCGGCAAGCTCCGCTGCGCCGGCGTTGCGCCCTTCTTCGCCAGCCTTGCCCCGGCGAAACGGCAAAAAGGAACAACCGGCGTTGTCCCTTTTTGCCATTCCCCTCTTCCCTTCCGAGTCCGCTTCCTCGCTCGGACGGGCTTCCGCGCCGGCGCCGTCAACTCGTCCGCCGGATGCTCCCCCAGGCGTCCGCGAGCGCCAAGGTATCTTCCGCCAAGCGGCGGATGCGCCGCCCGACGTCCTCGTTCGCGAGCGTCCCGCCGTCGAAATCCTTCTCCTCGATAAACACATACGCGGGCACGACGTTCGCCTTCATGTAAGCCAAGATCGGCTTCAGCTGCTGCTCGGCCATCAGAAAATGCTTCGGCGTCCCGGCGGTGACCGCGATGCCGACGGTTTTGTCCCGGAAGCCGTCGGCCGGCAGCAGGTCGAAGACGTTTTTAAGCGGCGCCGGGATCGAAGCCTGGAAGGTCGGCGTCCCGATCAGCACCGCGTCCGCTTCCATCAGGGCCTCGAGCACCCTCCTCGTGTCGCCTTTGTAATGCCGGTAAGGACGTCCGTCGCTGTAGACGAGATCGTGCTCCGCGAGATCGATCAGCGCGACTTCCGCCTCGGGGCGCAGGGCGCGCACTTCCTGCAGCACCCGGTTCATCGCCGTTCGCGTATTGGCGCCCACGACGGTTCCGGACAGCACCGCGATTCGCATGGTCATGCCTCCCCTCCGGCCCGCGTGTATTTCCGCACGGCCGGCAGGATGCGCGCGGCGATTAGTTCGATGTTCTTCGCGAGCTTCCCGAACGGCACGCCGCCGACGTCCGTTTGAACCAGCAGCCGCTGGTGGCCGAACAGCTCGTGCTGGCGGAGGATTTTCTCGATCACGAGCTCGGGGCTGCCGACCATCAGCGCTTCTCCCGGGTCGGCGGCCGCATGGCTCACCGCTTCCAACGGATACGATCCGCCGCGCAGCGCCCGGAACGCGATGTTCAGGTGCGGGTGGAACTCCTTGACCGCGTCCTGCGAATTCTCCGCCACGTAAAGCATGCTCGTGATGCCGACCGGCAGCTCCGCGGGATCGTGGCCGTTCTGCGCGGCCGCGCGGCGGTACGCGTCGACGGAGTCCTTGAAGTTGGCCGACGGGCCGCCGAGCATCGCGATCGTCATCGGGACGCCGGCCGCGCCGGCCTTGACCGCGCTGCCCGGCGAGCCGCCCACGCCGCGCCAGATCGGAAGCCGGCCGTTCAGCGGACGGGGGAGGATCTTCGCCTGCCGCAGCGGCGCGCGGAATTTGCCGCTCCAGGTTACGGTTTCCTCGTCGTTCAGCTTGAGCAGCAGGCCCATTTTCTCTTCGAACAGCTCCTCGTAATCCTGCACGTCGGCGCCGAGCAGCTCGTAGGCGCCCACGCGCGAGCCGCGGCCGGCGATGATCTCGGCGCGCCCGCCGGAGAGGAGGTCGATCGTCGCGAAGTCCTCGTACGCGCGCACGGGATCCAGCACGCTCAGCACCGTCGTCGAGCTGGCGATCTTGATGCGCCGGGTCGCTTGGGCGACCGCGCTCAGGACGACCGTGTGCGCCTGCGTGACGAAGTGCTCCTGATGGCTCTCGCCGACGGAGAAGACGTCGAGACCGGCCTGCTCGGCCAGCTGCGCGGCCTCCACGAACTCCTGCATGCGCCGCTGCGGGCTGATCATCGTCCCCGTATGCGGATTTCGAAAATAATCCCCGACCGAATACAGTCCGATTTCCATGCCTTTGCTTGGATCGATGCGATAGCTTTTCATAAATGGAACGCTCCTTTGCGGATCATGATGTTTTTATGACTTGACTAGTCAATTGATAAGGCAAAAAAAATTGTCTCTGCGGATCGGCCGTTTTATTTTTCCGGCGGCAGCTCTTTGCGCTCGCCGTGCTTCTGAAGCCGCGTCATCATTCCGTACAGCGCTTGCTGCTCCTCCCGCGTCAGCACCTCGTCGAAGAACGACGACTGGAACGCGATCTGGGCCGGCAGCGCCTGCTTGACGACCGCTTCGCCTTTGTCCGTCAGGCGGATCGTCTTGATCTTCCAATCCTGGCGGCGCGCGATGTAGCCGTCCCTCTCCAGGCGGTCGAGCATGCGGGATATGCCGCCCTGCGTGACCGTCACCTTGCGGGCCAGCTCCGTCTGATTCAGCGGCTGGAACGCGTGAACCTGCACCAGCACGTCGAATTGGGCGGTCGTCAGCTCGAATCGCTTCAAAAATTCGTTCGTCATCTGATGGCTGCGGTTCGAGAACCGGACCATGCGGAGCCAAATCAGGGAACCTAACGTGTTGCCGCTCACTTCGTTCCTCCTCTCTACGTCGGGCTCGCTGTCAGTTTACTACTCAATTGACGAAATGGCAACCCCCTCCGACGTTGCGGGCGGCTTGCGGGGAACAGAGGCATCGGCGGGTTTGGGGAACGGCGTCGCAGCAACCGTCGATCAGGATAATCGCGAACCAGGCGATACGCGGCGCCGCGAAGCAAAGAAAAATCCGCCCAGGGACGGGCGGACAGGTTTTTGAAGCGCTTACATTAATAGGCGCTTTTCCGTGCAGCCGTTCTTCTCCGCGGGAGCGGACGACCCGCCGCCGCCGGCGCGCAACCGCGTCAGTCGCGCATGTATGCGGACAGCGCCTCGCGCCAATGCCGCAGATCCTCGAACCCCTGCCGCTTGATCTCGCCGTGCTCCATCGCGGAATACGCCGGCCGCGGCGCGGGCCGCGGATGGTCCGCCGTCGCGCACGGCACGAGCTTGACGTCCCGGACGCCGGCATCCTCCAGAATCGCCCGCGCGAACTGGTACCACGAGCAGACGCCGCTGCCGCTCGCATGATACAGGCCGTACCGGTCCGTCTGCGCGAGCCGGATCAGAAATTCCGCCAGGTCGCGCGTATAGGTCGGCGAGCCGAACTGGTCGTTCACGACCCGGATTTCGTCCTGCGTCTTCGCCAGGCCGCGGATCGTCTCGACGAAATTGCGGCCGTATTTGCCGTAGACCCACGAAGTCCGGACGATGAACGCGCGCCCGCCGACGGCCTGCACCTCTCGTTCCCCGGCGAGCTTCGTCCGGCCGTACGCGGTGCGGGGCTTCGTCGCGTCGCCTTCCTTGTACGGCTCCGAAGCCGTCCCGTCGAACACGTAATCGGTGCTGACATAGACCAGCTTGGCGCCGAACTCCTTCGCGGCGAGCGCGATGTTGCGCGTCCCCTCCGCGTTGATGCGGAACGCTTCGTCCGGCTCCGACTCCGCCTTGTCGACGGCCGTGTACGCCGCGCAGTGGATGACGGCGTCCGCCTGGTACCGCTTGACGATTTCGCGGCAGCTCTGCAGGCTCGTCACGTCCAGCCCGCCGCGGCCGAAGCCGAGCAGGCTGACGCCCTGCCGTTCCACATTCGGCAGCCGCAGCAGCTCTTGGCCCAGCTGTCCGTTCGCTCCCGTGACGATGATGCGCATCGCTCTCGTTGTCATGTCCATCCCGCTCCTTGCCTTCGCTTAATGTCCTTCGTTCTTGCGCCGGTACGCGCCGGAGGCGATATCGGCCATCCAGGCCGGATGGTCGACGTACCATTGAATCGTGGCGCGGATGCCCCGCTCGTACGGGTACTGCGGCGACCAGCCGAGGGTGTCGCGGATTTTGTCCGCGTCGATCGCGTACCGGCGGTCGTGTCCCAGCCGGTCCGGCACGTGCGCGATCAAGGAAGCCGGCTTGCCGAGCGCCTCCAGAATCGTCGACACGACCTCCAGATTCGTCCGTTCGTTGCGGCCGCCGACGTTGTACGCCTCGCCCGGCGCGCCCTTGTGCAGCACGAGGTCGATCGCGCTGCAGTGGTCCTCGACGTAGAGCCAGTCGCGCACGTTCAGCCCGTCGCCGTACACCGGCAGCGGTTCGTCCCGCATCGCCTTCGCGATCATGAGCGGGATGAGCTTCTCCGGAAACTGGTACGGCCCGTAGTTGTTGGAGCAGCGCGTGATGTTCACGTCCAGGCCGTAGGTCTCGCGGTACGCCCGCACGAGCAGATCGGCCGCCGCTTTGCTCGCGGAATACGGGCTGTTCGGGGCGAGCGGCGTCGTCTCCGAGAACAGGCCGGTCGCGCCCAGCGTGCCGTATACCTCGTCGGTGGAGACCTGCACGAATTTGCCGACCCGGTGCGTCCGCGCCAGCTCCAGCAGCGTCTGCGTGCCGAGGACGTTCGCCGTCACGAACACGTCCGGCCGCAAAATGCTCCGGTCGACGTGCGATTCCGCCGCGAAGTGGACGACGGCGTCCACGCCTTCCGCGAAGAGCGGCTCGAGCGCGGCGGCGTCCCGGATGTCCGCCCGGACGAACCGGTAGCGCGCATCCGATTCGATGCCGTCCAAATTGGTTATATTACCTGCGTACGTCAACGCGTCCACGTTCAGGAGCGTATAAGACGGATGCGCCTTGCGCATGTAATGCACGAAGTTGCTGCCGATGAAGCCGGCTCCGCCCGTAATCAACAGTTTCACGCTGTCCTCACCTCGAGTAGGTAAAATTGATGTCCGCTTCGCGGAGCGGAGGATGCCGCCCGTCCTTGGCCGACAGCACGGCCGGCGCGAGCGGCCAGGCGATGCCGAGCTCCGGATCGTCCCAGGCGATGCCGCGGTCATGGGGCTGCGAGTAATACGCGTCGACTTTGTAAAGCACTTCCGTATCCGGCTCGAGCGTGACGAACCCGTGCGCGAAGCCTTGCGGGACGAGCAGCTGCTTCTTGTTGTCCGCCGACAGCTCGAACCCTTCCCAGCGCCCGAACGCCGGCGAGCCGCGGCGAATGTCCACGACGACGTCGAAGACGCGGCCGGCGGTCACCCGGACAAGCTTCGTCTGGGCCCGCGGTTCCAGCTGGTAGTGCAAGCCGCGCAGCGTGCCCGGCACCGCGGACAGCGAATGGTTATCCTGCACGAACGCCGCCGCGATCCCGTGCCGCAGCAGGGCTTCGCGGTTGTAGCTCTCCATGAAGAAGCCGCGGGCGTCTTGAACCACGCCGGGCTCGATGACTTTCACGCCGGGCAATCCCGCGTCCGATACCTTCATTCGGCCTCACCCCTTTGCACGTTGGTAGTTATGTATATTCCGGCGGAGGTCGTCTTGCCTCGAAGCTCGTCCGCCCCGAAGGACGGTATGGAAAAACGGGGAAATGTTCATGCTAAAGGATGTTCCGGCGCCGATGAATGTACAAACCGACTTTACAAACATTTATGTTGATTTATTGGACGGGAACGGAGATAATGAGAAGGGAAAATACATATCTATTAGGAGGTTTTCGAAATGGCCCATCAACTGCCGGCTTTACCTTACGCGAACAACGCTCTTGAACCGCATATCGACGAAACGACGATGATGATTCACCACGACCGTCATCATAACACTTACGTTACGAACCTCAACGCCGCTCTGGAATCCGCTCCCGAGCTGCAAAGCAAATCCGTCGAGGACCTGATCGCCGACCTGAACAGCGTGCCGGAAGCGATCCGCACGGCTGTCCGCAACAACGGCGGCGGCCACGCGAACCACTCCCTCTTCTGGGAAACGATCGGCCCGAACGCGGGCGGCGCGCCTACGGGTGCTTTGGCCGACGCGATCGAAAGCGAACTGGGCGGCCTCGAGCAATTCAAAGCCGACTTCGCGAAAGCGGCCACGACGCGCTTCGGCAGCGGCTGGGCATGGCTCGCGCTGAGCAACGGCAAGCTGAAAGTGTACAGCCTGCCGAACCAAGACAGCCCGATCATGGAAGGCGACACGCCGCTCCTCGGCCTGGACGTTTGGGAGCACGCGTACTACCTGAAATACCAAAACAAACGCCCGGATTACATCGGCGCGTTCTGGAACGTCGTGAACTGGGCGGAAGTCGGCAAGCGTTACGACGCCGCGAAATAAGCATCGGTTCCGATACGAACAACCCCCGCGCCACTCGGCCGGGGGTTTTCTTCTATAGGCTTGTTCTTGTTCGGGCACGGCGAAAAAGGCCGGCGCGGGGCGATCCCGAAGGATCGCCGCCATGCCGGCCTTTCGCGATTGCGAGCGCGTTAGCCGATCAACCGCGCGCCGCGGCCGCGCCGTCGACGGGCGACAGCGTGAACGCGAAGCTGAGCGGCCGGTCCGCCGGGATGCGGTATTCCGCGTGCACCGGCGCGCCCCAGCTGTCGTCGCCGCCGACGCCCATTTGGCGCCCCGCCACGGTGACGACGGTGTAGTGGACGTCCGGGAGCTCGTACGGATGCGCGGCGTGCTCCAGCTCGAACGCCGTATACGGCGAGACGGCGCATTCTACCGGCGCGGCGGGCGAAGCGGCGAGCTGCAGCCCTTGCCCGCGGCCGTCCGTGAGGCGCAGCCGGCGGACGCCGGTCCGGTTGCCGGACTCCTGCGGCACCAGGTACGGGGACGGCAGCTCCCGCACGTTCCGCGAGAACAGGCCGAGACGCGCGCCGAACGCGCGGTCCGCGTAATTCTCTTCCGGCCCGAGGGCGTACCATTCCGTATGCCCGTAATCGGCGGACGTCTTGAAGGACAGCGCGACGATCGGCACGTCCGGCAGTCCGGCCGCGCCGGAGTAGTCCATCCGGACGCGGACTTGGCCGTCCGCGCGGACGGTATAGGCGACGCGGACGCGCAGCTCCGCGCTGATCGCGAAGGCGTAGTCGAACGCCGCCGTCGCCTCCCCGCCGGACGCGGAAGCCTCCAGCGAGACCCCCGTGCACCGGCGCGCCAGGCTGGCCGCGTACCACAGGCCGGCGTCGAAGCCGAGGTTGGTCCCTTTGTCGTTGTCCGTCGCCGCCCGCCAGAACAGCGGCACCGGCGGCGCCTCGATCAGCTCCCGCGCGCCGTAGCGCAGCGAGACGAGCGAGCCGGCCTGCTTCGAGAACAGGACGGAGAAGCCGTCGCCGTGCACGCCGATGTTGACGTCGCCTTCGACGACGCGGAGCGTTCCCGCGGCAGGCGCGAGCGCCGCGTCATCCGCCGGCGCCGCGACCTCGAAGCGGCCTTCGCCGAAGGCGACCTCGTGGCCGGCCTCTGCCCACGCCTCGTCCGCCTTCAGCACGAGCGCCGCGTGCATCGCGTACTCGCCCGGCGCGGCCGCCGCCTCGTCCGGCAGCCGCACGGGCACGAACGCTTCCTCGTCCGGCGCGACCGACGCTTCGCCGGTCCACCGGAACGTCTCGATGCCGTCGCGGTACAGCCGCACCGACAGCGCCCAACGGTCCGTGTTCGCGAACAGGTTCCCGTTCGCGATCCGCACGCCTTCGCGCGACGGCGCGAGCCGGACGTTCTGGTACAGGAACTTGACCTCCTGCAGCTTCGGCGTCTCGCGCCGGTCGGCAAACACGATTCCGTTGCCGCAGAAGCTGTAGTCCGTCGGACGGTCGCCGAAATCGCCGCCGTAGGCGAAATATTCGCGGCCGTACCGGTCCCGCGCGATCAGGGATTGGTCGATATAGTCCCAGATGAAGCCGCCCTGATACTTCGGATAACGGTCCTCGAGCTCCGTGTACTTGTGCATCCCGCCGACCGAATTGCCCATCGCGTGCATGTATTCGCAGCTGATGTACGGCTTCGCCGGATCGGTCTCCAGGTAAGCGGCGATGTCCGCCGGCTTCGCGTACATCCGGCTCTCCATGTCGCTCGTCGCGTCGTAGGCGCGGTTGTGGAACACGCCCTCGTAGTGGACGAGCCGGCCCGGATCCCGTTCGCGGAAGTAATTCGACGCGTCCAGGATCACCTGGCCGGCGTACGATTCGTTGCCGCAGGACCAGATCAGAATCGACGGATGGTTCTTGTCCCGCTCCAGCATCGACCGCGCCCGGTCCAGCACCGCGCCCCGCCATTCCGGCTTGTCGCCCGGAATGTTCCAGGACGGCTCGACGGCGCCCATCTTCTGCCAGGAGCCGTGCGTTTCCAGGTTCATCTCGTCGATGACGTACAGGCCGTATTCGTCGCACAGCTCGTACCAGCGCGTCTGGTTCGGATAATGCGACGTGCGGACGGCGTTCATATTGTGGCGCTTGATCGTCTTGACGTCCCACAGCATGTCTTCTTCCGTGACCGACCGGCCGCGGCGGGCGTTGAACTCGTGGCGGTTCACGCCCTTGAAGACGATCCGCTTGCCGTTCAAGCGCATGACGCCGCCGCGCAGCTCGAACCGGCGGAAGCCGGCCCGCTGCACGATCGCTTCCCGCAGCTCGCCGCTCGCGTCGTAGACCGACAGGCAGACCCGGTACAAATACGGCGTCTCCGCGCTCCACGTCTCGACCCGCCCGGCGTCCGCCGCGAGCGTTGCCCGGCCGCCCGCGAACCGGCTTTCCGCCTCGGCCACGACGTTCCCGTCCGCGTCCTTCAGCGTGAGCGCCGCGCGACCGCCTTCGCCGGGGCTGTCCGCGAGTCCGAGCAGCTCGAGGTCGACCGTCAGCCGTCCGTGCGCGTAATCGTCGCCAAGCTCCGCGCGCACCTGCAGGTCCCGGACGTGCGCCTCCGGCACGGTATACAGGTACACCTCGCGGAAAATGCCCGAGAACCGCCAGAAATCCTGGTCCTCGAGCCAGCCGCCCGTGCTGCGCTGATACACCTCGACGGCGAGCTTGTTGTCGCCGTCCCGCAGGTACGGCGTCAGCTCGAACGCCGACGGCGTGAAGCTGTCCTCAGCATAGCCGACGAAGCGGCCGTTGAGCCAGACGTAGAACGCCGACTCCACGCCTTGGAACGAAATATAAACCGGCCCGGAACGCAGCTCCTCCGTCAGCCGGAACCGCTTCACGTAGCTGCCGACCGGATTGCGCCGCGGAATCGCCGGCGGCCGGACGTCCTCGAGCCCGTCCCACGGGTACATCGTGTTCACGTATTGCGGCCGTCCGTAGCCCTGTAGCTGGATATGGCCCGGCACGTCGATGTCGTCCCAGGCGCCGCAGTCGTAATCCGTCTCGTAGAAGCGCTCCGCCCGGCCCGACGGGTCGGCCGCGCAGCTGAATTTCCACCGCCCGTTCAGCGATTGGCGCATGGCCATGGGCCCGCCGCGCTCGGCTTCCGCCATCGTGCGGTAATACCGGTGGTCGGATTGGGCGTCGAGCCGGTTCACCCGGTACACTTCGGGGTCGCTCAGCCAATGGATGTCGGCATTCGTTGCTTTCACTTGCGGAATCCTCCTTGCGTATGCTTGCTTTCCTTCAGCTTGCTTTCCTTCAGCGTTGCTTATTTGACCGATCCGGTCATGCCGGCGACGAAATGCTTCTGCATCAGGAAGAACACGATGGCGGTCGGCAGCGTCGCGATCAGAATGACGAGCATGTTCACGCCGTAATCCGGCGCGTAGCTGGAGCCGAGATTGGAGATCAGCAGCGGAATCGTCCGCTTCTCCGGCGACTGCAGCACGACGAGCGGCCACAGGTAGTTGTTCCAGCTGGACATGAACGTGATGATCGCGGCCGCCGCGTACGACGTGCGCATCGTCGGCACGTAGATGCGGAAGAAGACGCCGAGCTCGTTCAGCCCGTCGATCCGGCCCGCTTCGAGCATGTCCTTCGGGAACATCTTCGTGCTCTGGCGGAAGAAGAAGATCAGGAACGCCGTCGTGACCGTCGGCAGCACGACCGCCGACATCGTGTCGATGCCGATCGCCGGAATCACCCGCGTGATCGTGCCGAACATGCGGTACAGCGGCACCATGAGCGCCGCGAACGGAATCATCATGGACAGCAGCAAAATATTGAAGACGACGTCCTTCGCGCGGCTGCGGAAAATTTCGAAGCCGTAGCCCGCCAGCGAAGCGATCAGAAGCGCGAGCACCGTCGTCGAGATCGAGATTTTGGCGGAATTGAGCAGGGCCGGCCCGAGCGCGATCTGATCGACGATTTTGCTGAAGTTGGCGCCCAGGTTCGCGCCCGGCAGCAGCGTGCCTTTGGTGACGTCGACCGACTTGTTCGTCGCGCTGACGATCATCCACAGGAACGGGAAGATCGAGATGATCGCCGCAAGGCTTAAGAATACGTAGGTGAAGGTTCGTTTAGCCATTTCGGTCACCTGCCACTTTGAACTGGATGATGGAGAAGATCACGATCAGGATGACGACGCCGTACGAGACCGTGGCCGCGTAGCCGAAGTCCGGCGTGTACTTGAACGACAGGTTGTAAATATATTGGGAGAGCGTCGTGGTCGCGTTGCCCGGTCCGCCCTTCGTAATGTTCATGACCTCGTCGAACAGCTGCAGCGTGCCGATCGTCGACGTGATGGACGTGAACAGGATGATCGGTTTCAAGAGCGGAATCGTGATCTGGCGGAATTGGCGTAAGGCCGATGCGCCGTCGATGCGCGCCGCTTCGTAGATGGAATTGTCGATGTTTTGCAGGGCCGACAGGTAAAAAATCATGTTATAGCCGGTCCAGCGCCACGTAATGGCGATAATGATCGTGATTTTGGCCCAGAACGGGTCGGTGATCCATTGGATCGGCGCGCCGATGAGATGGAGTTTCAGGAGCGCCGTATTGATGAGTCCGTCGTTGCCGAACAGATACTTGAAAATAACCGAATACGCGACGAGCGAGGTGACGGCCGGCAGGAAGATGGCCGTGCGGAAAAATCCTTTCAGCTTCAGCTTGCTGTCGTTCAGCAGCACGGAGATGAACAGGGCGAGCACGATCATGATCGGCACCTGCACGATCAGGAAGACGAACGTGTTCTTGAGCGCGGTCAGGAACGTCTGGTCCTTGAAGAGCCGCGTGTAATTGTGGCCTCCGACGTAGTGAAGGTTCGTGCCCGTTCCCGATTGGAACGACAGGTTCAGCGCTTTGATCATCGGATAGAAGTAAAACGCGCAGATCAGCAGCACCGCCAGCGCAATGAACGACCAGCCGACCGCGTTCGTTCTCGCCTTGATGTTCAGGCTTGTTTTCGTTTTGCTCATTGGAGCGCCAGCTCCTTTCTTCTCGGCTTCATAATAAAGACCTTGGGGCAGGTCCGCGGGACCGGCCCGATAACGACTCGGCGGCGCCGCGCGTAACCCTGTCCCAAGGCCCGGGCGTGAGGCGTTTATTTCACCTGCGCGTCGGCTTGGCTTTGCGCTTGCTTCAGCACGTCGTCCAGCTTCTGGCCGTTCAGGTAGTTTTGAATTTCGACGACGAGAATGTCTTCGATGGCGTACGTGTGCAAGCCATAGTTGACGCTCGGGATTTCGGTCGTCCACTTCGCGAAGTCGGAGACGATCTTCTGGCCGCCGAAGAACTCGTTGGCCGCGGTGTACGCCTCGCCGGACGTCGCCGGCTTGTACGTGCCGATGGCGCCGACGTCCGTCACGAGCTTCTGGTACAGGTTCACGTCGGAGCCCAGCGTGTCTTTCAGGAACTGCGCGGCTTTCTCCTTGCCCGGCACGTTCAGGACGTACCACGAGCTGCCGCCGAGGTTGGTCGCGTGGACCGAGTTCGGCGTGTTCGCCAGCTTCGGCATCGGCGCGATCGCCCACTTGCCGGACTGCGACGCTTCCGCCGTGATCGACGGCGTGAACCAGTTGCCCGTCGGCACCGACGCGACGTCGCCTTTGTTATAGTTCGCGACGAGTTGGCTCCAGTCGGAGTGAATCTTGACGATGTTCGCGTCCATCAGCTTCTTGTAATCCTCGAACGCTTCCTTCATGGCCGCGTTGTTGGCGATGTTCGGCGTTTTGCCGTCCGCGTCCAGGTACCACGAGCCCGCGGATTGGATCATCATGCGGATGATGCCGAGATCGTTCGGGTCCAGGGAGATCCAGTCTTTGCCCGTGGCCGCCTTCACTTTCTTGCCGATCTCGATGTATTGGTCCCAGGTGATGTCCTGCAGGTCGTCGATCGTATAGCCCGCCTGCTTCAAGTAGTCCGTCCGCACGTACAGACCCGCTACGCCGGAATCGAAAGGCAATCCGTACTGCTTGCCGTCGACCGCGGTCGTGCCGAGCTTGTAGTCCGCGAAGTCGCTCGGCTTGATCGTGCCGCTGAGGTCGTAGAACATGTCCGGGTACGCCTGCAGGAAGCTCTGCGCGCGGTAATCCTCGATCAGGACGATGTTCGGCAGGCCCTTCGTGGTGCCGGAGCTCATGCCGGTGTTCAGCTTCTGCACGATATCGTTCTGCGCGTTCTCGATGATATCGACCGTCAGGCTCGAATCCTTCGCCGCGTACGCTTCTTTGGCGAGGTTCATCGCTTTGATGTTGAAGTTGGGATCCCATGCCCAAACCGTGATTTTGCCGGTCGACTCCCCTGCGTTGCCTGTGCCGCCCGCGTTCGTGCCGGTGCCCGCGTTATTGCCCGCGTTCGACGAGCATGCCGAGAGGACGAATGCGCAAATCGCGAGCAGTCCAATCAATTTCTTCACGTGCAAGACCTCCGATTGATTGTATATTGTAAGCGTTTCCGCAACTTACAATTTCATGATAGCACCCGCTCGTTCGGGCTCGTTAGGACGATCTTTACAACGGCTTGTCATATTCTTATGAGTTATTGAAAGCGTTACCTGTCAGCTTGGACAATCTTTAGAAAGTTGTAAAATTATTATGCCGCAGCAGCGGAATTCGTATGCGGACCCGCGTCCCTTCGCCGGGCTTGCTCGAGATTTCGACCCCGTAGCTTTCGCCGAACAGCAGCTTGATGCGGTCGTTGACGTTGCGCACGCCGATGCCGCTGAACAGCTGGCGCTTGCTCACCTGCTTCGGCATCGCGCCGCTCAGGTTCATGCCGTCGCCGTTGTCGACCACCTCGCAGACGAGCGATGCGTTCTCCTGCGCGACCATGATGTGGATGTACCCTTCCGGCTTCTCGTTGAAGGCGTGGAAGAACGCGTTCTCGATGAACGGCTGGATCATCAGCTTCGGAATCCGGCAGTCCAGGCAGTCCGGCGCGACGAAGTAGCTGACGCGGATGCGCTCGCCGTAGCGCACCTGATTGATCAGGACGTAGCTCTTCAGATTATCGAGCTCCTCCCGGACCGTGATCATCTCGCTGACGTTGCCGATCGCGTTCTGCAGCAGCGAGATGAGCGCGTGGATCGTCTCCGCCGCCTTCTCCTTGCTGCCCTGCTGCACCATGAACTTCACCGAGGCGAGCGTGTTGTACAGGAAATGCGGGTTGATCTGCTGCTGCAGCGCCTCCAGCTCCGCGTTCCGCCGCTGGTTCTGCGTCTCGACGAGCTTGCCGACGTAATCGTTCAGCTCGTCGATCATCGCGTTGAACGCGAGGGCGAGCTGCCGCGTCTCGTAGCTCCCGTCGACCTTGACGTGGCGGTCGAATTCGTACTTGGAGATCGTCGAGATCTGCTTCACGAGCCGGGTCATGGATTTCGTCAGGTTGCGGGAGACGAGGAAGACGATCAGGACGGTCACGGCCACGATGGCCATCGCGCTAAGCGCGATCCGCGGCGTGTCGGTCATCTGCCCGAGCACCTGCCGCTTGTCGATGACGTTGACCATGTACAGGCCGAGGCCGCCGAGCTGCTTCGCGAGCAGCAGCTGGTCCTTGCCCATGACGCGGGCGTTCAGGTAAGGCAGCCCCTTCTTGTCGATCGCCTCCGCGCTCGCGAGCAGGTCCGGGGCCACGCGGCCGATCCAGTCGGCGCGGTTGGACGACACGATCCGGCCCTGCTTGTCCAGCACGGCGACGTCGTTGCCCGCGCTCGTGTTGCCGTCGTAGAAGCCGGCGAAATACGGCTCGCGCACGGCGAAATAGACCATGCCGTAGACGTCGCCGCTCCGGTCGACGAGCGCCTTGGACGCGATGACCGTCGGCGTCAGCCCCTGAATGCCGGACGCGGCGGCGTCGTCGTACGAATAGAGCAGCTTGCGCGGCTCGGCGAGCGTGCGCTTCGTGATGGGATGGCCGGGCAGGGCGCTGTCCGCGACGGGCCAGTACGACCGGTCCGTGGAATAGCGCCGGCCGTTGACGCCGGTGACCGTGATGCCGATGTCGTACGCGTCGACGCTGGAGCGGTACCGGTTCATTTGCTGCGCCATTTGGAAATAAGCGTTGAACATCGCCCGGGAGTCGCCTTCGCCCTCGGTGAGGAACTGCCGGATCGTGCCGCTTTGTGCGATTTTGTTCGCCGTCAGGATGATGGAATAGTTGAACGAGTCCAGGCTGCCCTGGATTTGGCCGACGATCTTCGAGTTCGTGATGCTGAACGTGTCCATGAAGACGCGGCTCGACATGTTGATCGTCGTCCACGTCGTCGTGATCGAAGCCGCGACGATGCCGGCCGCCATGATGACGAACAACTTGACGAACAGCCCGTTGTATTTGAAGCGATCCAATAGGCTTCTCATGGCTTTGCTCCGTTTTCATGCAGGGCTTGCTGCCGGTAACGGCTCGGCGACAGGCCGGCGTGCTTCTTGAACACCTTGCAGAAGTAACTGTGGTCGGAATAGCCGACCAGGCCGCTGATCTCCGAGATCGACGCTTCGCCGGCGCGCAGCAGCTCCTCGGCTTTCTCGAGCCGGACGCGGTGCACGTAATCGACGAACCCTTCGTTATGATGCGCGGAGAAGTAGCTGGACAGGTAGGACGGATTGAAGTGGAAATGCTTCGCCATCTCCGTCAGGTTGAGCGGCTCCGCGTAATGCTCGTGAATATAGTCCAGCAGCCGCTTCATGTTCGCGTTGCCCGCCTGCTCGTGCTTGGCGGCGATGCACGCCCGCGCTTCCGCGACGTACGCGTCCAGCAGCTCCGATGCGGCTTCCGCGCTCCGGGCTTCCTCGATCGCCTTGAAATAGTCGTACTTCTTGCTCTCGAGCGGCCGGGCGTCGTACCCCATGTTGCCGAGCAGCACCGCGACGTTGAACATCAGGTTGTTGAGGAACGACTTGAACGCGAAGACGTCCGTGGCGTAATCCGCCCGGTACGCCCGCATGAACGCGCGCACGTAGTCGAACGCCGCGTCGAAGCGCTCCCGCTTGAACAGGTCGGTGAACCGGTTCAGGTTGAACGGCTCCGGCGCTTGCGCCGGCTCCGGCAGCTCGTTGTGCAGCAGCAGCTTCCGCCCGCCGAGATAGAACGCGGCGTCCATCAGCCGGAGCAGGCCGTCCCGGTAGGCGGACTCGAGGCGCGTCAGCTCCGCGAACGGCTCGCCGACGACCAGCGCCGACCCGGCCTCGGCCAGCTCCGGCGCGCCCGTCATCGCCCGCGCCCAGATCGGCAGCAGGCCGAGCGCCTGCTCGTCGAGGTTGACGAGCACGAGCGCCGCCGCCGTCTCGGACGCGAGCCCCCGGTACGCGACCCGGTTGTCCTGCGCGTGGTTGCCGAGCTCCGCTTCGATGCGCTGCCGGATCGCGGCGGCCAGCCGCTTGGCGTTCGGCCGGCCGCGCACGTCCGCGCCGAGCAGGCAGAACGCGCCGTGCGGGAAGGCCGCGGCCAGCTCGTCCCGCGCGCCGTCCGATCCGTAGCCGGACAGCAGCCGCTCGAGCGCCGCGTCCACCGAGGGACCGCGCCGCTCCGCGTCGCGGCCGACTTGCAGTTCCGGGATTTTCGCGGCGGCCGCCTTCAGGACCTCCAGCATATGCCCGGTTTCGAGTTTCGGTTTCAAAATATAATCGCGGACGCCGCTCTGGAACGTCGCGCGCACGGAATCGAAATCGCCGAAGCTGCTCAGGACGATCACCTCGATCTCCGGATGGCGCAGCTTGATCTGCCGCGTCAGTTCCTCCCCGTCCATGACGGGCATGACGAGGTCCGTCAGCACGATATGCGGCCGCAGCTCCTCGACGAGCGCCAGCGCCTCCTTCCCGTTCGCCGCCTCGCCGACGATCCGGAAGCCTTCCTGCTCCCAATTCATATAATGCTTGATGCCCTGCCGGATCAGCGCCTCGTCGTCGACGATCAGCACCTTGCAGTAATGCGACATGCCGCTTCCCCCTTATGCTGCCAAATAGGTACATTATAACCGAAATCGTCAAGGGGATTCTTTCGGGCGCCGGAACGGCAGGGCTCGTCCGAGGGCCTCCTCTTCGATGTATCTCCCGCCAAAAGGAACCAACGGGAAATCGCGGAAATCGTCACGGAACCTTCTCGCGCTTGCCGCCGTCTAAGAAGACGCAAGCCGGAAAAAGAATGGGGGAGTCTTTATGCGAAAACGCGAACGGTACCTGCTGCTTCCGGTGCTGCTGCTCGTGCTCGCGGCGTCGGCCTGCTCGTCCGGCGCCGAACGGTTCAAGGCGAGCCTGCCCGGCAGCGCCGTGACGAAGATCGAACTGACCTGCGCGGAGCTGTGCCAACGGATGGATAAGCCGCCGTTTCAGTCAAGGATGATCTCGGACGAGGGCGAGATCCGCACGTTCGTGCAGGTTTTGGGCGATGCGAAGAAAATGGCCGGCGCGCTCGATTACGGGGCGTTATTCCGAATGCGGCTTTACTTCGAGAATGGCTCGCGGAAAGATTACGTGCTCAACATCGAAGACGGGGACGGCTGGAAGGGGCTGCTCGTCGACTCCGAGCATAGCTCGCAGGGCTGGGAGATTTCCGAGCAGGATGCGAAGACGCTGCGGGGGTTGATCTACCGGCGCGATTGAGCGCGAAACGCAATGCGCGTGCATCGGCGCGCGCAGCAAAAAAAGGCAGCCGAACAAGATTGAACCGCCTCTCGATTGGCAGACGCCATCTAGCAACGGGAGGTGCGGTTCAAGGTTCCGCCGCCTTTTTGCGCGCCGCCTTAAGCTACCGGTACCGGCGAGCCGGCGGCGTCTGCGCCTGCAGCGCCTTCAGCAGCTCCCGGTCGAACTTCTCCCGCTCTTCGTAGAACAGTCCATGACCGCTCTCCTCGAAGGGCACCAGCTCGGCGTCCGGGATGCCCTGCCGCTGCAGCTCGGCGTACTTGAACGGCACGATGCCGTCGTATTTGCCGTGCAGAATCGTCGTCGGCACGCGGATCAGCGGCAGGTCGCCGCGCAGATCCTCGTCCCGCACCGCCTGCATCCCCCGGATGGCGCCGTAGGCGGACGCCTCGAGGCCAAGCCCGTCGAACCAGGCCCGGAACGGACCGCTGACGGGCTTATGGAAGACGCCGGCGTTGAAATCGGCCGTCGTCTTCGGACGGTCGGCTTCCAATCCCCGGATGATGGCGTCGTAATAGGCTTTGGGGCGGCCGACCGGAAAGCCCGGATGCTTGGTCGCGAGCGGCGCCGCCGCGGCCGCCAGCACGAGCCCGCGCATGCGCCGCGCGGCATGCCGGGCGATGTAGCGGATGGCGACCGCGCCGCCCATGGAGAAGCCGACGAGCGTGGCATCCTGCAGGCCGAGCGCCTCCGCCACGACGCGGACGTCGTCGGCCAGCCGGTTATACGAATAACCGCCGAGCGGCGCGTCGGAACGGCCGAAGCCCCGCAGGTCGATGCGGACGCAGCGGTAGCCGTGCTTCGGCACGACGTTCCACTGGTACTCCCACATTTTGCCGTTCAGCGGCCACCCATGGAGAAAGACGACCGGCCTTCCTTGCCCGACGTCTTCGACGTACAGCTTGACGTTCGCTTCCGTTTCGATGTAACTCCCCACGCTTCATCCCGCCTTTCGTCCTTCTATATGTATACCGGCGGGGACGGAGATAGTCGGGCTTGGCGAAAACCGACACGGGATAGGCTCCTGCCGCATAAACTGAACCGAGATATTCACCCATCCTTGCGTGCGAAAAGGAGACCGACTCATGTACAACTATACGTTTGTTCCCGGCGCGCCCGAGGGCTATCCCGTACGGAACAGGGGCTGCGGCTGCGGCGGCCCGCGCGGCATGACCCCGCTGCCCGGCGGCCCGGGGATTCCCGGCATGCCCGGCGGTCCCGGATTCCCCGGCGGCCCTGGCGGTCCGGGATTCCCCGGCATGCCCGGCGGCCCTGGCGGCCCTGGATTCCCCGGCGGTCCCGGCGGTCCGGGATTCCCCGGCGGCCCTGGCGGTCCGGGATTCCCCGGCATGCCCGGCGGCCCCGGCGGCCCTGGATTCCCCGGCGGTCCCGGCGGCCCTGGATTCCCCGGCGGTCCCGGCGGTCCTGGATTCCCCGGCGGTCCCGGCGGCCCTGGATTCCCCGGCGGCCCCGGCGGCCCTGGATTCCCCGGCGGCCCCGGCGGCCCTGGATTCCCCGGCGGCCCCGGCGGCCCTGGATTTCCCGGCGGCCCCGGCGGCCCTGGATTCCCCGGCGGTCCCGGCTTCCCGCCTCCGCCGCCTTTCCCCGGCCCAGGGCCGTTCCCGCTTCCGCTTCCGATTCCCATTCCCATTCCGATTCCCGGCCCGGGGCCGTTCCCGCCGCCGGCGTTCGGCTTCGTCCGCGTCTTCGTGAACGGCGGCGGATTCTTCCCGTGGCTGACCAGCGCCTACAACGTGCGGCACTTCCCCGGCATGAACGTCGGCCAGGCGCTGGCGAGCACCCGCATCGTCCGCTTCGCCAATAACGGCCGCATCATCGCCGTGGACGGCGTCGTCATCGCCGGCAACGTCGAGGTCATCGTCCGCCTGAACGGCCGCCCGATTCCGCAAACGCTGCTCTTCCTCCCGGTGCGCGCCGGCGACTTCGTCGGCCTGGAGCTCTTCGTGCGCGGACCGCGCGCCGACGAGGCCGCCTTCGACTATGCGAGCCAGGTCGAGAACAACTTCGCGGAGCTGCAGCGGCTGGAAGCGGAAGAGCAGGGCTGATCCGGCCGGCGGCCGCAAGCCCTCCCGCGTCCGGCGATTCCGCGGCACGCCGAACAGCCCTCCCCGCCAAACCGATCTCGGTTTGGCCCGGGAGGGCTGTTTGGCCGTTAAGCCGTCTATCCATCGTGCTCTTGCGATGCGCCCGCGGCTGTCGGGCGCTCGGCCTCCGGCTTTACCCGAAGGCTTCGCTCATCGGATGCAGCCCCCGGCCGCCGCTTCCGCGATCCGCCGGTTCACCCGCTCCCGCATCCCGAGCAGCCAAGCCGGGTCCCGCGGGTACTGCCGGAACGTGAGCGGCTCCTCCGCGTCTTCCTCCAGGCAGCGGATCGCCGCCTCCCGGCCGGACAGGCGCTCCAGCAGCCGAAGCGCCCGCGCGTCCTGCATCGCGCTCCGCAGCAGCTCGAGGCGGACGGAGCCGACCGGACCGTCCGCGCCCGGATAGACCAGGAACGCGTCCCCCGACGGAAAGCCGAGGTCCGCGTCCGTGCACGCGTACGGATCGATCGCCTTGCGCGACCGCTGCGAATACCAGTGGTTGAAGCCCCAATGGAGGAAGCCCTGCAGCCCGAACTTGTACAGCTGCGCCCCGATGATCCGCGTCCGTTCGGACGGCATCGCCATGAACCGGTTCGACTCGCCGTGCTTGTACTCGCAGCAGCAGTAATACGCCCACAGATTATCGGCCCCGCGCTCGAGGAAGACATCGATATGCTCCGTGGAGACGACGGGATGCGAGAGCAGTCCTTCGGCGTAGAACCGGTAGTCCGAGAGCGCGTCGAGCACGGGATAGTCCCCGATCAGCGACCGCAGCAGCTTGCTCGCCCGCTCGTAATGCGGCATGTCCCCGATCCACGGCTCGTCCGAGACGTGGAACCAGACGCGCTCCTCCAGTCCCTGCCCGCGGACGAACGCCAGCAGCTCGGGCACGAACTGCGCGAGGAACGCCCGGTACGCCGCCCCGTCCGCGTCGCTCTCCCAGCCGAAGATCCGCTCTTCGCCTTCTTCCGTGCCGGCCATGATCTTCGGGGCATGCTTCGCGCCCCACTGCGTGAACAGATGCGCGAACTCGAAGTGCGCGATGCCCGCGCGCCGGCAGACGTCCACCCAGCGCGCCAAGCGGGCGAAATCGAACGCGTACCGCTCCCCGTCCCGCCGCACGCCGACCAGCTGCACGGTCGGGCGCTCCCGGCCGGGATCGAGCTCGAGCGGGGGCGAGAACAGCGGGGTCAAGATCATGTTCATCCCGTGGTCGGCGTAGAACCGCGCGTAGGCTTCGATCAGCGCCCAGTGCGCCTCCGAGAACATCGCCGTCTTGTACTGCGTCGCCAGGCAATCCGCGTAAAACCATTCCGTGTGCAGCAGCTCCTGCTCCGGCAGCTCCGCCCCATGGACGGCGAGCCGGAAGCAGGCTTCGCCGAGCGGAAGGCCCGCCTCGTCCGCGAACCGGACCCGGATCGGATGAACGCCGGCCGCGCCGGCGCCTTCCGGCCGGACCGTAACCCAGACGGCCCGCCATTGCCCGGGCGGTGCGTGCACCCCGTCCGCCCCGAGCGGGTACAGCGGGTCGGGATACAGCCCCGGCGCCGTCCGCAGCACGTAACCGTCGTGGTCGGCGTAATTCGGCAGCTCCGACGGCACGAGCCCGACGGCGCGGACGGAGACGGTGCCCGGGAGCGCCGTCTCGACGTCGACCCGGATGCGCCGAAGCAGCGCCGCGGACCGGTACGCCACCTGAAACGAGACGTGCTCGCCGATCAGCGCCGAGCCCTCTTCCCGGGCGGCCGCCGGCTCCTCGCCCGGGAACACCTTCGCAAGCGGGGACAAGCAGCGCCATTCGAATGCCGGGTCGTTCGCGGTCATGGCGTTTCCCCTCCTTCCGTCATGCACGCCTCGGACGCGGCCGCGAGCAGCCGGCGGTGCGCGGCGGCGAAATGGTCCGCGTCCTCGTTCATTTCATGGAAGCTCGACAGGCAGTCCGCGACGATCGCGTCCGCCGCGGCCTTGTCCTTGGCGGCGAGCAGGCGCAGCAGCTCGTAATCCTCGAGGCCCGCCCGCATCGCCTCGAGCCGCATGCTGCCGAGCGGCCCGTCCGCGCCGGGATAGACGAGATGCGTGTCGCCCGGCGGGAAGAGCAGGCCGGTCTGCTCGTACGGGTCCTTGTCCGCGTCGCAATGGTTGAGACCCCAATGCAGGAAACCGTCGAGCCCGTATAGATAATTGGCCCAATGCAAATACCGGGTCCGCAGCAAAGGCATGTCCCACAGCCGGTTCAGGTAGGCGCCGCCCGGATAGCAGCAGGTATAGAACCACAGCCGGTCCCCGAGCGACCGGATCTCCTCGAACGCGGCGCGGTGCTCCTCGTAGTAGACGTTCTTCGGGATCCAGATGTCGACGGCCCCGCCGAGGTCATGCGTCTCCACCGCCTCGAGCAGCGGCACGCCGGGCAGAAATTTGCGCACGATCGCGGACAGCATCCGGTACTCGTGCTTGCTGTTCTCAGTCGGCTCGTCGGCGACGTGCTGGACGAGAAGCGGCAGCCAGCCGTTCTCCTCCAGGAACGCCCGCCAAGCCGTCAAATACTGCGCCAGAAACGCGTACCCTTCCGCGGCGACCGCGCGCAAGGCCTCGCCGCCGTTCCACGTGTTCCAGACGTGGAATTCCGCGTCCCGGAAGTCCTTCCTGCCGGCGAGCAGGCCGCCTTCGATGCCGGTGAAGCCGAGGCCGAGATAGAGCCGGATGAGCCGCTCGGCCCGGGCGAAGTCGAACCGGTACCGGTGCTCGCCCGCGAGCTCGACGGCCACCGCCTCGAGCGGCACCCAAAAATGCGTCTGCCGCGCCCGGCGCATCAGCAGCCCGTACTTCCGGATCATGGCCCAATGCAGCTCGGACCAGGCCTCCAGCCCGTACCGGCTCGCCATATTCGCGAGGCTGAACCAGTTCGTGACCGCGAGCGTCTCCCGCGCCGGCACGGCGGCGGCGCAGACGTCGATCCGCACCGGAATCCGGACCGCCTCGCTCCCGGCCTCGACGGTCAGCCCGCCGACGTATGCGCCGGGCTCCGAGTCCGCCGGAATCGCCCAGCAGACGTACAGCGCCTCCGTCGGCGCCTCGGCGACGGCATCGGCCGTCAGCGGCCGCAGCGCCTCGAACAGCCGGAACGGCGCCGCCCGGGTCGCGTAGCCCGCCGCCGATTCGCCCGGCTGCAGGCAGAAGCCGACCGGCCCCGTATTCCGCTCGACGAGAATATCGCGCAGCCGATAGAGCTCGGCCTCCGGCTCGCCGCGTCCGCCTTCGGCGCGCGGGCGGCCGCGAAACGCCGCCCGCAGCGGCGCTCCCGGCACGGCGCCGTTCAGCAGCAGCTGGCAGCCGGCATGGCCGCCCCGGGCGGCGGCCAGCTCGATCGCCTTCGCCCCGTCTTCCCGCGCCTCGCTGTCGGGATACAGCCATTCGTGCGCATGGACGATTTCATAATTCATCTTCGCGTTCCCTCCTTGGTCCGTGAGCGGATTGATCCGCGTTCAGTGCCGCCAGATCCCGCGAAAAAGGCGGCCGAACCGGCCGCCCCTTCGATCCTGCTTCGCTAGTAGCCCGGCAATCCGCGCCAAGCCGCGTCTTTGCCGCTTAATTCTCGTCGGGATACTTGTCGTTGACGGCCTTGATCGCGTCCGAGAGCCCGAGGCCCATCTGCTCGTCGGCGTATTTCTTCATGGCCGCCTTGATGTCCTCGTTGCCGATGACCAGCTTCGTGACGAGGGCGTCCAAGTCCCCGCCGCCCGTGTTGAGCGAGCTCGCGTAGGAATTCACGATCCAGTTGATCGGCGGCTTCTCGCCGGCCTGCAGCTGCTCGGCCTCGACTTTGTCGATGTACTCCTGGACCTTGCCCGTCTCCGTCGCCGGATAGCCCTCGACGTACTTGTTGCCGTCCGACCAGATGGCCAGCGCGCCGAACACGTTGTTGGACGGATACAGCTTCATCAGGTCGAAATCCTTCTCGTCCTTGTGCTTGTTCGTGACCATGTCGCCGTTCGGCTCCCAGTCCACGCCCTGCAGGCCGTAGCGCGTCACCTTCTGCCCTTCCGGCGAAGCGAGCCAATCCATCAGCGCCAGCAGGCGCGCCTGCTTCTCGTCCGACGTGTTGCCGCTGAACAGCGTGCCGGACCAGTAGTCGAAGTAGCCGTACAGGTAGTTCTTCCCGTCCGCGGCCGGTACCGGGTTCAATATCTTCACGTGGTCGAGAATGTTGGAGTTCGGATTCGCCTTGTTCCACAGCGCCGGCTCGGCGTTCATCGTCTTCGGCGTCGTCACGAGCGCGGCCGCCTTGCCCTGCATGAACTTATTCTCCGCGTCGACGTTCGGCAATGCGAAGTCTTTGTCCAGCAGGCCGGATTGGTACAGGTCCCGGATCTGCGCGACCTGCTCCGCGAAGCCGTCGGTCATCCAGCCCGGCTGCCATTGGCCGTTCACCTTCTGCCACCACGTGGACCCCGGGTTGATGTTCTGGAACACGCTCTCGCGGATCCAGCCGATGCCGCCGGCCGTGATGCCGATGACGTGCTTCTTGTCGGCGATCGTCTTCAGCACGTTCTTCAGCTCGTCGTACGTCGTCGGATCCTTCAGGCCGAGTTCGTCCATCCAGTCCTTGCGGATCTCGATGCCCCGGTCCATCGGCAGCTCGTTGCGGTTGGCCAGCATGCGCGGGATGAAGTAGTTCTTGCCGTCCGCCGCCGCGGCGCCGGCCACGTCCGGCAGATCGACGTATTTCTTCAGGTTCGGGTAGGCGCTCATGTCGTCCGGCAAGGGCTTGATGATGCCCTGGTCGGCCCATTGGTTGACGAGGTCCCCGCTCGTCTGGTCGAAGAAGAACGCGTCCGGAAGCTGGCCGGAAGCCGCCCACAGCTTCGTGCGGTCCCCGTAGTCGCCCCACGATTCGTTCACGGGCTTGATCGTGATGTTGAATTTCTTCTCGATCATTTGGAGCATCGGATCGGGCTGGTCGGCTTTGATCGAGGTGGCGATGTCGTAGAAGGCGAGCGAAATGTCCAAATGCTCCTTGAACGGATCGTCCTGCGCGGCGCCGGCGTTCCCGTTCGAGCCCGCGTTTGCGCCCGCTCCGTTATCGGACGCGGCCGGGGCGTTGTCCGTTCCCCCGTTTCCGGAATTCGAGCTGCAGCCGGCGAGCAGACTCGCGGCGAGCGCCAGGCTCGCGATGCCCGCGGCTAAGGTTTGGCCTTTCTTCATGGCGATTGCCTCCTCTAATGGATTGACCCCGCAATGGTTGCGTAACGATGGCGAGCATGTCGCGTTCGGGAAGGATCGTCAGCCCTTGATGGAGCCGACCATCACCCCCTTGGCGAAATACTTTTGCAGGAACGGGTAGACGGCCATGATCGGGAAGCTCGCGATGACGATCGCCGCCATTTGCATCGCTTCCTGGGGAATGTTGATTTTGGACTGGTCGACGGCGGACATGCCGACGTTCTTGCTCAGAATCTGGCTGATGTTCATGAGGATGTTCCGCAGCATCAGCTGCAGCGGGTACTTGTCGGAGTCCGACAGGAACAGCATCGGGCCGTACCAGTCGTTCCAGCGGTCCACCGCGTAGAAGAGCGAGATGGACGCGAGCACCGGCAGCGAGGTCGGGATGACGATCCGCAGCAGAATCGTCAGGTCGCCGGCGCCGTCGATCCGCGCCGATTCCTCCAGGCTCGCCGGGAAGTCCCGGAAGAAGCTCATCATGATCCAGACGTAATACGTGCTGATCGCCGACGGGAGGATCATGACCAGGTAGCTGTTGTACAGGCCGACGCCCTTCACCGTCAAGTAATACGGGATGAGGCCGCCGCCGAAGAACATCGTGAAGATGACGATCGTCATCAGCACGTTGCGCCCGGGCATCGCCTTCTTGGACAGCGCGTACGCCGCGATGATCGTCAGCGTGAGGCTGAGGGCCGTGCCGGTCAGCGTGACCAGCGACGAGACGACGAACGCCCGCCCGATGCCGAACTCGATGATCTGCTTGTAGCCCTCCAGCGTGAAGTGCGTCGGCAGCAGCATCCCCTTCGGCGTGCCGAACGACGTGATGATGACGGTGTAGAACGGGAAGACGGCGCAGATGCCGAGCACGATGAAGATCGCGTGCAGCAGCAGGTCCGCCTTGCTCTTGCCCCGGTTCGCGAGGCGCTCCCCGTGCTCGGACGGATTCGTTAAGGTTGCGTCGGCCATCAGACGAGTCCCTCCTGTCCGAGACGTTTGACGAGCTGGTTGGCGATGACGAGCAGGCAGAGGCTGATGATCGATTTGAACAGGCCGACCGCCGTCACGATGCCGAAGCCGAGATTGACGCGGCCCGCGAAGGACAGCCGGTACATGAACGTATCGAGCGTGTCCGCGACCTGGTAGACCGGCGCGCTGTAGAGGTTGAAGATTTGGTCGAAGCCGCCGTCCATGATGCCGCCGACCGCCAGGATGAGCATCATCGCGACGACGCCGCGGATCGACGGCCACGTGATATGGAGCATCTGCTTCCAGCGGTTCGCCCCGTCGACGTACGCCGCTTCGTAGAGCTCCGGGCTGATACCCGCGATCGCCGCGAAATAGATGATCGCGCCCCAGCCGGCTTCCTTCCAGATGTTCGTAACGTAGAGCAGCGGCCGGAACGTGGCGGGATCGCCGAGGAAGCTGACGTAAGGCAGGTCGAGCTTCGCGAACAGCGTCGCGATCGCGCCCGTGTTGCCGAGAATGTTGACCAGAATGCCCCCGAGCACGACCCACGACAGGAAGTGCGGGAACGTGAACACCGTCTGGTAGAGCCGCTTCAGCTTCGAACGGGCGATCTCGTTCAGCAGCAGCGCCATGATGATCGCCATCGGAAACTCGACGAGCAGCCGGCCGCAGCTGATCAGAATCGTGTTGCGGAACGCCGTCCAGAAGTCCGAGTAGCGGAAAATGTACCGGAAATTGTCCAGCCCGACCCACGGGCTGTGCAGCACGCCTTTGTTGAACATGTACTTCTTGAACGCCAGCGTGATGCCGTACATCGGCACGTACGAGAAGACCGCGTAGAACGCGACGACGGGAACGAGCAGCAGGTAGAACACCCGGTACTGCTTCACTCTTCGCCACAGCCGCGATCGCTTCAAGCGCTTCTCGTCCTCCGTTCGCGGCGGAGCGCCGTAGCCGGGCCGAACCGTCCCTTCGCGCGAAACCGTTCCATTCATCCTGCACCTCTCCTCGCCTTCGGGTATGCTGTCGCCGTCTGTTGACAACTCCCATTCTAGACAAGTTTGAAAGCGCTTACCATTGGCAAAAGCCAGCCGATTTTGTAATGGACATCGATCTTTTGCCGCCGCGGCGCCCGCCCGCTGCCCGCAATCCCGAGCGAGAAGACAAAATCATCGCGCAATCGTCCATTTTTTCGGCTCGCGCAGCCTGGCGCGGCCTAACGGAAGACAAAAAGAGGCCCTTCCCGCCGTTACCCGGAGAAAGGCCCCTCGTCCTGCTTGACCGGCTCGCTCACTCGTTCGTCCTGTAGGCTCTGGGTGTCCTGCCGGTCATCTTTTTGAAAATCTTGCTGAAGTAATACGCGTCGTGGTAGCCGACCTCTTCGCCGACCCGGTGCACGGGCAGATTGCTGTCCCGCAGCAGCTCGCACGCCCGGCGGATCCGCAGCTCGGCCAAGTAATCGGTGAACGACCGGCTGACATGCTTGATGAACAGCTGGCCGATGTAGTTGCGGTTCATGTAGAACTCGTCCGCCAGCATCTGCAGCGTCAGGTTCCGGTTGTAATGGTCGTTCACGTAGCGCAGCACCGCGAGGAACGCGTCGCTGCGGATCTGTCCCTGCCCCTGGACGTACAGGCCGCCCAGATAGGCCGTCGTCATCCGCTGCAAGTCCCGCAGCAGCTCGCCGAGGTTCTCGTACCGCTCGATCAGCCGCTCGTAATCGATCAGCAGGTAGTCTTCCAGCTGTTCCGCGTCCGTCCGCTGCTCCTGGAGGATGGCGGTCAATACCGCGTTGTACAGGAAGAACGCGTGCTTGATCCGGTACGCGCCCGTTTGGAACCGGCCGGCATAGTCCTCGTACAGCTTCGTCAGCTCGGACATGTCCCGCTTCCGAAGCGCCTCCGACAGCCCTTTGAAATCCCCGTATCCTTTCGGCTCGCCCGCCTGGCACACCGCCGGCCGGCCCGCGATGAAATACTGGCACGCCGCCATCTCCGCTTCCTCGATCGCCGCCTTGACCGCCTCGGCGCGGTGCACGGGCCGGCTGAGGCCGATGCCCGCGTACTGGCCTTCGTACCGGCGCAAATGCTCCAGCAGCGGCGCTTGCGCGTCCTCCTGGGCGATATACAGACTCCTGCCGCTGCGCCCGTTCAGCTTGACGTGGCGGTACGGCGGCAGCGGCTCGGGGCCCTCGAGGTCCACGGCCGCGACCACGCGCATCCCCCGGCCGGGCTCGATGCCGGCCTGCGCCAGCAGCCGCGAGAACCGCACAAGGCCCGGCGGCGAATCCTCCATCAGGCATTCGAGCATCGACGGCACGTCCTTCTCCGCCCGTTCGTCCAGGATGTCCTTCGCCTTCTTGAGCAGCGGCACGAGCTCCTCTTCCTCGACGGGCTTCAGGCAGTAGCCGATCGCGCCCAAATTCAGGCACTTCTGCACGTACGAGAACTCGGCGAAGCCGCTGACGACGATGAACAGCATGTCCGGCTGATGCTCCCGGCATTGCTTGATCAGCTCGAGCCCGCTGATCTCCGGCATGCGGATGTCGACGAACACCACGTCCGGGCGCAGCTCCCGGATCCGTTCGCGCGCCGTCGGGCTGTGCGTCTCCGTGCCGGCGATCTCGAAGCCGAACCGCGCCCAATCCACCGCGCTGCGCAAATTGGCCACGACCCACTGCTCGTCGTCCACGAGCATGGCCTTATACATGCGAATCACCGCCTTCCTTCCGAATGGGGATGCGGAGCGTTACTTCGGTTCCCGCCCTTGGCCGGCCGCCGATCGCCAGGCCGTAATCGCTTCCGTAGAGAAACTGCAGCCGATGATGCACGTTCGAGAGCCCGATTCCCCGGATGCCGTCCGGTTCCGCGGCGCGCCCGCCGTCCGCCAGCCGCTCGCGGACGGCCGCGAGCCGCGCCTCGTCCATGCCGACCCCGTCGTCGCGGACGGTCAGGACCAGGATCCCGCCTTCGCCGCCGGCTCCCGCCGCGCTGCCGGACACGCCGAACGCGCCGGACGCGCCGCCTTCCACCGACGCCGTCAGCGTCAGCGCGCCCGGCTCGTATTGGGGCTCGAGCCCGTGGTAGACGGCGTTCTCCACGATCGGCTGCAGGATCATCTTCGGCACCGGAATCGCGCGCAGCGCGTCCGGCACGGCGCAATCGAACCGAAACCGGTGCGAGAACCGGATCGTCTGGATGTTCATGAACGCTTCGACGATGCGCAGCTCCTCGCCGAGCGGCACGATGTCGTGCCCCTTGATGCTGTAGCGGAAGATCCGCGACAGCGACCGCGTCATGTCCCGGATCTCCGGCACCTCGCGCTCCGCGGCGATGCCGCGGATGGCGTCGAGCGTGTTGTACAGGAAATGCGGATTGACCTGGCTTTTCAAAAAATCGAATTCGGCCTGCTTCTTCTCGATCTCCGTCCGGTACAGCCGTTCGTTCGACTCCACCAGCTGCCGCGTCAAATGCTGCACGCTCGACAGCATCTGGTTGTACCGGTTGCCGATGACGGCCGCCTCGGCGGAGCCGCGCAGGTTGATCCGCTTGTTGAGGTCGCCGCTGTCGCTGATGCGCAGGTACTGGTACAGCTTGCGCATCGGGAAGATCATGTTGTTCAGGATGAGCAGGAACGGCACGGCCAGCAGCAGGATGCCCGCGGCCAGCGCCAGCAGCGACTGCCGCTGCAGCTTGCGGATGTCCCGGAAGAAGACGTCGTCGGGAATGACCCGGACGATCCGGCCGCCGATCTGCGGCAGCTCGTCCACCTGGATATGCGTCAGCTCGCCGTTCAGCCGGACGACGCCGCTGTTGCCCGTCATCGGCGGCACCTCGAACGGCTTGCCGATCATGCCGCGGTCGTTGCTCATGAAGATGCGGCCCGTCCGGTCGAGCAGGTAGAGGCCCGTGCCCGGCTGCAGCGATTTCAGGTCGTAGCCGCCGGTGAGCGTCGACGCGTCGATGATGAGGATGATCCGCCCGATGACGTTCGTGTATTGGCGCTTCAGGTCGCTCGAGAAGATATTCGTGCCGACCGCGAAGCAGTAGCTCGACGCGCCGACGGGACTCTTGCATTCCTGCACCTTGGAGAAATAGGAATCCGCCTTCTTCGGCATGAAGTCGCCGAACTCGCTGGCGGACGAGCCCTGCAGCGAGAACCAGTCCCCGTTCTTGCCGACGACGACGAAGTCCGAGATGCCCGGCTTCACCGTCGAGAGGTTCAGGAACAGGTTCTTGACCGTCGGGTACCGCTGCACCTTGGACAGCATGTCCTCGTCGAGCAGGTAGTCTTGGATCGATTTATTGTAAGCGATGTTGTACGTCAGCCATTTGACGACGTCGTAGTTGGACAGAATCGTCTGCTCCATCTGCCCGAAGATATCGTTCGTGTAGACTTCGTTGTTTTTGGCGATGAACGAGGCGCTGCGGTTGTAATTGAACAGCAGGATCGCGACGAACACGGCCATCGTCAGCAGCGCGATCATATACATCTGCCCGCGGATGGGCAGCCTGCGCAGTACGTTCATGATGCGAGTATCCCCCGGCTCCGGTTATGACGTCCATCGCCGTTATTATAGCATCGGAGAGGCGCCTGTGAAAACGCATTCAGCCCGCCGGAGGCGGGCTGAACGGTTCCAATATTTGCTTGGCGGTTCAAACGGGGAAGCGCGTCAGTCCGCCTCGCGGACGCCGGCGCGGAGCAGGACCTCCCGGACCGGCTCGCTTCCCGCCGCCTGCTCCGGCAGCGGGGAGCCCGCCGCGAGCAGCAGCGACGCGACTTCGGCGTAATCGCCGCGCGAATCGCGGATATGCAGCGAACCCCAGCTGCAGCTGGACAACGCGTTGCCGCCGTAGTCGTTCGGCTCGCGCAGGGACGCGCCGTGCTCGAGCAGGAGCCGCGCCATGGCGGCGTTCCCGCGCATGGCCGCCCGATGGAGCGCCGTGAAGCCCTGGCTGCGGGCATCGACCGGGAAGCCGGCCGCCAGCATGAGGCGCACGGCCTCGAGGCGCTGATCCCAGGCGACGTCCGCGAGCAGGCCTTGTTCCGCCGGCGACAGCGAAGCGACGAGGTCCGGGTGCTCGCGGAGCATGGCCCGCGCGCGCTCCGCGTCCGCCGTGCCGCAGGCCAGCAGGAACCGTTGCCCGAGCGGGCTCCGGCTCGCGAGCTTGGCCGCGATGCCCGAATGGCCGCGGTGCGCGGCCAGGAAGAGCGGCGTGAACGTCCGGCCGATCACGTAGTCGTAGATGTGGCCGCCGTCCGACTCGCCCGACGTGAATTCGCCTTCGCCGATCCGCGCGCCGATGCAGCCCGGATCCTCCGCGAGCAGCTTGTCGACGAGCGCCTCGTCGCCCAGCAGGATCGCCATGAAAATGTCCGGCTTCGCTCCGCGGGCGACCAAGTAGCCGCATTTCTCGGCGTCGTTCGCCGCCCACTGCGCGGGCGTGCTGCCATGGTCGACGTCGCGCCGGTCGATGTCGGCGCCGTGCTCGAGCAGGAAGTCGATGACCGCCTTCGACGACGCGAAATGCAGCGGCACCTGGCCGTCGGGTCCGCGCCGGTTGGCGAAGCCGGGATCCTCCAGCGCGAACGCGCGCAGCGCGTCCAGCATGCCGAGCGCCGCGGCCGCGTGCGGATCGACCTCGGCGCCGCGCTCGATCAGATACCGCGACAGCTCGCGGTGATCGTGATGCAGCACGCCGAAGCCCCCGGCCCACCAGCCGCTCCTCGCGTTGATGTCCGCGCCGTGCGCCAGCAGCAGATCGACCATCTCGCGGCTGCCGCTTGCGGCGGCCGCCACGATGGCCGGCGTATCGAACGAGAACCACGGCTCGTTCACGCCTTCTCTAAGGAATTCGTACTCTTCCAGCAGCCGCGCGGCCGCTTCGATCTGTCCGTCGCGGACCGCTTCCACAAACCGTTCCCGGGGTTCCATCGCCGCCACTCGCCTCCGCATCGCCCGATCGGGCAAAATGTATGCGCGCTTTTAGAGCTATTATGCGCTTCTTCAATTATACGCTGTCTGTACGCGTTCGATAAGTCCGCACCTGTCCGGACCGAGCCGGCCGCGGCCGGCAATCAGCGCGCGGCTTCTTCCTTGAGCGCCTTCAGCCGCTTCATGACGTCGTTCGCGCCGCGGCCGAAATAATCGTGCAGCAGGTTGTACTCCGCGTACAGCTTCTCGTACGCCGCGACGTTCGCCGGGATCGGCTTGAACGTCTCCTCGCGGACGCGGGCCATCGCGGCGGCGGCGTCCACGACGCTGTCGTAGCCGCCCTTGGCCGCGCCGGCCGCCACGGCGCCGAACATCGCCGCGCCGAGCGCCGGCGTCTGCTTCGAAGCCGCGACCATGATCTCGCGGTTCGTGACGTCCGCGTAGATCTGCATGAGCAGGCGGTTCTTCTGCGGCAGGCCGCCGCAGGCGTACAGCTCGTTCACGTCCACGCCGTTCGCCTGGAAGGCGTCGACGATTTTGCGCGTGCCGAAGGCCGTCGCCTCCAGCAGGGCGCGGTAGATCTCCTGCGGCTTCGACAGCAGCGTCAGGCCGACGATCGTCCCCGTCAGGTTCGTGTCGACGAGGACGGAACGGTTGCCGTTCCACCAGTCCAGCGCCAGCAGGCCGGATTCGCCGACGTTCAGCTTGGCCGCTTCCCGCTCGAGCCACTCGTGCACGCCGATGCCCTCGGCTTTGGACGCCTCGGCGACGTAAGCCGGCACCGCTTCGTCCACGTACCAGGCGAAAATGTCGCCGACCGCGGATTGGCCCGCTTCGTAGCCGTAATAACCCGGAATGATGCCGTCCTCGACGACGCCGCACATGCCTTCGACCTGCTTCTCCTCGTCGCCGAGCAGCATGTGGCAGATCGACGTGCCCATCGCCATGACGAGCTTGCCCGGCGACACGACGCCGACGGCCGGCACGGCCGCGTGCGCGTCGACGTTGCCGACGGCGATCGCGGTGCCCGCGACGAGCCCCATGCGCGCGGCCATGCCGGGAGTCAGCTCGCCGGCCTTCGTGCCGAGCGGCAGCACGTCGCCGCGCAGCTTCGTCTCGGCGAACGCCTCGAGACGCGGATCAAGCGCTTTCAGAAAATCGCGGCTCGGATAGCCGTCCTGCTTATGCCAGATCGCCTTGTAGCCCGCGGTGCAGCTGTTGCGCACGATGCGGCCCGTCATTTGGGCAACGACCCAGTCCGCCGCTTCCACGAGCTGATCCGCCCGTTCGTAGATCTCCGGCGCTTCGTCCAGGATCTGCCACGCCTTCGCCAGCATCCATTCGGACGAAATCTTGCCGCCGTAGCGGGCGAGGAACGCTTCGCCGCGGGCTGCCGCCGTCTCGTTGATGCGGTCCGCCTCGTCCTGCGCCGCGTGATGCTTCCACAGCTTCACCCAGCTGTGCGGGTTCGCGGCGTACGCCTCGTCGAAGCAGAGCGGCCGTCCCGCCTCGTCGACCGGCAAAATCGTGCACGCCGTGAAGTCGATGCCGAGGCCGATGATCTCGGACGGGTCGATGCCGGATTCGCGCACGACCGCCGGAACGGACTGCTCCAGCACCTCGATATAGTCCCGCGGATGCTGCAGCGCCCAGTCGTGCTCCAGCTTGAGGCCGGTGCCGGGCAGGCGCTCGTCGATTACGTTGTGGCGATAAGGGGTGACGTGCTCGGCGATCTCGGCGCCGTCGGCCAGGCGCACGAGCACCGCGCGGCCGGACTCCGTGCCGTAATCCACGCCGATTGCGTATTTCTGAGTCATCGTAGGAATGCTCCTTCCGGGTTAAGAATGCGTTGCGCGCAATCGCGCAGAAGTATACATGCCTGGCGTATAAATGCGCCGCGATGCGGAACGGTGCGCTTCGGTTTCGCGCTCAGCCCTGCGACTGTCCGTAGTAAGCGTTTGCACCGTGCTTCCGCAAGTAGTGGCGGTCCAGCAGCTGCCGGTCCATCGGCCCCGCCCCCGGATTCAGCTGGAACGTATGCAGTCCCATCTTGGCCACCTCTTCGACGACGACGGCGTTATGGACCGCGTTATGCGCGTCCTTGCCCCAGCAGAACGGCGCGTGGCTGTACACGAGGGCGGCGGGCACGCGGTTCGGATCGATCCCGCGCTCGCGGAACGTCTCGATGATCACGTTGCCGGTCTCGAGCTCGTACGCGCCGAGAATCTCCGCTTCCGTCATCGGGCGCGTGCACGGAATTTCGCCGTGAAAATAATCGCCGTGCGTCGTGCCGAGCGCCGGAATGCCGCGGCCGGCCTGGGCCCAGCTCGTCGCCCAAGGCGAATGCGTGTGCACGATGCCGCCGATGCCCTCGAACGCCCGGTACAAGGCGACGTGCGTCGGCGTGTCGGACGACGGGCGCAGGCCGTCCTCGACGGGATTTCCCTGCAGATCGACGATGACGATATGCTCCGGGCGCAGCTCCGCGTACGGCACCCCGCTCGGCTTGATGGCCACCAGCCCGCTGGCGCGGTCGATGCCGCTGACGTTGCCCCACGTGAACGTGACGAGCCCGTACTGCGGCAGCTCCATGTTCGCTTCCCACACGGCTTGCTTCAACGATTCCAGCATGTTGTCCATTCTCCTCCCCGCGATTGGCAAGGCGGACGTTCGGCACCGCTGAGAACGAATCCGCTCGCATCAGCCCCGCCCTGACGTGCCGCCGCTTCTATCCGTCTCCATTATAACTTGTACGTACAAGTGTGTCGACTGCTTTATTTCGCCTCCGGCTCCGGCGCCGGGCCCGTCGATTGGCGGACGATCAGCTTCGGATCGTAGACGACGTCGCCGGCGTCGCCCGCCTCGGCGCGGCCGTCCATCAGCTTCATGAGCAGCGCCACGGCGTCTTCGCCCATCCGCGTCTTGGGATGCTCCAGCGTCGTCAGCTTCACCTCCGTCGCCACGGCGAGGCTGGCGTCGTCGAAGCCGACCATCGACAGATCGGCCGGTACGGACAACCCGCTCAGCCGCACGACGTCGAGCAGGCGGACGGCCAGCTCGTCGTTGTAGCAGACGACCGCCGTCGGCCGCGCGTCCGCCGGGCGCCGGAGCAGCTCCGCGAGCGCCTCCGCCGGCTTCGCGCCCTTCTCCTCGGTCGCGTACCGGACGAGGAAGTCCGGCTGCAGCGCGAGCATCCGCTCCCGCAGGCAGCGCATGAAGCCGCGCATCCGGCGGACGCCCTGGAAGTCGTCCGTCTTGAAGAAGCCGGCGATCCGCCGATGGCCGAGCTTCGCCAGATGCTCCGCCGCCCGGTAACCGCCCAGCTCGTCGTCGACCTTCAGGCACGGAGCGTCGAGATCGCTGTAGCGCTCGTTCAGCATCACGTACGGAATCCGCCGCGCCTCCAGCGCCAAATAATAATCCAGGTTCGGGTTGCCCTCCGCGCTCTTCGTCGGCTCGACGATCAGCCCGCCCAGCTGCTGCAGCAGCATCGACTCCAGGCTCTCCCGCTCGCGCTCCTTCTCGTTGTCCGTGCTCGCGAGCAGGAGCCGGGACCCGTGCGCGCGCAGCGCGGATTCCACGCCGCGGACGATCGTCGGGAAGATGTAGTCCGAGATGTGCGTCGTCATCATGCCGATCGTCAGCTGCCGCTGCGCCTCCGGCCTCGGCCGGCCGCGCTCCGCCTCGGCGACGAACGTCCCCTTGCCCTGGGAGCGGTAGAGCCACCCTTCCGCCTCCAGGTCGCCGAGCGCCTGCCGGACCGTTTGCCGGCTGAAGCCGAAGCGGGCGGCGATTTCGTTCTCCGACGGGAGCTTGTCGTGCGGCTTGAACTGCGCCGTCGCGATCCATGAGACGATTTCTTCTTTCAATTGCCGGTATTTCGGCGTTTGCTGTTCCTTCACGCGGCACCTCGTTCATTCTGCTTGCTGGCTTTCACTTGTATGGTCTAGTATAGCATATCCGCGGGCTTGTACGTACCTGTCGCCCGAACCGCCGGAAGGCCCGCGGCGGCGCGCGGATAAACTGGACCTAAGGGCAATATACGGCGCGCGCCGGAGCGCCTACAATAGAAGCAACGCCTTGAGAAGCAATGCCTTGAGAAGCAACGCCTTGCCCACTCCCGCTCCGAAGGAGGCCGTTCCCATGTCCGAAGGCAACCGCTACGCCCGGCTCGCCGTCTTTCTGCTAGCCGCGCTGTTCGCCCTCTGCGTCGTCGTGCAGACATATTTGGCCGGCATGGCCGTCTTGGTCGACGCCGAGCATTGGAAGGCCCATACGTCGTTCGTGCACGTCTTCGAATTCGTCCCGGCCGCCGCGTTCGTCCTCACGTTCTTCGGCCGCGTCGGCGGCGCCGTCCGCTGGTGCTCGCTCGTTCTCTTCGCGCTCGTCATGCTCCAATACATGACGGCGCATATCGGCGCGGACGCCCCGTACGTGTCGGCGCTGCATCCCGTCATCGCCGTCGCCATGTTCTGGCTGGCGGCCGCGACGGCGATGCGCGCGTACCGGGCGTGGCGGCGCGGTCCGCGGGCATAAGAAAAAGCCGTTCGCGGGACGCAATCGTCCCGCGAACGGCTTCCATGCTTGCCGGCCGCTTGGCCGGCGGGCGATCCCGCCCGCCGCGCTAAGCCGCCTCGACGACGAACGGCACCGTCATGACGCGGCCGTTCCGCTGAAACTGGCCCCACAGCTTGTACAGGCCCGGCTTCGGAAACGTCGCGTGAAACTCCGCGACCGGCCCGCCGGCCGCGCTCATCGCGTGCACGTGCAGGTAATCGTCCGCGTCCGCGCCGAGTATGACCACGTGCCCGGCGGCGCCGAGGTACGGCTGCAGGTCGCGGACCGGCTCGCCGCTCGCGGCGTCCGCGAACGAGAAGGCCAGCTTTACGGCCTCGCCCGCCTTCGGCGCGCGGTCGAACGACAGCTTGACCGCCACGCCGTCCGCGGTCCGTTCGAGCCGCTTGTCCGCGGCCAGCGCCGGCTCCGTCTGCCGCGTCCCGCCGCCGCCTTCCGCCTGCACCCAGGCGCCGCGCCATTGCTGCGCCCCGTCCGCCGGCTTGAAGTCGGCGATGAGCTTGTACCGGCCGGCCGAAGGGAACGTCACGTCCCCTTCGAACACGCCGGGCTCCGCCGTCTCCGCGGGATGCAGGTGCAGAAACGTCGACAGCCCTTGGCTGACGACGATCAGATGCAGCTTCTTCTCGTGGTTGACCTGCAGCCCGGCGTCCGGCTTGCCCGCGGCGTCCGTGATCGTCACGCGCAGCGTGCTGGCCTCGCCGGCCCGCGGCGCGCCGTCCGGCCATGTCCACGTCGCGGCATCCGCGCCTTCCGCGCCGGGCGCCATGCCGGACATGTCCATATCCATGTCCGCCGCGTCGTCATGCGCATGTTCGTGCCGCATGTCCGCCGCGCCCGCGCCCGCCGCCCGCGAAGCGCCGTCCGGCTCGTCCGCCGCCTTCGCGGCCGCCGGCAGGTTCTGCCGCTCGGGCATGCGCTCGTTCATCCACAGCCCGATCGCCATGCCGGCCAGCAGCGAAACCGACAGCAGCAGGGTCCGGTTGCGGACCTGTTTCCGATTCATCTTCAATGTCAACCCGCCTTCCTTCCGGCGGGGATGCGCCGAATGAAGGACGCTTCCGGCCGCCGGCGTTAGTCTTGCTTCAGCCGTTCGATCATATAGCGGCGCACGTCGTCCGCCAGATCGCCCCGGCGCAAAGCCAAATCGATCGTCGCCTGGACGAAGCCGAGCTTGTCGCCCACGTCGTAGCGCTGGCCTTCGAACCGGAACGCGGTCATCGGGTTCGTCAGGTTCAGCCGCTGCAAGCTGTCCGTCAATTGGATTTCGCCGCCCTTGCCGGGCTTGGCATGTTCCAGCAGCTCGAAAATGCCGGGCTCCAGCACGTAGCGGCCGACGATCGCCAGATTGGACGGCGCTTCGCCCGGCGCGGGCTTCTCGACGAGCCCCTTCAGCCGGCCGCCGCCGCCCTCCGCGAGATCGACGATGCCGTACTTATGCGTCTGGTCCCAAGGCACGTCCATGACGGCCACGACCGACGACGCCCGTTCTTCGTAGAGCTCGATCATCTCCGCCAGGCACGGCCGCCGGGATTGCAAAATATCGTCCCCGAGCAGCACCGCGAACGGCTCGTCGCCGACGAACCGCCGCGCGCAGAGCACCGCGTGGCCGAGTCCGAGCGGCGCGCCCTGCCGGATGTAGACGATCTCCGCGAGATGCGAGATCCCCCGGACGAGCTCCAGCATTTCCGCTTTGCCGCTGGCCTCGAGCTCCGCCTCGAGCTCGAACGATTTGTCGAAATGGTCCTCGATCGCCCGCTTGTTGCGGCCGCTGACGATCATGATGCTTTCGATTCCGGAGGCGACCGCTTCCTCGACGATGTATTGAATGGCGGGCTTGTCGATGAGCGGCAGCATTTCCTTCGGCTGCGCCTTCGTCGCCGGCAGGAAGCGCGTCCCCAGTCCGCCGGCCGGAATGATTGCTTTTCGTACCCGAGTATGTGCCATTGGTATCGTTCTCCTCTCTTCTTGTGTTGCCAGATCGGCCGGATTTATACCGTTCGCTCCGGCCGAGTCGAAGCTAACGTATCACGCGCGCGGAATCGTGGCAACGGCTATTGACAAACATACTTATTTATAATAATTTTAATCTAGAAGTTATTCTTATCTGAGTTTCAGCATCGACGGGCCGCGGTTAAGAAGAGAAGAGCGCGGAGCCCCGCTTCGCCCGCCGCGATTATTTCGCCGGGCGTTTCGGCACAATAATTGGGTATCCTGCCGGAACCGCGGGGACCGCACGGAGCGCCGGACGGCTGACAGCGTGCGGCTCCGGTACATTGCAGCAGCGCCAACACGCTCATTTTATGACAAAGGGAGATGCCGAACATGCCGACGAAAAAACTGCAAACGATCCTCAACAAACAAATCTCGACCTGGAGCGTCCTGTACGTGAAGCTCCACAACTACCACTGGTACGTCAAAGGCAACCAGTTCTTCACGCTGCACGTGAAATTCCAGGAGCTGTACGAGGAAGCGACGCTGCACGTCGACGACATCGCGGAGCGCCTGCTCGCGATCGGCGGCCAGCCGCTCGCCACGATGACCGAATACCTGGAGCATTCGACGGTGAAGGAAGCTTCGAGCAGCGAATCCGCCTCGGAGATGGTGGACATCCTCATCGAGGACTTCACGAAGGTGGCCGCCGAGCTGAAGGAAGGCATGGACGTGTCGGCCGAAGCGGGCGACGACACGACCGGCGACCTGCTGCTCGCCATCCACAAGTCGCTCGAGAAGCACATCTGGATGCTCAAAGCGTTCAACGGACGCTAAAGCGCGGGACGGCAGCCGGATCGGCGCCCTGCCCTGCCCTAGACCGTCATTCGCGGCAAGACGCCGCGGGTGGCGGTCTTTTTGCGTTCCGGTTTTAATTGCGTCCCGGCGGTCTTGCTGCATCTTGCCGGTCTATTGGCATTCCGGGCTCGATGGCGGCCTCATGCGCGCGGATCCCGGCCCGGCACGCGCGGGTGCTGGAGCAGGAGCCGCGAGAGCCGCCGAAGGGCCGTGCCAGGTCCGGGAGCGCGCGCCCGCCCAAGCTTTCCCGGCGGCGCGCCAAACGCGGACCGGCCGGCGTCAGCCGTACGCGAACCGCTGCCGGAACTTGCGCGGCGAAAGCCCCTCCGCCCGGGTAAAGCAGGAGGTGAAGTACGCCGCCTGGTTGAACCCGACCTCCTCCGCGACGCGGGCGACGGGGTGGTCGGTTTGCAGCAGCAGCAGCTTCGCCTGCTCGATGCGGTGGCGGAGCAGGTATTCCATCGGCGGACAGCCGTAGTAGCGCTGCATGCAGCGAGCGATGTACACGGGATGGAAGTTGAGCCGCTCGCCGAGCTCCTGGGCGGTCACCGGCTCCCGGTAGTGCTTGCGCAGATAGGCCGCCGCCTGGTCCGCGCACGCCGCGGCTGGCGTCGACTCGTCCTTGGCCGCGGACGCGGACAGCTGCCGCAGCAGCTCCTGGAACACCGACTGCTGGCTCCACTTCGCGCTGCCGGAGTAGAAGCTCTGGTTTAGCTTGACCAGCTGCTCGAACAGCTCCTCGGCTTTCCCGGGCTGGGACAGACGGGCGAATTGGGGCACGTGGATCGGAAACGTATGCGTGGCGTACGACCAAAGCGCCTGCGTGCGTTTCTCGTCGTAGGCTTCCTCCCCGTGCCGCGGCGGCTCGCCGTCCGTGGCGGCCCAGCTTCCCGTCGTCTGAAAATGCAGCCAGTAATACGACGTCGGCACCTCGCACCCTTTGGTCCCGTAGTGGTAACGGTCCGGCCGCAGGATCAGCGCGCAGCCTTCGCCGACCTCGAAGGTCCGGTCCTCCTCCGCCATGTACAGGCAGCCTTCGCGGACGAACAGCAGATCGAAGACCCCGACGTTGCGGCGGCTGACGTGCCGTCCGCCCGGCGCGTAGTGCGACGGTCCGCACAGCATGTAATGCGGCAGCGGCGGCACCGTGAATTGCAGCATGCTCATGGCGGTCCCTTCCTTTCCCGGCGAGGTCGGCTTAACGAGGGCACGGAGGTTGCGATCGTGAAAGTTTCGGTTGATCCCCTCATACTTTGCGTCCAGTATACCATCTATAATTTGAATGTGAAACGGGCGCGGCTGCCGCGCGGCCGCACGACGACATCACCGGAAAGCAGGCAACCGACATGGGCGCGACCGCCACCCTCAAAACCGATTCCCGTTCGTATTCCCTATGGTCCTTATCTTGGCCGATCTTCATCGAATTGTTCCTTGCCACCCTGCTCGGCACCGTGGACACGCTCATGGTGAGCCGCGTCTCCGACGACGCCGTCGCGGTGGTCGGGCTGTCCAACCAGCTGTTCAACGGCTTGAACACGCTGTTCATGACGATTACGGGCGGCGCGGGCATTCTCGTCGCGCAGAAGCTGGGCTCGCGCAAGCCGGAGGAGGCGCGCACGATAGGCATCATCGCCGCGAAGTTCACCGCGGGCATCGGCCTGTGCATCAGCGCGGCGCTCTGCCTGCTGCCGGACCAGGTGGCGCGGCTCATCCAGATGCCGGAGGAGCTGCTCCCGCTCGCCCGCGGCTATATCGCCGTCGCCGGCTGCGGCCTCGCGCCGTTCGCCCTGTCCGCGGCGTTCGGCACCGTCATCCGCAACACCGGCAACACTCGGGGCCCGATGCTGACGGCGGTCGGCATCAACCTGCTGCACGTGATTTTGAATTACGGGTTTATTTTCGGCGCGTTCGGGTTCCCGAAGGTCGGGCTGCAGGGCGTCGCGATCTCGACCTTCTCCTGCCGGACGATCATGATGCTCGTGCTCGCCTACATGTTCATGCATGCGTTCGAGCGCAAGGTTGGAATCGCAGATATTCGGCTGCGGAGTCCGAAGCTGTTCAAGGAAGTGCTGCGGATCGGCTGGCCGCTCGGGGTCAACTCGTCCTGCTGGATGCTCTCGCAAATGGTCATCTTCATGTTCCTCGCCGTCATGGGCGCCAAGGAGCTCGCGACGCGCGCCTACCTGAACACGCTGGAATCGTTCTGCTTCATGCTCGGCCTCGCGATCGCGATGGGCGTGCAGATCAAGATCGCCCACCTCTTCGGCTCCAAGCAGTGGAAGGACGCGTACGCCAGCGCGTACAAGGCGCTCGGCGTCGGGCTCGTCATCGTGACCGTCAACGCCGCGGCGCTCGCGCTGACGGGCCGCTGGTTCCTCGGTTTCTTCACGAAGGACCCGGAGATCCTGCGCATGGGCGTCTCCCTGCTCGCCCTCAACATCGTCCTGCAGCCCGGCAAAATGCTCAACATGGGCTTCGGCTCCGGCCTGAACGCGGTCGGCGACACCCGCTTCCCGATGATGACGGCCCTGTTCTCGATGTGGGGCGTCGCGACGGGCTTGTCGTACTACTTCGGCCTGCACCTCGGGTGGGGGCTCGTCGCCGTCTACGCCTGCATGATCGCCGACGAATACGTCCGCGGCGCGCTCGCGTTCCTGCGCTGGCGGCAGCGCAAGCACCTGACGCGCGCGGAGCAGCGGGATTTGCGGCAGCAGTCCGCGGCCGACGGCGTGGCCGGGCAGCCGGCGGGCGCCGCGGCCGGCGCGAACGCGGCCGCAACCGGCGCCCGCGCTTAAGCGGGCCCGCGCCGGTACGACGGGCCGCTCGCGCCTCGCGGAGAGGCGCGGCACGCGTTTCGTCATGGCCGGGCGTCCCCGGCCATCGGCCCGGCCCGGCTGACTTGCCGTATCCCCCTGTTGCCTTGCCAATAAGTCCAAAAAAGCGCTGAAAATAAAGCAAAACAAAAAGGCAGACCGAAACGCGAATCCGCGTTCCGGTCTGCCTTTATTGCATAGCCGGCTTCGCCCGCCCGGGGCGCGCCGCTTATTTCTTCTTGTTCGCCGCGATCTGTTCCGCCAGCTCGTTCAGGTACGTCCAGCGGTCCATCAGCGTCTCGAGCTTCGCCTCCAGTTCCGCCTGCCTGGCCATCAGCTCCTGCAGCCGCATGGAATCGCTGCCGGCCGCCTCCATGTCCGCCTGAACCTGCCGCAGCGCATCCTCCGTCCGTTCGATGTCCGCGTCGATCGTCTCGAATTCTTTCTGCTCCTTGTACGACATTTTCGTCGGCTTGGCCGGCTCCTGCTCCGCTTCGGCCGCCGGCCGCTTCGGCGCTTCGGTCTCCGCCCTGCGCTCGGCGGCGTCCGCGGAGCGAACCCCGTGCGCGGACGCGTATGCCTGGTAATCCGAGAAATTGCCGACATGCTGCTCGATGACGCCGTCCCCTTCGAAGGCGAAGATCCGCTCCGCCGTCCGGTCCAGGAAGTACCGGTCGTGGGACACCGTGAAGACGACGCCCGGGAAGTCGTCCAAATAATCCTCGAGCACCGTCAGCGTCAGGATATCGAGGTCGTTGGTCGGCTCGTCCAGCAGCAGTACGTTCGGCGCTTCCATCAGCACGCGCAGCAGCTGCAGCCGCCGCTTCTCGCCGCCCGACAGCTTCGCGATCGGCGTCCACTGCTGCGCCGGCGGGAAGAGGAACCGCTCCAGCATTTGGCCCGCCGAAATCGTCGACCCGTCGGCCGTCGTCACCTGCTCCGCGCTTTCGCGGATATAATCGATGACGCGCAGCGACTCGTCCATCTCCTCGCGCTCCTGCGAGAAGACGCCGAGCTTCACCGTCGGCCCGAGCGTCACGGCGCCCGCGTCCGGCTCGAGCTTGCCCGCGATCAGCTTCAGCAGCGTCGACTTGCCGAGGCCGTTGCGCCCGACGATGCCGACGCGGTCCTCCGGCACCGCGATGTAGCTGAAGCCGTCGATCACGGCGCGGCCCTCGAACGACTTGCGCAGTCCCTCGATCTCGAGAATCTTCTTGCCGAGCCGAGAGGACGCGACGGACATCTCCAGCTTGCCGGCCGATTTCTCCGGCCCTTGCGAGCTCAGCGCCTCGAAGCGCTGGATGCGCGCCTGCTGCTTCGTCGAGCGCGCCTGCGCGCCGCGGCGCATCCATGCGAGCTCGCCCCTCAGCAGGTTCTGGCGCTTCTCCTCCGAGGCGGCTTCCCGCTCCTCGCGGTCCAGCTTGAGCTCGAGGAAACGGCTGTAGTTCGCCGTGTAGAAGTACGCGCGGCCCTTGTCGAGCTCGAGCGTCCGGTTGCTGACGCGGTCAAGGAAGTACCGGTCGTGCGTGATCATGAGCAGCGCGCCCTTGCGCTTCTGCAGCATGCCTTCCAGCCAGGCGACGGATTCGTTGTCGATATGGTTGGTCGGCTCGTCCAGCAGCAGCACGTCGGCCGGCTGGATGAGCGCCGCCGCCATCGCGACGCGCTTGCGCTGCCCGCCGGACAGCACGCCGAGCTTCGCGTCGTAGTGCTGGATGCCGAGCTTCGAGAGCGCGATTTTCGCATCGCTTTCGATGCCCCAGGCGTCCAGCTCGTTCATCCGCTGATTGGCGCGGACGAGCCGCTCCTGCAGCGCCTCGTCGCCGGGCTTCAGCTCGAGCGCCCGCAGCGCTTCCGTATATGCGCGGACGGCCTGCATCGGCGCGGAATCGCCGCCGAGCACATGGTCCAGCACCGTCTCTTCGGGGTCGAACTTCGGATCCTGCGCCAGCATCCGCACCGTCGCGCCGCCGGCCGTCAGAATGGCGCCCGAATCGGGCGGCTCCAGTCCCGCGACCACCTGCATGAACGTCGATTTGCCGGTGCCGTTGACGCCGATGATGCCGATCTTGTCGCCCGTCTCCACGCCGAACGACACGTCCTGGAACAGCACCTTTTCCCCGTAGGTCTTCGAAATATGATCAACCGTCAATACGTGCATGATTGCTCCCGCCTTACGTTAATGAATACGCCAAACGCCGCCCCAAAGGGCGGCGCCGCGCTTACCTTCTCTATTCACTTTAAACGAAGCCTACGCGCCGATCAAATCTTTCTTGGCGAGCTGCTCCCGCGCCTGCTCGGCGCGGATCGCGATCGCCGCCATCGTGCGGACCGCTTCCAGCGGATATTTTCCCGCGGCCGTCTCGCCCGAGAGCATGACCGCGTCGGAGCCGTCCCATACCGCGTTCGCCACGTCGCACGCTTCGGCGCGGGTCGGGCGCGGGTTGCTCTGCATGGATTCCAGCATTTGCGTCGCCGTGACGACGAACTTGCCGGCGCGGTTGCAGGCGTCGATCATTTGCTTCTGCGCCAGCGGCACGTCCTCGATCGGAATCTCGACGCCGAGGTCGCCGCGGGCGACCATGATGCTGTCGGAGGCTTCCACGATCGCTTCCAGCTCGTCGAGGCCTTCCTGGTTCTCGATCTTCGACATGACCTGGATGTGGCTTGCGCCCTTCGCGGCCAGCATCGCCTTCACTTCGCGCACGTCCTCGGCGCGGCGGACGAACGACATCGCGATGACGTCGACGCCGTTCTCGATGCCGAAGGCGATGTGCAGCTTATCGCGCTCCGTGACGCCCGGCAGGCTCGTGCGGATGCCCGGCAGGTTGACGCCCTTGCGCGACTTGATGATGCCGCCGTTCTGGATGAGGCAGACGACGTCGGAGCCTTCGATGCGGACGACCTGCAGCTCGATCAGCCCGTCGTCGATCATGATGCGCGAGCCGACCTTGACGTCCTGCGCGAGGTCGTAGGACACCGAGATCCGTTTCTCGGTGCCTTGGATCTGCTCCGTCGTCAACGTCAGGAATTCGCCGGCCTGCAGCAGGTACGACGGCTCTTGCAGAAGACCCGTGCGGATCTCCGGTCCTTTGATGTCCAGCATGATGGAGACGGGCAGGTTCGTCTTCTTCGCGGCCGCGCGGACCATCCCGATGCGCTGCTTATGGTCGTCCAGCTCCCCGTGCGCCAAATTCAGTCTTGCTATATTCATGCCGGCAAGCAGCATATTTTCCAACATTTCCGGCGACATGCACGCGGGTCCCATGGTACATACGATCGCTGTCTTTTTCATTTACGCTCACTCCTCGATCATTTTCATTCCTGTTTTCATTGTAGAGGAACAATTGCGCGAGCGCGATGTACTATAGTACAGTGTTTGTAATATAGTATGATGAAGACGGGCGGTGAAATTTGCCATGTTCGACATTTTCGACATTCGCCAGGAGCGGGGCATCCTGCAGCGCGAACAGCAGCCGCTCGGCAGCGACAGCTTCACGCTGGTGTGGGTCCGGTTCGGGCAGACCGCCTACCGGGTCGCCGGCCAACCGATGGCCTGCCGCAAAAACGACCTGCTGCTCATCCCCGCCGGCCTGCCCGCCGCCGAGCTGCGCGGCGCCGGCACGATCCGCGAAAGCGTCGTCGTGCGCTTCAGCCCGGCCGACGCCGCGACGGTGCGGCTGCTTCCGATTCTCGCCCGCCGCGCGCCCCTGCGCTGGGTGACGCACATGCCGGAGCTGCTGCTCGAGAAGCTGCTGTACATCGTCGAGCAGTGGACGGCGCGGGATCGCTATTTCTCGGTCATGTGCGCGGCGCTGCTGACGGAGCTGATGGTCACGGTCAGCCGGGAGGTCGACGAAGGCGAGAAGGCGCCTTCGTCCATCCACCACATCGAGGTCATGAAGCGTTACGTCGACGACCACTACCGCGGCAAAATCACGAAGCACGAGCTCGGCGCCTGCATCGGCGTCAGCCCGAATTACGCCGCGTCCCTGTTCCGCAAGGTGACGGGCATGACGATCAGCGACTACGTCCACCGGCGGCGGATGAAGACGGCGCTCTACCTGCTGCAGCACTCGCGGCTGACCGCGCAGGACATCTCGGACCACCTCGGCTACAGCGATCCGTCGTACTTCAATCGGATCTTCAAGCGCATCACGGGCAAGCTGCCCTCGGATGCGATCGCGGAGCGGGAGCGGCTGGAATGAAGCGCGGGGGCGGGGCGGGGAGACGGGCGATGGGCGAACACATCCTCCCCCGGAGGCGCACCCATCCGGGACGCCGGACATGTCTCCCGACGACATTCCGCCGGCGGCATTGTATCTATCGGTAAGCCGTGCATCTCGCCCGGCAACCTTCCGCCCGTGACATCGCACCTATCGGCGAGCCAGACATTATTACGCGCCGACCCCCGGCCGCCACGTCCGCCGAAGCGCGCAAAAAAGCCCCCGAGCCGCTGACAAGCGGCACGGAGGCTCTCCCCTCCAATACGCTACACCATTTCCGTACGCGGCGCTTCGAACTCCAGATCCGCTTCGCCGCTCGGCGTGAGCGGAATCGCGAGCATGCGCACCGATTCCATCATGCGGAGCATGTTCTTCAGCTCGAACGGCGAGCGGGCGCCGCGGGTCAGCCAATCGTCGATGTCCTCCGGCTCCAGTATGGCGGGCATTTGCTGCTGGAAGGGGGCGATAAGGCCGTTTGACTTGGTCATGAGCATCGTGCAGGTGCGCATCTCGTCGCCCGACGCTTGGCGGAACACGTCGTACAAGCCGGCGATGGCGAACGTCCCGCTGCGCATCGTGATTTTGAAGCGCTCGGTCACCTTGCCCTCGGTCCGCGTCACGTAGAAGCCGGTGCACGGAATGACGCAGCGCTGCTTGGCCGCGATCCGTTCGTAGATCGGCTTGTCGAACAGCTTCAGGCTGTCCATCCGCACGGAATCCTTCGCCCAATACGGGACCATGCCCCAGCGGAATTCGTCCAAAATCCGTTCGTTCTTGTGGTGAATGATCGCCGAAATCGACTCCGTCGGGAAAATCTCGTACCGGCCGGCGGTGTGGAACAGCACGTTGTCGAGCGCGAAACGCTCGATCAACTCGGAAGACGCGGCCGCAATCGATATAGCTTGGCACATTTGGCAAAAACCTCCTCTTGTTTTGGCTAGTATGGCCGCATCTTCCAAAATCATGTACCGCCCGTCCGAAGTTACGAGGAATTCCTATAACGCCTCCACGATAATCGAAGCGATTGCGCGAAACGCCCCTGCGCCGCCCTTCGTTCGCCCCGTCCGCACCCCGTTTCCGCCATATTCCGTATAAATTGCCAGTCGTAGGAAACGCTGAGACCATACCGATTTCTTACATTGCAGGTGGGATCATGAATCAGCAGGAACAGCGGCAGGAACGGCCACAAATGACCCATATATTGCAGCAGTTCGCGGATTGCGCCGATTTCAAGCATCAGGCCTATCCCAAGCTGAACGCGGACCTGTTCTACTTCGATCATATGATCGACGGCGCGAAGCTGGATCGCGAGATTCTATCGCCGCTGCTGTCGGCGTCCGAGGGCGAATTGCGGGACGTGCTCGATCGCCTGTCGCTAGCTCGGAAAAGCGAGGACAAGCAAATCGTCGAGGACATCCTGAGCGGCAGCGTCGCGCTGTTTTACCTGGACGAGATCTATATCATCGATCTGTACAGCCCGAAGGGCAGGCCGGTCAGCCAGTCGGAGACCGAGACGACGATCACTGGGCCGCACGAGGCGTTTTCGGAGCCCGTCGGGGATACGCTCTCCCTCATTCGCCGGCGCGTGCGCAGCTCCCACTTGAAATGCTTGCGCTTTCGCGTCGGGGAAATCACGAAATCGGACGTCTACCTGCTCTACATCGCGGATATCGCCAACATGGAGTACGTCGACGAATTGAAGCGCCGCATCCAGGCGGTCGAGATCGACGCGGTGCACGATACGAACATGCTCGTCCAGCTGATCGACGACAAGCCGATGTCCATCTTTCCGCAGTTTTTCACGACGGAGCGTCCCGACGCGATCGCCTCCAAGCTCGTCGCGGGCCGAATCGTCGGCGTCATGGACGGCAGTCCGTTCGCCTTCAGCGCCCCGACGTCGTTTTTCGAATTTTTCATCGCGTCCGACGATTACTACCAGCGATGGTCGCTCGGCACGGCCACGCGGGTGCTCCGGTTCGTGTCGTTCGTGATCACGATTCTATTCACCTGCTTCTACGTATCCGTCACGACGTTCCATTACGAGATGATCCCGCAAAACATGCTGCTGACTTTATCGGAGTCGCGCAGCCGGGTGCCGTTTCCGCCGGTCTACGAGGCGCTGTTCATGGAAGCGGTCATCGAGTTTCTCCGCGAGGCGGGCGCGCGGCTGCCGACCAAGATCGGCCAAACGATCGGCATCGTCGGCGGTATCGTCATCGGCCAAGCCGCCGTGCAGGCCGGCTTCACGAGCAACATCCTAATCATCGTCGTCGCATCTTCCGCGATTGCTTCCTTCGTCATGCCGAGCTACATCATGAGCGCGTCCATCCGCCTGATCCGCTTCGGCTTGATCATCCTGGCCGGCATCTGGGGCAATCTCGGCATTACGGTCGGCATCGCGTTCCTCATCATCCATCTGAGCCACCTGACGAGCCTGAACTCCTCCTACTTGACGCCGATCGCGCCGCATAAGCCGGGCGACTGGCTGGACGTCTTCATCCGCGCGCCCTTCAAGCTGCTGAAGAAACGGCCGACGCAATCCAGAACCCCGAATCCGGTGCACATGAAAATGAAGAAATAGGAGGCGTTCCGAATTGAAGGCCGTCAAAGAGAAACTATCCGCCTTCCACGCCTTGATCTTGATTTATATGACGCAGACGGGCATCGTCGTCTTGTCCCTCGGCCAGATGCTCGCGGTCACGTTCGGCTACAACGGCTGGCTGGCGCTGCCCGTCTACGCCGCCGTCGTCACGCTCAACCTGCTGCTGATCGGTCTCGTTCACCGCATGGGTCGAGGGAAGTCCGTCTTCGACATCATGGAGGCGCGGCTGCCCAAGCCGCTGCTTGCGCCGCTCTACCTCCTGCTCATCTCGGTATGGAGCATGCTCGCCTGCCTCGTCGTCTTGGAGTACGTGCTCATCTTCCAAATGATCGCCTTCCCGACGACCAATCCGATTTGGTTCAAGCTCGTCATCGACGTGCTCGGCTTCATGCTGTTCACGAAAGGCCTCTATACGATGGCCAAAGCGAGCACGGTCTTCTTTTATTTGACGGTCTGGATGTACCCGTTCTCGTGCATGTTTTTCAACGAGTTCGAATGGAGCCGGATGACGCCGTTCCTGCTGAAGGGCGGCAACTACGAGCCGATGAGCATCCTGAATATCTTTACCGCTTTTTTCGGCTATGAGCTCGTCCTGTTGATGTTCGGACAGGTCGACCGTTCCGTGAAGGTGATCAAAATGGCGATTTGGGCCAACTTATTCGTGCTGCTCAGCTACGGGTACATTGCCGTCCTGGTATTCGGCTTCTTCGGCCTGCACGAGCTCAAAATCATGCAATTCCCGCTCATCGACATGTTCGCCTTCATTAAATTCCCGTTCATCGAACGAATCGAGAACATGCTGTACGGCCTGCTGCTGTTTACGATGCTGTCCACCATGTCCATGTACTTCTGGTCGGCGAACGAGACGAGCGGCCGGCTGCTGCCGAAGATCAAGCCCGAATACCGCGGCGCCGCGCTCGTCGCAAGCACGTTCTTCGTCGGCTTGGTACCAAACACCATCGGCGACGTCAATCAATGGCTGACGCTGTTCAGCTTCGCCGAAATCGGCATCTCGTTCGGCCTGCCGCTGTTCCTGATCGCCCTGCTCCTGATCCGCAAAGAGAAAGGGGCGCCCGCCAGTGCGTAATCTCTCCCGCCGGCTCGTGCCGTTCGCGCTCGCGGCCATCCTGCTCGCGGGCTGCGGCGACCAGCGCGTGCTGGAACGGATCGGCTTCATCCAGACGACCAGCTACGACCTCGCGCCGAACGGCGAATTGAAGGTCGCCGTCGCCATTCCGCGGCTCGACGCGTCATCGAACGAGAAGCGCGAGGTGCTCAGCACGACGGCCCCGACCAGCAAGCAGGCCAGAGTCGAGATGTCCCGGCAGACCAGCCTGCAGCTCGTCAGCGGCCAACTGCGCGTCACGCTGCTCGGCAAGTCGTTCGTCCAGGCCGGCATCGGCCACCATCTCGACACGCAGGCGCGCGATCCGGCCATCTCGCCGCTCATGAAGATCGCCGTCGTGAACGGGGACGCCGAGGAGCTGCTGAACCGAAGGTACAGCCAGCATCCCCGGACGGACCGATATATCGAGCGCATGCTCGAGAAGGAAGCCAGCACGCATTCCATCCCGAAAGCCACGCTGCATCAATTCGTGCGCGATTACTTCGACGACGGCATCGATCCCGTCGCGCCTCTCCTGCGACGGGCGGGCGAAAACATCTTCATCGACGGCATCGCCCTGTTCAAGCAGGACCGCTACGTCGAACGCCTGCCGCCCGAGGACGCGATGATCTTCGCCGTGCTGCGCGGCGATTTCAGACAGGGCGAATTAGCCTTCACGCTGCCGAAGGAAGAAGGCAAAGGCAACGAATCGGTGTTCATCACGTCCCTCGTGAGCAAGCGCGGCGTCCGCGTGACCGGGTCCGGTTCCAAGACGAAAGTGGCCATCAACGTGAAGCTGCACGGCTCGGTGCTGGAATACGTGGGCGGCCTCGAGCTCGGCAGGCCGGAGGACGTGAAGAAGCTGGAGGCAAAGGTCGGGGCGTATCTGTCGGAGGAAGCGAAGCGCGTCATGAAGCGGATGCAGGCGAAAGGCGCCGACAGCGCGGGCATCGGTACCTGCGTACGCAACCATATGGGCTACGCCGCCTGGAAGAGAGCCAATTGGGAGACGCTCTATCCGAACGTCGACGTGCAATGCCGCATCCGGATGACGATCGACAACGTCGGCAAGATGAAATGATCATTCCGTCAGAATGACCGGGCCGGAAGCCGTAATCGCGACCGTATGCTCGTACTGCACGCCCCGGGAGCCGTCGGACGTGCGGGCCGTCCAACCGTCCGCGTCGACGATAATATTCGGCCTGCCCGTCACGAGAATCGGCTCGATCGTGATGACCATTCCTTCCTTTAGCTTCTTGCCGGTGCCGGCCTTGCCCGTGTGAAGCACCTGCGGATCCTCGTGCATCCGCCTGCCGATGCCGTGGCCGATGAACGCTTCCACGACGGCGTATCCTCCCCGGTCGGCGACGGCCTGCACCGCGCTGCCGACGTCGCCGAGCCGGGCGCCCGCCGTCGCCTTGCCGATGCCCCGGTACAGCGCCAGCTTCGCCGTGCGCATCAGGCGCGCCATCTCCGGACGCGCCCGTCCGACCGCGTACGACCAAGCGGAATCGGCCATCCAGCCGTCCAGCTCCGCGACCATGTCGATCGTGACGATATCGCCCGCGCGCAGCGGGACGTCCGTCGGCAAGCCGTGGCAGACCACGTCGTTGACGGACGCGCAGGTCGCGAACCGGTAACCGCGGTAGCCCTTCTGCGCGGGCTTCGCGCCGCGGCCGAGCATGAACGCCTCCGCGAAGCGGTCGATGTCGAGCGTCGTGACGCCGGGCCGCAGCCGCTTGCCGATTTCGCGGTGGCAGTCCGAGACGATCCGGCCCGCCCGGCGCATCCGGGCGATCTCCTCCATCGTTTTGAGTTGAATCATGGGTCATCCCTCCTGAAGCAGGCGGCTGGCGATCGCGGGTACGGAAGAGAAAGGGACGGGCGCGGGATGCGGTGCGGAGACGAAGGCGCGAATCGTCCGTGCCCGAAGGACGCGGGATCGATTCGGACCGGAGATGCGGCATGGCCTGCCGTGATCGATAGGACGGTTCGGGAAACCGGCCGGGGCGGGCAACAAAAAAGCCTTGTCCCTATCGTACCGGGCAAGGCTTATCATTTCAGGTTAGTTAACTCACCGAGGAGCGAAGGCGCCCCATTTCATGCTCCACCAATAGCGTCAATTCCTCCTCATACCCGCCCGTAATCCGATACTTGCGGATATAATCCCGAACGAACTTCCGGGAGTCCTTCGGCTGGAAAATTCGCGTAAGCTCCACGAGGCTTTCTTTGACTTCATTGTGGCTGTGTTTCGCCATGAAATCCCCTCCTAGCATCGGTTGGTAGTTCTAACAAATCCGTAAGCGAGCATGTTGAACGATCCATATGAATGAAGGTGAGTCAGGAGCTTGATGGAGCCATATAAATTAAATTTTCTAATTTATCAATCAATTATAACATTTTCAATCGGATTATAAAAGCGAACACGGCATTATTTATTTGTGAACGATCCTTTTTTGTCATTTTCTGTCGAATCGGCGCCGGGGATATCCCTCTCCTGCGAACGCGGTGCCGAGGCCGACCAGGCGCTGCTTTTGTACATGCGCAAGTACGCCAAGACGCCAACGATCGCAACGAGGATGCCGAACAGGATGACCGCAGTCGTGATCCAAGGGCTAACCACCATGCGCCCTCCCTTCGCTCCGCTGAGTTTCCATATATAGGCTAATTATAGAGGAAAGGAATAACGCTTTCAATGCGGCGGACAACCGCTTCGGAAATGTAACATGTTACAATCCGGTTACCCTGCGAAACGTTCCGCTTCCCCAAGCAAGGAGATCGCCCTTATTATCGGCAATCCGTCCCTCCAGCGTGAGCGTCCGGCGCGAACGATGGATCAGCGCCGCCTCGCAGGTCAACCGCCCCTCCGAGGAGGGGCGCAAATAATGGACGTTCAACCCGGTCGTGACCGTCCCGTCCCCCGGACACGCCAAAATCGCGACAAGGCCCATGGCGTTGTCGAGCATGGACGCCAGGACGCCGCCGTGGACGATGCCGGCCATGTTCAGATGCTCCGGCCGCACTTGCAGCGCGATGACCGCCTTGCCCGATTCGGCGGTCACCAGTTCGAAGCCCAGATACCCCCAGAACGACTTCTTCGCCGCCGCTTCCAGCGCGTCGAGCGCCGGGCGCGCGTCCGGCTCGTTCGGAGGGCCGTGCCCGTTATCCTTCATGGCCTCCACCCTCATCGTTCCCGGCCGCGGCCAGTTCCTCTTCTTCCTTCAGCTTGCGCCGCAGCACCTTGCCGATCATGGACATCGGCAGCTCGTCGCGGAATTCGTACAGATGCGGCACCTTGAACACGGCCAGCCGCTCGCGGCACCAGCGGTCGAGCTGCATGGCGGAGACGGTCACGTCCTTGCGCAGCACGATGAACGCCTTCACCGTCTCGCCGCGGTATTCGTCCTTCACGCCGATGACCGCCGCTTCCCGCACGGCGGGGTGCTCATACAGCACCTCCTCCACCTCGCGCGGGTAAATGTTGAAGCCGCCGGCGATGATGATGTCCTTGATCCGGTCCACGATCGTAAAGAAGCCGTCGGCGTCGACGCTCGCCAGGTCGCCGGTATGCAGCCAGCCGTCCCGCAGCGCCTCGGCCGTCGCTTCCGGCCGGTTCCAATACCCCTTCATGACCTGCGGGCCCTTCACCAGCAGCTCGCCGACGTCGCCGGCCGGAAGCTCCCCGCCCGTCGCCGGGTCGACGACCTTGGCCAGCGTGCCGGGGAGCGGAAGGCCGATCGTGCCGATTTTGCGCTTCGTCCAGAGCGGGTTGGCGTGGGTGACGGGGGCCGCTTCCGTCAAGCCGTAGCCTTCGATGAGCCGCCCGCCGGTCACCGCCTCGAACCGCGTCTGCACCTCGAGCGGCAGCGGCGCGGAGCCGCTGATGCACGCCTTCACGGACGACAGGTCGTATTTCTTCGCGTCCGGATGGTTCAGCAGCGCCACGTACATCGTCGGAGCGCCCGGGAACACCGTCGGCTTCTCGTCGCGGATCGCCTTCAGGACGTTCTCGATTTCGAACCGCGGAAGCAGCACGATGGAGCTCGCTTTGAGCACGGACAAATTCATAATCACCGTCAACCCGAACACGTGAAACAGCGGGAGCGCCGCAAGGAACCGCTCCTGCCCTTCCCGCATCCGGTAAAACCACGCCTCGCACTGAACCGCGTTCGCGATCAGGCTGCGGTGCGTCAGCATGACGCCCTTCGCCGTGCCCGTCGTGCCGCCCGTATATTGCAGCTGCGCGACGTCCGTCTCCGGAGCGGTCTCGACGTGCGCCGGCAGCTTCGATGCCTTCGCCATGAAGGACGCATACCGCGTCACGCCGTCCTTGCCGTACGGAATGAGCGGCTGCGGTCCCGCTCGGCGCTGCTTGATCGGATACAGCAGGTTTTTCGGAAACGGCAGCCCGTCTTGGATGGACGTCACGATCACCTTGCGCAGTCCCGGGACCGGGCCGGCTTCCGGCGACTCGCCCCGCACCCGCCCCAGGCGGGGATACAGCACGTCGAGCGTGACGATGACGGCGGCGCCGCTGTCCCGCAGCTGATGCTCCAGCTCCCGCTCCACGTAGAGCGGGTTCGTCATGACGACGACGGCGCCCGCGAGCAGCGCGCCGAAGTAGGAGACGACGGCCTGCGGGCAATTCGGGAGCAGGATGGCGACGCGGTCGCCCTTGGCGACGCCGGCCGCCTGCAGCCCCGCCGCCATCCGCTGCGCCGCGGCGAGCAGCTCCTTGTAGGAGATCCGCTTGCCGAAGAAGAACAGCGCCTCCTTCGCCGGATGCTTGGCGGCGGTCTGGATCAGCATGTCGCCGAGGGCGATATTCGGAATCGCGACGTCGGGGGCAACCTCGCCGGGATAGTTGCGAAGCCAGGGCCAAGCCTGCGGTTGGTTCATTTTGTGGCCTCCCAAAGTTTTTGCGCGAGCAAAAACTCGCTTCGAAAGCATAGGCTGAAAGTTTTTGCGAAACTTCCTGGGAAACATCTTCGCGAGTAAAAACTCGCTCCGAAAGCATAGGCTTGTTTTTGCGCGAGCAAAAACTCGCTTCGAAAGCATAGGCTGAAAGTTTTTGCGAAACTTCCTGGGAAACATCTTCGCGAGTAAAAACTCGCTCCGAAAGCATAGGCTGAAAGTTTTTGCGAAGCTTCCTGGAACAACTTCTTCGCGAGCAAAAACTCGCTTCGGAAGCATAGACGCGTTTTGCGAAACTTCCTGGGCAAAAACTCGCTTCGGACAGCCTACAGCGTATACTGCTGGCTCTTCACGACCCGAGCGGCGATGCTCCGCTTGAGCGCGATCGTGTCGCCGAGCGGCGCGCGCATGAGCTTCTTCAGCACCGCGAGCTGCGTCTGCAGCGCGTCGCCCGTCTCCAGCGCGGCGAGCGCCGTCTTGGCGTGGCTTTCGACGCGCTCCATGGCCTCCTGCACGAAGACGGCCGTCATCTCGACCGCGTTCCGGGTGCGGGCGGCCGCGGCGGGATCGGCCCGCAGCAGCATTTTGCGCGTCCGGAGCGCGGCGCTCTCCATCGCGAACGTCTGGATCATCATGTCCGCGAGCAGGCACAGCGTCTCCTGCTGCTGCTCGAGCGCGAGCCCGAATTTTTGCACCGCGAGCCCGCCGACCGCGAGGAACGTCCGCTTCGCCTGCCCGATCCGGTACGTCTCCTTGGCGAGCGGCTCGTCGAACGCCGGCAGCGGCATCGGCTGCAGGAGCTCCGCCTGAAGCGCGCGCGCCTTGCGCAGCAGCGGCAGCTCGCCCTTCAGCGCCTTTTTCATGAGCGTGCCGGGGATGAGCATCCGGTTGATTTCGTTCGTGCCCTCGAAAATCCGGTTGATCCGCGAATCGCGGTAAATCCGCTCGACCTTGTACTCCTTGACGTAGCCGTAGCCGCCGTGAATCTGCACCGCTTCGTCCGCCACGAAGTCAAGCGCTTCCGTCGCGAACACCTTGTTGATCGAGCATTCCAGCGCGTATTCGGAGATGGCCTTGGCAGCCCGCGCCCCGGCGCCGTCCGCGTCGCCCCCGGCCGCCTCGCTCGCCCGCAGCATCTCGTCGATCCAGCCAGCCGTGCGGTACACCATGCTCTCCGTGACGAACGCCGCGATGTTCATGTCCGCGAGCTTCGCCCCGATGAGCGGGAACGACGCGATCGGGCGGCCGAACTGCTTGCGGCCGTTCGCGTATTTGGCCGCGAGCGCCACCGCTTCCTTCGCGCCGCCGACGCAGCCCGCGGCCAGCTTGAAGCGGCCGATGTTCAGGATATTGAACGCGATGACATGGCCCTTGCCGACCTCGCCGAGCACGTTTTCCGCCGGTACCGGCGTATCGTCGAAGAAGATCGGGCAGGTCGAGGACCCCTTGATGCCCATCTTGTGCTCCTCCGGGCCGATGCTGAAGCCGGGCAGTCCGCGCTCCACGATGAACGCGGTAAAATGGTCGCCGTTCACCTTCGCGTACACGATGAACACGTCGGCGAACCCGGAATTCGTAATGTACAGCTTGGAGCCGTTCAGCACGTAATGCGTGCCTTCGGCGTTCAGGCGCGCGGTCGTCTTCGCCCCGAGCGCGTCGGAGCCGGACGACGGCTCCGTCAGGCAGTACGCCGCGATCTTCGTGCCGGCCGCCAGGCCGGGCAAATACTTCGCCTTCTGCGCCGGCGTGCCGAAGAACACGATGGGCAGCGTGCCGATGCCGACGTGGGCGCCGACGGACAGCGCGAAGGACGACGCCTCCGCCAGCGTCTCCGCGAGCAGCGTCGAGCTCACCTTGTCGAGCCCGAGCCCGCCGTACGCTTCCGGCACGTCCGCGCCGAGCAGGCCGAGCTCGCCGGCCTTGCGCAGCAGCTTCACCGTCAATTCGTAATTCAGCGCTTCGATTTCGGCGTCGCGGGGCCGGACCTCGCCTTCGAGGAACGCGCGCGCCGCTTCGCCGATCATGACCTGCTCGTCGGTAAAATCCTCCGGCGTGACGATATCCTGCGGCGCCATGTCTTCGATTACGAAACGGCCGCCCCAACCTTTGTTCTGGGCCATACCGCTGCCTCCTTTCTCTATCAAGCGGGAGATGCGTCAGAGATGGGAACGAGGTGCACCCTCGCGAAAAATACCGGAAATGGCGGATTCATGTGCAAAACGGTCCAAAGCCGCGCCTCCGCTCAAGCGGGGTCCGCGTCGGGCTCGGCCGTGAACACGCCCGCCGCCCCCATGCCGCCGCCGACGCACATGGAGACGATGCCGGTGCCGCCGCCCCGCCGCCGAAGCTCGTGGATAAGCGACACGGACAGCTTGGCGCCCGTGCAGCCGAGCGGGTGGCCGAGCGCGATCGCGCCGCCGTTCACGTTCACCTTCGCGGGATCGAGGCCGAGCTCCGCGATGATCGGCAGGCATTGGGCGGCGAACGCCTCGTTGAGCTCGATCGCGTCCACCTGCCCGAGCGTCACGTTCGCGCGGGCAAGCGCCTTCGGAATCGCCTCGATCGGCCCGATGCCCATGACCTCCGGCGCGACGCCGGCCACGGCGTACGCGCGGAAGACGGCCAGCGGCTTCGCGCCGATCCGCTCGGCCCGCTCCCGGCTCATGACGACGACCGCCGCGGCGCCGTCGCTCATCTGCGACGCGTTGCCCGCCGTCACGGTGCCTTCGCGGGCGAATGACGGCTTCAGCTTCGCCAGCACCTCCGCCGTCGTGTCGGGGCGCACGCCTTCGTCCTGGTCGAAGGTGAACGGCTTGCTCCACGGGCGCCCGTTGTCGTCGACGCCCTCCCGCTGCACGTGCAGCGGGACGATCTCCTCGCGGAAGCGGCCTTCGGCGATGGCCCTGGCCGCCTTGCGGTGGCTCTCCGCCGCGTACGCGTCCTGCGCCTCGCGGCTGACGCCGTATCGCCGGGCCACCTCCTCGGCGGTGTGGCCCATGCCCATGTACACCTCCGGCATGCCGTCCGCGATGCCCGGATGCGGCGAAAGCTTGAAGCCGGTCATGGGGACGTGGCTCATGCTTTCGACGCCGCCGGCGAGGACGACGTCCGCCTCGCCGAGCCGGATGCGCTCCGCGGCGTAGGCGATCGCCTGAAGCCCCGACGCGCAAAACCGGTTGACGGTCACGGCCGGCGTCGTGACCGGAAAGCCCGCATACAGCGTCATGATGCGGGCGAAGTTCAGCCCCTGCTCGCCCTCGGGCATCGCGCAGCCGATGACGACGTCCTCGACGTCGGCGTAGTCCAGGCCGGGCACGCGGTCGACGGCCGCGCGAAGCACGGCGCGGCCGAGATCCTCGGCGCGCGCGTCGGCCAGGCTGCCCTTCTTCGCTTTGCCGACGGCGGTGCGCACGGCGGCGACGATGACGGCGTCGCGCGGATTTCGTTCAGCGTTCATCTCGGGGAATCCCTCCTTCGTGAATGGGTCGGAGCGCGGACGGCTTCTCCCGTCCGTTCCGTTAGTTCCGCAGCGGCTTGCCGGTCGCGAGCATGTGCTGCATCCGCGCCTGCGTCTTCGGCTCGCCGCACAGGCTGAGGAACGCCTCGCGCTCCAGGTCGAGCAAATATTGCTCGCTCACTTCCGCCCCCGGCGCCGCGTCGCCGCCGGCGAGCACGTGCGCGAGCTTGCGGCCGATCCGCACGTCGTGCTCGCTCGCCATGCCGCCGAGCCGCATGTTCTCGACCGCCAGCCGCAGCACGGCGCGCCCTTCGCGGCCCGCGACGCGGATGCGCCGGTCCGCCGGCGGCGGGGCGTAGCCCTCGCGGTCCATCGCGAGCACCGTCCGCTTCGCCTCCGCCGCGCGCGTCTCGCCGCGGAGCACGACGCGGTCCTGCGGCCGCATGAAGCCGAGGCGGGCGACGTCGTAGCCGCTCGTCGACGTTTTGCCGAGCGCGATCGTCTCGAACAGGGCGTTCACCTGCGGCTGCAGGTCGCCGCCCGCGCCGGTCCGCGCGTCGGCGAGCGCCGCCGCCTCCTTGCAGCCGCCGCCGGCGGGAATGAGGCCGACGCCCGTCTCGACGAGGCCGAAATACGTCTCGGACGCGAACACGATCCGGTCCGCCGGCAGGCACGCTTCCACCCCGCCGCCGAGCGTCATCCGGTGCGGCGCCGCCACGACGGGCCGGTCGAGCCGCTTCAGCGTCAGCATGCTCTGCTGGAACTCCGCGATGATGTCGTCGATTTCGTCGAAATCGCCGTTTTGCGCCTCGAGCAGGAGCATCATCAGATTCGCCCCGACGCAGAAATGCCGTCCTTCGTTCGCGACGACGAGCCCGCGCCAATTGCGGCTGACCTCCGCCGCGCTTTGGCGGATCGCGGTCAGGATATCCCCGCCGATCGCGTTGTTCGGCGAATGGAACACGAGCGCGGCCACGTCGTCGCCGATGTCGAGCAGGGACGCGCCGGCGTTGCCGAGCACGAGCTTGCCGGCGTCCTTGACCGCCTTCAGCGAGAGGACGTCGGGCTCTTCCTCCTGCAGCCGGTACTCCCCGCGGCTCACGTAGAAGCGCCGCGTGCCCTCCTGCTTGTAAAAGCCGCGGTTGCCGGCGGCGATCCAGTCCGCCACCCATGCCGGAATCTCGTCGCCCTCCGCGCGCATCCGCTGGACGGAGCGCTCGAGGCCGATCGCGTCCCACAGCTCGAACGGGCCGAGCTCCCAATTGAAGCCCCATACCAGCGCGCGGTCGATGTCGGCGATCGTGTCCGCGATCGCGCCGAGCTGGCGGGCCGAATAGAGCAGCACCGTCTTGAGCGCCGTCCACGCGAACCGGGCATACCGGTCATCGGGGTCGGTGAACAGCAGCGCCTTGACCTTGGCCGCGGTGCCCTTGGCCGTCTTCGCCGCCTCGATGACGGGCGAATGGACGCTGCGGCGCGGCGCGTACGTCAGCGTGTCGAGCTGCAGCGTTTCGATGTCGCTGCCGCCGCCGGGCCGCTTGATTTTGCGGTAAAAGCCGCTCCCCGCCTTCTCGCCGGTCCAGCCCTTCGCCACGAGCGCCTCGAGCTCCGGCGGCCGCGCGAACGCGTCGCGCTCGGCGGGGTCGTCGCTGCGCTCCCGCACGTTGTCCAGGACGTGCAGCAGCGTGTCGAGGCCGACGAGGTCGAGCAGGCGGAAGGTCGCCGTCTTGGGCCGGCCCATCGCCGGACCCGTCAGCGCGTCGACCTCGTCGACGCCGAGCCCGTATGCCCGCGCCGCCGCGATCGTCGTCGCCATGCCGTACGTGCCGATCCGGTTGGCGATGAAGTTCGGCGTGTCCTTGGCGCGGACGATGCCTTTGCCGAGCTGCCCTTCGCAGACGGCCGCCAGCCGGTCGATCGTCCCGGGCGCCGTATCGGGGCCGGGCACGACCTCGACCAGCTTCATGTGCCGGGGCGGGTTGAAGAAATGCGTCACCGCGAACTGCTTCCGGAACGTCTCGCCGCGCCCTTCCGCCATCGCGGCCGCGGACAGCCCCGACGTGTTCGAGGACACGAGCGTGCCGGGCTTCAGCACGGACTCGATGCGGGCGAAGACGCTCCGTTTGATATCCAGCCGCTCGACCACGGCTTCGACGATCCAATCGACCTCGCCGAGCCGGGCGAGATCGTCCTCCAGGTTGCCGGGCGCGATGCGCCCGATGAACGAGGCTTCGTACAAGGCCGGCGGCTCCTGCTTCGCCAGCCGGGCGAGGCCGGCCGCGGCCAGCCGGTTGCGGACGGCCCGGTCCTCCAGCGTCGCGCCGGCTTTCGCCTCCTGTTCCGTCAGCGCGTCCGGCACCACGTCCAGCAGCAGCACGGACATGCCCGCGTTGGCGAGATGGGCGGCGATGCCCGCCCCCATGACGCCCGATCCAATGACTGCCGCACGGCGAACCGCCGGCGTCGATCGTACTCCCACGCAGCTCCCTCCTTCGGGGTAAAATGGCCGCTCGGCGCGGCTGCGGCGGCTATGTACCGTCTCGGCGTCCATGCCGGCCCCGGCGCGGCGATGTGCCGTGCCGGGGCCGGCTCTTGGCGCCGTTTCCGCCCCTGCTTGCAGTCGTGTGCCGTACCGGGTACGGCTCTTGGTGGTGCGTTTTTCGCCAGATCGCGGTCGTGAACCGTACCGGGTACCGTTCTTTGCTAAATTTCCGTCTAGTCGCGATCATGTACCGTACCGGGTACCGCTCTTTGCGCGTTTCCCGCCGAATCGGTCATGTACCGTACCGGGTACCGCTCTTTGCGCGTTTTCCGCCAAATCGTGGTCATGTACCGTACCTGGTACCGTTCTTTACGCGTTTTCCGCCAAATCGCGGTCATGTACCGTACTTGGTACCGTTCATTGCGCGTTTCTCGCCAAATCGTGGTCATGTACCGTACTGGTTACCGCTCTTTGCTCGTTTCTAGCCGAATTCACCCGCTCCCGGCGCCTACTCCCGCTACCGCCCGCCGCCGAATACGCTTTCGGCCAGCAGCTCGGCGACGTCGCGGGCGCGGACGCGGTCCTCGGCTTCGTGCAGCTTGATGCCGTCCTCCATCATCGTCAGGCAGTACGGGCACGCGGAGCCGATGACCGTCGGCGACGTGTCCAGCGCCTGCGCCGTCCGGGCCTCGTTCACGCGCACGCCGGCGCGCTCCTCCATCCACATCAGGCCGCCGCCCGCGCCGCAGCAAAGCCCGTTCGCGCGATTCCGCTCCATCTCCAGCAGCTCCACGCCGGGGATCGCCCGCAGCAGCGCCCGGGGCGCCTCGTACTCCCCGTTGTACCGGCCGAGGTAGCACGAGTCGTGGTACACGACCCGCTCGGACACCGGATGCGCGGGCACGAGCGAGCCGCCGGCGACGAGCCGCGCGAGCAGCGTCGTATGATGCTCCACCGCCACGGCCCTCGCGAGGCCGAAGTCGGCGTACTCGTTCTTCAGCGCGTTGAACGTGTGCGGGCAAATCGTCACGATCCGCTTCACCCCGTAGCGCTGCAGCGTCGCGACGTTCTCGGCGCACAGCGTCTGGAACAGCAGCTCGTTGCCGAGGCGCCGCGCGGTGTCGCCGGAATTCCGCTCCTCGCCGCCGAGCACGGCGAACGGGACGCCCGCCTGCTGGAGCAGCCGCACGACCGCGAACAGCACCTTGCGGCTGCGCTGGTCGTACGCCCCCATCGTCCCGGCCCACAGCAGCAGCTCCGGCCGGTCGCCTCCGCCGGCGGCTTCCTTCATCGTCCGCACGGGCCGCGCGTCCGGCACGGCCGCTTCGTACGCCGCCAGCCAGGCGCCGCGTTCGCCGCGGGGCAAGCCCCACGGATTGCCTTGGCGCTCGATGTTTTGCATCGCGCGCTGCGCCTCCGCTGGCACGCGGCCCTCGGTCAGGACGAGGTAGCGGCGCATGTCGATGATTTTGTCCACGTGCTCGTTGCCGACGGGGCACTGGTCCTCGCAGTTCCGGCACGTCGTGCACGCCCACAGCTCCGTCTCCGTCATGACGTCGCCGATCAGCGCGGCGTCCGCCGCCGCGGCGCCGGCGCGCGCCTGCCAGCCGTGCTTCTGCGCCGTCATCGTCGGCTCGATCGTCGTCGCCGCGGGACCGCCGCCGCTCCAGAGCGGCACCGTTTCCGCCATCGCGTGCGCGCCCGGCGCGCCGCCCCGGAACGCGGGCACCCACGGCGATTTCGAGGTAATCGCGGCGCCCTTCTCCGTCAGATGATCGCGCAGCTTGACGATGAGATGCATCGGCGACAGCAGCTTGCCCGTGCCCGCGGCCGGGCAGACGTTCGTGCAGCGGCCGCATTCGACGCAGGCGTACAAGTCGAGCAGCTGCTTGCGCGTAAACTGCTCCACCGCCCCGACTCCGAACGACTCCGCGTCCTCGTCCTCGAGGTCGAGCGGCGCCAGCCGGCCCGGCGGCGAGCCGCGGCGCAGCCACAGATTGACCGGCGCCGTGAAAATATGAAAATGCTTCGACTGCGGCACGTACACGAGAAACCCGAGCAGCACCGCCAAATGCAGCCACCAAAACACCTCGTACAGCACGCCGCCCGCGGCCGGCGTCGCGCCGAGCTCCCGGAAGCCTTCGGCGATGCCCGAGGAGACCGGCGCGTACCCCGCATACAGCGACGCCTCCGCTCCCCCGCCGCCCGAAGGCGCTTCCTTCACATGATCGAACGCCTGCGTCAGCAGCACCGCCAGCATCAGCCCGCCGATGAACCACAGCACGACCGACGGCTTCCAGCCCCGCTTCAGCCGCGTCAGCCGCTCGACGTACCGGCGGAATCCGCCGTACAGGATCGCCAGCAGCACGAGCGATACCGTGATCTCCTGCGTCAGCACGAACCCGTGATACGCCGGATACGGCAGCGCGCGGCCCGTCAGCCCTTTCCACACGATGTCCGCCGCGCCGAACTGCAGCACGATGAACCCGTAGAAGAGCACGAGGTGCATGACCCCGCTGCGCAGATCCTTCAGCAGCCTGCGATGTCCGAACACGTGCGCCGCCCAGCCCAGGCCCCACGCGAACCTCGGCGCCGCCTCCGACGCCAGCGCGGCGTTCGCCGCGAACGAGGACACGCGGAGCAGGTCGTCGCCGTCGTTCTCGGGATCCGGGGGATCGGGCGGCGGCGGATGCGCGCGCTCCGCTTTGCGGCCCAGCAGCATGTACGCCACCCTGCGGCGGACGACCGCATAAAAGCAGGCCAGCGCCGCCAACACGAGCAGCGCGAAGCCCAGCCACCGGATGCCCGAAGCCAGCGTCAGCTCGTTCATTCCTCCCACAAGGCTTCCTCCTTCCCTTGGCACGCGATGCGGTTCAGTATATGTCCCTGCGGACGCCCGCATGTCGCGGGGCCAAGGCCCTCGAGGCCCGCCGCGGTCTAATCCGAGGGCCAAGTTCATAAGGTAACAAAGGCGGCGGGCGGCTTATTTTATCGTATTCGGCGGCCGTGGGACGGTATGACTGCCGCAGGCAAATCCAAGTGAGTTCGGGAGGTGCACGGACCGGTGCAGCTGGCGGTGCTGATCAAGCAAACCTTCGATACGGAGGAGAAAATCGAAATCGCGGACGGGGTCGTCGCCGAGGACGGCGTCAAATTCATCATCAACCCGTACGACGAATACGCGCTGGAGGAGGCGCTCCGGCTGCGCGAGGCGCACGGCGGAACCGTGACGGTCGTCTCCTGCGGCGGCGACCGCGCGGTCGAAGCGCTGCGGACCGCGCTCGCCATGGGCGCCGACGAGGCGGTGCTCGTCGCGCGGGACGGGTTGCCGGACGACGGCCATGCCGTCGCGGCCGCGCTGGCCGCCGCGGTGAAGAAGCTGCGGCCGGACCTCGTGCTGGCGGGCCTGTTCGCCGTCGACCGGGGCGCGGGCAGCGTGGCGCTGCAGGTGGCGGAACGGCTCGGGCTGCCGCACGCGTCGGCGGCGCTGAAGCTGACGGTGGAGGACGGCGCAGCCGCCGGCCAGGCACCGAGCGCCGCTGCGTGGGGCGGCGGGGACGGCCGGGTCGCCGTCGTGGAACGGGACACGGAATGGGGCGTGGAGACGGCCGCGGTGCCCCTGCCCGCGCTCGTGACGGCGCAGCAGGGGCTGAACGAGCCGCGCTACCCGTCGCTGCCGGGCATTATGAAAGCGAAGCGCAAGCCGCTGCGGCAGCTGACCGCCGCGGAGCTCGGGCTCGGCGCGGACGATCTCGCGCCGCGGACGGCGCGCGCCGCGCTGCTGGCGCCGCCGGCCCGCGCGGCCGGCCGCCGGCTGAGCGGCACGGCCGCGGAGCAGGCCGCGCAGCTGGCGGACGCGCTGCGCCGCGAAGCGAAGCTGTTTTGAGAAGGGAGGTCGCGGATCGATGACCGATACAGGAAAGGTTACGGCGCTCGTGTATGGCGAGTGCCTGGACGGGAAGCTGCGCCGCGTGGCGCTGGAGGCGCTCGGCGCCGCGCGGCTGCTGGCCGGGGACGGCGGCGCCGTGCACGCCGTCGTCGTCGGCGGCGGGCCCGGGGCGGCGCTGCCGGAGGCCGCCGCGGAGCTCGCCGCCCGCGGGGCCGAGGTCGTCCACGTCGTCGACGACCCGGCCCTGGCCGGCTTCGCGCCGGAGGCGTACGCCGCCGCCATCGGCGCCGCGGTCGGCGCGGCGGGGGCGAGCGTGATCGTGCTCGGCCACACCGCGTCGGGGCGCGAGCTCGCGCCCCGCGTGGCCGCGCGGCTCGGCGCCGGCCACGTCGCGGACGTGACCGCCGTCGAGCCGCAGGGCGACGGCGCCGCGTCCGCGGTGCTGACCCGCCCGCTCTACGCCGGCAAGGCGTTCGAGCAGCGGCGGCTGCTGCCCGGGGCGCCGCAGGTCGTGACCGTGCGCCCCAATAATCTGCCGGCCGCGGAGCCGGTCGCGGCCGGCGCCGAAGGCACGGTGGCGGCGCTGCCGTACGCGCCGCCGCCGCTCTGGACCGTCGTCCGCGGCATCGCGCGCAAGGCCGGCGGCACGGTCGACCTCGCCGAGGCGGACGTCATCGTCGCCGGCGGCCGGGGCGTGCGAAGCGCGGAGGGCTTCGCCCCGCTCGCGGAGCTGGCGGCCGTGCTCGGCGGCGCGGTCGGCGCCTCGCGCGGCGCGTGCGATGCCGGCTACTGCGACTACGCGCTGCAGATCGGCCAGACGGGCAAGACCGTCACGCCGAAGCTCTATATCGCCTGCGGCATCAGCGGCGCGATCCAGCATTTGGCGGGCATGAGCCAGTCGCGCGTCATCGTCGCCGTCAACAAAGACCCCGACGCCCCCATCTTCGGCGTGGCCGATTACGGAATCGTCGGGGACTTGTTCGAGGTCGTGCCGGAGCTGACGGCGCAGTTCAAACGGCTTCTCGCAAACCCGGGCGCATGACGCCCGGGCTTGCGAGGCTGCGCCGCTGTCGGGCCGCCCCGTCCGCCGGCGCGCCGTCCGCCCGGATCGTCTTCTGCCCTTGAGGTGAGCCCCGGACCGCCTGCCCGGAACCAGGAACCGTCTGCCCGGAACCGTCCGGGAGCCCCGGTGCGCTGCCCGCTGTCCTAACGCATCAGACCCCTTGAACGCCGAAACAGCCCGGACCGCGAGCGGTCCGGGCTGTTTCATGCAGCGTGCTTCGGTGCTGCCGTCGAGGTTACTTCGTCATGAGCCGGTAGAGCACGGCGATCATTTTCGCCGTCTCTTCGCGCGTCGCGAATTGCTTCGGCGCGAACTTCGTGCCGCTGCCGCTCGGCTGGCCGTTGATGATGCCGGCCTGCTGCACGGCCGCCGCCGCTTCCCGCGCGAACGGCGAGATGCTCGCGGCATCCGTGAACGCGATGCCCGGCGCCGACGCCGGCAGCTCGAACTTCCGCGCGTCCGCGAAGCGGGCGATCATCGCGACCATCTGCTCGCGCGTGATGTTCGCGTTCGGGCTGAACCGGTTCGCGGAGACGCCGCTCGCGATGCCGGCCGAAGCCGCCCACGCGACGGACTTCGCGTAGTACGCGTCCGCCCCGACGTCGCCGAACCCGCCCGCGCTATACGCGCTCAGATCCACGCCGGCCGCGCGCGCGAAAATGAGCGTGAAGTCCGCCCGCGTCACGTTCGCTTTCGGATCGAAGACGCTCGCGCTCTTGCCTTGAATGATGTTCCGCGCCGTCAGGTACGCGATGTGGTCTTTCGCGAAGCTGTTCGCGATATCCGCGAAGTTCACCGGGCTGTACGCCAGGGCATACGTCGAGAAGTGCTTCACCGCGAAGCGGAGCGTGCCCGTCGCCGGGTCGAAGCTCGCTTGCGGCACGAGCGCGAGCTCGCCGTTATCCGCGATGTAGTACACGATGATGGCGTTCGGGTTCTCGCCCGCCGCCGGGGTATACGGCACGCGGATTTCCGCGGAGCCGCCGGCAAAACCGGCGACTTTCTTGCCGTCCGCCGTTACCGAGAAGTCGTAGACCGGATGCGATCCGACCGCCGCCGCGACCGCCGCCTGCTTGTCGGCCGGCAGATTCGCCGTCACGTCGGCCGGATCCTTCTTGGCAACCGCAATCGCGACGTCGCCCGTCGTGGCGCCGTTCGCGATCGCCGTCAGCGCCGCTTTGTCGAACGTGACTTGTCCGATGCCCGCGTCAAGGACGATGGCGTCCGCCGCGCTGGCCGCCAGCTTGTCGACCGCTGCCGCCGGCAGCGAGACCGTGTTTTGCTTCGCGCTCGCGTCCGCGGCCGCTTTGATCGCCACCGTCTTGACCGCGCCGGAGAGCTTCTCGATCGCTTGGTCGATTTGCTGCGCCGTCACGGCCGCCGTCGCGTTGCCGCTCGCGTCCGTCGCGGCCTTCGTTTCCAGCGTGACCGCGGAGCCGTCTACCGTCGCGCCGTTATCCGGCGCGACCGGTACGTACACGCCGCTGCCGGTCCCGTTATTGGGCGTTTGGCTCACTTCCATTTGCAGCACGGAGATCGTGCCGCCCACTTCGTTCGCCACCAGAATGAGCGGTTTGCCCGTCGGGCTGGCCGCTGCCGGGATAAAGTCGATGCCTTCCGGACCGGCGTCGGTTTGCATGTTGTCCGGGTGCGCGAAATCGCGCGTATTGACGTAGTTCGCGAATACCGGATGCGCCGGGTCGGTCACGTCGTACGTCATGATGCCGCTGACGCGCTCCAGACCGACGAACGCATACGTCTTATCGCCCGCTTGGCCGACCTTCACGTACTCCGGCTCCGGTCCTTTTTTCGGGCTGCGCTTGTCGAAGGATACGTCGGCATGGTTGGAGTTGAAATACGCCGGAATCCGTTCGGCCGTGATTTTCTCGAAGTCGTTGTGGCTGTCGTAGACTTGGTCCATCGAGTCGGCGTCCCAGATGGAGAACGAACGCGCGCCGTACAAGTAAATGCCGTCCGGCCCCATGTCGCTCGGGATTTCGACGCCGTCGTACGCCGTTTTGCCCGCCAGGAATCGTGCGGACGCGGAGTTCGGATCCAGCTTCGCCTTCATGTCCTTGATCGTCGATACGTTCGTTCTGCCCGGCCATTCCGTGCTGTCGCCTTCGTTGGCCGTGAACACGTACGTTTTGCCGTTCACGGTGTACGTGTCGATGCCGTCCGGCATGTACATGCCTTTGAACGGCACGTTTTCGAATTTGATCGCGCCGTCCTTGACGAGGTCCAGGGCGTTTTCCGGCAGGTTCAAATCCTTGTAGCCAAGCCCTTTCACCGACGTGACCTTGCCATTGGCGATGTCGATCGTGCCGATCGCGTTGCCTTCCTGCAGGGAAACGTACGCGACGGATTCATCGGCCGACAGCGCGATGTATTCCGGCTCGAGGTCGCGTTCCGCCGCCGTTTTGTCCGCGGCAGGACCCGTGATGACGCCGTCCACGACGGCGCCGCGGAGATGCACGTTGTCGTCGATGACGCTCTCGTCGTCGAACAGGACGTGCTTCACCGTGCCATCCAAGGTATCGACGATCGTGATGCTGCCTTTCGGATCCTTCTCCGGATCCGCGCCGCCTTCGCGGTCTTCGGCCTCATCGGCGGTCAAGACATAGCGTCCGTCCTTCGTTACCTCGATCATGTCCGGCTGCACGCCGGCTTCGTACGACTTTACGAAGTTGCCGTCGTAGTCGAACACGAGGATCGCGCCGTTCTTGTCGTACGCTTTTTCTTGAATCGCCGCATACACCAGATTATGCTGCGTATCGATGTCCACGCTGGTGAAATCGCCGTATTCGAAGCCTTCCAGATGCGCGGCTACCGCATCTTCGATGTTGACGCGCTGCGCGTTCTCGGCCGGCTTGCCCTGGCTGTCCAGGCTCACGATATCCAGCGTCGCCGGCGTGCTGGAGCCGTTGACGGAATAGAACTTCCGGTTCTCCGGGTTGTATTTCACGATTTCGGCGACGCCGCCGTCCTCGTTCGGCTCGCCGGCGATGAAGGAGCCCAATTTCGTGATATTGACCGTATCCGGATGGCCGATGCCCACGTTCAGCGTATACGGCTTGCTGATCGTCCCGGACTGGCTGTCGGTCACCGTGACGTTAACCGTGCTGGAGGCGGGCGCGTCCTGCGCCGGCGTTCCGGAGATGGCGCCCGTGTCGGCGTCGATGCTCAGGCCGCTCGGAAGCCCCGTCGCCGCGAACGCATACGGCTTGACGCCGCCCGATGCCGCGATGCCGGCCGAATACGCGACGCCCTTGTACGCGTTCGGAAGCGAAGGCGTGGAGATCGCGACCGGATCCGGCACGGCTGCCCACGAACCGTCGCCGGCGTTATGCGGATAGAAAGGCGCCGCGGCGGCGGACCCCAGGCTCTTGTAATCGATTAGGGCGAAGTCGTTCACGTTGCTGTCCGTATCGGCGAAATCGACGCGGCGCAGCGCGATGTTCTTGGACGGGCCGCCGGCTTCCTTCGGATAATCGCCTTCGGCGCCGTCGATCGTGCTGCCAGTATCGTTGCCCGCTGCTCCGAGCATGTCCACGAAGCCGGCCGGTTTATCGGCGGACGGATTGACGTTCTCCGGTTGCAGCGGCGTCCGGTTGCTCATCAGGACGACCTTCATGCCTTTGTTTTGGGTCGTCATGTCGGCTGGCGTGCGGCCGAAATCTTGATCTCCCGTCTTGACGTTCATCTTAATGCTCGGCGACTTCGAAGCGGCGGCGCGGATCAGGTACGAGCCGTGCGCGGGAATCGTGCCGGACAAATTCAGGACTTCCCACGGTCCGGTCGGACCGGTCAGCGGCAGTTCGCCGGTACCGGTGTCTACCAGCGCCATCCGGTCGGCATATTGGACGGACCAAGTGCTGAGATCGATGGCGGAACCCGTCGGATTGTAAAGCTCGATGAAACCGTAATCCGCGGCCCCGCCCGTGGAGATGCCCGACCCGTAATACTGATTGATCACCACGTGCGGAACGGTCACGTCATAGGTCCCGTTCGCGTCGTACGGCGTGCCGGCGAGCGGCCCGGCGGCTGCGGCCGGAACCGCCGAAACGACGATGCCCGCCGCGATCTCTGCGGAGAGCAGCAGGGAAAGCAGGCGTCTGTTTCTCGTTTTCAACTCTACTTCAACTCCTATTCTAGGACTTCGCACCCAGCGTATCGGAGTTTTATGTCGAGATTGTTAATGGTATTTTGATGTTTTGTAAAGAAGCGGCAAACCGTTTGAAAACTCCGAACGTCCGGGGCCGAGGCGAAAGCCGCCCGCGCCGCCCCGAATGAACAAAACCCCGCGCTTCGCTGCCGGGCTAGCCGGAACGAAACGCGGGGTTATGCGCCGACGAACGCATCAGTCCGTCAGCCGGTCGAACGCCTCGCCGACCAGGAGGTGAGCCAGCGCGAAGCTGACGGCGACGATCGCCGCCGCGACGGCCAGCAGGAGCAGCAGGCGGCCGAGCGACGGCTGCTTCGCCTCCCGCCGGACCGCCGGGCCCGGAATCCCTTCCTCTTCTTCGCCTTGAAGCACGGCGCCGCTCCTCCCCGCGAATCTTCATTCCTCGCAGAACAGCATATGCGGCTTCTCGGCTTTATAGTAGGACAACCGATCCCGCAGGCTGCCGGTATGGAATTCGAACTTGTGGCCGTCGGGGTCGGCGAAATAGACCGAGCGCTTGTCGCGCTCGTCCCGCTCGCGGCCGGGCAGGATGTCCGCGCCAAGCGCCGCCAGCCGCCGCGCGGCTTCGTCGAACTCCGCCTCTTCGACCGAGAACGCGATGTGCGTGTACGACTGCCGGATCTCGGCGCGCGGGATGTCCGGCTCCGCGTTCAGCGCCAGCCACAGCCCGTTCAGGTCGAAATACGCCGTCGCGCGGCCCTTGACCAGCAGCTTGGCGCCGAAGACGTCGCGGTAGAACGCGATCGACCGGTCCAGGTCCGACACGGAGAAGAGCAGGTGGTTGATGCCGCCGAGCTTCACGCGCGCCGCCCGCCTTCCGCATGCGGGTTCGGCCGCTTATGGCCGAGCAGCCACCGGAACAGCTCCGGGTCCCCGTAGGTCTGCTCCATGATCGCGTGGGACAGGCCCGGATGGCGGGTGAACCGCACCTCCGCGTCCGGGTTCGCCCGCCGCAGCGCCTCGACCAGCTCGGCCGACCGCCCGATCGGCACCGTATCGTCCTCGATCCCGTGGAACGCCCAGACCGGCAGCGCGATCCCGCCCATCGCCGCCGTCTCGTGATAGCCCGCGAGCGGCGCCGCCGCCGCGAAGCGCCCGTCGTCCCGCGCCGCGTAATCCCAGACGCCGTTGCCGCCCATGCTGAAGCCCGTCAAATAGACGGCCGCCGGGTCGACGCCGTACTCGCCCATGATCCGGTCCAGCAGCGCCAGCACCTCGTGCCGGACGGCGGGCCAGGACAGATGCGCCGGACATTGCGGCGCCAGGACGAGGAACCCGAATCCCGGCTCGCGCTCGGCCGTCCCGAGCAGCCCGTAGCCGTCGAGCGCCGCCAGGTCCGCGCCGCGCTTCTTGATGCCGTGCAGGAACAAGATCAGCGGCCACGGCCGCGCCGCGTCGTAGTGGTCCGGCACGAAGAGCTTGTACCCGATGTCCGCTTGAATCTCGACGGACGCCCGGAACGAACGCGCATGCGTCGCCATGGTATCATCCCCTCCGCCCGTTCTCGTTAACTTCGATGCCCCGCCGGCCGCTTACGCTTGCTGCCCGTATGGCTCGAAGTCGATCTCCAGGAACCGCGACACTTCCGGCACCCAGCGGTTTTCCACGAAATCGACGTGCAGCGGGTGCGCGTTGTACGTCTCGTAATCCGCTTGATTGTCGAAAACCATGGAGAACCCGTAATCGTAATCGTTCTTCGGGCTGACCTGGCGGAATACGCTGAACTGCTTCACCGCCGGAATCGAGGCGAGCTGGCGCTCCCCGTCGCGCAGGAATGTCTCCGCCGCTTCCGAACCCGCCTCATGCTTCAAGTTGAAAATCACCATGTGCTGAATGCCCGTTTGTCCCATTGTCTTCGTCCTCCTCAAGTTGAATGTCCCGCCTTCCGCGTTTGCGGCCGGCGCTTGTCTCTTGCGTCGTTCCGCCGCGGGCTTCCCTCGTCCGGTCAAGTATCCGTCGAGTACAGCAGAATGCCTTCCCGCTTCTCCCAGCCCGTCCTCGCCCAGAAGCCCTGCCCCGGCTCGTTGTCCGCGAGCACGAACAGGTGGCACTTGCCGATGCCCGCCGCCCGCAGCTTCGCGAGGGCGAGCCGCGCCAGCGTCCCGCCGATGCCCCGGCCGCGCATATCGGACGCCACTGCGGCATGGTAGAGGAAGCCCCTTCGTCCGTCATGGCCGCACAGCACCGTGCCGGCCAGCCGCCCGCCTTCGGCGCAGACGAAGCTGAAGCCCGGATTGCGCGCCAAGAATGCGGCCATCTGCCCGCGCTCGTCGGAGGCGCTCAGCACCATGCCCGGGGTGGCGGCCCAGAGCGCGAAGCTCGCGTCGTAATCGTCCATCGTCATTTCCCGGTACGTCAAGTCCACAGCCGTTCCACTCCCCGAAATTCGTCATGCTCGAAATCGAGCCGGTAGACGTCCGGCATCGCGAGGCGCTCCCAGAAGGCGAAATCGCAGCGCGCGTCGTACGCGCGCAGGATCATCGCCATCAGGTTCCCGTGCGTGCCGACGGCCACCGTTCCGCCGCGATGCGCGCCGAGCAGGCGATGCGCCGCCCCGAGGCCACGGGCCTGCGCCTCGCGGAACGATTCGCCGCCGGGAAGGACCGCGTCGGGGTCGGCGAACGACCGCCCGACGGCGGCCAGAAACGCTTCCCGCGGAAGCGGCGCGTCTTCCCCGTGCAGCCGCCGTTCCCGCAGATCCTCCATCACCCGCACCGCGAGTCCCCGCTCGTCGGCAAGCCCGCGGACCGTGAGCACCGCTCTCGCGTACGGGCTGGACGCGACGGCGTCGATGCGCATGCCCCGCAGCTTGTCCGTCAGCAAGGCTGCGTCCTCCCGCCCCTTCGCGGTCAGCCCCCGCTCGCGGTCCGCCCCGGAGCGCACGTCGGATTCCGCGTGCCGGACGAGCAGCAGCGTCGTGTTCATGGCGTCCCCGTCCCCCTTCCCGGTCCGCAAGCATCGCGGAACGATTTCGAGTATAATCCATTTTAACACAGCGTTTCGCGTTGCAGACGACGGATTTTTCCGCCGGGCGCCGGGCGCCGCACGCTCCGGGCGCGGCCCGGTTCAACGGCGCTTCCGCGAGGTAAGAGAAGCGTATTCCAGACGACGCAAAGGAGAATGCCCCATGTTGGACAACTACCGGCTGACCGGCAAGAAAGGCGAATCCCTCGCGGATTTCGATCCCGAGGATACCGCCGGCATCGGCGGCAAGGACGAGATCGAGGCCGAATTCGACAAGCTCAAGGACAAGCTGAAGGAGCATCAGGAGAAGCTGTTCGCGAGCAAATCGAACGGCGTGCTGATCGTGTTTCAAGGAATGGACTGCAGCGGCAAGGACGGCGTCATCAAGAAGGTGCTCGCCGGGCTGAACCCTCAGGGCTTCCGGGCGGAGAGCTTCAAGAAGCCGACGGCGGACGAGTCGGCGCACGATTTCCTGTGGCGCGCGCACAAGGTCGCCCCGGCCAAAGGCGCGATCGCCGCCTTTAACCGGTCGTACTACGAGGACGTGCTCGTCACGCGCGTCCATGGCCTCGTCGACGACGAGGAAGCGGAACGGCGGCTCAAGCACATCCGCCATTTCGAGAAAATGCTGACCGACGGCGGCATCGCCATCGTCAAAATTTTCCTCCACATCTCGCCGGACTTCCAGCTGCGCAAAATCCGCGAAAGAATGGAGAACCCGGAGAAGCTGTGGAAGTTCGATCCTAGCGATCTGGCGGAGCGGCGGTACTGGGACGCGTACGCCAAAGCCTACGGGCAGGCGTTCCGGGCGACCGCGTCCAAGCGCAACCCGTGGTACATCGTCCCCGCGAACAACCGCTGGTTCCGCGACTACCTGGTGCTCCGCATCGCGGAATCCGCGCTCGATTCGCTCGATTTGACGTATCCGCAGGTCGACATGGCGCCGTTCCGCGATTTGGCCGGCGAAGCCGACGCGTAAGCGCGCAGGGCGCGGACGGCCCGGCGGCCGGGGCGGGCCGTCCGTCGGCGCTTGGTTTATTTTTGCCGTTGACATATGACCGGCCGGAGGGGTATAACAAATATAATTCATTCCCGACATCGTCACATTCGCAGAAGGGAACACGCGCACCGCGCCTCAGGCAATCCCCAGAGAGTCGGCGTCCGCTGAAAGCCGACGATTGCCCGCCGTTGACGCATCCTCCCCGAGAAGCCGCGCCGAAACGCAAGCCTCCGCCAAGCGGAAACGGCCAGTAAGCGCGGACGGTATCCGCCGTTACCCGGAGCGCGTATGATCGTACGCGGCAAAGAGCCGTCGATCGGGCACGGGCGTCAAGCGCCGGGCCGGACGGAAACAGGGTGGTAACGCGAGGCAATCTCGTCCCTTATCGGGGACGGGATTTTTTTTATGTTCCGGCGGCATGCGGCCGGCGGAGCGATCGTCGAATCCAATAGAAGCAAAGGAGACGGATCCCATGGGATACGAACGAAATTACGAGGCGCTGACGGTCGGGCTGACGGAAATCGCCCAGGCGCAGATGCACGTGAAGGAAGTGGCCGCGCGCACGCCGCTGCAGCAGAACCGCGTGCTGTCCGCGCGCTACGGCTGCAACGTCCTGCTGAAGCGCGAGGACCTGCAGGTCGTCCGCTCCTTCAAGCTGCGGGGCGCCTATCATCTCATCAAGTCGCTGCCGCCGGAGCGGCTCATGCGGGGCGTCGTCTGCGCGAGCGCCGGCAACCACGCGCAGGGCGTCGCCTACTCCTGCCAGGCACTTGGCATCCCCGGCAAGATCTTCATGCCGAGCACGACGCCGCGGCAGAAGGTCAATCAGGTGAAGTTTTTCGGCGGCTCCGACGTGGAGATCGTCCTGACCGGCGACACGTTCGACGACGCCTTCCGCGAAGCAACGGAAGCGAGCCGCAAGGACGACCTGGCCTTCATCCATCCGTTCGACGACCCGCGGATCATCGCCGGCAACGGCACGATCGGCAAGGAAATCATGGAGGCGGTCGAGACCGCGCCGGACTTCGTCTTCGTCACGATCGGCGGCGGCGGGCTCGCGGCGGGCGTGGCCGCGTACGTCAAAGCCGTTTCCCCGGCCACGAAGCTGATCGGCGTGGAGCCGGAAGGCGCGCCGTCGATGCGCGTCTCGCTGGACGCCGGCGAGGTCGTGCCGCTCGAGACGATCGACAAGTTCGTCGACGGCGCGGCGGTGAAGCGCGTCGGCGACCTGACCTTCCGCATGTGCCGCGAGCTGCTCGACGACATCGTGCTCGTGCCGGAGGGCAAGGCGTGCACGACGATGCTCGACCTGTACAACGAGAACGCCATCGTCGCGGAGCCGGCCGGCGCCCTGCCGATCGCCGCGCTCGACCTGTACCGCGAGCAGATCGCGGGCAAGACGGTCGTCTGCGTCGTGAGCGGCGGCAACAACGACGTCGACCGGATGCAGGAGATCAAGGAACGCTCCCTCGTGTTCGAGGGGCTGAAGCACTATTTCATGGTCAGCTTCCCGCAGCGGGCGGGCGCCCTGCGCGAATTCCTCGACGAGGTGCTCGGGCCGGACGACGACATCACCCGTTTCGAATACACGAAGAAGCACAACAAGGACAACGGCCCGGCGCTCGTCGGCATCGAGCTGAAGCAGCGCGGCGATTACGAGCCGCTCATCGCCCGCATGAACCAGAAGGGGCTCAGCTACCTCGAGCTGAACAAGGACCCCGTTCTGTTCAACCTGTTGATCTGACCGGGCGGGCGCCCCGGCCGGCGCGGTTCCCCCCGGCCAGCCGAGCGAGCTTGGCGGCCGGCTTCCTTCACTTCGGCGGTCCGCCGCGCTTAACCCGTATTGCCTTCTCCCGCCTCATTCGTACAAGCCTTGGAACGCCCGTCCGACGCGCGTTTCAAGGCTTTTTCCTATTCCTTACAATCACTTTACAAACCGCTAACGGCCCTGTGACATTCCCGCGCTATGCTTGCCGGTAGGAGGTGCTGTTCATAATGAAAATCATGATTCTGTATGCCTCTTACGGCGACGGGCATCTGCAGGCCGCGCGCGCGATCGGCGAAGCCATCGAAGACCGGGGCCTCGGCGAGCCCATCCTCGTCGACCTGCTCGCCGAAGCGCATCCGTGGATCAACGCCATGACGCGGCATGTCTATATGAAGAGCTACTCCCTCATTCCCGGCTTGTACGGTTGGCTGTACGACCGGACCAAGCCGATGAAGCACGACTCCGTCTTCGCCAACTGGCTCCACTCGTTCGGCCGCGACCGGCTGCGCCGCATCCTGCTTCGCCAGCGCCCGGACGCCGTTATCCATACCTTCCCCCTGCTGGCCATGCCCGCGCTCAAGAAGCGCATCGGCCTGCGCATCCCGACCTGCACCGTCGTCACGGATTTCGACCTGCACCGCCGCTGGGTCCATCCCGACATCGACCGGTATTACGTGCCCACCGACGACATGAAGCACGAGCTGCAAGCGCTCGGCATCCCCGAACGCCGCGTCTGCGTCAGCGGCATTCCGATCAAGCGCGGCTTCCGCACGGCGGCGGCCGATCCGGCGGCGCGCGAGCGCTACGGCTTCCGCGTCGGCAGCTCCGTCGTGCTCGTCATGGCCGGCGCGCAGGCCGCGGCGGCCGCCGTCTGGGCTATGATTTCCCCGTTATTAGGGTATCCTGATCTTACCGTTGCCGTCGTGTGCGGGCGCAACGAGGCGCTGGCCGCCGCCCTCCCGGAAACGGCCCCCGAAGCTTGCGCGAACGGAAGGCTGCGCGTCTTCGGCTACGTCGAGCGGATGCACGAGCTCATGGCGCTCTCCGCCTGCATCGTGACGAAGCCCGGCGGCGTCACGCTGGCGGAATCGCTGTCGATCGGCCTGCCCATCTTCGCCTACCAGCCCGTACCGGGCCAAGAACGGAACAACGCGCGCTACCTGGCCGGCAAATCCGTCGCCCGCCTGATCCACGGGCCGGAGCAGCTCGCTCGGGAAATCGCCGCGCTTCTCCACGATCCCGTCCTGCTCACGCAGCATCGCGTCCGGGCCCGCAAGCTCCAGTACAAGGACGCGGCCGAGACCGTCGCCTTGGATTTTTGTTCCAGCTTGCTTATAATGGAGAGGACGTCCGTCCAACTATAATCGACCCGGCATGGAAGGGCCATATCGGGATCCATGGTACAAGGGGTTGTGACCGTCATCGAACCAAGCCGTTTCAACCGCGAAATCATGCTGTTTTCCGTCATTCTGCTGTTCGTCGAATTCATCCGCGGAGCGGCGCTCATCAGCTTCCTGCCCATTTACGGGGAGAAGACGCTGGGGCTGTCGCTCGACATTATCGGCATCGCCATCACGGCCCATTACCTGACGGACACCGTGCTCAAAATGTTCATCGGGTATCTGCTCGACCGCTTCTCCATCCGCTTCGTCGTCCATACGGGGCTGCTCATCTCGATCGCCGGCATTTTGCTGCTTCCGGTCGCGAATGAGCCGTGGCTGTTCATCGCGGCGTCGGCCTTGTACGGCGTCGGCATCTCGCCGATCTGGATCGTCTGCCTGACCAAGGTGACCGGCGAGCGCCGCGCGATGCAAATGGGGTATTTCTATACGATCTGGTTCATCGGCATCGGCGCCGGGCCCATCGCCTGCAACCTGCTCATGGACGTCAGCCGGACGGCGGCCTATTACCTGATTCTCGGCATCGCCGCGCTCAGCTGGCTGTTCTCGCTCTTGCTCACGAGCGCCCGGGCGTCCGGCGTCGCGCCGACGCTTCCGGTGCGGGAGCAGTTCGCCATCCTGCGGGAGCGGCTGCGCCATATGCGGCTGCTGCTTCCCGGCATGGTGCTGCAAACGATGGGCGCGGGCATGCTCGTGCCCATACTGCCCAGCTTCGCGGAAGACAAGCTCGGCATGAACGGCTCGCAGTATTCGCTGCTGCTGCTCGCGGGCGGCGCCTGCACCGTCATCAGCCTCATGCCGCTCGGCCGCCTGTCGGACATGCTCGGCGGCAAGAAGTGGTTCCTCGTGCTCGGCTTCCTGCTGATCGGCGGGGGCTTGTACCTGCTGTCCATGGCGCCGCCGATCGGGATCTGCATCGCGCTGACCGGCTTGCTCGGGCTTTCCTACGCCACGCTGCTGCCGGCCTGGAACGCGCTGCTCGCCAATTACGTGCCGCCGATGCAGCAGGGGCTCGGCTGGGGCATCTTCTCCACCGTCGAAGGGATCGGGGGCATGGTCGGCCCCGTCGTCGGCGGCACGCTCGCGCTGTGGCAAAGCCAGGCCCACGTGCTCTTGTACTGCGGCATTATGTACGCCGCGATCGGTTTTTTTTACATTTGGTTTCCGTTCCGCGCGTTTCACGATCCCAAGGCGCCCGGCTGACGGGCCGACAAAACAGGGGGACAAGGGATGGAATTGGTCGAAAACTGGCTCCAAAAGCTGAAGGGCATGGACTTGGAGCATTTGCAGCGGACGCTTGAGAGCTACTCCGCCTTCGGTCCGCTCCCCGGGATCCTCCTGCCGTTCGCGGAATCGTTCCTTCCGGTGCTCCCGCTGCTCGTCTTCGTGGCGGCCAACGCCAACATTTACGGCCTGTTCCTCGGCTCGCTCTACTCGTGGCTCGGCGTCTGCTGCGGCTCCCTGCTGCTGTTCTGGCTCTCGCGCAAGCTCGGGGGCCATTTCGGCGGCTGGCTGCGCAGACGCTTCCCCCGCGCGGGCAAGCTGTTCGGCTACGTCGAGCGCAAGGGGTTCACGCCGATTTTCCTCTTCGCCTGCTTTCCCTTCTCCCCGTCCGCGCTCATCAACGTCATCTCCGGCTTGAGCGGCATCTCGTTCCGCTCCTTCGCCCTTGCCATCCTGCTCGGCAAAGCCGTCATGATCTTCGCCGTGTCGCTGCTCAGCTTCAACATCGGCGATCTGCTCGAGCAGCCGTGGCGGATTCTGCTCGCGCTCGTGCTGCTCGTCGTCATGTGGTTCGGCGGCAAACGGCTGGAAGCCCGTTATCAGTTGAAATAGCCCGCGAGAAGGAGCGTCCGCCCATGATGAACACGATTGCGACCTTGATCGTCCTCGCGGTTGCCGGCGCGCTCGTCGCGGCCATGATTCTCGTCGTCCGGCTCGCCGCCGACGACTCCGGCCGCGCCTCCGAGCTCCGGCAGTTCGTGGAGGCGCTCTTCGGCGGCGCCGCGGGGCGCCAGGACGCCGCGAAGGACGAAGAAGCGGAAGCGGCCGCCCGGCAGCTCGCCGCACAGCGGGAGCCCTTCAGCGAGCCGTGCCCGGCCTGCGGCGCCGTGACGACGCACCGGGACGCCGAATGCTCCGGCTGCGGCCTGCGGCTGCTGTAACGGCGCCGCCCGCCGGCGATCCGGCCGCGGCGGCGCGCACATAGTTTGCGCGCCGCCGTGGCACACTGAAGGTGGGTCATCATGACTTATCCGATCAGGAGGACGATCATCATGCCAGGCGAACATCCTTCCCATCTGCAGCGCGCCGCGAGCAGGGCGCAGTCCAAAGCGGACCGCGGCGGCGGCCAAGGCAAGGAAGCGGCGAGCAAAGCCCAATCCGACGCCGACCGCGCCGCCGTGCCGAAGCACGGCCTGTAAGCCGCGGCCGCGAACCATCAGGAGGCGATCGATATGAGCGAACAACAAGGGCATTTCGAAATGGAGCCCGTATCCGGCGAGCCGGTCGAGGTGGACGGCGTCTACAAGAACGAATGGGGCCGCGAGGAGAAGCTGAGCCGCGGCGACATCTTCCCCGCCGATCCGCAGCTCGGCACGACGGAATGGGAGCTTACGCAGCTCGATTTCGAGAATCACCATGAAGGCAAGACCGACGTGCGGCTCGTGGCCAAGAAGGAGACGAGCTCGCTCGAGGCGCATCTGCAGCATCCGCGCCGCCATCCGAAGGACACGAAGGAAACGAACTAATGCGGAACGCCCTTGCACGCCGGCCGAGCCGGTCCGGTGCAAGGGCGTTTGTTATTCGTATGCGCGCGGGCGGATCGGAATGAGAATCAGGATTAGGATTTGACGGCCAGCATATGCACCAGGGTGGTCGGATTCTGCTTGAATTCGCTCGGCGACAGGCCCGTCGCTTTTTTGAAGCTGCTGCTGAAATAATGGATGCTGGCATAGCCCAAGCTTTCGGCGATCTGTTCGACCGGCTCGCCCTTGAGCAGCGCCGTCTTCGCCTGCCGGACCCGCTCCGCGATCAGGTACTCCTTCGGATTTTGCCCGACCTCCTGAAAGAACAAGCCCGTAAAGTAGCTCGGATGGTACCCGCACATCTCGGCGAGCCGGCACACCGACCATTTCGCGCCGGGATTGTCCCGGATCGCGGCAAGCGCGGGCTCGATCTTGCTGGCCGGCGCGCCTTTATGCTGGCGGGCAAGCTGCCGGATGAGCAGGACGAGCAGCTCCATCAGCATCGCCCGCAGCAGAAAATAATTGCCGGCCGCTTCGTCATGGTACTCCTTGACCATCCGGAACATGATGGCATCCAAGCCGCCCGTCGGGAAGTGGGGGGGAATCTCCATCTCGCCCACGCCGGGCACGAATACGCCGCAGCTTTCGGGCCGCGTCGTCAGCGCTCCGGCCGGCACGTTCTGGATGCGGTACGCGGGATGCACCGGCGCCGGGGACGTCTCGTGCCAGGAGAAGTGGAAGCTGAAATATTCGGTCGGCATCTCGGCGGACAGATCATGCGGGCTGTTCGGCCCGTAAAGTACGCTTTCGCCCGGACGGATCCGGTAGGTTTGCCTGCCCAGCTTCAGAAGCGCTTCTCCGGACACGACCGAGAAGATCTGCCAATCCGGAATCGTCCGCGGCCCCCAGCGGTCCCCCGCCCGTGCCCGGTCGCGGCTCGCGAAATTCAATCTCGGCGTCAATTCCATCAAGTTCCCCATATGCATGAACGGTCGCCTCCCGATAAGAATCCATGCCTTAACCCGATCCGAGCCTTGTCTTAGCCTGGCATCGTGCGTACCTTGACTGCCTTAGCGTCCGTCAGCTTATCCCCTTTCATCGCCCGGACGGCGGCCCGTCCTCCGACGCTCTCCCGCGCCTTCTCTAACCGCGGCCGGAGGGCGGCTGGACCGATTGGCGATTAATGATCCGGCAAGGCAGCAGCGCCCACGGATCGTCGTCGTCGCCGAGCGCCATCCGGACTGCCTGCCTGCCCATCTCCGCGAACGGCTGCACCACGCTGCTCGGCGGCACGACCAGATACGGCGACGAATCCACCTCCCCCATGACGAACAGCGAGAGATCCCGCGGAATGCGGACGCCGGCCTTCATCGCCCACCCGAGCACGGCCAAGCCCGACGTGTAATCCGCGGCGAACACGGCGCTGCACGCGGGATGTCCGCCCATCCAGCGGCCGAGCAGCGCTTCGGCGTCCGCCGGCTTCTCGGGGCGGTGCACCATCCAGTCCGCGTCGGGCTTCAGGCCGTATTCGGTCAGGGCCAGCTCGTAGCCGCGCGCCTTCTGCTCGTAGTTGGCCATGCCGCGCCGCAGCCCGAACAGCAGGATGCGGCGGTGTCCGGCGGCGAGCAGCTGCCCGACCGCCCGGCGCGTCCCTTCCCGCGTATCGGAGCTGACCCACCGCCCGCCGGGCTCGCGGAATTCGGAGCCGAGCACGACGAACCGCTCTCCGCGCGAGACGGACTTGGCCAGCTCGGGATAATCCGCCGCCCCCGGCGTGATGACGATCCGGCCGTCGAGTCCGCCCAGGTCATGGAGCCGCCCCGGTTCCCGCATGCCGGTAAATTCCGCGTGCACGCCGCTTTCGCCTGCCGCCTCGTGAATGCCCTGCATCAATTTCAGCACGGAATGGTAGACGCTCTCGGTAAAGCTGCACAGCAGGACGGACAGCGTACGGACGGGGCCCGCCCGCCCGGGAGCCGCGGGGCTGACGAACGTCCCCTTCCCCTTCTCGGCGTACAGCATGCCTTCGAGAATCAACTCCTGGATGGCGCGGTTGACCGTCGCCCAGCTGCAGCCGTATTGCTCCGTGAGCTTCCAGCGTCCCGGCAGCAGCACGTGGGGAAGGAGCTGCCCGTCGCGGATCAGCCGTTGAATGTCTCGTTTGATCGTCAGGTAGTGCGGCACTTCTCCCATCGGGTCCTCCTCATCTTCTCGAAGCTAACGATCCGCCGGGTCCGATCGGGCCGCCCGCCGCGCGCGGGCGATGCGGGAGCCCGCGTACAGCAGGACGGCCGCCGCCGCCTCCAGGACGACCGGAAGCAGCGAGCGGAAGGTGGCTTCCTCGGCGCCGAGCGGATAGCGGATCGCCTGGCTGCACGCCAGCAGCCCCAGCAGCAGCGCGAGCAGCTGCAGGATCCGGTCGGACAGCCTGCCGCGGAGCGCGCTCCGGTACAGCAGATGCTGCATCAAGAAGACGCCGGCCAGCCACGCCAGGCCGAAGCCGATGAACGCGAACGACTTGATCGCGCTCCACGACCACGTGCTGACGCCGCCCGCGACGAGCGCGATCTCGATCGCCCGCTGCAGCGACAACCATAGGAACAGGGCGAGCAGCGACGGCGCGAGGACGAGCAGCCAGGACAGAAAGCCGGCGCTGGCCCTGCGCTTCTCTTGTCTCAGATAAGGATCCATGCGCGCTATTCCTTTCCGGACGTTCCGGCTTGCTCCAGCCTGGCCAGCAGCAGCGCGCGGGTCTCTTCGCCGTCGACCAGCCGCGTCTTGCGGACGTAAGCCGCCAGCCGCCTGACCCGCTTCTCCGCGTCCGCGGGCCGAGCCGCCCCGTCCGTCCACGCCTGCGGCAGCTTGCCGGTGTCCAAGATTTCTTCCAGCAGCCGGTGCTTCTGCCCGATCAGGCGATTGACCGCGAAGCGGACGAACGCCGCCGTGCCGAGCAGGAAGCCGATCAACGCCGCGACGTAGAGCAGGATCGCGCCGAGGAGGGGGCTCATAATTCGAGCGCTCCCTGCAGCGTCAATTCGTCGGCGAGGTGGCAGGCGACGAAATGATCCTCGCCGACTCTTCGCCATTCCGGCTTCTGAAGCCTGCACGTCTCCTGCGCGTACGGGCAGCGCGGGTGAAAATAACAGCCCGACGGCGGTTTCGCGGGATTGGCGACCTCGCCCTGCAGCACGATCCGCTCGGATTTCCGGCGCGGATCCGGCACCGGCTTGGCGGACAGCAGCGCCTCCGTATACGGATGGCGCGGCCGCCGGAACAGCTCCGCGGTCCGCCCCGTCTCCACCATCCGCCCGACGTACATGACGCCGACGCGGTCGGAGATATGCTGGATGACGCCCAAGTCGTGCGAGATGAACAAGTAGCTAAGGTCGAGCTGCCGCTGCAAATCCTGCAGCAGGTTCAAGATCTGGGCCTGAACGGACACGTCCAGCGCGCTGACCGCCTCGTCGCAGACGACGAACCGCGGATTCGTCGCGAGCGCGCGGGCGATGCCGATCCGCTGGCGCTGGCCGCCGCTGAACGCGTGCGGATACCGGTCCATGTGGCGGCTGTTCAGCCCGACCAGCTCGATGAGCTGGCGGACCCGGCTCCGCAGCTCTTCGCCGTGCGCGAGCCCGTTGCAGATCAGCGGCTCCGCCACGATGTTGTACACGGTCATCCGGGGATTGAGGGACGAATAGGGATCCTGGAAGATCAGCTGGATGTCCCGGCGAAGCTTGCGCATCTGCTTGTTGTCCAGGCCGTTGAGGTCGCTGACGCGGCCTTCCCGGTCCTTGAACAGCGTCGTCCCTTCCGTCGGCTCGATGGCCCGCAGCACGCAGCGGCCGAGCGTCGTCTTGCCGCAGCCGGATTCGCCGACGAGCCCGAACGTCTCGCCTTCGCGGATATAGAAGCTCACGTCGTCGACCGCCTTGACGTAGCCTTCCGTCCGCTGGAGAAAGCCTTTCCGGATCGGGAAATATTTTTTCAACGATTGGACGTTTAAAATGACGTCGCCTTGCCCGGCCCCCATGTTGGCTCGGCCTCCGAGATCGGCTTCGCGCACGCTCATTGTCCCGCACCTCCTCCGGTCGTATCGTCTTCGGCGAACAGACAGCGCACGTAATGATTGTCTTTCACCTTGATCAGCGGAATGTCCGCGACGTTGCACGCCCCCGCCTGCGCCTTCGGGCAGCGGGAGTAGAACCCGCAGCCCGCCGGAAGGTTCATCGGGTACGGCACCGAGCCTTCGATCGATTCGAGCCGCGCGTTCCGGTGCGCGACGGACGGAATCGAATGCAGCAGCGCCTTCGTGTACGGATGGCGCGGGCCGTAGAACAGCGTATCGACGTCCGTGTATTCGACGACTTTGCCGAGATACATGACCGCCACCTCGTCGGACATTTCCGCGATGACGCCGAGATCGTGCGTGATGAAGACGACCGACGTGCCGAGCTTCTCCTTCAGCCGGTTGATCAGCATCAGCACCTGGGCCTGCACGGTCACGTCCAGCGCCGTCGTCGGTTCGTCCGCGATCAGGATCTTCGGATGCGAGGCGAGCGCCATGGCGATCATCGCGCGCTGGCGCATGCCGCCGGACAGCTGGTGGGGATATTCGTCCAGCCGCTGCCGCGGGTTCGACATGCCGACGCTGGCGAGCGTCTCGAGCGCGATCTCCCGCGCCTCCTTCTTGTCGTTCGTCCGGTGCAGCAGGATGGCCTCCATGATCTGGTTGCCGACCGTGTGGATCGGCGAGAACGCCTTCATCGGCTCCTGGAAGATCATCGCGATCTCCCCGCCCCGGACGCTCCGGATCTCCTTGCCGTCCCCGTCCAGCTTCGCCAGATCGACGACCTCCGCCTTCGTCTCGCCGCCCCCGCGCTTGAGCAGAATTTCCCCCTCCACGCGGCCCGGCTTCGGCACGATCCGCAGCAGCGCCTGCGACGTCACGCTCTTGCCGCAGCCGCTCTCGCCGACGATGCCCAGCGTTTTGCCCTTGCGGATGAGCAGGTCCACGCCGTCAACGGATTTGAGCCTGCCTTCGTCCAAATGGAAATGCACCTTCAGGCCGGTCGCCTGCAAAATGACGTCGTCGTCCTCGATCGAGCCGGCCAGCGGCCGGTTCGGCAGCTCGATGCTCATCGCACGGCCTCCTTATTTGTAGGGATCGGCCGCGTCGCGGAGCCCGTCTCCCAAGAAATTGAACATCAACACGGTCACGACGATCAGCGCCGCCGGCCAGAGCAGCCAAGGATGGTGGGCCAGCGTCTCGAGGTTTTGCGAATCCTGCAGCAGCACGCCCCAGCTGACGACCGGCGGGGCCAGGCCGATCCCGAGGAAGCTGAGCGCCGTCTCGCCGAGAATCGTCGCCGGGATGGACAGCGTCACCGTCACGATCGTGTAGCTGGCGAACGACGGCAGCAGATGCTTGCGGATGATCCGCAGGTCGCTCGCGCCGGCGAGCCGCGCCGCCATCGTGAAGTCCTCTTCCCGCAGCGACAGGATTTTGCCCCGCACGACGCGCGCCAGCCCCGTCCAGCCGATGATCGAGAAGATGATGACCATGCCGAAGTAGATCTCCAGCGCGGACCAGTCCCGCGGCAGCGCGGCGGACAGCGCCATCCATAACGGAATGGTCGGAATGCAGATCAGCAGGTCGATCGTCCGCTGCACGATCGTGTCGGTCACGCCCCCGAGATAGCCCGACAGGCCGCCGAGCAGCAGCCCGAGGATCAGCGTCAGCACGATGCCCAGCACCCCGAAGGAGAGCGAGATCCGGCCGCCGTAGATCATCCGGGACAGCAAGTCGCGCCCGAGATCGTCCGTTCCGGCGAGAAACAGCGGGGCGCGGATGTCCTTCGTCCCGAAGAGGTGGATGTCCGTCTTGAACAGCCCCCACATCGTATATTCCCGTCCCTTGACGAAGAAGTGGAGGTAATACTTCTTGGACGTATCGGGCTGGAACGTCCGGAGGAACGTCTCCTGGTTGACGCTCATTTTCATGTCGTAGACGAACGGACGCAGGCTGAAGCCGGATTCCTTGCTGTAGAAATGGATCGCCTGCGGCGGCGCGTTCTTATAGGCGGTATACCGGTCGAGCGGCAGATGCGGCGACAGGAATTCGCAGAACAGCGCGGACAGGTAGAACAGGACGAGCACGACGGCCGCGGCCATGGCGATGCGGTGCTTCTTGAATTTCCACCACATCAGCTTCCACTGGGAAGCGACCTCGTACGCCTCGTCCGGCTCGGCCGTCTTCGGGACTTTGCCGAGGCGGAACCATCGTTTCTTCTCCGCTTTCGTCGGTACGGCGGTATTCAATCGGCAACCCCTCCAAACCGGATGCGCGGATCCAGCCACGCGAGCAGAATGTCGGATATCAGCGTGCCGATGACGGTCAGCACGCTCACGATCAGCAGGAAGCTCCCCGCGAGGTACATATCCTGGAACATGAGCGCCCGCAGCAGCACGGGCCCGGTCGTCGGCAAATTCATGACGATGGACACGATCGCTTCTCCGGAGATGAGCGCGGGCAGCGTCCACCCGATGGTGCTGATGAGCGGATTGATCGCCATGCGGACCGGATATTTGAACAGCAGCTTCTTGCTCTCGACCCCTTTGGCGCGGGCGGTGATGACGTATTGCTTCGAGAGCTCGTCGAGCAGCATGCCCCGCATGACGCGGATCAGGCCCGCCGTGCCGGACATGCCGATGATGACGACGGGCAGCACCAGCCGCGGCAGCATATCCATCACCTTCGCCATGCTCCACGGCGCGTCCACGTATTCCGGCGAGAACAGGCCGCTTAGCGAGACGCCCGTCGTGGCGAACACGAAATACAAGACGACCAGGGCGATCAGGAAGCCGGGAACGGCGAGCCCGATGAAGCCGATGAACGTGAACACGTAATCGAGAATCGAATACTGCCGCACGGCGGAATAGATGCCGATCGGAATCGCGACGATCCAGACGAAGATCAGCGAGACGACGGAGATGACCATCGTCAGCATCAGCCGGCCGCCGAGCACCTCGGATACCGGCTGGTTCCACTGGAACGAGCGGCCCAGGTCGCCGTTCACGACGATGTTCTTGATCCAGATGAGGTATTGGACGATGAACGGCTGATCCAGCCCGTACTGCCGCTGCAGATTGAGAATCGTGCCGGCGTCGACCTTCGTGCCGGACAGCTCCAGCTGCTGGATGTACGTGGACAGAAAATCGCCGGGCGGCAGCTGGATGATGAAGAACACGATGATGCTGATCGCGATCAGCAGCGGAATCAGCTGCAGCACCCGGTAGCCGATGTAATTGAGCATGCGCTCCCTCCTCTCGGGAATATCCCAAACGGCAACGCCCAGGCGGCAGAGAAGCTGCCGATGGTCCTGGGCGATGCCGAGCCAAGGCTTACTTGCCGAAGAACAGCTGCTCGCCGGCGTAATCGGTCGCGACCGCGAGCGCGTTCTCGTTGCCGACGTTATGCAGCTTGGCGTTCACGATCAGCGGCTGCTTGACGTTCTGAAGCGGAACGATGAAGTAGAACTGGTCGCCGAGCGCTTTTTTGATCTCATTGTCGACGATCGCCTTGGCGTCCTTCGGATTGGCGACGTTCGCCTTCGCCAGGCTCTGGTAGAACGCGGCGACGTCGGCCGGCGGCTTGACGCCCTTCTTGCCCCCGGAGGAATTGTACAGGTTCCAGGCCGGACCCCAGATGCCCTGACCCCAATCGCCGTAGTACCACATCGGATCGGCCGCCCAGATAATGGTCGCCTTCAGGTCGTTCGCCTCGTTGCGCTTGCCCCACAGCGTGCCGTCGATCTTCTTCATCGTGACGTCGAGGCCGAGCTGCTTCCACATCTCGACGACGAGCTCGGTCATCGGCACGATATCGGGCGCCTGCGCGCCGACCTCGATCGGAATCGTGAATTTCTTGCCGTCCGGTCCGACGCGGAAACCGTCGGCGCCCTTCTTCAGCCCCATCTCGTCGAGCAGCTTGTTGGCTTCGTCCACGCTGTACGTGGAGTCCTGCCAAGTGTTCTTCTCCGCGAACCCGTAGTAGATGGAGTCGATGATCTCGTCGCGGTCGAGCGCGAGGCTGAGCGCCTTGCGGAACCGCACGTCGTTCACGACCTGCGCCCAGTTCTTGTCGCTGCTGCTCAGATTCAGGAAGATGTCCGTCGGCGACACGTGAAGATTGCTGAGCATCGCCTTGAAGCCTTTGCTCTCGTTCTCGCGGTACAGGGGCATCTTGACCAGGGAAGCCGATTCGCGGGAGAAGTCGACTTCGCCGGCGATCGTCTTCAGCGTGACCATCTCGATGTCCTGAACGAGCGTGCTTTGGATTTTATCGATGTACGGAAGCTGGTTGCCCGCGGAATCGACCTTGAAGTAATACGGGTTGCGCTCGAAGGTCGCCGTCGTGTTCGTCTTCTTCGTCAGCATCCACGGGTAGAGCACCGGGAAGCCGATGGCTCTTGGCTTCGTGAGCTCCCAGTTCGTGACGTCCATCTCATTGAACAGATTCACCCACTCGCCCTTCTTGAATCCGGCCTTCTTGATCGCCGGCTCCAGCTTGGCGAGCTCCGTGTACTTGGTGTGGTAATTCTTCAGAAAATGCGCCGGCTTCAGCAGATCGGTATACCCGCGCCAGCCTTGGACCGCCAGGCTGAGCAGGAAGCCGCCGTACGGCTGGTCGAAGCTGAGCTTGAAGGTGTATTCGTCGATCAGCTCGAATACGAACGGCTTGCCGTTCGGATCGCCGCCGGCATTGAGCCACGCGGGGAAGATCGGCGTCAGCTCCTTGTTCTGCAGCACGTCCTCGACGGCGAACCGGACGTCCTCGGTCGTCACCGGCTGGCCGTCCGACCACTTGAGGCCCTTGCGCATGTGGAACGTGAAGCTCTTCTCGTCGCTGCTCATCTCGTAGCTCTTCAGGACGTTGCCCGTGACCTCTTCGCCGAGCAGGCCCGGCGTGTTCAGCAGCGCCTCGTCGTTCATGATGAAGACGTCCGCGTCCCAGTCGACGACCGACGTCACCGTGCGAAGCGTGCCGCCGTACGTGCCGACCTCGTACTTCAGCAGGCTGCCGGGCATTTCGTTCGTGATTTTGTAGTCCTCGGGCAGGCGGTCCTTCAGCGCGACCGCGAAGCTGTCCAGCGCCGGCGACTGCTTGAAGTCGGTCAGCTTGACGTCTTCCGCCGGCGCCGCGCCTTCATCCGCCGGCGCCGCGGCATCGGCGTCGTTCTCCGGCTTCGCGTTGTCGGCTTTCGCGTTCGTGCCGCCGGCGTTGCCCGCGGCGTCGCCTTCCTTGGCCGTATCGTTAATGGCTCCGATTTCGGCGCCTCCGCCGCCGCCGCTGTCGCACGCGCTCAAGGCGGCGGACAGAATCAGCGCGACCGCGCACAATAGCGCGAGCGACCTGTGCTTCTTTTTTCTCATAGGCATCCTCCGACCGTAAAATTTGGCTGACCTACCGGCTTTTCCATTCGTCATGGCAATCGCTTACAACCGTGATGACGGACGACCGTTCCGCGTATATATATAGGTTTGCGCATAGTTGCGGAGCGACCGGGGGAAACCGAACGAACCGACGAACCCTCCCCTTTTTCGGACGCGCCTCCCCGGCGCGTTCCCGTAATGGTCTCCTGAGGCGTTGTTCCATCGCAAGGATGATTGCGCTTTCATCATACTAACGCGCCCCTCGCTTGTATTTAGAAAAAAAGAAGGTTTATTTGCGTTTTTCCCAGATTTCGTCGCGTTCGACAGAATAAGGTCCGATTCGACTTCGCGATATGGGAAAATCGCAAAACTGCCTGGCATTCTGCTAAATACATCCGGGCGAAAGCTTAGTATGCTGGAATCGAGAGTACGGCCAAATTCAAACCTGTGAGGTGCAGCGCGCATGCTGACGCAAAGCCAGATCGAAGAGTTCGACCGCAGCGGATTTCTTAAAGGGGAGATCGTGCTTGACGAGGACGAAGTGGAGATGCTTCGCCGGGAGCTGGACGACGTCATGGAAGGCAGAACGGTCAAGAAGCCCGTCTTGAATCACAACATGCTGGGCGGGGGCACGCTGTACGACAACATGAAAATGACCGTGAACGATCGGGTCGTCCAGATCGTGAATATTTGGATGGCCAGCGACGCTTTCCTCCAGCACGCGGCCAATCCCCGCATCTGCGAAGAAGTCGCCCAGCTCTGCCGCACGAGCGAACTTCGCGTGTGGCATGACCAGATTCAGTACAAACCGCCCGTGTCCGGAGGCCCGACGGGCTGGCACCAGGATCACCCGCTGTGGCCGATCATCCAGCCGGCCGACCTCGTCAGCGCTTGGGTGGCGCTCGACGACGCGGTCATCGAGAACGGCTGCATGTGGATGGTGCCGGGCAGCCATAAATGGGGCAACCACCAGAAGCATCTGGCGAGCGACAAGGCGTTCAAGCCCTATCATAAACAACCGGAGCTGCTGCCGCCGGGCGCGGTCGTCGAAGCCGTCCCGTTCGAAATCAAAAAGGGCCAGGTCGGGTATCACCACAGCCTGACCTGGCACGGCAGCCCGCACAACCGGTCCGAGCTGAAGCGCCGCGCGATCGCGGTCCACTACATGCCCGGCCATATCCGCTACGAGCCGCGCGCCGATCATCCGATGCACGATTACGTGCGGGTGAAGCCGGGCGAGCTGCTGACCGGCGACGACTTCCCGCTCGTCTATACCGCGCCAGCCCGGGAATCGGCCGGCTAAGCCTGCGACAAGAGCCCGCCATTCATGGCGGGCTCTTCCGTTCGTCGGAGGCGCAGCCGGGCGAGGGCTGCTGCCCTTCGTACGGCATAAAAAAACCGCGCAATGCGCGGTCGGCAGGCCGTTCGGCCCTGCCTCGGCGTGCGCCAAGGCGGCGAAAAGGCTGCTATTGGGCTGTCGTTTGGCTGTCGTTTGGCTGCCGTTTGGCTGCCGTTTGGCTGCGGCTGGCCGCCGTTTGCTGCCGTTTGGCTGCCGCTAAACGGGTCGCTGCGCTTCCGCCGCCTCCGCCTCCCGGCGCTGCTGGACCTGGTCCGCGACGCGGTCGAGCCGGCGCAGATGGTAAGCGTATTCCAGCATCGTCGACGCGACGAAGACGAGCCGCTTGTATTCCTCGGGATTCCGGTGCAAATAATCGCTCAGCTGCGCGATCAGCCGGCCCTCCCGCTCCTCCTCCGGCTCGATGGCGGCGTTCGCCTTCATCTTCCCTTCGAGCTTGAGCAGCAGATGCTCGTGGTACTTCGACAGCTCCTCGATCTGCTGGTCGAACCGCTGCGCCCACGCCTCCGACCCCGAGACGGCGAAGTAGTGCTCCTCCACCGCCTCCAGCAGGTCCACGCCTTTGTGCAGCGCCTTGATCATGTGCCTGGACAGAATCAGCTGCCGCGCGTTCGCCTGCTTGCGGTTCGGCATCAGCGGCCGCTCCTCCTCGAACAGCCGGTGCGCCTCGTCGAGCTTGCGCAGCTTGCCCTGCAGCTTCTCCTTCTCGTCGCGGTGGACGCTCTCCTTCATCTCGTTCGAGATCGCCATGCGCAGCAGCAGCGACAGCTGGTCGTGCGCGTCGTGCACCTGCGCGATGAACTGCTTGCGCGGCCGCGGCGGGAGCACGAGGATGTTCACCACGAACGCCGCGGCCATCCCCGTCAGCACCATGAGCAGCCGCTCGACCGCGAACTGCCAGCCCGCCTGGTTGTTGGCCTCCATGACGGCGACCACCGTAACGAGCGTCAGGCCGACGGCGCTTTCCATCCGCAGCCGGATGCAGACGAGAATGACGATGATGCACACCATGCCGAGGGCGATCGGCGTCTGCCCGAACAGCCGGACCGCGGCCAGCGCGAGCACGGCGCCGAGCACGTTCGTCTGCACCTGCTCCACCACCTGCTGCCAGGAACGCGAGATCGACGGCTGGATCGTGAAGATCGCGGCGACCGCGGAAATAATCGGCGACGGGAAGCCCAGCAGCGTGCTGACGTACACGGCCAGCGCCACGGCCAGGCCGGTCTTGACCACGCGCGCTCCGATCGTCATGCGTCATCGCTCCTTGCCGGGGCGGCGCCGGTTGCCCGCGCCGCTTGCGCCCCGTCCCGCAGCAGGACGGACGTCTCCGCGACGGCCGCGCCGTTCACGAGCAGCGCCAGCCGGTGCGGCCCCGCGTAATGCTTGCGCGTCGACAGGTCCTTCCAGTCGATCCGCTTCGCGCCTTGGATGCCCGCGCCGGGCATCGCGCGCTTGTCGCCGAGCAGGAAGCGCTTCTCCGATACTTTGCCGCCGGACTTCACGTAGCCGACGCCCAGCTCCAGCCGCAGCCGGACCGGCCCCGCTCCCTCGTCCTTCAGCCGCAGCGCGTATCGCAGCTCCGTGCTGCCCCCGAGCTCCGCTTCGGGATGCGGCGCCTCGAGCTCGGCGGCCGCGACCAAGTCCGCGGCGGCCGTTCCCTCGTAGCCGAACAGCGCCAGCGCCTCCGGATCGGCGGCGCCGACGAGCGAGCGGCAGCCCCGCCGGACGATCCAGTCGGTCAGCGGATTCCGGCCCATCCACCGCGCCGCGATCGCCTTGACGACGTCCGGATGGTCCTTGGCGACGTCGTTCAGGTTGTTCGCCACGCTCTTGCGCACGTACAGGGACGGATCGGCCTTCAATTGCTCCAGAATCGGCAGGATCGGCGACGGGTCGCGCTTGAATAGAGGCAGCGCCCGCCCCCACGGCAGGCGTGGCCGGCAGCCTTCGCTGGCCAGCCGGCGGACGTGCTCGTTGCCGTGGCGGGACCACTCCGCCATCCGCGCCATCGTCCGTTCGGGCTCCCGCAGGATGAACGGCCGGATCGCGAACTCCGCCGAGGATTGGACCGTGAAGCGCTCCAGCGCGGCCATCGACCGCTCCCAGTCATCCAGGCCGTACGTTTCGACGAAATCGGGAAAAAACAAATAAGGAAATCCGCCGCACCGGTCGCAGACGGACAGCAGCACGTCCAGCGCTTCCGGATACTTCGGGGGCAGCGTCTCCCCGAGCGACGTCGTAATCCGCCGCATGCGGCCCTTCAGCTCCAGCTCCTCCCAGCCCGCGGCGGTCGCGCGCCGGACGAAGTCCTCCCCGGGGAAGGCCGGCCAAGCGGACGACACGATCGCCGCGAACTGCCGGAGAAACGGCAGATCATACATCCCTTTCAACGGTTCGGGCATGTTCTTCTCTCGCCTCCTTCCGCTATTATAGACGATCCGCGGGCGAAGATAAAAAAGCGCGCGTTCCCTTTCCTCCCTATACGCCGTTTACGCGCCTTCCGCCCCACCGGTCTTTCGTTCCCGTCCGCGCCGAAGCCGTTCGCCGCCGCTGCCTCCGCGCGCGAAAACGGCCGGCTTCCCCCGCCGTTGGCAGCGAAAACCGGCCGCCGGATTTGGCGAACGGAACGACTTGTAGCGGACTAAGACGCGCTTTCGTTGTCTTCGCGGTACCGGTGCAGCGAAATGACCTTGCCCCGGCCCGACTCCTCGGCGCCCGGCGGCGCCTGGTACGGCAGCAGGATGTCGAACGTCGTGCCTTCCCCGACGCGGCTGTTGACCACGACGCTCCCTTGGTGGTTGTCCACGATCTTGTACGTCACCATGAGGCCGAGACCCGTGCCCTTCTCCTTCGTCGTATAGAACGGCTGCCCGATCTTCGCCAGCTGGTCCTCCGGGATGCCGGGTCCCCGGTCCGCGATCCGCACGACGATGCGCCCGCCCGCGTCGCGCATGCAGGCGACGTCGATGCTGCCGCCGTCCAGCATGACCTCGATCGCGTTTTTGATCACGTTGATGAACACCTGCTTGAGCTGGTTTTCCACGCCGTGCACCCACAGCGGCTCGTCGCCGAGATTCGCCTCGATCACGATGTCGTGCAGGATCGCCTGCGCCTCCAGCAAAGTAATCGTATCCGCGATCAGCACGCGGATGTCCTGATGCGACAGGTCGTAGATCTGCGGCTTGGACAGCATAAGCAGCTCGCTGACGATCGACTCGATGCGGGTCAGCTCCGATTTCATGATGTCGTAGTAGTTCTTGCTGCTCCGGCCGGAAGCGATCAGCTGCAGGAAGCCCTTGAGCGACGTCAGCGGATTGCGGATCTCGTGGGCGATGCCCGCGGCGAGCTGCCCGGCGACGTACAGCTTCTCGGAATTGATCAGCAGCTCCTCGTTCTTCTTCCGCTCCGAGATGTCCCGGATGATCACCTGCGTGACCGGCTGCCCCGACAGCTTCGTGACCGATTCGATGACCTCCGTATGCAGCGTCCCGCCCTGCGCGGTGAACCAGTCCATCTCGATCGGCGACTGCCGTTCCTTCGGCCGCGGCGTCTGCAGCAGCTGCCGCATCGGCGCGTGGAACTTCGGCTGCAGGTGCAGGTAGATGCTGCGGCCGATCAGGTCGCGGCCGCTCTCGGCCTCGAACATGCGCATGCCGGAGCGGTTGATGTATTCCCAATGCTCGTCGCGGATGACGGCGATCATGTCGATGGAATTCTCGACGAGCAGCTTGTAGCGCTCGTTGATGGACGTGTACCGGCGGTCCACGTAGCGCGCGACCAGGCTGAACGCGAAGATGACGAGCGTCGCGAGGCCGAGCACGATGGACAGCAGCTGCATGTAATCGTTGAGCCGGTCGGCGGTCAGGACGTAGTCGGCGTCGACGCTCGTGACCGTGCCGAGCCCGAACAGCTCCATGACCATGTCCGTCAGGCCGAGCAGCAGGCCGGGCACCAGCGGCGAACCGGCTTTGCGGTCGAACAGGTAGAGCGAGCCGGCCGTGCCGACGAAGCCGAAGAGGAACGTGAACAGCACGAAGCTCGGATCGACGCGGAACGATTCCGCCTGGTTGCCGAGCAGCGCCGTGTACAGCACGAGATTCGCGCCGAGCGCCATGAGCAGGCTGCCGCCGGACAGCCGGACGGCGTACGACGCCCGGGAGCCCAGCAGCCGGAACGCGCCGTACGTGCAGGCCATGATGCCGAAGAGCTTGACCGCGCTCGTCCAGTCGATGGCGATCATCGAATCCGACGTCAGCAGGATGATGAAATGGCTGACCCACAGGCCGAGCGCGTAGACGAGCGCGCCGCTCAGCAGCCAGTACGGATGCATGGCCCGCACCCGCTTGAGCTGGCCGATCATGCTATAAATGGTCATCGACGCGAATAAATGGATCGCCAGCGCGAGCAGGAGCATCATCCATTTATCGCCAATCCAAGGTTCCATCATGACGTTTCTCCAATAGTCCGAAGTAGTGGTTACGTCCTCCATTTCGACAGATTTCCAGAAAAACCTTTTTTTCGCGACACGCTTTTGCGCGCGGGTCCCGGAACCGGGAATTCGGGCTTGATGCGGCCGCGCCGTCCGCTATAATAAGACAAGTGGAAGGAGTGGAATCATGATCAAAAAAATATTGAAAGAGTTCAAGGAATTCGCCGTCCGCGGCAACGTGCTCGATCTCGCGGTCGGGGTCATCATCGGCGGCGCCTTCGGCAAGATCGTCACCTCGCTGGTGAACGACATCATCATGCCGCCGATCAGCCGGCTGCTTGGCAGCGTCAACCTGGTCGACCAATTCATTCAGATATCGAAGCTGGACAAGCATCCGACGACGCTCGCCGATGCGCAGAAAGAATCGGTCACGGTCATCGCCTACGGCAATTTCCTCAACGTCATCCTGGACTTCGCGATCGTCGCCTTCTGTATCTTCATGATCGTCAAGGGCGCGAACGCGCTGCGCCGCCTCGGCCAGCCCGACCCGGCCGCTCCGTCCGAGCCGACGGACAAGAACTGCCCGTACTGCCTGTCCAAAATCCCGATCAAGGCGACGCGCTGCTCGCACTGCACGTCCCATCTCGAGGTCGAGCCCGAGCTTGAGGGAGGCTTGTCCTGACGATGGACATGGAACGGGATGCGCGGGCCCCGCGCGGCGAAGCCGGTCCGGCCGGCGAAGAGGAACGGTTCGATATCTACGACGAGCACGGCGTCCATCTCGGCACCGCGCCGCGGAGCGAGGTGCATGCCCGGGGCCTCTGGCACCGGTCCATCCACTGCTGGCTGGCGCGGCGCGACGGCGACCGGAAGCTCGTCCTGTTCCAGCAGCGGTCGGCGGGCAAGGACACGTTCCCCGGCCTGTTCGACATTACGGCGGCGGGCCATCTGGCCGCCGGCGAGACGATGCGGGACGCGGCGCGGGAGATCGAGGAGGAGCTCGGCGCCGCCATTCCGTTCGAAGCGCTGATCCCGCTCGGCGAAGCCCGCAAGGAAGCGGCCGGCACCGCGAAGGGCCTCGCCTTCGTCGACCGCGAGATCAGCGGCGTGTACGGCTTCGTCTACGGGGAGCCGCTTTCCGCGCTCACGCTGCAGCGCGAGGAGGTAGCCGGCGTCTACGAGGCGGAGCTGGAGGCCATGATCGCGCTGTTCGAGAACCGGACGGACCGGGTGCGCGCGTCCGGCTTCCGCCTCGGCGCGGACGGCGCGCCGGAGGACGCGGAGACGGACGTCGAAGCCGCGAGCTTCGTGCCGCGGCCGGCCGCCTATTACAGCGGCGTGTTCCGCGACCTGCTGCTCCGTCTGTGAGCGGCAGCCCTGGCACGCCAAGAAGGACCGCGAGCATTCGCGGTCCTTTTCGCGCTGCCCGGAAGGCGGCCGCGCCGGAACTAGCGCCGGTTCCGTTTGCGGGCCGCGCCGGAAGACGGTTTGCCTGCTTCCCGGGCGACTCCGGCCGCGCGCTCCCAGTTGCGGTACCACTGATCGATCATGCCGTGGATGTTATAGAACATCGTCGTCCGCGGCGCCTCGTCGAAGTCGTTGAGCGCGGGCTCGCCGAAGAGGCGGGCGGACTCCTGATGAATGCACCCGTGCAGGCTCGACGCCTCGAGGAAGATCCCCAGCTGGTCCGCCGACGCGAACGACTGCGGATTGTTCAGCACGCGGGCCTCCGCCGCGCGGTTGTAGCAGGCCGTGTTGCGGATCGCTTCCGGGACGCTCTGCCAGCCTGCGATCGCCCGCGGGTCGTAGCCGGTCGTGCCGTACCATTGGTAGACCTTATTAATGAACTGCCGGTGGAAATTGAGGAAGCTCTGTCCGTAGCCCGGGGGAAGCTGCGAGAAGTCGTCGTAATGGTTCGCATGATGCCAGCGCATATGCTCTTCGAGCAGCGACTGCGGGAAATTCGGAATGAGCGGCATACCTGTCCCCTCCCTTTGCAAGCGTTCTGGTCATCAGCATATGCCGGGGGCCCGGCATCGGTTCGCCTCTCCCGCGCCGGTTTCGCAATTGCCCCTGCCGTGTATTAAGACAAGAACGGCACGCATTCCAGCAAGGAAGGGAGTACGATCGACATGCAAGGCAACGACGTGATTTTGGAGAAGGAAGCGCGGCAATTCGCGGAGAAGACGGCGAATCCGCCGTTCCTGTACGAGCTCGGCCCGGAGAAGGGCCGCAAGCAGGTGGACGAGGTGCAGACGAGCCCGGCCGACAAGCCGGACGTGCGGATGGAGAAGCGTCTCGTGCCGAACGGTTCGGGCGGCAGCGTGCCGGTGACGATCCTGAAGCCGAAGGGGGCCGAAGGAACGCTGCCGGTCGTCGTCTACGTTCACGGCGCGGGCTGGGTGTTCGGCAACGCGCATACGCACGACCGGCTGATCCGCGAGCTGGCGGACGGCGCGCGGTCGGTCGTCGTCTTTCCCGAATACGGCCTCTCGCCCGAGCATAAATACCCGGCCGCGATCGAGGAAATCTACGCGGTGCTCCGGTGGACCGCCGAGCATGCGGACGAGCTCGGGGCCGATCCGGACCGGCTCGCCGTCGCCGGCGACAGCGTCGGCGGCAACATGACCGCGGCCGTGACGCTGATGGCCAAGGAGCGCGGCGGCCCGAAGATCGCCAAGCAGCTGCTGTTCTATCCCGTCACGGACGCGTCGTTCGATACGCCGTCCTACGAGCGGTTCGCGAAAGGGTATTTTCTCAGCCGCGAAGGGATGCAGTGGTTCTGGGACCAATACACGACCGATCCGGAGCAGCGGGCGCAGATCACGGCGTCGCCGCTGCGGGCGACGGTCGAGCAGCTGAAGGGCCTGCCCCCGGCGCTCGTCATCACGGGCGAAGCCGACGTGCTGCGCGACGAGGGCGAAGCGTACGCCGCGAAGCTCCGGGAGGCCGGCGTGCGCGTGACGGCTGTCCGCTTCCAGGGCATCATCCACGACTTCGTCATGCTGAACGAGCTGGCCGGCACCGCCGCGGCGCGCGGCGCGCTCCTGCTCGCCAATGCATGGCTGCAGGCGCCGGAGGCTTGACCGGACGGCAGGGCTCCGTACGAGGTTGAATCCAGACGACGAATCGCGAATAGGCCGTTCCGTCGCCGGTTGGCGGGAACGGCCTTGCCGCGTTGCGCGCCAAAACGTCCCGGGAAGCGTCCTTGCGGACCTTCCCGGGACATTCCGGCCTGACCGGAGGATCGAGAGGAGAATTAGAATACGTTGTGGCAGTTGCCTTGGGACACGCAGATGTCGAACGAAATGCGGACGTCGCAGCAGTTGCCGAACGTGCACGCGATGCGGACGCAGGAGAAACGGCCTTGGTGGAAGAAACAGACGACTTGGCAGTTCGCGCCGATCAATTCTTCGACGATCTTGCGGTTTCTGCAGCGGATGGCGCGGACGAGCTTAGCGGCAACGACCGGGTTTTTCAGCTGGCAGAACAGATCGCTCAGATCCGCGCCTGCCTCCTGGATGCCTTCGACGGCGCCGTCGCGGCGGTTGCAGCAGCCGTGGCTCATGCTGACGCCACCCACCATTTCGTTGGACACCTTCGCTTTGCGGGCGGACTTCGACTTCGTGCGGACGGCCTTGACGTTCTTCACTTTAAACTTGGCGGACATTGTAATTCCTCCTTCTCGAGAGCTAATTTACTCTATGTGAAGGGGGACATCCTTGAATAAGACAAGATGCCAATGCCAAGCGCACAAGCTGCAGCGCAGGAAATTCGCGGGGGCGCGCGCCTGGCCCGGCAACCGTCCCGCCGCCGAAGCGGCCGGAAACCGCGGCTTCCGGGCGGGAGCGGAACGCCGTCGCACCCGGCGACCCCCGCGAAATGCTGCCGGAGGCCGCGCGTACCGGCAAACGAAAAGCCGCCCGCGGAAGACCCGCGGGCGGCCGGACGGCCGGGCATTTTAGCCGATTATACCGATTACGGCAGGCCCTTGTAATAGGCCGACAGCGGGCCGAGCAGCGCCATGTACCCGTGCTCGAACAGCCGCGCGTATCGGGCATGGCGCCCCGGATCCGGCTCGTACCGCCGGCTTGCCGGCCGGCGCGCCGCGGCGGCCGCTTCCCGGAACGAGCCGTAGACGCCCGAACCGACGCCGGCGGCCAGCGCCGCGCCGAGCAGCGTCGCCTCGGCGGCGCCCGGCACCGTCAGGGCGATGCCCGACACGTCGGCTTTGATCTGCAGCCAGACGCCGTTCTTCGCGCCTCCGCCGACGACGTTCATCCCGCGGATCGGGCTTCCCCCGACCCGCTCCGCCTCGCGGCGCATGAATTCCAGCTGGTAGGCGTTGCCCTCCAGCGCCGCCTTGAGCAGCTCCGCCCGGCCGTGCTTCGCCGTCAAGCCGACGAACGCGGCCTTGGCCGCCGGGTCGATCCGCGGCGCCCCGCTGCCGGCGAGGTAAGGAAAGTAGAGAATGCCCGTCGGTCCGGGCGCCGTCCCTTCCAGCAGCTCCATGATCGCCGCGTACGGGAGGCCGCCGTCCCCGATAACGTCGCGAAGCCACTCCACGGAGCCCCCCGAGGTCGAATGGCCGCCCATCCAGAACATCCGGTCCGGGAACGCGTGGCGCCCGAACGACAGCCCGGAGGCGTAGTCGGCGTCGTCCAGCGCGCGGGCGGGAATCGAGCCGACCAGCGTTTCCGCCGTGCCCATGGAATTGTAGACGCCGTCCCCGTCCGCCGAGCAGACGAGCGAAGCGGCGACATGATCGTGGCCCGCCAGGCAGACGGCCGCGCCCTCGTCCAGCCCGAGCCGCGGCGCGACGCCCGGCAAGACCGTGCCGACGGCGCTGCCGGGCGGCACGACGCGGGGGAAGCGCTCCGGCCCGAAGCCGAAGTGGCGGAGGAACGGCTCGTCCCATTCGCGGCGGTCGATCCGGTACGCGAACGTCCGGGCCGCGAGCGTCTCGTCCTCGGCGATCGCGCCCGTCAGGCGGTAGGCGAGGTACGCGGAGATCGACAGCCAGACGCCGCTCCCGTCGAACGCGTCCGGACAATGGTCCCGCATCCAGAGCAGCTTCGGCAGGCCGTATTTGAACGACGCGTGCAGGCCGGTTTGGCGGAAATGCGCCTTCGCGTCGATCTCCCCTCTTACCCGCTCCGCCTGCGCGAGCGAGCAGGTCTCGAACCACGGCAAGATCGGCGTCCGCGCCCGGCCGCTCCGCGGATCCAGCAACAGCCCGCTCTCCGCCATGCTCGTGAGGCCGACCGTCCGCACGCGGGGCGAGCCGGCGGCCGCCGTCACGTCGCGGATCAGACCGGCGGCCGCTTCCCACAGCCGCTCGGGGTCGTAAGCGACCGTCCCGGCGGGACCGGCCGCCTTGGCGTTGGGCCGCTCCGCCTGCGCGACGGACGAGCCGTCCTCGCGGAACAGCCCCGCTTTCAGATTCGTGGTGCCGACGTCGATGGCCAGCAGCATGCCGCTTCCCTCCCCTGATCGCAAGCGAACCGGCATTCGCATCCGAAGCCGGTTCGTCCCGCACATTGTCGCCAACGCCGGCATCGGCCGTGCCGGCCGGCGTGAATGTCCCTGCTTGAATGTCCTGCATGATAAAGTCTCAACGCAAAAGCCGCGCGCTGTCCGTCTCGACGTCCAGCCGAAGGTCGTACGGCCGCGGCGTCAAGCCGTCCCCGGCTTCGGCCTCGGCCAGCCACGCCGTCCAGCGCGCCGGCTCCGCCGGATACGTCCGTCCGCTCAGCCGGCGCAGCAGCAGCAGCGCTTGGCGGGCCAGCAGCGAACGCGCGTCGGACAGATAGCCGATCAACACCTCGTAGCCTTCCCGGCTGCCGCAGGCGGCCAGCGCGCGGCCGATCGCCAACTCCAGCATCGCCCGGCGCTCCGGGAAGTAATCCGGCTGGTACCCTTGCCGGGATTGCTGATCCCGCAGCAGCGGCACGCGGCGAATCGCCGCAAGCGCCGGGATCGCGCGCGGGTCGCCAAGCCGCTCCGCGCCCTGGCAGACGGCGTCGACGTAATAATAGAGCCCCAGCAGCGAATCCTTGAAATCGTCCTCGGCGGGATCCAGCAGCGCCGCGACCCGGTTCCAGGCCTCGATGCTCCGTGCGTCCTTCGCCTGCGCCAGCGAATAGAGCAGGTAGGCCGCGTCGGGCATCGCGCCGTGATCCGGCGGCAGCTGCACGTACATGATGTCCGCCGTCCGCCGCGGCAGCGCGCCGCCGGCTAAGTCGCGCAGGACCGCGTCGAGCAGCGCCGGCACGCCGGCGTTGGAACCGATCATGGCCAGCGCCTGCGCCAGATGGATCCGCCGCAGGCCGTCCGCGCGCGAGAGCGCCCGCTCCAGGAACGGCACGATCCGCGGGCCGGCCGAGACGATCTCGACGAACGGAATCGGTTCCGTCCGGACCTCGTTCATCCGCATGTTGGAATAATCGTAAAGCGGCTGCTCGGCTTCGATGGAGGCGACGAGCCGCTCGAGGTCCGCGTCGTCGCAGGCGCGCGGGCGGAGCGTCCGGTCGGCGGTGCCGGCCGGCAGCAGCCCCTCGGCCTCCAGGCGAAGCTGCAGCGGCCGCAGGTCGATGCCGCGCGGCTGCACGCCCGCGCGGACCGCCTGCACGGCGGCGAGGGCCGCCGCCGCGCCGAGGTTCTCGAGATCCGCCTGCATGCGGATCGCCGGCAGCGCGTCGTGCGTCGCCGAGACGGCCTTGCCCGCGACGAGCAGGCCGTCCAGCCCTTCGGGCAGCAGCATGCGGTACGGAATCTCGATGTCCAGGTTCGGCGGGATCAGGCCGATATTGACCCAATCCGCCCCGCTGACGCCCTTCACGTCGTGATTGCTGAAGTGGACGTTGATCGCGTCCGGCCAGCGCCGGTGCAGCAGCTGGTCCGACAGCTTCATCACGACGTCGCCTTTGACGTGCCGGCTCTCGCGCGTCGCGACGTACGTGCCGTGGTCGTGGACGTCGGCCGCACCGCGCCGGCGGCCCGCCAGAATGGCGCGCGTGTAATCGAGCGCGTTCGAGACGTCGACCATGCTCGTGAAATTGTTTTGGATCTTGTCCGGCGCCGCATACTGCGCGAGCGAGTACCACATGACCGTATGGTCCCGCTCCGAGCCGTACACGTAGCCCGCGCCGGCGAACGCCGCGAGGTCGCCGTCGCCGGTCGCGTCGACGGAAGCCCGCGCCGCGATGGCGGCCGGTCCCCAGCGGGTCGCGACGACCGCGCCGGCGAGGCGGCTGCCTTCCATGACGGCGCCGAACGCGATCGCGTTCAGGAACAGCATGACGCCGCGGCCCGCCGCTTCTTCCAGCAGCGCGTGCATCTTCGCTTCGATGTTCCACTTGTGCCCCTTGTAGCGCAGCTCCCGCTGCAGCGCCGTCACGGCGTCGTGAATGCGCGCGGCGTAGCCGGCCCTGCGGCCGAACCAGTAGCTGTCCACGCCGCCGAACGTGCCCGTCCCGCCTAGGCCGGGATTGAGGTCGATCAGCGCGGTGCGCGCGCCTTCGCCCGCCGCCGTGAACGACGCGCAGGCGCCGCTCGACCCGCCGCCCGCGACGAGCACGTCGACGTCGGCGACGACGGGGACGTCCGAGGCGGGGACGTCCGCCATCGGGTAGAGCGTATCGCCGCTCCCGAGGGTCGGGATGCGGACGGTCCATGGCAGCGTTCCGGCAGCGGCCGAAGCCGCGGATTCCGTGCCGGAAGCCGCGTGCGCGGCGCCCGGTGCATCCGTGGCGCCGCGCATACCCGGCGCCGATGCGCTGCCGCCGCCGGGCTCGCCGGCCGAATCGCCCGGCCGCGCATCGGCGCCAGTACCGGGCTCGCCGGCGTAAGCGTTCGGCCGCGCATCGGCGCCGCCGCTGGCCTCGCCCGGCCATGCGGCCTCCGCGCCGCCGGCCGCCAGCAGGCGGCCGAGCCGCTCGCCGGCCGCGGCCGCGCCGGCCGGCTCGAGCACCGCCGCGCCGCCGAAGCGATACGCCGCGCGGCACAGCGACCAGACGCCCGGCAGCGCCGTGGCGGCCGCCGCCGGATCCGCGCCGGCGTCGCCGCCCGCCCGCTCGCCGAGCGGGAACGGGCCGTGCAGCTCGTGCGAGGCCGCGCTCAGCACGGCCTTCGCGAACGCCGGCTCGCGCTGCAGCAGGTGCACGGCGAGCCGCATGCCCCGGCGGCGCGCCTCCAGCTCGCGCGCCCGCGCCGCGTCCAGCGCGTTCGCGCTCGGCAGGGTCAGCGCGAACTCGGCGTAGACGTGGCCAGGGCCGCGATAGCCCGGCCGCAGCCGGACCGCGCCGCCGTCGATGCCGATCCCGGCCGGCGCCGCCAGCTCCGCGGGCAGCCCGCCGGACCAAGCGTCCTCGTCGACGCCGACGAATTCCAGCGTCCGCCTGTACCGCGCTTCCGCTCCGGGCGCATAGCCGGAGACGTCTTCGCCGGCGAGCGCGGCGCAGAGCGCCGTCTCGGTCGCGTCGACGACGAGCGGCGCCGCGATAAGCTGGCGCCCGGACTTGTTCGCGACGACGATGCCCGACGCGCGCCCGTTCCGGCGCGCGATCTCCACGGGCAGGGACGCGTACAGGAATCTCACGCCCGCCGCTTCCAGCAGATCTTCCAGACTCCGCTTCAGCGCGTCCGGGTGCAGCGGCGCGTCGACGCCGCGCACGGACGCCGCCTCGAGCCGCTCCGCGCCGCCCGCCTGCCGCTGCGCCTCCAGCACGCGCGCCAGCAGCGCCGGCACCGGAGCGCCGGCTTCCGGCGCCGCGAGCCACGGCCGCATCGTCGCCGTCAGCTCGCGGCCCATATAGGTCCGCGGCTCGACGAGCCAGACGCGCTTCCCCGCCGCGGCCAGCTCCAGCGCGCAGGCGATGCCGGCGAGGGAACCGCCGACGACGGCCGCGTCGGCCTCGTCCAGCACCGGCACCGCCGCGCGCAAGATGTTCAGCTTGTTCATCCGTATCGCTCCTCCCGCGTGCCTTTACGCCGTCGCGATCTCGATCCGGACGGCACGGTCCGGCGAGCCGGCGGCGATTTCGTACACGTAGTCGCCGATCGGCTTGATCTCGGCTTCTTCGCCGTCCACGCTCGCGCGCGGCGGCTGCCGTTTGGCGGCAAAGACGAACCGTCCGCCCTCCCGCAGCGTCACGGCCGTCGCGGCGCCCCGCGCTTCGCAGCCCGTAATCGCCGCCGACGAGATATACTTGTCCGCGAGACCGATCGGCGCGATGCCGCCCGTCACCGGCACGACCGCGAACAGCGCGTAGCCGCCTTCTTCCAGGCGGATCGCTTCGCGCTTGCCGGCCGCGAGGAACGAGCAGCTCTGCGTGAAATGCTCATAGACCGCGAACTCGTCGCCGGCCAGGCCAGGCACGTCGTCCGGACCGATGAAGCCGTCGACCGGCGCCGAGTCGCGATGGATATGGAACGCCGCCACGACGCCCGCGCCGCCGGCCGTATTCCACAGCTTCAGCGGCACCGGCGTTTCGGCCGGATCGGCCAGCAGGCAGTCCGGCGTCGGATTCGGCGTGCCGTCGCAGCGGATGATCGCGCCGTCCGCATAGATCAGCGGCCAGACGTTGGCCGGATTCGTGTTGCCCGGCGCGTCGCTGATGTAGATCGGGCCGCCGCTCACGGAGCGCAGCACCGCGCTTTGCTTGTCGTCGTGGTTGTTCGTCCAGTACATGTCCCAGTCGCCCCAGTAGAAGACGCCGTGGTAGTACGAATTGTAGCCGTTCTGAAGCGCGTGCTCCGGGAAGCCCCGCTTCTCCTGCGGCACGAAGTCGTCGCTGTTGCGCGAGACCGCCGATTTCGGACGGTGCCAAACGTTCTCGGACGCCATGCCCATGCAGTTGATGATCGTGCCGTCGAAGTGCAGCGCGACCGACGCTTCCAGCGCCCCGTGCGCCGCCGCGGCCGCTTCGCCGACGGACCGGCGCTCCTTCAGATAGTTCAGCACGGCGGCCTGGCTGTCCACCTTGACGAAATCGACGCCTTGGCGGCGCAGGAAGCCGTGCCAGGCATGCCAGAAGCCGAAGCCGCGGCCCGCTTCGGGATACGGGATCAAGTTGCCCCGCGGCACCTGATACAGCGACTCGCGGTTCTCGCGCGCGATCGCGCTGTCCGCGTGCACGCCGCCCCAGTAGCCGGCGATCGTATGCCAGACGCCGACGTGGCGGATGCCGAAGCGCTCCTTGAGCGCCGCGACGGTCCGCTTCAAGCCGCCCGGGAATTTGACCGGATCCGCTTCGAAATGCATGAGCTTGCCGTCCTTGATCTCGGACCAGCCGTCGTCGATCATGACCCAGCCGACCGGCAGCCCGAGCTTCCGGAGCTCTTCGGCCTTCTCCAGCAGCCCCGCCTCGTCGACTTTATGATAGAAGGCGTCCCAGCTGCACCAGCCGAGCCGGTCCAGCGGCGCCGGATACGTCTTCCGCTCGCGCGGCAGCGTCGGGTAGTCCAGCGCCTGCAGCGCGGCGTCGACGTTCGCCTGCACGAGCCGGTACGGATCGTCGCCGGCCGAAAGCGCGAACGCCAGCGTCTCGCAGCGGCGATGGCCGCTCTCGTACGCGGACAGCCGCAGCGCGAAGCCGCCTTCCGCGCCGGCCGCGTCCGTGCGCCAGACGGCGCCGGTCACCGGCAGCAGGTGGCGGTAGCCGCCGGCCGACCGCCACAGGATCGACTGCGTCCGCCCCGGCAGCCGCGCCGGATCGGCGTCGAAATGCGGCCGCGTCCACCAGTCCTTATGCTGATAGTTCGCCATCAGCCCTTCGATCGGCTCCGCCGGCCGGACCGTCACGATAATCGCGTGCTCCGCCGCGAACATGCGCTGCGGGCCGAAATCGTTGTCGTTCGCCGTCTCCGCGCTCACGCTCGCCAGCGCGGTGCCGTCCGCCAGCACTTCGACGCGCACCGAGGCGCGCACCGTCTCCCCTTCGTCGGCGTACCGGTACACGCCCCCGCTTCCCGCCGCGTCCGGCTCGAAGCCCCGCGGCGCCAGCGTCTCTTGCGCCCGCCCGTCCAGCTTGACCGCGACCTCGAAGGGCCCGAACGCGATCGAAGACGCGCGAAAGGCGCCCTTCTCGTTGAATGCAAACATGTCTCCCCGCTCCTCCCGCGATCTATCCGTGAATCGAATGATGTTCGTTTATCCCAGCGCGTGCAAAGCGACCGACAGGCTCGCCGCGTCGCCGACGTGCTCGCCGAGCCCCGAAGGCACGATCTCGCAGGCCGACAGCGACAGCGGCAGCGCCTCGCGGGCCAGCTCCGCCATGACGATCGGGCGCAGAAGCGCCTCCTGCCGCGCGTAAATGCTGCCGATGACGATGCGCTCGGGATTGAGCACGTCGATCAGGAGCGCCAGCCCTCTGCCGAGCTTGCGCCCGACGAGGCCGACGACCTCAAGCGCCAGCGCATCGCCATCGTGCGCGGCGTCGAACACCGCTTTGGCCGTAATGCCGTCCAGCCCCGCGGCGTCCGCGCAGACCGCGGTCGCGCCCCCTTCCCGCAGCCGCCGCTCGGCCAGCGCCCGTCCCAGCCGCGCGATGCCGCCGCCGCTGCAGAAGCCTTCGAACGAGCCCGCTTTCCCGTAGCCGACGGGGCCGTCGTCCTCGAGCCGCATATGGCCGACCTCGCCCGCCATGTCGGAGATGCCCGCGTACAGCCGGCCGTCCAGGATCAGTCCGGCGCCCATGCCCGTCCCGAACGTCAGGAAGACCAGGTTCGAGACGCCGCTGCCCGCGCCCCACTTCCACTCGGCCAGCGCGCAGGCGTTGGCGTCGTTCTGCAGGGCGACGGGCACGCCGAACCGCTCGCGCAGCGGCGACACGACGTCGATGCCGTCCCAGCCCGGCAGGTTCGGCGGCGACAGCACGAGGCCGCGGCGGCTGTCGAGCGGCCCGCCGCAGCTGATGCCGATCGCCCGCAGCGGCCCCGCGTCCTTCGCGTCCGCCAGCAGCGCTTCCATCGCTTCGCCGAATTGCCGGATCGTCTCCTCCGGCGTCGCCGGCGTCGGGAAGGCGCGCTTCGCCGCGATTTCGACCTTGCCGTCCGCGGCGATGCCGAGGACGGCCGCGCATTTCGTCCCCCCGATATCGAATCCGCCCAGCAGCATGCTCATCCGAAGAACGCCTCCTCGAGCATCATGCACAAGACGTGATAGATCGGCAGATGGCGCTCCTGGATGTCCGGCGTGCCCGCGTACGGCACGCGGACCGTGACGTCGCACAGCTCCTTCAGGCGGCCGCCGCCTTGGCCGGTCAAGCCGATCGTCGCCAGGCCGAGCGACTTCGCCACCTGCACCGCGCGGACGACGTTGGCCGAATTGCCCGACGTGCTGAACACGACGAGCGTGTCCTCCGGCCGGCCGTAGCCGTACACCTGCTGCGCGAACACCATGTCCGCGGCCACGTCGTTGATGTACGCCGTCGCGAGCGCGCTCTGGCTGACGAGCGAGATCGCCGGCAGCGCGCCCTGCAGCCGGTCGGCGATGTATTGGCCTTCTTCGCCGTGGATCAGCATTTTCTCGCGCTCCGATGCCGGCAGCTTCCGCGGCGACATGAAGCCCTTCATCAGCTCGCCGACGACGTGCTCGCAGTCCGCGGCGCTGCCGCCGTTGCCGGCCAGCAGCATTTTGCCGCCCTTGCGGAACGAGGCCTCCATCGCCTCGAACGCCTGCCGGATCGATTCCCGGCACGGCTCCAGATCGGGATATTTCGCAAAAAGTCCGTTGAATACGTCGCTCACCGCAACCACTCCCTATTCAATATCGTCGCCGAGCCGCTTCAGGTGCTCGATCGCCTTGACGAAAAACGTTTCGCTGCCGAAGCTGCCGGATTTCAGCACGAGCCGGTACGGCGTGCCCCCGAGCGCGAGGCAGGAGGGCAGCCCGGGCTCGATCTCCCGAAGCAGCCGCAGGCCGCGGACGCCGAGGGCGCCGCATACCGCCGCGGACGTCTCGCCGCCCGCGATCAGCAGGCTGCGCTGGCCGGTCCGCTCCGCGACCGCCGCCACGACGGACGACAGCGCGCCCGAGACGACGCGCGAGATGTCCGTGTTGCCGCTGCCGAGCGTCCGGGCGAGCGCTTTCGTCGCCGCGACCTTCTCCGGCTCGTTCGACGCGTGCACCACCACGTCGCGTCCCGCGCGCAGCTCCGCGCAGGCGAGGCCGATGAGCGCCGCGAGATGCGCGTCCTTCTCTTCCGGCCGCAGCAGCACGAGCGAATCGAGCTCGAGCGCCGCGACGCCGCTCCGCTTCGCATAGGCGAGCTGCGCCACCGTCTGCGGCATCAGGCTGCCGGCGGCGCACAGCACGCCGCCCGGGACGCCTTGCTCCGCGCCGGCACCCGCCGCAAGCGGAGACGCGCCTTCGCCATTCGGCCTGCCTTCGCCGGCCGCTCCGCCTTGCCCGTCGCCGGCCGCTGCCGCCCGCTCCGCCGCGATCAGGAGCGCCGACTCCTCCGACAGCGCCGAGCTGCCGCACAGAATCGGCTCCTCCTTCGCCGCTTCGGCGATGATGCGCAGCGACGCCTGGTCGCGCACGTCGAGAATCAGGTACGCGCACCGCGTCCGCATCCGCTCGATCTCGGCGCGGAGCGCTTCCGGCCCCCGCTCGACCGTCTCGATCGTCAGCAGGGCGACCTTCCGCTCCGTCTGCTTTCGCAGGATATCGACGAGGTTCGACTCCGTCATCGGATGGACGGGGTCGCGCCGGAATTCCGATTCCTCCAGCAGCTTGCCGTGCACGTAATGCACGCCGCCGAGCGTCGTCCGGCCGTTCTTCGGAAAGCCGAGCACCACGACGGCGAACGCGGCGCCGAGCGTATCCAGCATGGCGTCGAACTCCGGCCCGATGTTGCCCCGGAAGACGGAGCACGTCTTGTTGACGAACCGGACGCAGCCGGCCTCCCGGAGCGCGCGCGTCGCCTTCGCGGCCTTCGCGTATGCTTCCTCCGGGCGGTCGAGCCGCGAGTTGGTGTCGATGACGAGCACGTCCGGCCGGTCCTTGGCGACCGCGTCCGGGTCCCATGCTTCAAGCGGATAGACGTCCGTGCGCAGCCCCGCCTTCGCGTACATGATGCCGATGTCGTTCGCGCCCGTGATATCGTCCGCGACGATGCCGATCATCCCGCTCACCCTTCCCACTTCCTTCTCGGCCGGTAGCCGGACTTCTCCAGGAAATCGCTTTCGATCGTCTTCGGCAGCCGGTTCAGCCCGATGCCCGCGCCCAGCGCTTCGACGATCATCCGGCAGGCCATCTCCAGCGTCTGCAGCGCCATTCGCGCTTCCTTGACGCTCGCGTCGTATACCAGCACGCCGTGGTTCTCGAGCAGCAGCACGTTCGCCCTCTTCGCCTTGGCCCTAACCGCTTCGCCGAGCGCCGCCGAGCCGGGGTGATAATACCCGACGCGCTCGATCCGCTCGAGGTAATACATCGTCTCGACGAATAACCCGGACGGCACCGGCTCGGACGCGCACGCGAACAGCGTGCTGTAGAACGGCGACGCGTGCAGCACGGCGCCGATATCGGGCCGCTCCTCGTACACCGCGGCGTGCATCGGCACTTCCTTGGACGGCTTCTTGCCCGTCCCGGGAACCGCGTCCGCGCCGCCGGAGGCGAGGGAGCAGTCGGCGAAATCGTCTTCGCCGAGCTCCCCCAGGAACGTCCCCGTCGCGGTAATCAGGAAGCCGCCGTCGTCGAGGCGCGCGCTGATGTTGCCCGCGTTCCCCCACGCCAGCCCGTTGTCCATCATGTACTTGCCCGCCGCGCGCAGCTCCGCGGCCGTCTCCTCCCGCCGCGTCATCCTACGCGAGCTCCCATTCCAGCATGCTCGTCTCCGTGACGGCCGCCTCGGCGTTCGCCGGCACGCGGAACGTCTTGATCTCCGACGGCTTGAAGTCGGCGCGGATGACCCGGTTCCACTTCGGCAGCCGGATCTCGGCGGACGTCGCCCGCTTGGCCGTCTCGTAGCAGCGGACGATCAGGTCGTCGTTGTCCTCGGCCTTCTTGACCGCGCTCACGATGATGTTGTCGCGATCGACATGGACGAACGAATCCGTCTGCGGCAGCTTGCCCTCGTGGAACGTCTCGATGACCGCCGCCGGCTTGCAGTTCAGCTCGGCCGCGCGGCGCGCCGTGCCCGCCTGCTCCCAGGTGCCTTGGTGCGGCAGCAGGGCGTAGTTGAAGTGCTGGATGCCTTGGTCGATGAACGAATATTCGCCGTTCGGATCCGGCTCGTACGGCACGTGATGCGCGTAGATCGGGCTGCGCAGCACCGTCAGCGCCATTTCCTTCGCGTGCATGCTGTAGCTGTATTTGGCGTCGTTCATCAGGCTGAGGCCGTACACGTCGTTCGTCTCCTGCACGATGCCCGTGTAGTCGACCCAGTTTTGGCCCGGCTCTTCTTCGCCGTTATGCTCTCTCTCGATGGTGCCAGATGGAATTTCATAGGTTTGCTTGCTGAAAATGACGTTGACCGGGAACACGAGCTTCAGCATCTTGAACTTCTCGCGCCAGTCGACCGTCACGCTGACGTCGATCTGCTTGCTGCCCGGGTACATGGCGAAATCCTGCACCAGCTTCGAGCTGCCGTACTCGCTGACGACGCGGACGACGGATTTGACCGGCCCGTGCTCGATGCGGAGCACCTTCGCCGCCTTGAACGTCTCCGACGGCCCGTTGAAATGCAGCACGTCGTGGCTCCACGTGTCCGACTTGTCTTCGATGACGACCGGACGCGCGCCGTCCTTCATGACCTCGAAGTTCAGCTCCTTGTCCTTCAGGCTCTTGATGAAACCGGTGTGCTTGTCGAATTCCAAGCGCAGCAGGCCGTTCTCCAGCACGAGATCGCTCGCCGTGATCGGCTCGCCGACCGGCTTCAGCGACGCGGACTCCTTCACGAGCTTGTACGTGCGGTAGCCGAGCGGCGGCAGGTCCGCCATGAAGCTGAGCCGGTAGCGGCCGCGCGCGGACGCCTGCGACTTCACCGTCTGGAACGGCACCGGCTTGCCGGTCTCGTCGAGCAGCACGCTCGCGTCCTTCATGCCGCCGACCTCGAGCTCCACGTTGACGCGGCTCTGCCATGCGTGCGGGTTGAAGACGACGATCGGGTGCATGGACTCGTCCTGCTCGATGCCGATGTTCCACGAGAGCGATTGGACGGCGTAGTTGAGCGAGCGGTCGGCGATCGCCATCGCTTCGCCGAACAGGTAGCGCGCGTCGTCGTACGCCGCTTCCAGGCTCGTGCCGGCCAGGATGTCGTGGAACTGGTTGAACAGCACGTTCTTCCACGCGCGGCTAAGATCCGCCTGCGGATACGGCTGGCCCGTGATCCACGACGCGAGCGCCGAGAATTTCTCCGCGGCGATCAGCCGGTTCTCCGCCTGGCGGTTCCACTGCTTGATGCCGGAATGCGCGGCGTAGCAGCCGCTCGCGTGGTGCTGCAGGTCGTCGTGCACGACCGGGAAGGACAGGCCGGATTCGACCATGTCGTCGAAGTATCGGTCCGGCGTCGCGAATTCGAGCTTCGGCAGATCGGCTTCCCCGTTCATCCGGCGGATGCTGGCGATGTTTTCCTTCGTCGGGCCGCCGCCGTGGTTGCCGACGCCGTAGAACAGCATCAGGTCGTTCAGTGGCTCCTTGAATTCGCCGAGGCAGCGGCGGACGTGGTTTTCCAGGTCCTTGCCCCATGACAGGTACTCGTACATGATGCGGAACGTCAGCACCTTCGAGCCGTCGTCGGACTGCCACCAGAACGTGCGGCCCGGCAGGCCTTTCTCGTTCGGCATCGGGCGCATCATGACGTAGTAGTCCATGCCGCTCTTCTTCAGGATTTGCGGCAGCATGCCGTTATGCCCGAAGCTGTCGACGTTGTAGCCGACCTTCGCGGTCACGCCTAGCTTCTCCTTGAAGTAGCGCTGGCCGTACAGGCCTTGGCGTACGAACGATTCGCCGCTCGGGATGTTGCAGTCGGGCTGGATCCACCAGCCGCCGACGATGTTCCAGCGTCCTTCGGCCACGCGGCTCCGGATTTCTTCGAACATGCCGGGGTCGTTGTTCTCGATCCATTCGTACATCGCGGCCGAGCTCGAGGTGAAGATGAAATCCTCCGATTCTTTCATCCGGTCGAGGGCGGAGCGGAACGTCGCTTTCGCTTCCTGGAAGCCCTCCTGCCATTGCCACAGCCATACCGGGTCCAGATGCGCATTGCCGATCATATACAGCTTCTTGTCTTTCATCGATGAAGTCAGCTCCTATCAAAACGTGTTGGGCGATCGCTTGTTCATAGAGCCGCCGCGCGGCGCTTACAGGCGGAAACGGTCCGCGCGGCCGGCGCTGCAGACGAAGTTTTGCATTTTGTCGATGACGGTGCCTTTGACCGCGCCGCGGCCGACGGCCAGCCGTTCCGGCGAGAGCGACTTGCACTCGACGTTCGACATCCGTTCTTCGCGGCCGAGCGCCGCCAGCAGGGACAGCTCGAGGTCGGTGGCGATGTTGACCTTGCTCACGCCGCCGCCCGGCAGGCGGAACGCGTGCTGCATCATCTCCGCCGGCACGCCGGAGCCGCCGTGGAGCACGAGATGGACCGGCGTCAGGGCGCGGATGGCCGACAGGCGGTCATAGTCGATTTTCGGCTGCTTCACGTTGTAGACGCCGTGCGCCGTGCCGCACGAGACGGCCAGCGCGTCGACGCCGGTCAGGCGGACGAATTCCGCCGCTTCCCGCGGGTCGGTGTACAGCTCCTCGTCCTTGTCGGTCTCGACGAAGTCCGTCGTGCCGATCATGCCGAGCTCCGCTTCGACCGAGACGCCCTTCGCGTGCGCGTAATCGACGACTTCCTTGCTGTCCTTCACGTTGCCGTCGAACGGCTTCTCGGAGGCGTCGATCATGACGGACGTGAAGCCCGCGTCGATCGCTTCGGCGATCGCGGCCAGCTCCTTCGTGTGGTCGAGATGGAGCACGACGGGCACCGTGATGTTCAGCTCGCCGAGCTGGCAGTAGAATTCTTCGCCGAATTCCGCCGGCGTAATGCCATAGCGGATCAGCTCCTTATGCGAGATTTGCACGATCAGGGGCGAATTCGCCTCTTGGCCGGCTTGCAGCACGGCCGCGATCATCGGCGTGTACCGCGGCGAGAACGAGCCGATCGCGAACCGGCCCGCTTCGGCGAACTCCAGCGCGCGTTTGAGGGTGATGACGTTTTGGGGCTTCGTTTGATGAGACATGTATGATTTCTCTCCTCTCGGTATCCGCTGTTTTTTATCTCTGTCGGTTAACGGTCTGTTTTGTAACGCGCCGTTCGTCAGCGCGCGCGGGCCAGCGTATCCCGCACGCGGTTCATGCCCGGCTCCGGGCTCGTCAGGAAACGCGCCCGCTCTTCCGGCGCGAACCGTTCGACGACGCGGGCCATCGACGCCTGCGCCAGCACGACGAGTTCCGTGTCCGCCGCCAGCTCGCGCAGCGCCTCCGCCAGCTCGTTGTCGTGGCCGTCCTTGTCCCCCGCCAGCAGCAGCTGGTAGGCGGTCGAGGCGACGACCGGCACGAGCTCGACCTCGCGGCCGGCCTGCTCCGCCTTGGCGCGCAGCTGCCGCTGCGTCGGCTCGAGCGTGGTCGCCAGCGTCGCGGCGACGCCGATGCGCGCCGCGCGGGCCACGGCGTATTCCGCCACGGCCTCGTCGATGCGCACGATCGGCACGCCGATCTCCGGCTGCACCTGCGCGCACAGCTCGCCGATCGACGAGCAGGCGTTCAGGATGCAATCCGCGCCGAGCTGCTCGGCGATCCGGGCGTAATCCCGCCAGCGGCCGCGCACTTCTTCGACGCGCCCGCCGTTCGCCGCCAGCTGCGGCAGGACGGAATCGTCGACGAGGTTCACGACGTTAAGGCCGGGCATCAGCGACAGCGCGAGCCCCTTCAGCGGCTCCACCGTCAGCGGCGTCGTGTGGATAATGGCCAGCTTGCGGCCGGACCAATCGGTTCTGCTCTCTCCCATGTTCGATCATCCCTTCTTCATCGCGGCCATGGCCGCGTTCAAATCCGGAAACGCGCCCGATGCCGACGCGGCGTACGCCGCGGCCCCGAACGCCGCCTCCTCTTGCGTCTCCGCCAGCTGCAGCGGCAGGTTCAGATGCTCCCGAAGCAGCCGCTGCAGGACGGGGTTGCGGCGGATGCCGTTCCCGGAGCCGGCCGCGTTCGTCACGCCGCCGAGCAGCCGTCCCGGCAGCAGGTGCACGTAGCCCAGCAGCTCGTCGACGATGCCGCCGAGCACGCCCGCCGCGAAATGGCCGGGCGTGAAGTTGGCCGGGCCGATGCCGGCCACGTGGCCCAGCACGAGCGGATCGTGGCGCGTGCCGTAGAACTGCGTGGCGAACCGGAGCTGGCCGAGCCCGTCGTCCAGCGCCTCGCCCGCGAGCGCGTTCATCCGCTCGTAGATGTCCGCGTCGTCCAGATCGACGTCCGCGAACGCGCCGCACGCCGCTTTGAAGAACCGTTCCAGCAGCGCGTAAGACTTGCCGCCGCTAAGCGGCGCGCCGACGAGCAGGAAGCCGCCGCCCGGGAACGGACGCGTCTCCAGCCCGGGTACCTCCTCCTGCCGCGGGACGTACACCGACATCTGCGAGCCCGTGCCGACGTTGACGAGCAGCGTCCCCTCGAGCCGCGGCACGGCGCCGATGAAGCTCGCCTGGTTGTCGCCGATGGCGCAGGCGACCGGCTTGCCGTCCGGCGTCGTTCCGAGAATCCGGTCGCCCTTGCAGACCGGAGGCAGCAGCGACGCGTCGATGCCGGCGCGCGCGAGCGCCGACAGGTCGAAAGCCAGCAGCCGGTTCGAGAACAACCCGAGGGCGGCCGCGTTCGACGCGTCCATGCGCGGCGCGGCCGACCCGGTCAGCCGCATGGCGACGTAATCGCCGATCGTGCACAGATAAGCCGCGTCCTTCGGCACTTCGCCGTTCAGCAGGTTGTAATAGTGGGTCGCGAGCCCGAAGCCGGCGCTGACCGCATGGCCGGACAGCCGGCCGAGCTGCTCGGCGTACGTCCCGTCGCCCCGCGCCATCGGCAGATCGGCCCGCCCGTCCTGCCACGTATAGAGCGGGCTGACGCTGCGGCCTTCCCGGTTCACGTACAGCACGCCGTGCATCTGGCAGGAGATGCCGACCGCGGCCGCCTCGTCCCAGTATGGCGCGCTGTCCGCGATCAGCTCGCGGACGAGCGCGACGATGCGTTCCGGCTCCTGCGCATGCTCCCAGCTTCGTTCGCTCGGCAGGGCGGCGTCGTTCGCTTTCGTCGCCGCGCTGAGCGTCTCGCCCGCGTCCGAGGCGATGACGAGCGCGATGGATGTGGTGCCGATATCGATTCCTGCTACTTGCACGATACGTGAACCTCCATTCGGGATTGGATCTTGATTGGCTTGCGGCCGCCGGCCCGAACCGCTACAGCTTCAGGTCGTCGGCGTACGCCTGCGCCTCTTGGGCGGCGTACAGGATGAGCCCGACGCACCACGAATGCGACAGCGTCAGCATCATGCCCTTCGGCTGGAAGCAGTTCGTGTTGTAGAACCGTTCGGTGACCATGCCCTTGTAGGCGTTGAAGTCGCCGTCCTCCCGGGCGATGAACTGCAGGAAGCAGGCGATGTGGTCGCGGGTCCGGTCGAGGTAATACGCATCCTTCGTGTACGTCCACAGCCGCAGCATCTCGGGCACGCAGAACAAGCCGTAATTATGCAAATGCTGGTTGGACGTCGACGCCTGGTCGGCGCCCCGCGAGCGATAATCGTACTGCGCGAGCAGCGTATGGCGCGGGAACGCCAGGTTGTACGTCCAGCGGAACGTCATCATCCAGTCCGCCGCGCTCGCGGCCAGCGCCAGCCACTGCGGGTCGCGGTCGTGCTCGTACAGATGCACGTACGAGGCGACCGCGTTGTACGCGTCCTCGGACGTCGGCGTCAGGTGCACGTCCTCCGGCGCGCCGTAGATGTACTCGTCGCGGACGAATCGGCTATAATAGCCGCCGGCCAGCACGGCCGCTTCCGCGTAGCGCGCCTCGCCGAAATAGGATGCCCCCGCCAGCAGCGAGGCAATCCACAGCAGGCCGCCGGCGCCGTCCCATTCTTCCACCTCGCCGCTCCGGCAGTTGTAGTACGAGCCGAAGTTGCCGTCCGCCCGCTGCCGGGACGCCGCGAAGTCCAGGTTGGACCGTACCGCCGCCTCCCAGGCGGGATGCGCCTCGCCGCGCTCCCGTTCGAACGCGAGCGCGCGCGCCATGAACAGCGTCGCCTCCGCGATCGTGCGGGCCTGCAGCCAATCGGACTTCGGATTCCAGCCGGCGGTCCAGCCCTTGCCCGCGACCCACGACGCCCAGAAGATGCCGCTCGGCGAGAGGCCGCCGGCGATCTTGTCGAGCACCGCTGCGCCGGCCGACGCGTAGTCCTCTATGCCCTTCCGACGGCCGTAGGCGAGCAGCGCGTACGCGTACGGCGCTCCGCTGACCCAGCCGACATGCATATGGGGACGGTCGCCCATCCCTTTGACGTTGTGATTGAATTCGCGGTCGAACGCCGCCGTCTCGTTCAAGATCGCTTCCTCGGGATCGTAATGCCACGTGTAGAGGCCGTGCGCCGTCAGCTCCGCCGCCTGCTCCAGCCCCATCCACGGGTTCAGCCCGTGCTCCGCCGCGTCCAGCCGGTACATCCGGCGCACGAACGGGTCGTAGGCATGCGGATCCGGGCTCGCGGCGTACGCGTGCAGCTTCAGCGTGACCGCCTGTCCCGGCGCGAACGTCGCGACGGCGACGTCCGCCGGCCGCGGCACCGCGTCGCCGACGAAGGTGACCGGCGTCTCGCGGTACGGGAAGTCGAGCCAGATCGCCGTGCCCGCCTCGTTGCCGCGGAAGCCGAGGCCCGTCAGGCCGAGCTCCGACGTCTCGCCGGTGCAGAGCGCGCCGCACATGCCGTCGTTCCAGGCGAACACCGCGGGCAGCGCCGCGCGGTCCGAACGGAACGACCAATGGTCGGACACCATCTTGCCTGGATCGCCGCCCCGGTAATCGTAGCGCGGATACATGCGCAGGTTTTTCTCGAACCGGTTCTCCTTGTAGAACGCGCCCGGGATCATCCAGTCGGGCCGGCCCGGGCCGAGCAGCTCGCACCCGAACGTCAGCCCGAACGCGCCCGGCGCCTCGCCTTTATAGACGAACCGCAGCGTCACGTCGTACACGCCGCGCGCGTCGGCGGCGGCCGTCCAGACCGCCTCCGCCTCGTACAGCTCCGACGCGCCGGTCATCCGCAGGCCGCCGCCGTCATCGGCGATCTCGCCGATCGGCAGCTCGCCGATCTCGCGGCCCTCGGCGTCCCGCACGGCCAGCAGCCGGCCGAACCGCATGCAGCTCGCGCCGTCCTCGCTTTCCGGGGCGAACACCCGCAGCTCGCGGCCGCCGCCGCTCCATTCCGCCTTCCAACCCATGCTATCTCCCCGTCCTTTCGCTTACAGCTCCAGCTGGTACAGCTCGATCAGATTGTCGCGGAAGATCCGGTCCGCGAAGCGCATCGCGTCCTTCTCCTTCATCGCGCCTTCGGCGATCTTCTCCGCCAGCGCGTCCGCGACGATGCCCCGCGCGAGCTTCAGGTGCGCGTACGTGCCTTCGACGTAATTGTAATCGCCGCCGAAGCCCTGAATTTTCGTCTGCGGCACCATTTCGATCATTTGGTGCAAAATTCCTTTCGCCGCCGTCGGCGAAATGATGTACGTCCACGTAAAATCCGTGTACACGTTCGGATAATTCTTGGCGATGCTGAGGTACGCCTCGTGGTACGGGAAGCCGCAGTGCAGCAGGACGAACTTCGCGTCCTGGTATTCCGCCAGCAGCGGGAGCAGCAGCGACGCGTTCGAATTCGGAATCAAGTTCCCGTTGCTCGATACGCTCGTCTCGTGATGCCCCGTGTGAATCTGGATCGGCAGCTCGTACGCGGTAGAACGCTGGATGACGAAATGAATGAGGTAATCCTGCAGCGGTTCCGACTCCGCCTGCGACAGCCCGTCCTCGAGCGTGCGGCCGATCAGCCGGTTGAATACGGCTTCGGCTTCCTGGAAGGTCGGCTTCGAACTGGCCAGCGAGCGCCAGTAGGCGTGGCCGAGCTTCGTTGCCACCATGCCTTCCGATTTGAATCTATGCAATAAGGCATCCACCGCGTCCAGATAGGCCGGGAACGTATGTACGTTCGCGCCGGCGCTGCGTTCCACGTCGCGGATGTCCTTTCGATTTCGCAATTTAAAGGTGAAATCCATGAACATGATCGGGCGGAACCGTTCATAGTCCAGCTTCGTCGTCTGAATGAGCGTGAACGCCAGGTCGATGCCCGATTTCTCGTACAGCACCTTGTCGTACCAGCCCGGATCGTGCGTCGCCGCTTTGACTTTCTCGTTGACGGCCAGAATGCCGGGAACGCTCCAATCGTGAAATCCGTACAGATCCTCCATCGCGGTCCGGAACATCCGCGCGTACGTCGTGTTGCTCGTCCGCTCCCAATGCCGCAGGAACGTCGCCGCCCGCTCTTCGTCGGTGCCGGCTTTCCGGCCCAGCGCGCCGCGCGCCATGCCGGCCGTGATCAGGTCGGAGTCCAAATAATGCATCAGCGAGAAAAAGTCCTGGTTTTCGTGCTTGCGGATTAGCGGGGTCGCCAGATGTTCATGTCCGTCGATGATCCGAAGTTGCTTTACGTATTCATGAATGCTGCTCATCGGGCCGATTCTCCTTCCAAAAATGGGCGACTGCCTCTCGGGGAGAAGCAGCCGCGCCTTGTGCTGACCGATTAGTCTACGTTCAGTTCGGGGAACGTGTTTTTCACTTCTTTCTTGAACGCGCTCACGACGTCGTCGAAGCTCTTGTTGTTCGTCACGCCGTCGCCGGCGGCTTTTCTCCACTTGCTGAGGATGTCCTCGCCGTATTTGTCGGCTTTGATCGCCGGCATTTGCTTGACGGATTCATAGTACGGCTTCAGGATGTTCTGATCGCCGAAGAAGGCGGATTTGTACGTCTCGAGGTTCGTTTCGTACACCTTGCCGTTGCCCGGCATGTTGCCCGTCTTCTCGAGGTTGTGCTGCTGCCATTCTTCGCCCGCGATGTACTTGATGAATTCGTACGCCAGGTCTTTGTTGTCCGATTTGTCGTAGATGCCGCGGTACGTGCCCCCGACGTAGAAGCCTTCCGGCGTTTTGGCGACGCCGTATTTGCCGTTCGCCTTGTTGTCCTTGTTGTCGATCATGAAGCCGGCCCATGCCGGCATCGACGTCAGGACGACGCTGCCGTCGTTCAGCGCGTTGCCCCAGCCCGCCGACATGAACGGAAGCTTGGCGTCGACGTTGTTTTGGCGGATTTTTACTTGCGCGTCGTAGACCGTCTGCCATTTCGGATCGATGTTCAGCTTGCCGTCCTTGACCCACGGCTCCGTGTTGTACGCTTCGATGTCGAACAGGTCGCCGGAGTTTTGGATCAGATGCTCTTTGCCGCCGCTGTCCGTCGCGACTTTCTTGCCGAGTTCGACGATTTTATCCCACGAGCTGACCATGTCGCCGATTTTGTCCGGGTCGTCCGTGCCGAGGTATTTCTTCGCCACTTCCTTCTGGTACCAGAAGCCGCCCGGCGAAGAGTGGTCGGAAATCGCGCGCAGCTTGCCGTCGGTCGAGCGACCCAGCTCTTGTACGTATGGAATGTAGTCCTTCACCAGATCGTCGCCGCCCATCGCGGACAGGTCGGTCAGGAATTTGGAGTCGATGAACTTGCCGATGTAGCCGCGCTCGAGGTCGAAAATGTCGGGCACGTCCCTGCCGGATTGCAGCGCCGTCAGCAGCTTCGTTTGGTACTGGTCGCCCGGGAACATTTTGACGTCGACCGTCACGCCCGGATTTTTCGCATGGAACTGGTCGGCCATGTCTTTGACTTGATCGAAGAACGTCCAGATGACGAGCTTGCCGGACAATTCCTTCGTGCCGCCGTTCGCCGCGCCCGCGTTCGTGCCGCCGTTGTTGGTCGCGCCGCCGTTCGCTTCTCCCGCCGCGTTGCCGCCGTTGTTGGCGTTGCCGCCGTTGCCGCAGCCCGCGAGCAGGCCGGCAGCCAGTACGACCGATGTCGTCATCGTCAGCCATTTTTTCGTTTTCAAAACCGATCTCCCCTTTTTCATGGTTTCCTTGAGACGTTTGAAATGCGTGAAATGCGTACCCCTAGATTGCGCGTTCGCTTCTGACCGTTCCGGTCATGCATGCCCGATCGGCGGCATCACCTCTTTCGATGGAATTCGGTTCGGATCAGCCTTTGACCGCGCCTGCCGCGACGCCGTCGATGATCCGCTTCGACATGAACGAGAAGAACACGAGCACCGGCACGACGGCGATGACGATGCCGACGTACTGCGCGCCGAAATCGGAGGTGAACTGCGATTTCAAACTCGCGATCATGACCGGGAGCGTTTGCAGATTGTTGTCGAACAGGATGATCATCGGGGTGAGGAAGTCGTTCCATTTGCCGATGAAGGCGAAGATGCCCAAGGTCGCCAGCGCCGGACTCATGATCGGCAGCACGATCCGGTTGAAGATCTGCAGCTCGCCGTAGCCGTCCATCCGGCCGGATTCGATGATCTCCGTCGGCACCGACGAATCCGCGAACTGGCGCATCAGGAAGATCCCGAAGGCGTTGTGGATCGCCGGCAGAATCAGCGGCCAGTAGGTGTTGAGCATGTTAAAGGAATCCATCAGCTTGTAGAAGCCGATGATGCCGAGCTGTCCCGGGATCATCATCGTGCCGAGCACGAACAGGAACAGCAAGCCGCGGTACTTGAAGTTGTATTTCGAGAAGCCGTAGCCGGCGAGCGCCGCGAAATACACGTTGATGATCGTCGATATGACCGTCAGGAAGACCGTATTGCCGAAGCCGCGCCAGATGTTGACCGTGTCCTTCAGCCGGTTGTAGTTGTCGATGAACTGGTCGCCCGGGACGAGCAGCAGCTTCCGCGCGATATCCGAGTTCGTGTGCGTCGACGTGATGATCATGCTGTAGAACGGAATCAGACAGGTCGCCGCCACGGCGATCAGAAACAAGTACAGGATTCCTCTTGTGATGGCTTTAGCCATATGCTTCGCCTCCTTAATCCTTCAGCCGCGAGGCCCGGGCGGTAATTGCCGTGAAAACCATGACGACGAAGAAAATGCCGTACGCGACCGCTGCGCCGTAGCTGTAATCGAAGTTTTTGAATGCCGTCTCGTACAAGTACATGACCATCGTCCGCGCGGTGTTGTCCGGGCCGTCGCCCAGCATGAGGGGCGCGTCGAACAGCTGCAGGCCGCCGATGACGGACGTGATGAAGATGAACAGGAACACCGGACGCAGCAGCGGCAGCGTAATGTAGAGCGCCGTCTGCGTCTTCGAGGCGCCGTCGATCTCCGCCGCTTCGTACACTTCGTTCGGAATGCCCTGCAGGCCGGCGATGAAGACGATCATGTTGAAGCCGAAGTACTGCCAGCAGATGACCGCCGAAGCGATGAGCCGCGACCACCACGGGCTGTTGAACCAGTTGATGGGATCGTGCACGATGCCGAGGTCCATGAGCACCTTGTTGATGCTGCCCGTCTGCCAGTCGAACATGAGGCTGAAGATGACGCCGAGCGTGACGGGCGTAATGATGTGCGGGAAGAAGTAGACCGCCCGGAAGAAATGCTTGCCCCGGATGAATTTCTCGTTCAGGATCAGCGCCAGCAGCAGCGCGAGGATCAGCTGCGGCGTGTTCGAGAGCACCCAGATGATCAGCGTGTTCCAGATCGTCTGGTAGAAGAACGTATCGTGCAGCAGCCGCGTGTAATTCGCGAAGCCCACGTAGACGGGGTCGGTGAAACCGTCCCACTTCATGAAGCTTAAGTACAAGGTATACAGAATCGGCGCCAAACCGAATACGGCGAATCCGATGAAGAAAGGCGCGACGAAGAAATAGCCGTAGTACGATTTGTTAACCTTGGAGCCCATTCGACCTCACCTCTTTTCTATAATTTTCCGCACGAATCGCGAATTATGAGCGTCGGCTTTAACAGATAATGGTTGTCTCCGTCGTCCTCCGCGTTCCCGTCGATTTTCCGGAAAAGTCCCTGCGCCGCCTTCATGCCGATGTCTTGAAACGGCTGCCGCACGGTCGTCAGCGACGGATACACCCATTCGGAAATCGTGATATCGTCGAAGCCGACGACCGACATCCGCTTCGGCACGTTCAGACCGTGCTCCTGCGTGGCCCGCAGCGCCCCGATCGCCGTCTCGTCGTTCGACGCGACGACGGCGGTGAAGCCGTCCGCCTGCAGCAGCTTCTTCATGGCTTGATAGCCGCCCTGGTTGCTCCAGTCCGACTGCACGACCCACTCCGGGTTGTGCTTCAAACCGAGATGCTCCATCGCCTGCAGGTAACCTTTGAAGCGGTACTTGTTCGCCGCCGCGTGGTCCGGGCCGGAGATGTACGCGATGTTCCGGTGCCCGAGGCCGTGCAGGTATTCGACGATCTCGTACACGCCCGCCGCGTTGTCCACGTCGACGGAGAAGATGCCGTCCATCTCGCCGTGGTCGCCGACGAGCGCGATCGGGTAGCTGGAGCTCCGGATCTGCTCCAGGTCCTGCTTCGCCCGCTTTTGGAAGCTGACGAGGATGATGCCGTCGACCTGGCCTTCGTACAGCAGGTTCAGGAACGAAATTTCGTTCTCGTAGTTCGACGTCCAGCTGAGAAAGATGCAGTTATAGCCTTTCATATTCGCAACCGTCTCGATCCCGCGGATAATGCCGGAATAGAAGATGTTGGAGATGTTGTCGACCACGACCGCGATGCTGTTCGTCCGGTCGAGCACGAGCCGGCGCGCGTTGGCGTTGCGGTGGAAGTTCAATTCTTTGATCGCTTTTTCCAACGCTTCCTGCGTCTCTTTTTTCACTTGCTGTCCGTTCAAATAGCGGGAAACGGTGCTCTTCGACGTCCCCGCCAGCCGTGCTACGTCATGAATTGTCGGCCCCACTTGCGATCACTCTTTTCTGTTATCGTTTCCCGTTTGCGCCATTTGCTTCCGAGGTGTTTGGGAACGTTCCCATTTTAGCAAATAATACCGGTGCCGCGATAGGGTTTCTTCGGAAACCCTACATTCGGGAACGTTCCCAATCTTGTCGGAACGACCGCTCTCATCCCTGGATGTCGGGCATCGCTGCCCTGGAACCTGGAATCAATCTCCCCGAAAGGAAGAGAGAAACGAGTCGCCAATGTTTCCTTCTGGTTTTGGGAACGTTCCCAAAAGACGCAAAAAATAAAATCTCTCCTTGCAGCCGAGAATCGGAATGTCCGCAACCGAATTGCCGCGTTTGCACAAACGGCTTCGTTCGTTTTGGGAACGTTCCAATTTCGATAAGTCAAAGAAGTGATGTGTCAATAGTAGCGCTTTCAGCAAACGGTGTCAACCCATGTCGATACATTGGAATCATTCCAGTTTACATCCGGTTTTTCATTCCGTTTCGCCGGACTTCCGTTCCCGGCTGCCTTCTCCGCATGCAAAAAAGCGCGATCGCCGATTGCTCGGAAACCCCGCCGTTATTGGAGTAAATGGTGCTGGTGAAGGGAATTGAACCCCCGGCCTACGCATTACGAGTGCGTTGCTCTACCCCTGAGCTACACCAGCTTGTACAACCTCGTTCGCTTGAGGCGACTTTTATAATATACCGCAGTAGTGTGAAGGAGTCAATGCTTTTTAAAAAATATTTTTCCGCCCTTCCGTCAGGCGTCCTGCGACCTCGCTTCCGCCCCTTCTTGCGCCCGGGAGGGCGACTCCCCGCCGGCCTGCGCGGCCGCCGGAAGCCGCAGCGTAAATCGGCTGCCCTCGCCCTTCCGGCTTTCGAGCGAAAGCGTGCCGCCCAACAGCCGCGCGAGCTGCAGGCTGATGGACAGCCCGAGCCCCGTGCCGCCGTACTTGCGGCTGATGGAGCCGTCCTCCTGCCGGAACGCCTCGAAGATGAGCTGCTGCTTCTCCTCGTCGATGCCGATGCCCGTATCCGCGATGGAGAACGAGATCCGCATCGGCGGAATCATGCGCACGGCCGGCCGGCCCCAGGCTCCGGGATACCAGTTCCGCAGCCGGCGCTTCCGGAGCGCGGACGGCTCGATCGGCATGCCGCCTTCCGCCTTGACGACGATCCGCACGCCGCCCGTCTCCGTGAATTTGAACGCGTTGGCGAGCAGATTGCGCAGGATTTGGTTGACCCGCAGCGCATCGGTCTGAATCGCCTCCGGCACCAGCGGGCCCATCTCGATCTCGAACGCCAGGTTCTTCTGCGCCGCGATGGGCAGAAATTGCTGGTAGAGCGTCTGCACGAGCTCCTGGGTCGAATGCGGTTCGATGTTGATGTCCATCTTGCCCGCCTCCACCTTGGAGAGGTCCAATATATCGTTGATCAGCTGCAGCAGGTCGTTGCCCGCCGCGTTGATCAGCTCCGCGTATCCGGCTTCCTCCCCGGCATCCTCGCCGCGGTCTCCGCGCTCCTCTTCGCTCTCCTTGAGCAGCTGGGAAAGCATGATGATGCTGTTCAGCGGCGTCTTCAGCTCGTGCGACATGTTCGCGAGGAACTCCGACTTGTACTTGTTCGCGAGCATCAGCTCGCGCGCCTTCGCCTCCACGTCGCGCTTCGCCGCCCGCAGCTCGCGGGTTTGCCGGCGGAGCAGCATGTTCATTTTGCGAAGCTCGTCCACCCGCTGCTGCTCCTTCTGAAAGTCGCGGATGATGAACACAAACAGCGCGCTCAGCAGAATCCGCAGCGGGAACGAATACAAGCCGTAATTCAGCCAAAATTGCTTTGCCGTCACGTCCGGGGACGCCATGACGACCAGCGTCGCGTTGAGGGCGAAGAGCACGTTGACGAAGCCGAGCGCGAAAGCGCTCTTCGCGAAGAAGGTCCACGGCTTGGCGTGCAGCCATTTGGTCAGCCACATGGACAGAACGCCAAGGACGACCATGTTCAGACAGGCGCCGATCGCCGTCTGATCGAAGCCCATCAGCAGCCGGCCGATGCCGATGCCGAGCCCGATCATGAGGATCGCCGGCGGACTCGGGAATACGAGCACGGCGACGACGATCGGCAGAAACCGCAAATCCAGCACGAGCATGCCGTCGGTCTTCAAGCCGAACGCCATCGCGAGCCAGCCGCCGAGAATGAACACGGCGACGGTGATGCCGTATTTGACCCGGGCGGGCGCGTATTGAAACAGGTACCGGTACCCGAGATCGAATAAGTACGCCAACGCGATCAGCAGGCTGATGTTGGCGAATAACGCTTTAGCAAAGACGAATGTCAAGTCGTTGATCCCCCCGCATTCCATTTCCCGTCATTACCCGTTCCTTCCCGACTTGAAGCAGAGCGGATAAACTTTCCGGCATTCCGCGCATAATACCACTACGCCGCGGGCGCGGGTCGTCGGCGGAATGCGGATATCGATGCTTTGCGCGCGGCAATCCGCCTTGTTTTTAAAACCTGTTAGAAAAGGGTAAGCAAAACAAACAACCGGCTCATGTTCATTTTATAAGGGACTAAGATTCGCCTTGTACAATGGCATCATTAAAGAGGAGGTGCACTTCCCGTGACCAGAGTCATTACCTTCAAAAACCGTTCCGTCCCGGTACATTATCCATCCGAGCAGCTTTCGTACATGGAGCTGCTGCAAAATAAATTGCAGGAAATGGAATACAACTTCGATTTTCGGAAGAAGTGGAAACGCATCAAGTCCGTGGAAATGATCCGCGACGTCGCGATTCTGCAATACAGCGACGGTACCAAGCTTTACCTGGAAGTGTGCTGATTAGACCTCCCTTGTCCTCTTGAGCGACCGAAACCCGCAAAAAAAGGCAGCCCGCGCACGCGAACCCGGCCCGAACGGCCGCGGCCCGCTTGCGCGCAGGCTGCCTTTGTTGTTGCCGACGCGCTTGATTGCGCGTTCGCGCCGGCCGCGCCCGCGCACGCGCGCTGCGCCCGAGCCGCCCATCGCCGCATCGCCGGCTCCAAGCGCTCGCCCGCGGCGCCGAAGAGCTCCCGCGCCGCCCGCAGCAGCGGCGGGCCGACCGCCCCCTCGTCCAGCGGTCCGGCGAGCAAATAGCCCTGGAAGAAGTCGTAGCCCCATTCCCGCAGCAGACGGAGCTGCTCCGTCGTCTCGCCGCCCTCGGCGACGACCTCGAAGCCGCTTCAGCCGTCGCGCGATCTGCCGCAGCGCCTCGTCCCCGAAGGCCGTCCCCTTCGTCTCGTTGACGATGTAGAAGCGGTCCACGTCCACGAGCGCCGCCACGACGCGCCGCCCCGTCTGCCTGGCCAGCACGACCGCGCGCGCGAGCATCGCGAAAGCCGCCTTCCGCCCCGGCACCCCCGTCGAGGAATCGACCACTTCGCCGAGCGCCGGCGCTCCCTTCCGCGTGATGAACGTCGTGCCGCTACCGTAATCCTGTTCGTTCATAACCGATCCTCCACGCCGCCATTGGTCCTAGTCTCTTCATCTCGTAAATAGGTAAATTTTCGCATAAAACGATTAGAAAAGAAACAGGCGGGTATGAGCGCGGCGTTAGCTTCTTCACCCGGCCCGGCCCCAAACGGGTTCGGCGCGCAAACAAAAAGCCCCTTCCGCCGGCCAAGCCGGCGAATAGGAGCTGTTAGGAAAGTATTAGTGCGGCGCTTCCACTTCGGTCACGTATTTGTATCCGACGCCCCATACGGTGCGGATGTAATGCGGTTCCTTGGGGTTCTTCTCGATCTTGCGGCGCAGGTTCACGATATGCACGTCGATGGCGCGGTCCGTCACGAAGGAGTCGAAGCCGCGGATGGCGTTGATCAGGTCCTCGCGGGTGAACACTTTCCCGGGATGGGACAGGAACAGCTTCATGATCTCGAATTCGGAAAACGTGGTCTCGACGAAGCCGCCGCGAACGAGGAGCAGCCTGCGCTCGGCATCCAGCTTGATCTCCTTCTCGGCATCGGGCCCGCCCTCTTCCGGGCGCTCGCCCGCCGCGCCGGCCTGCATCAGCCGCGACCGGCGGATCAGCGCCTCGACGCGGGCGCTCAGCTCGTGCATGCTGAACGGCTTGCATAAGTAATCGTCCGCGCCGGCGCGCAGCGCCTGCACCCGCTCGGAAACCTCCGATTTCATCGATACGATCATGATCGGCACGGAGGATTGCCGGCGCATCCGGATGCACAGCTCGGTGCCGTCCCAGTCGGGCAGCATCAGGTCGAGCAGCACGACGTCCGGGTCGAACGACGCGAGCAGCTTCAGGCCTTGTTCGCCGTTCTCCGCTTGTTTGATTTCGTAACCTTCGCCAGACATGTACATGGACAGCATCTCGCTCATCATCTTATCGTCTTCGATCACCAGGAGCTTGTACATGACGCCTCACCTCGTGAAGGGGCCCGTCCGTTCGACGCCGTTCGCGGCGCCGCTGGCTCCGGACGAACCTGGATTCCTCTTAACTATACAATAGGAAGATCCACCCAACAATAGAATGTTAGAAAATTGTTAGGATTCGCTGTCGAAATCCGGCATGACGCCGGCCAATTCCGACAAGAGTCCGCGCAGCGTTTCGTCCGCTTCGGCCGCCGCTTCCGCGAGCGCGCCGCCCGGCGTGCCGTCCCCCGCTTCCTTGAGCCGCGTCTCGAGCCGCCGCGCGGCTTCGAACAGCCCTTCCGCGGACAGATTGCCGGCTACGCCCTTCAGCGTGTGCGCCATCCGCCGGGCGCCGGCGTAATCCCCGGCCGCGAGCGCGGCCGCCAGCCGTTCGCCGAAGCCGCGGTATTCCCGGACGAAGAGCGTCAGCATATGCGTCAGAATCGCCCGCTTGCCCCCGACCCGCCGCAGCGCCTCGCCCAGCCGCATCCCCGGCACGCCCCGGTCCAACCAGGCGTCAGGCGCTGGCGGCGCCGGCACGTACGCGGCGTTCGCCGCTTCCCGCTCCTTCGGCCCGGCCTTGGCCGCCTCGGTGCCCGGCTCCTTGCCGGGACGCAGCCATTTGCCGATGGCCGCCGTCAGCTCCTCGGGATCGATCGGCTTCGTCAGCACGTCGTTCATGCCGAGCTGCATGTACCGGTCATGGTCTTCCCGCATGATGTTCGCCGTCAGCGCGATGATCGGCATGCGGTCGTACTTGGAATCGAGCCGAATGATGCGCGCGGCCTCGTCGCCGTCCATGTCCGGCATATGGATGTCCATCAGAATGAGGTCGTAGCGCTTCTCCGTCAGCATCCGCAGCGCCTCCGTCCCGCTCCGCGCCACGTCCACCCGGTACGCGCCGGCCCGCAGCTGCTCGACCGCGACGATCCGGTTGACGTCGTTGTCCTCCGCGAGCAGGATCGTGCCCGCCGGCGATTCCGGCGCCTCCGCGGCGGCCGCGGCTTCCCGCGCGCCTGCCTCCGCGTCCCGCGCCGGCCGGTCGAACAGCGTCTGCAGCGCCCGGTGCGCGCCGACGCGCGTGACCGGTTTGACGAGGATGGCGTCGGGCCGCTGCTCCTGCGGCAGCTTCAGCAATTCCTCCCGGCCGAACGCGGTCGTGAGCGCGACCGTCAGGACGCCCGCCTCCTGCGCCGCTTCGCGCATGGCATGCCAGGTCTCCTCCGCGTACATGTCCGGCATCTCGAAGTCCAGCAGCAGCGCGGACGGCCGGACGCCGATTCCGGAGCGCGCCAGCCGCTCCCGGGCGGTCTTCCACGAGCCGAGCGGGACCGGCGTCAAGCCGCCGTCCTCGATGACGGCGCATAGCAGGCCGCTCATAAGCGGATGGTCCTCCACGACCCAGACGGAGCCTTCCGCGTCCGCCCGGATCGCGAAGCGGCCGGCGCGCGGCGGCTCGGCCACGGCGAGGTCGAGCGCGAAGGAGAACGCGCTTCCCCGGCCAAGCTCGCTGCGGACGCGGACGTCGCCGCCCATCAGCTCCACGAGCCGCTTCACGATGACGAGCCCGAGACCCGTTCCGCCGTACTTGCGGTTCGTCTCCGCGTCCGCCTGCACGAACGGCTCGAACAGCCGGCCGAGCTGCTCCTCCGTCATGCCGATGCCGGTGTCCTCCACGGAGAACGCGATGCGGACGCGCCCTTCTTCCGCGGCCATGCCCTCCGGCAGCGCGAGCCGCAGCCGGACGTAGCCCCGCTCCGTGAATTTGATCGCGTTCACGCACAGATTGAGCAGCACCTGCTCGATGCGCAGCCAGTCGCCCACGACCCGCTCCGGCAGCCCGGTCGGCGTCTCGGCGACGAATTGGAACCGCTCCTTGCCGCCGACGAACACGCTCAGCGTCTCCGCCAGCTTCTGGACGAGCTCGTACGGATCGAACGGCTTCTCGTTCAGCTCGATGCGGCCGGCCTCGACTTTGGAGAAATCCAGAATGTCGTTGATGATGGCGAGCAGCGCCTGGGACGAATCCCGCGTCTTGCGCAGATAATCCCGCTGCAGCGGCGTCAGGCCGGTCTTCTGCATAAGTCCCGTCAAGCCGATGATGCCGGCGAGCGGCGTGCGGATCTCATGGCTGATCTGCGCCAGGAACTGGCTCTTCGCCACGTTCGCGCTCTCCGCGTCGCGCTTGGCCTGCTCCAGCTCGGACTGGACGCGCTTCGCCTCCGTGATGTCCCGCGCGATGCAAGAGTAGAACGTCTCGCCGGTATCGTCGTCGCGATGGACGACCAGGATCTTGGATACCGGGAAAAACACGCCCTGCAGCGTGCGCAGCAGCGCCTCCTTCTCCCGGTAGCCCGCCTCCCGCGCGTCCTCGATGCCGTCGAGCAGCTCCCGGACCGTGCGCTTCGGCACCTCGTCCACGCTCATGCCGTACGGCCGCATGCCCAGCATCGCCCGGCCCGCCTCGTTCATATAGAGCAGCTTGCCCGCTTCGTCGAACGTGGCGATCAGATCCTTCGCCGCGCCCATCACCTTCAGCTGCCGGTTGCGCGCGTTCTCCGCTTGCTTCTGTCCGGTGATGTCCCGCGCGATGCCGACGACGCCGACGAAGCGGCCTTCGCGGTCGCGCATGCCGTTCGAGCTGTGCGCGACGGGGAAGCGCGTGCCGTCCTTGCGCACGTAGTTCCATTCCCGCTCGTACGCGAAATGATCCTTGCGCAGCAGCTCGAACACCGTGATGTCCGGCGGGACCGGCCGGCCGTACCGCCCGCTCAGCCGTTCCGCCTCCCGGACGATGTCCTCCGGCGCGACGAAGGCGAGCCCCGTCGCCTTGTAGAGCACCTCCTCCGCCGCGTAGCCGAGCATGCGCTCCGCCGCCTTGCTGAAGTAAGTGACCCGGTACTGGCTGTCGAGCACGATGAACGCGAACTGGTTCTGGTTGATCATGGCGTCCATTTGACTGAACATGCCGTTCAGCCGCAGCTTCATCTGGTTGACGGACTTGGACAATTGCGACAGCTCGTCGCCGCCCGCGTCCCGGACGTCGTTCACGTCGAACCGCCCGGCCGCGGCCGCCTCGGTGACGGCGAGAATCCGCTTGATCCGCCCGATGGCGCGGTACGAGAAGAGGAAGAAGAGAATCGTGAGGATCGCCTCGGCGGCGGCGATGGACAGGATGGACCGCCACTTGATCGCCGCGAGCGGGGCTTCGATCTCCCGCAGCGGCACGTTCAGGGCGAGATGCCAGCTCGTGCCCTCCACCGCCGCGTAGAACAGCATCGAACCGCCGGCGGAGCCGCCGCTCAGCCGGGCCGTGCCGTACGGATTCCGCAGCATGTCCCGCGCGACGGGCGCGAAGGGCAGCTCCGGCGAAGCGAGCGACGACGACGGCCGGAGCGCGCCGGCCGCCGGCGGCGCCTCGATGACCGCGGCGCCGTCGTTGTACACGAACGCGTGGTCCGTTCGGCCGACGCGGACGTTCAGCTGCTCCCGGAACACCCGTTCCGCGGGGATTGCCGCGTCGACGAGGCCGATGATGGCGTTGTCGCGTCCGTAGACGGGAATTTGAATGACGACGATGCCGCCGCCGCCGTATTTGCCGACGAAGGGGTCGGTGACGATCGCTTTGCCCCGGATCGCCGCCGGGAAGGACGGCTCGTCCCCGATCTCGATGACCGAGCCGTCGCTCAGCTCGGCGCGCCCCGTCTTGTCGGCGAAGCCGATCGTGCGGAAGGGCGAAGCGGAGCGCCCGATCTCGCCGCGAAAATACGCGAGGCGCTCCGCGGAGGAACCGAACCGCACCTGGTCGGTGCGGCTCATGACCTCCACCTCGGCGCGCCGGGTTTCGATCCAGGACGCCAGGCTGCCCGCGGCGTTTTGCACCTTCGTGCCGGCTTTGTCGACGAGCGCTTCCATGATGGCGCGCTTGGCCGCGGCGTAATTGCCGTAGCCGACGACCGACAGCACGCCGGTCGTGACGAACAGGATCAGGACAAGCACTTTCGTCCGGAGCGAAAAGGTACCCACGGCAAAAAACCTCCCGTACAATAGGTCGTATCGGCCCTATTATACCTTGGGAGGGAAACGCTTCATAGGCTGGCTAGTTCAGGAAAAGCCGGGGGGAGCGTCCGCGGGCGCGGACGCTCAGGCTTCCGGCCGCGCCTTCGCGCGCGTCCGGTGTATGTAGTAATGCTTCGAGCAATACCCCTTGCTCAAGGAAGGCTTGGCGCAGTTGACCCACTTGCACGGGGTCGGCTCCGCGGCCCGTCGGACCTTGGTGACGCCCGGATCGCCGTGTCTCCTCCAGCGCTGATGATGCATCGCACACATCCGCTTCGCTTTTACAGGTTTACGGCAAGCATCGACGGTACACAATTCCATCCGGCTTCGTCCTCTCGGTGTAGGAGTCTCTGGTGCGCGATAGATTATCATTATGAGGGATCGAATCGGCTTTGAAAAGCCTTCAATGCCGCAAATTTCCTGGAAATTTCAACACGTTAGCGGACTGAAACCCAACATGCGGAAATGCAGGGGGTTCCCTTGAAATATTCCGCGCGCCGGACGTTTCCCGCCGCCCCTCGAGGGGGATCGGACGGACATGCGGGCATCTAATCCTTCAGAACTAAAAGCAAAAAAAAACGCTTTCTTATTTTTTGTGTTCGTCCCGGTTGAAAAGTCGGATAACGCCTCTTATACTGTTCTATAAACCAGCTTAGTTACAGATTGAGAGGGAATGCCTTTGACGCTGACTACCGCTGTCTTCCAAAACTTAAAAACGCCGCTGGCCGTCGTCGTCGGCCAGGACGACGACTGCCACTTCAACCTGGCCAACAAAGCCTTTTCCAGGCTGGTCGGGTGCTCGGGCGACGTCCTCGAAGGGCTCCCGCCGGACAGGGTGTTCTCGGAATGGAGCAGCAGCGCGCTCCGCTCGGACGACCGCCATGAGACGTCCCTGCTCCGGTCCTGGTCCGACGACGATCCGCTGCGGCTCGTGCTGACCTGCGAAGCGATCGCCGGCGCGGACGAACCGGCCTTCCTGCTGACCGTCGAGGACATCAGCGCCAAATCGTGGATCGATCGCATGGCGGCCTCCGGGCAGGTGCTGTTATCCGGAATTCTGAACGAACGGCTCGTGGTCGAACGCTATTACAAACACTACCCTGCGCCCGTCGTGGACCGCTTGTTCTCCGTGGAAGAGGAATCGCTCAGCCGGTTCTTCCACGACAGCGAGCGCGAACGCATCCTCGCTTCGCTGAAACACGCCGCCTTCCATCGCCGCACCGAACATCTCATCGTCCATACCAAGAGGTTGGCCGAATCCGTCCAGCTGGAGCTCCAGATCACGTACCGCCCGTTCTTCCACGGAGACGGAACCCTGAAGTGCATCGCCTTCATCGCCACGGACATCCGCTCGCTCGCCGAAACCGAAGCCGCCGCTTTGGACCCTTCCGTTACCTTGAAAGTGCTGATGGCCCGCAAGTACATGTCCGCCCAGCAGCTCTCGTCCGCAACCGGCATCTCGCTTCAAACCATCTCGAAGCTGCGCAACGGCAAGATCGGCCGGCCGCAGCGACAGACCACGCTGCTCATCGCCAAAGCCTTGGAAGTCGCGCCGCAGGACATCTGGCCGTAAACCCGAAAATACCCTCAGAACGCAAAAACCGCGGGACTTTGCGCCCTCGCGGTTTAGTGCATTAAAGCATTGCCAGATAAACGGAACGGTGCGTTGCAGTAGCGCCGGAGGAACGGGGAAGTGCGCCACAGCAGCGCACGGTTAAACCCCCTTACTGCGCCTCCTTGCGCACGAGGCGCAGCGTGCGGCTGCTGGCGGCGATCTCGGCGAAAAACCCGGCGTCCTCCGCCGCGAGCCGCTGCCATGCCCTCACGCTGGCCGGACAAAAATGGACGCCGCTCCCCCCGGCGATGATGGCCATCGCCTCCTCGTGCGACATCGCCTGCCGGTACGAACGGGACGACGTCAGGGCGTCGTAGACGTCGGCCACGGCGGTAATGCGCGCGAGCAGCGGAATCTCCTCGCCCTTCAGCCGGTCGGGATAGCCGGTGCCGTCCCATTTCTCGTGGTGGGAACGGATCACGGACAGCTCGTCGGCCAGGAAGCCGAGCTGCTTGCACATGTCGTAGCCCGAGACGGGATGCCGCTCGATGACGAGCCGCTCTTCCGCCGTCAGCTTGCCGGCCTTGTTCAGGATGGCGTCCGGGACCCGCAGCTTGCCGACGTCGTGGACGACGCCGCCCTGCGCGATGGCGCGCAGCTCGTCCTTCGAGAGCTGCATCTCCTCGCCGAGCCGCAGCGCGTAGAGCGCGACGCGGTTGTTGTGCCCCGCCGTGTAGGCGTCCCGCGCCTCCGTCGCCATGATGAGCGCCTTCACGCTCGGCGTCTTGCACGCCTCGAGCCAGGCGCGCGGATCGGCCTGGAACAGCACGCGCAGCGACGAGCTGAAGGAGCCTTGGGAGAAATACTGCCGGATCAGCCCGACGAGCATGACCAGCATGGAGGCGAGCAGCAGCAGATGGTACAGCCACCAGCTGAGCCGCCACATCGTCCCGGCCACGATGATGTACTGCGCCGCGAGGATGAGGCTGACGCTGTAGACGATCGCCCGCTGCAGCGGGAAGCCGGCATGCCGGTACGATTGCCAGTAGCGGTACATCGTCCACAGGCAGGCCGCGCAGGTCAGCGTCACGGCCGCCCATTTGTACGGCCCGTCGCCGCCGAGCGGAATCATGGTCATGTCGTGCGGCATCCGCAGCGTGAAGGCCGCCAGCCCTCCCAGCAGGAGCAGCCAAACGGGGATGAGCCATTCGCGCCATCTGGACAGCCGCCGGATGAGCCCATGGTCGGAGGACACCGCCGACAAGCACAGCCACAGGGACGTCAGCAGGATGCTGAGCTGGGCGAACATGGCCGGCAGGTTGCCGGTATGGATGACGAAGCCCGGCGTCGTCAGGCCGTGCAGGAGGAAGATGCCGGCCAGCGACAAATAGCCGAGCGCCATGAAGCCGACCTTGATGTTGCGGAGCCGGTGGCCCGCGATGCCCACGGCGATCGCGACGATCGTGGCGAGCGCCGCGACCGCCGTCACGAAGTAGAAATGTCCCTGCGGCGCCTTCAGCGCGACGTCGGCCGCCGCGTCCGAGCGGAACCATTCGAACAGGACGACCGGAAGAACGGCGGCCAATATCGGGCCGATGACGGCGGTGCGTTTAACCTGCATGATCCAAAATCCTCTCCCTTGTCCAATCGGTCCCCTCTGTCCGGCCTAGCCGACTTGAATTCGCGAACGCGCAGCCCGCAGGCAGAGTGAAGTTGTTGGCGTTATGAGGCTTCGCCGCCGCGAATTCCCGCGACGGCGCCTCCTTCAGAATATCGGTTTTCCGCCGGGCAAAATGTAGTTCCAAAGACGCAAAAAGGGCCTTGCCCGCCGCGAGGACGGGGCAAAGCCCGGAAGGGTCTCCATTATCGCCGGCCGACGTCGAGATCGCCCGAGCCCGTGCGGACCTGCGCGCGGACGGACCCGCTTCCGAACACGAGACGGTGCGCGCCGTCGTCGTCCGTGGAGCCCTTGGCGCCGTCCCAATCGTTGTCGAGATCGCCCGAGCCGCTGCTGTACGCGATCTCCGCGTCCGCCGGCTGCTCGTCGGTCATGATGTCGACGTCGCCGCTGCCCGTCCGGAGCGTCATGGGCCGGCTCAGCGTCCGCTGCTCCGCGGAAATATCGCCGCTGCCCGTCTGCACCTTCAGCTCCGCGTCGGCGTCGGCCAGGTCCACGTCGCCGCTCTTCACGTCCACGCTCAGCAGCTTCGTCTTCGCGCCGCTGACGGTCACGTCGCCGGAAGCCGCCTTGACCGTCAAGGCGTCATCCGCCGTGACGTCCTCGAAATGCAGGTTCCCGCTGCCGATGGATACGGTGACCGCCTTCGCCTGCACCCGGCTGATGTCGACGTCGCCGGAGCCGCCCTTCAGCTCGGCCGTATCGACCTGCACGCCGTCGACGGCGATGTCCCCGCTGCCGGTGTTCATCGTCAGCCGCTCGTACGTCCGCTTCGGCAGCTCGAGCTTGAGATTCAGGCTCAGGATATTGAAGCCGAATTGGAAGCCGGCATGATCCTGAAAGCCGACCTTCAGCGTGTCGCCGTCCTTCTCGAGCTTCAGCTCCAGCTTGGCGAGGTACTTCTTGCTGGCGCGGCCCGTCAGGCTCGCCTTCGCTTCCGTTCCCTCGCCGGGCACGATCTTCACGTCGACGCTGCCCGTCTTGAGCTCGACGGCGCGAATGCCGTCCGCCGCGACCGCCTGCTCGCGCTCGACCTTCTCCGTGCCGAACGCGTAATTCCCGCTCGCGCCCAAGGTACCGAACGTGCCGATCAGGCCGACGACCAGCAAAATGAGGCCGATAACGATCCAGTTTCTCATTTTCTCACCCTTATCACTCTGGAATTGAACTTCAAATATTGCAGCGTCAGCTTGGCGAATGCCCGGGTCAGCCAGTGCGCGCCCGCCCCGAGCAGCATGCCGAGGCCGATCAAGGCGAGGGCGACGAACGACGCCTCCATGCCCGTGAACGCGCCGCCGAACAGCCCTTCGTACATGACGGCGAGCGAGGAAAGCCCGACGCCGATCGCGGCGGCCCAGATGCCGGCCAGCACGCCCAGCAGCCCGACGAACGGCCCCAGCACGAAGATCAGATTGAAGAAGCCGAGGCTGACCGCCGCGAATACCGCGCGCGAGACGAGCGTAATGCTGCCGCGCTTGCCGTCCGCCTGCTCCACGCGGTAGTTCAGCAGCAGCTCCTTCGCGATGATCCGGGGATCGCCGAGCTCGCGGGCCGCGTCCGCCTCGCTCCGTCCGTGCTCCGCCGATACGCGGAAATGCTCTTCGTAATCGTACAGCCACTCCCGCCGGAGCTTCTCCGGCACGGGCGCGAGCAGCTCCCGCAGCTGGCCCAAATACTGCTCTCTGATCATCGCTCTACACCTTCCTTAATGAGTTCGTCCACGGCGACGGAGAAGCTCCGCCATTCGCGGATCAGCCCCATCAGATGCGAATGCCCCTGCGGCGTCAGCTTGTAGTACTTGCGGGGCGGTCCCTCGCTTGATTCCTTGAGGTACGTGGAGAAGAAGCCCTCCTGCGTCAGCCGGTTCAACAGCGGATAGACGCTGCCGACCGCGACCTCGAATTTCGACGACATCGTCACGGCCAGCTCGTAGCCGTACCGGTCCTCCCATGCGGTCAGAGCCAGCACGCACAAATCGAGCACGCCTTTCTTGAATTGCACGTTCATTCGCAGCGCCCCTATTTGTTATCGTTGAGTATTAATCAATGCAGAATAGCCGGCCAAAAAAAGAAGCGGCTATCCGCGTTACAGCTATACTATATCATCAGCTATTCAACAATGCAATATACCTGATTGGAAAATCTCGCCAATTGGTCGAAAATGATTCGTCTTCCCTGGCTGCCGCAGGACGAGGCCGCTGCGGGGGCCGCAAGACGAGGCCGCTGCGGGGGCCGCAAGACGCTGCTCCTTCGGTCCGCTTTAGAACAAGCGGCGCGATATGGTATGATTTTCGTATCCCGACCGATATGAATGGAGGCCAATTACGCATGAATCACCAGAATCGCTATGAAGTCGCGCGCCGCGAGGACGCTTATCCGCTGTACACGCTGAAGGACGCCGAGACGGGCTCTTCGGTCACGATTTGTCCGGAACGCGGAGCCATCGCCATCGGCTGCACGCTTCGCGGCACCGAGCTCTTCTATCTCGACCGGGCGACGTTCGAGGATCCGCAGGCGAATATCCGCGGCGGCAATCCCGTGCTGTTCCCGATCTGCGGCCAGCTCGTCGGCGGCAAATTCGAATGGGAAGGCCGCGAGTACGCGATGCGCAACCACGGCGTCGCCCGCAACCGCCCGTGGGACGTCGTGTCGACGTCCGAGGAAGGCGAAGCGGCGCTGACGGTCCGGCTGCGCAGCGACGAGAGCACGCTGGCGGAATTCCCGTTCGCCTTCGAGCTGCAGTTCACCTACGCGCTGCGGGACGGCGAACTCCATATCCGCCAGACGTACCGCAACCTGTCGGACCGCGGCATGCCGTTCTACGCGGGCTTCCACCCGTATTTCCGCACGGAAAACAAGGATCTCGCCTACGAGACGGACGCGACGAAATACCTCGACTACAACGACAACGCCGTCAAGCCGATCGACGGCCCCGTGCGGTTGACGGGCTTGAAGGAATCCGTCGCCCTGCTCGACGCTTCGGAGCGCCGGATCGCCTTCCCGGGACCGGACGGCGGCACCGTCGTCCTGACGTACAGCGACGCGTTCCGTTACGTCGTGCTGTGGCAGGTGAACGGCTCGCCGTTCGTCTGCGTCGAGCCGTGGATGGCGCTGAACGCCGCGCTGAACACGCGCGACGGCCTGCCGGAGCTGGAAGCGGGCGGCACGCTCGAGCTGGAGGTCGCGATCGGCTACGCGCGGTAAGCGCGGCGCGGCCGCGCGAACGCGGCGGCTAGACCGCGCCGCGGCGGCCGCGGACGGCTTCGCTCGCGAGGCGGCCGGTCGGGCTGCCGTCGTCGGGCCGGGGCCGCGGAATCGTTTGAATCGCTGATTATAGGGAGAGAGGGCGAATCGGACATGGCGGAGGACTGGGAAGTAACGCAAACGCGCCGCGTTGACGGGCAGGACAAATCGAACGAGGCGGCCCGGCGCGGCGGGCGGGAAGGCCGAACGGAGCGGGGGAACCGGCAGGATGGCGGCCGGTCGGCCGGACCGGCGATGCGCAGGCGCATGGGGGCTTCGGATCTGGAGCTGTCCCCGCTCGGCCTCGGCTGCTGGCAGTTCAGCAAGGGCAGCGGGCTGGTCGGCAAGTTCTGGCCCGCCTTGGACGACGCCGACATCGCGTCGATCGTGCGCATCAGCCTCGCGGGCGGCATCAATTGGTTCGATACCGCCGAGGTGTACGGCGGCGGCCGCTCCGAGGAGGCGCTGGCCGACGCGCTGAACGCGATCGGCGCCACGCCCGAGGACGCGCGCGTCGCGACGAAATGGTGGCCGGTCCTGCGGACGGCGGACGGCATTCCGCGCACGATCGGCGAACGCGAGCGCCGGCTGAAGGGGTGGCCGATCGCTCTGTACCAGGTGCATCAGCCGTTCTCCTTCTCCTCGGCGACCGCCGAAATGAACGAGATGGCGAAGCTGGCGAAAGCCGGACGCATCCGGCACGTCGGCGTCAGCAACTTCTCGGCGGCGAAAATGCGCGAGGCCGACCGGGCGCTGCGCGCGCACGGCCTGCGCCTGACGTCCAACCAGGTCAAGTACAGCCTGCTCGACCGGCGCATCGAGCAAAACGGCGTCCTGGAGACCGCCAAGGAGCTCGGCGTCGCCATCATCGCCTATTCGCCGCTCGAGCAAGGGCTGCTGAGCGGCAAGTTCCACCGCGATCCCGGGCTGGTCAAGCGCCTCTCGGGACCGCGCCGGTTCTCGCCCGGCTTCCGGGCCGCCGGCCTGCAGCGGACGCTGCCGCTGATCGACCGGCTCGAGGAGCTGGCCGCGAAGTACGGCGCGTCGCCGAGCCAGGTGGCGCTCAACTGGCTCATTCACGCGAACGGCGAGACGGTCTTCGCCATCCCCGGCGCCTCCAAGCCGCGTCACGCGGAGGAGAACGTCCGCGCGATGACGTTCGCGCTGGACGCGGACGAGCTGCGCGAGCTCGCGGAGCTGTCGGCGCTGTGCGGGCGGCGGTAAGGGCGCCTCGGCGGCGGCTGGATTGGGCGGCGGGCAGGCGAGCTGCGATATAGCGCGGTTTCGTCTCCGCGCCGAGTCGCAGCGCGAATAGCCATCCTCGGCAGCGGCCGGGGATGGCTTTTTTGCGCGCTCGGGCCGGCGCGGGCGTCACGCCTTTCGTCCTCCGCGAACGCCGGACGGACGGGAAGCGGACGAGGCGCGCACCGGTTGTCCGATGCGCGCCTCGTGCCTTCAAGCCCGGCTTACCCTTTCACGCCCGTCGTCACGATCCCTTCGACGATGAAGCGCTGTCCCAAGAAGTAGATGACCAGCACGGGAAGCAGGATGAGGAGCGCCGCCGCGGTCGTGACCGACTGCAGCACCAGCTTCGAGCCGTTCTGCGTGTAGCTGATCGTGCTGAGCGCGGTCGCGAGCGGGTAATGGTCCTGCTTGAGGAACATGAACGGACCGATGAAGTCGCCCCACGACCCTTGGAAGTTCATGATCGCGACGGTCGCCACGACCGGCAGCGACATCGGCAGGAAGATGTTCCAGTACGTCCGCAGGATCGAGCAGCCGTCGATGCGCGCCGCCTCCTCGAGCTCCTTCGGCACCGAGGCGAAGAACTGCCGGTACAGGAAGATGTAGAAGGCGTTGCCCCCGATGCCCCAGAACACCCACGGCCAGAACGTATCGAGCAGGCCGTAATTGTGGAACAGGATGTACTGCGGGATCTGCGTCACGATGCCCGGCAGCATCATCGTCGACAGCACGATCATGAACAGCGCGTTGCGCCCCGGCGCGACGATCCGCGCGAAGGCGTACCCGACGAGACCGCTCGTGAAGGTCGAGGTGCAGAGCGTGATCGCGAGCAGAATGAGCGAGTTCCGGGCGAATTTCCAGAAGTCGATCATGGTTACCGCGTACTTGAAGTTTTCCGGGTGAAAGCCCGCCGGCAGCAGGCCCGGCGTCGTATTCCAGGCGCTGAACGCGTTGACGACCGCCAGGTACATCGGGAACAAGAAGACGGCGGAGAACAGTACCAGCGCCGCGTACAGCGGGACGCTTCCTTTTTGCGATTGCGTATTCACGTCCTATCACTCCTGATCCGTTTCGTAATGAACCCAGTATTTGCTCGTCGTGAAGACGATGACCGACAGCGCCAGAATCGCCAGGAACAGGATCCACAGCAGCGCCATGCCGTAGGCGAACCGCTGGAAGGCGAAGATCTGCTGGAAGGCGTGCACGAAATACAGGTAGTTCGGCTGGATCGGACGCGCGAGCAGCTCCGTGCCGTTCAGCAGGATCGGCTGCATGTAGATTTGGAGCGAGCCGATGATGCCCATGATGACGTTGAAGAAGATCACCGGCGTCATGAGCGGCAGCGTCAGGTAGATCGTCCGCTTGATCGGGGTCGCGCCGTCGATGGAAGCCGCCTCGTATAGATCCCGCGGGATGCCCTTCAGTCCCGCCAGATTGATCAACACGCCGCCGCCTGCGCCCCACAGAAGCAAGATGAGCAGGGACGTCGTGGCATAGTCGTAGCCAAGCCAGTTCACTTCCGGCAGTCCGATCAATTTCAAGATGCCGTTCAGAATGCCGTTGTTGCTGGAGAAGATGACCTTCCACATGATGACGCTGGCCAGCGCCGGCACGATGGACGGGAGATAGAAGATCGTCCGGTAGACGCTGACGCCGCGCACCTGCCGGTTCAGCAGCAGCGCGAGGCCGAGGCCGATCGCCACGCTGAGCGGGACGTTGAAGGCCGTGACGTAGAGCGTCCGGCCGAGGGAGTACATGGCATCGGAATCCGTGAACGCTTTATGGTAGTTTTGCAGGCCCATCCATTTCAAATGCTTGATGTTGAAGCCGTAGTAGTTCGTAAAGCTGAGGTACAGCCCGTACAGCATCGGGTAGAGCCCGAAAATGATGAACACGACGAACCACGGCGAGATCATCGAATAGAACGCGATCGTACGCTTCGTCTTCTCCTTCATGCTTTCCACTCCTTTATGCGAAGAAAGGAGAGTTCCGCTGGGAACTCTCCCCGGTAGGCGTTACTGCGAGGCTTCGGATTACTGCGAGGCTTCGACGGCGTCCTTCGCTTCCTGGATGGCGACGTTCGCGTCCTTGGTCATGCCGCCGATCGCTTCGTCCAGGCTCGATTTGCCGAAGTAGAGGGGCTGCACGTACTTGTCGAAGATCGACCAGCCGCCGCCCGCGAGGTACGGGTTGACTTTGAGGTATTGGCTCGTGTAGTTCAGCTCGTCTTGGAGCACCGCGTTGACTTGCTTGTCGAAGTCCGTGTCCTTCGGCAGGAGGTCCATCTTGCTCTTGAAGATCGGCAGGCCCCAGCCGGTCGAGGCGCGGTCGTCGGCCGGCTTGCCGCCGAAGAACCATTCGAAGAACGTCCACGCTTCGTCGGGATGCTTCGACGCTTTGTTGATGATCGCGCCGGTCGCGCCGCCCGTCGGCGCCACGCGCGCGCCGTTCGGCGCCGTCGGCGTCGGCAGCATGCCGTAGTCGGCCAGATGCGTCTTCGCGGTTTCGTTGCTCCGGATCGCGCCGCTGTACCAGTAGCCGTCGATGATCATCGCGACTTGATCCTTGAAGAACAGGTCGCCGCCGGACGTCTGGTCGTTGTTGACGGAGTTCGGTCCGACGTTGTTCTTCACCGCGTCGACCCACAGGTTGATGTAGTCCTTCACCGCCGGCTGGTTGAAGTCGACGGAGGCGCCGTCCGCCGCGCTGACGTCGACGCCCGCGCTCAGCAGGTATTGGAGCATGTTGTTGAAGTTCGGCTCGGTCTTGCCCCATTCGTTGGCGGCCAGGCCGTACTGCTTCACTTTGTCGCCGTCCTTGATCGTCAGCTTCTTCGCCAGGTCCATGACCTCCGGCCACGTGAGCGGCTTCGTCGGATCCGGCACCGGCACGCCGGCGGCGTCGAACAGCTTCTTGTTGTAGAAGATGGCGTAGTCGTTGGACCAATCCTTCGGCAGGCCGTAAATCGGGCCGGCGCCGACCGTCTTGCCGTCGAAGCGGAACACGTTCGTGATCGGCAGCAGGTCGTCCTGCTTGATGACGGCGCTCGTGTTCATGCGGTCCGTCAGGTCGAGCGCGATGCCCTTGATGACGTAGTTCGGCAGGTCGAACACCCCGGAGAGGCGGATGACGTCCGGCGCGTCGCCGGTCGCGAGCTCCGCGGCCAGCTTGGTCGCGTCGACCGTTTCGATCTCGACCTTGATGTTCGGATGCTCTTTCTCGAATTCGGCGATTTGGTCCTTGGACAGCTCGCCGTCCGTGATGTTCGTGCGGATCGTGACCACCTCGCCGCTGCTCGCGCCGCCGCCGTTGCCCGCCGCCGCGTTGCCGCCGGCGTTGCCGCCGTCCGCCCCGTCGTTCGTCGTCGCGGCGTTGCCGCCGTTATTCGTTGCGGCATTGCCCCCGTTGTCGCCGTTGTTGCTGCCGCAGCCCGAAAGCACGACGGCCGCGGCCGTGACCGCCGTCAGCATGATGGACCATTTTCTCAAGTTCTTTTCCCCCTCGGAGAAGTAATGATGATGGTTTCTTGCTGCATTAAGGATAGCATGGGAAATGAAAGCGTTTGTATACGAGAATCCTCCAATTTTACGGGGTAATCATACGGTGTTCGGGCGGGCTTTTGCGGGAGATTCGACCCGGCGCCGGCCAACCGAAAGCGGCTGTCCGCCGGTCCTCTCGGAGCCGCGGACAGCCGCTGCGTTTACTTCCGGTATGCCCGGACGTCGTCGATGTCCCCGTCGATCGCGCCGCCTCTGCGGGAGAACGGACGGGTGCCCGGGCGCACCTTACAAGGTCAGCAGCGGCACCGTCAGGGTGACGCTTGTCCCGCGCATCTCGGCGCTGGCGATGGTCATGGACATCCCTTCCCTGTACGTCAGCTTCAGGCGCCGGTACACGTTGCGCAGCCCGATGCCGTTCTCCCCGCCGTGCGCCTTCCCGTCCTCCCGCTCCATGTCGGCCCGCACGATCGCGAGCGTCTCCTTGTCCATGCCGACGCCGTTGTCCGCGATCCGCACCTGCAGCAGGCCGCCCGACGCCGACGCCGAGATCACGATCAGGCCGCCCTCCTCCCAGCCCTCGAAGCCGTGCTTGATCGCGTTCTCGATGATCGGCTGCAGCACGAAGCGCACGATCGGCAGGTTCCGCAGTTCGTCCGGCACCTCGTACGCCGCCTCGAAGCTGTGGCCGAACCGGATCTGCTGGATGGTAACGTAGTTCGCGACATGCGTCAGCTCCTTGTCCAGCTCCACGATGTCCGAGCCCTTGGCGATGCTGTAGCGGAACAAGTCCGCCAGCGCTCCGACGATCGCGCTCACCTCGAGGTTGCCGGTCTTCATGCTGCGCATGTTGATGACTTCCAGCGTGTTGTACAGAAAGTGCGGATTGATCTGCGCCTGCAGCATGTCGAGCTCGGCCCGCGTCTTCATCGCGATCAGCTCGTTCTCTTCGCGCATGACGCGGTCGAGCTGGTCGATCATCCGGTTGTAGCTGCGCACGATGCCGCCGATCTCGGTGTTGTCGACGTCCTCGAGCCGCAGCGACAGATCCCCTTCGCCGACGCGCAGCATCGTCTCCTTTAGCCGGTGAATGGGCTTGACCAGCTGGATCGCGATCGCGACCGCGACGGCGATGGCGAGCAGCAGCACGATCGACGTGAACAGCAGGAACTGCTCCTGGTATTCCCGGTTCTTCTCCAGCACGTCGCCGAAGACGAAGCCGATCTTCAGCTTCCAGTCCGTGTTCGGGATGCCGCTCGCGTAGAAGTACCGGCCGGCGTCCCCGAAGGCGGCGTTCGCGTCCGACTCGTAGATCGTGCGCCCTTTGGCGTCGGTGATGGCGTAGGACGTATTGATGAGCCCCGAATCGAGATTTTCGAAGATCGACTGCTTCGGCACCATGAGCAGGTACGTGGCTTCGCCGTTCGCGCCGGAGCCCTCGAGCCGCTTCACGAGCGCGGTCGACAGCGGGTTGAAGACGTTCTTGTAATTGGTGATCCAGTACGGGTCGTCGCGGTCCTCCAGGTAGTCCGTGTCCGTGTTGAAGGCGCTCTTGTTGTTCGAGAAGATGGACGAATAGATGCAGTTGCCGCTGTCGTCGAGCAGGACGAAGTACGAAATGTCGTTCAGCCCCGGGAACATGAGCAGATTGGTCGGGAGACCGCCCATCATGAGGGGCGTCGTGTAATCGTTCGTGACGTAGTCCTGCAGCTGGCGGCTGGCGGAGATCTCCTTCAGGATCGTCTCCGTGAACTGCAGCCGGTTATGGATGCTGACCGCGGAGAAGCGCCCCGTCACGTCGACCGACGTCTGCATCTCGCGCCGGATGTCGTGCTTCGACAGCCAGGCGTACAGCACCCCGTCCGCCACGGCGGGCACGCCGACCGCGACGATGAGCGCGAGTATGATCTTGTTCCGCATGGAGACGGCGTGAAAGCCTTTCTTGATCAGGTCGTCCGGCAGGGAGCGCAGCAGCCAGTCGCTGCTGAGCGAGAAGCTCTTGATCTGCTTGGAGATCATCCGGAACGGCTTGAACACCTGCTTGAGGTACAAGCAGCCGAACAGCACCGTGATCAGCAGCGTCACCAGCGAGAGCGCCGCTACTTGGTACAGGCGCTCGCCTCGGACCGCGCCCGCGGAGCCGCCCCTGTCGGTGTACACGATGCTGAGGTTGAACGGCGACAGCTGCCGCACCGCGTTGTTGTAGGACGGGTCGTCCGCCGGGCCGGACGCCCCGGGGTTCGTCGCGGCGTCCGCGGCGGCGTTCGTCGCGGCGGCGCCCGTGCCGGCTGCGGCGGAAGCCGGCACGGGCAGCGGATTCGACGGCGCCGTCGTCCATAGGAGCCGCTTGTCCTTGCCGAGCACGGAGAAGTACGTCCCCTCCGGCGATTGCGCCGGAATCGCCTGCCGGAAGAAGTCGTCGCTCAGCACGATGATCGTCAGCACGCCGTTCTCGTTGCCGTTCGAGAAGACGAGCCGGCCCGTCAGCGCCGCCATGAACGTCTGCAGCTGCTTGACGTCGCTCTTCTCGAGCATCGGATTGGCCGTGCGGAACGCCCCCGCGAAATCCTCCGGCGTATACCGCGTCAGCTGCTCGCGGTCCGGCAGGATGAGCCGGTCCAGCTTGGAATAATGCAGCCGGTCCTGATCCAGCCGGGGCAGGTCGACGAAGCCGGAGCCGATCCGCTGCACCATGGAGCGCTGGACGAAGCTTTGGCCCAGGAAATAAACGGCCTGCACGGAATCCGGCGGCAGGTCGAGCGTGTCGAACTTCTGCTGCAGCTCCCGCATTCCGAGCTCCGCGACGCTGTCGCTCCGCAGGCGCATCAGGTTCTTGTAATAATCGCTGAACTCCGGCGTCTGGAGCAGGAGCATCAGGTTATCGATGTTGTTCAGCTGGACGAGCACGTTTTGCCGAAACTGGTAGAGCATGTCCTGCGTCCGCTTCTCGTGCAGCGACTTGTCGATGGCGTCCATATAGGTGAGGCCGATATAGGCAAGCGCCAGCTGCGTGACCAGGGTAAGCGCCGACGCGAGGATGACGATGCGCTTCAGCGTCGGTCCGAACCGGTTGATCATGATGTCTCCCCCCGGATGCTAGCGCGATCGGCTGCGGTATTCATGCGGCGTCCTGCCCGTGTGTTTCTTGAACACTTCCGTGAAGTACGCCGGATCGGAATAGCCGACCTGCTCGACGATCTCGTAAATCTTGAGATTCGTGCCGCTCAGCAGCTCCATGGCCCGCTGCAGCCGGATCGAGGTCAGGAAGCTGAGGAACGTTTGGCCGGAGTTCTTGAACAGCGCGAACAGATGGCTGCCGGATACGTGCACCTGCTCCGCGACCTCCTTCAAGGTCAGGCTGCGGTCGTAATGGTCCCGGATATACTGCTTCGCCTGCGTCAGCAGCGCGCTGACCGGCTCCTCGCCCGGCCGGCCGCCCTCGGCGGCGCCGGCGCGGGACGGTTCGCGGGTCGCGGGCTCCGCCGTCTCGGGCCGGAAGGCGGCGTGGACGGGCGACGCGAACGCGAGCGTCCCTTCCTCGGCGTTCGCCGCGAGCGCCGCGGCCGCCGCCCGGGCGGACAGATGGATGCCGGCGGGGAACGCCGCCGCATGGCCGATGCCGCCGGAGAAGGCGGACTTGAACAGACCCCGGTACTTGCGCCACATCGGGAGCAGCTCGGCGAAATGCCGCTCGGCCTCGGGCTTCGCGCACAGCACGTACGCCTCGCCCGTCTGCCCGTTCACCCAATGGTAGCCGAGCTCCTTGCCTTCCCACAGATCCTCCAAGATGTTGTCGAGCGAGAACGCGAGCAGCCGCCGCTCCTTGTCCCCGATCGGCGCGCCCGCCGCGATCCGGTCCGGCCGGAAGATTGCGACCGTGAAGCTGCCGCCTTCGAGCAGCACCTCGCCGCCCGCGCAGCCCTCCTCGAAATCGGCCTCGGAGAGCGGCTCCTGGAACAGGCGGCGCAGGAAATCGTCGCGCAGCACCCTCGTGAGCAGCTCGGCCTTGCGCTTCAGCACGGAGACGCGAAGCTCGGCCTGCTTCTCCTCGCGCAGCCGCTCCACGGCACGCGCGAACGTATCGCGCAGCATCTGGAACTGCAGCGGCTTCAGCAAGTAATCGATCGCCCCGAATTGGAGCGCCTTCTGGGCGTATTCGAAATCGCTGTAGCCGGACAAAATGACGACCCGGATGAACGGATAGCGCGCGTTCATGGACGTCATCAGCTCGATGCCGTCCATGAACGGCATGCGGATATCCGTCACCACGATGTCGACGGGACGCTCCTCCACGAATTGAAGCGCTTCCAATCCATGCGAGCAGGTGCCCGCCACTTCGATTCCGACCGTCTCCCAGGACCAGGAAGCGAGGCCCTCGCGAATTTCTTTCTCGTCGTCCACGATCAGCAATTTGTACACGTTGCGAATCCCCCCGTATCTGTCCGCCCCAACAAGTAACAGTATTGCGTTATAGATTCCAGTGTACCGCTGCCCGGCCCGGCCGACAAGGGACTCCCGGAAAAAGGAAGGCCGTTCGTCCCGCGTGCCGGCGAAAACCGGAAGGATTTGGCGAATCGCATAAATATGGAAGAAATTCGCGGCGTTTCGTCACGGCCGCACGGCAAAAAAGCCTCCCCGTTCCCGGGAGGTTCCGCTTAAATGCTTCATCAATACCGGGTACAGCCATTCTAAGCGTTTAGTATGCGAAACGCTCATTCCATGCGCCTTATTCGCATCTTCGCTGCTTGCTTCATTGCCGTTGTGTTTCATTGGCGCCTTGCCGCTTCGCTCATTCGCCTTCGCACATCAGCACGTGCCGCTCGAACTTGCCCTTGCGGACCGCGGCGCGGTCCAGAACGCGCAGGCCCGCCTGCGCCAGGGCGGCGTCGATCGTCTCCGCCGTGACGACGACGACGCGGCGCGCGAGCCGGCGCGCGGCGCGCAGCATGGCGAGCCGCTCGTCCTCCGGCAGCACGGAGCACAGATTGTACGGCAGGTCGAGCACCGCCGCGTCGCAAGGCCCGTCCGGGCCGGGCGCAAGCGTCGTCATGTCCGCGAGCTTCACGACGTCCGGCATGCCGAAATGCGCCAAATTGAGCCGCGCCCCCTTCAGCGCGAGCGGGTTCAGGTCGTAGCCGACGATGTCGATCCCCATCGACAGCGCCTCGATCAGCACCGTGCCGATGCCGCAGCAAGGGTCGACGGCTCGCAAGCCCGCGCGGATGTCCGGCACGGCGAGGTTGACGACCGCCCGCGCGACGCGCGTGCCGAGCGCCGTGGAATACGGCTGCGGCTTATCGTTGTGCTTCAGCCACGCGGCCTCGCTCTTCGCATACTCCCCGAACCAATAGCGCCCCCGCGCGAAGGCGACGCCGAACAGCCGCTCCGGCCGGCGCATCTCGGCTTTGCCGGCGATCCGCCAGCCGATCGTCCGCTCGGCCGCGCGCTGCGCGTCGTAGTCCAGCTCGCCGCTGACGAACGTCACCTTGAACGTCCGGCCCTCGAGCCGCACGGCGTCCGCGGCGTAGGCGGCGATGTCCTCCGGAAGCTCGGCGGACGCCGTGACCGCGAGCCGGCCGCGGATGAACGGACTTCGGCTCGGATCGACGTTTTTACCGGATATCACACAACCGTCGACAGGTTCGGCGCCGAACAGCGCGCGCATCTCCAGGAGGAACAAGTCCCGCTCGTCCTCGTGCGAGGCGACCGGGTAGAGAAAAGCCGGGCGTTCCAGCTCTTGCATGTTTTGCATGTTTTGCATGTTTTGCATGTTTTGCATGTTTTGCATATCCTCAGCCTTCCATTCCCGCGCTGCGGTACGTGCGGAAGAGGATGGACTGGTTGTAGTTGCCGAAGCCCTCGCCGTAGAGAGTAAGGCCGCCGACGTGCTCCGCGTCCTCGGGCACCTCGAAGCGCAGCTGCCAGTCGTTGCGCGCCCGGACGATGTCCCGCAGCGTCACGGCGGACAGCCGCTGGCCGTCGATGAAGGTGCCCTCGTTCGTAACGCGGACGACCTTCAGCCAGCCGTACTGGTTGACGGTCCACCAAGCGGGCGTCAGCCGGCCGCGGCCGTCGCCGGAATCGCCTGGGCTCGTCCAAACGCCGAGCAGCGTGTCGTTGAGGTAGAAATGGATGTCCGACGGCCAGTCCGCCTGCACGCCGGGCGCCTCCGAGCCGATCTCGAACGAGATTTCGATCTCCTCCAGCGCTTGGCCGGGGAGGATGTAGTTCGGGATCCGGTACTGGACGAAGCCTTTGCCGAACCAGAGGATCTGCGCGTGCATCCGCTCCGGCTCCATGAAATAGCGCGGGTCGTCGAACTGCCCGATGATCCGTTCCGTCGTCGCGAGCCCGCAGGTCGGATGCACCTCGAAATCCGTGTAATGCCCGACGGGTACGGCGATTTCCTGGCATTCCCGCTTCTGCCCCTCCGGCTGCGGCAGGGACAGCTCGACGCGGCTGACGGCGAGCGAGCAGATCTTGTGCGTGCCGCCGCCCCGCCGGACGAGCTTCGTCCGGATCAGGCCGCCTTTCTCCAGCTTCTTCGTGTGCATCGTCACGATGGCGCTGCTGAGGCCGAGCGCCGCGGCCAGCTCCTTCACGTTCATCGGCTGCGCCGACAGCAGCTCCAGGATCCGCAGGCGGACGTCGCTCGCGAGCGCTTCGTAGAGGGGAAGCCATTTCCGGTCCAAATTCGCGCGTATCATTGCTTCACACCGCTCCATCCCATTCAAGTTAACCTTTATATTAATTCAGAACGAAGCAAAAGAAAAGCTTGCTCCAGGACTTCGGGATAAGGTTTAATAGGGTTGTAAACGCTATTATGTTAATTGGTTAACAACAATATTAATTTAATTGACGAGGTGGGTTCCATGGCAATGAAAGCGACGATGATCGTGGATAAGGATTTTACGATCGGCGAGGTCGACAAGCGTCTCTACGGCTCGTTCATCGAGCATTTGGGGCGGGCGGTGTACGGCGGCATTTACGAGCCCGGTCATCCGTCGGCCGACGAGCAGGGCTTCCGGACCGACGTGCTGGAGCTCGTGAAAGGCATCGACGTGCCGATCATCCGCTATCCCGGCGGCAATTTCGTCTCGGGCTACAACTGGGAGGACGGCGTCGGACCGGTCGAGCTGCGCCCGAAGCGGCTGGAGCTCGCTTGGCGCACGGTCGAGCCGAACCTGATCGGCTTGAACGAGTTCGTCGACTGGTGCCGCAAGGCGAATTCCGAGCCGATGATGGCGGTCAACCTGGGGACGCGAGGCCCCGAAGAAGCCCGGCAGCTCGTGGAATACAGCAACCATCCGTCCGGCTCGCAATGGAGCGATCTGCGCGTCTCGCACGGGTATAAGCAGCCGCACGGCATCAAGACGTGGTGCCTCGGCAACGAGATGGACGGCCCGTGGCAGATCGGCGCCAAGACCGCCGCGGAATACGGCCGTATCGCGGCCGAGAGCGCGAAGGTCATGCGCTGGGTCGACCCGTCCATCGAGCTGGTCGCCTGCGGCAGCTCCAGCCTGCACATGCCGTCCTTCCCCGAGTGGGAGCGGACGGTGCTCGAGCTGTGCTACGACCAGGTGGACTACCTGTCGCTGCACCAATATTACGGCAACCGCGACAAAGATACGGCGAACTTTCTCGCCCAATCCATGGGCATGGACAGCTTCATCCACACCGTCATCGCCACGGCCGACTACGTGCAGGCGAAGAAGCGGAGCAAGAAGAAGATTCACCTCTCCTTCGACGAATGGAACGTCTGGTACCACTCCAACGACGCCGACGCCCGGATCGAGCCGTGGTCGGTCGCGCCGCCGCAGCTCGAGGACGTCTACAACCACGAGGACGCGCTGCTCGTCGGCAGCATGCTCATCAGCCTGCTGAAGCGCGCGGACCGGGTGAAGATGGCCTGCCTCGCGCAGCTCGTCAACGTCATCGCGCCGATCATGACCGCGAACGGCGGCGGCGCCTGGAAGCAGACGATTTACTTCCCGTACATGCACGCGAGCCTGTTCGGCCGCGGCACGGCGTTGGTGCCGCTCGTCTCGTCGCCGAAGTACGACGCGAAGGACTACACCGACGTGCCTTATCTCGACGCGGTCGCGGTGCACAACGCGGAAGCCGGCGAAGTGACCGTCTTCGCGGTCAACCGCCACCTGAGCGAAGCGCTGCCGCTCGAGATCGACCTGCGCAGCTTCGGCGCCTGCCGCGTGCTGGAGCATCTCGTGCTCGAGAGCGACGACCTGAAGGCGGCGAACACGCAGGACGCGCCGGACCGCGTCGCCCCGCACGCGCGCGGCGGCGCCGAAGCCGACGGCGGCGCGGTGCGGGCGCGGCTCGGCCGAGCGTCGTGGAACGTGATTCGTTTGAAAGTGGTTTGAGCGCGGGACGAGGAAGGGACGGAAGGGCGAACGAGGAAGGGATGGCAGGTCGAAGGCGACCTCCCGTCCCTTTTTTTGTCGCGTGCCGGTGCGGGGTTTCCGCGCGGCGCCCGGCTCGCTCCCGACCGGATTAGCTCCGTTTGCTCAACTTGCCGCTCAACGACTATACTGTCATTATACGAAACTAAATTTCATACAATGAAACCGTTATATAGAATCATCCCACGAACCGGGACATGAAATCTTACGGAAAACCAAGCCATGAAATCATACGGCAACGCCATACCTCGAAATCATCCCTCGTTAGGAGGTCTTGTTCATGACATTCTCGTTCCTCGGCATCGATCACGTTCAGCTTGCCGCTCCGGCGGGCTGCGAGGCGGCGGCAAGGGCGTTTTTCGGCGGCGTGCTGGGCTGGCCGGAGCTGCCGAAGCCGGAGCCGCTCGCGCGGCGCGGCGGCGTCTGGTTCCGCTGCGGCGCGCATCAGGCGCACATCGGCGTCCAGCGCGATTTCGCGCCGGCGACGAAGGCGCACCCGGCCTTCGCGATCCGCGGGCTCGACGCGCTGATCGCCCGCCTTGCCGAGCGCGGTTATGCCGTTACGCCCGACGACGCGCGCGGCGAAGAAGGCGTGCGGCGCTTCTACGCGAACGATCCGTTCGGCAACCGGCTGGAGTTCATGGAGCTTTAGCCGCGCCGCATGCTTGGCCATGCTTGCGCGCGGCGCCCGGCCGCCGCGTCTTAGGCCGCCGCATGTCCGCATGCATCCGCCGCCCGCGGGACCGCCCGGTTCATCCGCCCTGCCGTCCAAAACGGCAATCGCGGGCGCTTGAAGCGGCCACACGTTCCGCTATTGAATCATAACGCGGCATATTTGCTTGCCGAACAAGCCAATAAGCGCTCTTGTGTCCGCGAAATGGAGATTTATGCCCATTCGCCGCAATAGCGGCTCTCCTGTCCGCCTAACAGCGGCCGCTCTCCCCTCCCGACTTCCTAGCGGCCGAACCGCAAAAAACCCCCGCCCGCCCGCGACGACCGCGGACAAGCGGAGGCTCTCCCCATAACCCAAGCTACGCCGCGCCCGGCAGCAGCACGTCGAAGCGCACGCCCTCCGGCGTGTTGCCGATCCGGTACTTCGCGCCGTGGGCGTCCAGCACCTTGCTGACGATGTACAGCCCGAGCCCGCTGCCGCCCGTCGACCGGCTGCGCGACTGCTCCGCGCGAAAGAACGGCTCGAACAAGCGCGGCAGCTTCGCCTCGTCCAGCTGGACGCCGGTGTTGAGCACCTCCAGCCGGTAGCGGAGCGGCGCCGCCTCGAGGTCGTCCAGCAGCTCGGACGCCGTCGTGCCTTCCAGCGTCGCGCCGGAGGAACCGGCCGCCGCCTCCTTCGCGCCTCCATGCCCGCCGAGCGCCTCGTCCGGCGTCCCCGCCGCCGCCCCGCCGGCCGCCCGGCGCTCCTCCACGAGCCGCACGTACACCCGCTCGCCTTCGCCGGAATACTGCACCGCGTTCGTGATGATGTTCGACACGGCCTTCGAGATGAGCCGCTCGTCGGCGATGATCATCGCCTCCTCCGGCAGCTCGCAGGCCAGCTCCATCTGCTTCACGCCCGCCAGATAGCTCATGCCGTCCATCGATTCCCGCACGAGCTCGGACAGGTCCACCTTCCGCATGAGCGGCCGGAAATCGCGGCTTTCCAGCTTGGACAGCTCCAGAATCTCGTGCACGAGCTTGTCCATGTCCTGCATGATCCGATACGACTTGCGCAGGTACGTGTCCCGGTCGCGGAACGGCCCGACGCCCGCGATCATCGCCTCGAGCTGGCCGCTGACCGCGGTGATCGGCGTCTTCAGCTCGTGCGAGATCGTCGCCACGAACTCCCGCCGCTTCGCCTCCTGCTCCCGCTCCCGCTCGATGTCGCTCTTCAGCTGGGCGTTCGCGTCCTGCAGCTCGCCCATCGTCGACTGCAGGTTCACGGCCAGCTTGCTCAGGCTGAGCGACAGCTCCCCGAGCTCGTCGCGCGACTTGAGCGCGGGCTCCGTCGCCGTGAAATCGAGCTTCGCGAGCCGGTGCGCCACGCCGTTCAGCGACAGCAGCGGCCGCGCGATCAGCCGGGCGTAGATGAACGCGCCCCCGATGGCGATCAGCAGGATCGGGATGAGCATGTACGGCAGGAACAGCAGGATGACGTCGGCCGCTTCCCCGATCGGCTGCAGCGGCGCGTCCACATACAGCGTGAACGAGTCGTCGCTGCCCGCGAACGAGACCTGCCGTTCGGCGCTCAGGATGCGCTCGCCGTTCGGCGAGCCCGGCCCGCCGCGGTCCACGAACCGCCCCGTCTCCATCTGCTTGCGCAGCAGCGGGAAGCCGCCCGCGCCGGAGCCGTCGGACAGCCAGCCCTTGAACGAGCGGAAGTTCGGCGGAATGTAATACCCGCCCCCGTCCTTGTCCCGCAGCATCATGACGGCGTTATGCTCCTGCCCGAACGCCGCGATCCGCGGCAGTCCGTCCTCCGCCGACTGCCCGTCCACGGCGCGGATCAGCTCGTTGACGCCGCTTTCCAGCCGCGACTGCTTGATGTAGCGGTAGTAGCTCGGCAGCATGAAATACAGCGTCAGGTAGATGAGCACCGCCGAGACGACGAGCAGCGCCGTCGTGACGAGGAAGATTTTGAACCGGATCCCTTTGCGCCGGATCATCCGCCAACCCCGGCCAGCTCCGACTCCAGGGCGTACCCGACGCCCTTCACCGTGCGGATCACGGAGATCCCGAGCTTCTTGCGGATGTTCTTGATATGCGCGTCCACGATCCGGGAATCGCCGAAATAATCGTAGCCCCAGACTTTATCGAGCAGCATGTCCCGCGTCATGATGCGGCCGGCGTTCGCGATCAGCGTGTTCAGGATGTCGAACTCCTTCGTCGTCGTCTCCACGGGCTTGCCGTCCACGAACACCTTGTACGCGTCGGCATCGAGCCGCAGCCGGCCGCCCCATAGCTGCTCCCCGGACTGCGCGCCGCGCGTCCGCCGCAGCACCGCCTCCACCCGCTTCATCAGCACGTGGAAGGAGAACGGCTTCGTGATGTAATCGTCCGCTTCCTCCTCGAAGGCGCGCAGCTGGTCCTTCTCCTCGCCGAGCGCCGTCAGCACGACGACGGGCGTATCGCCCTTCTCCCGGATGCGCCGGCAAATCGTATAGCCGTCCAGCGTCGGCAGCATCAGATCGAGGATGACGAGATCGTACGTCCCGGCCTGGAACTTCTCCCATCCTTCCAAGCCGTCTTCGGCCACGTCGACGTCGTACTGCTGGGCGCGCAGAAACTCCGCGATCAGCTCCTGGATCGCCTGGTCGTCCTCAATGACAAGAATAGCCGCGGGCATAGGCAAACAACCCCCATTGAACTAAGATACGTTCAGTGTAGCCGCCCTTGCTGAAGCAAAAATGAAAGCAATCTGAATTTTAGCTGAAAAACCCAGGCAAGCTAATACGCGTCCGGCGCCGCCGGAACGATGGCCGCCCGGACGCGCGAAAGCCGCCCGGCTGCCCGGACGGCTTGGCTTCATCGTTTGACGATCGGCATAATGACTGCATGATGACGGCAAGAGTTGCGTATCGATGCGAATGGCGACTTCGGATTTCGGCTGCGGAATTTCTTCCGAAACGATAGCCATCCAACGGTCCTCTCGCCGCTTGAGCGAAAAAGGCCGTCATCATAAGGCCGCCCAATCAGCTGCCGCCTTACGGCTGCTGCTTGGCCAGCTTCTCCTGCGCCATGCGCACGAGCTCCTTGACCATCGCGCCGCCGATTTGGCCGCCGATCTGGCCCATCCGCTCGGTGGACGCGTCGCCGTTGTAGCCCCGCTCGAGCGGAATGCCGAGCGACTGCGCCACCTCGAATTTCACGTCGTCCGGCCGGCTCGGGTTCACGACGAACCCTTCCCGCCGCATCACCTCGGCCTTGAACGCGCTCATCGCGGCATCCGCGCCGGGCACGAGATGCTTGCGCCTGCTGCGTCTTGACATGTGTCTCGCCTCCTCGGGTATCGGTAGTCCTACGTTCCCCAAGCGGCGGGCATCTTATGCGCGCGTCAGTCGAACCAGCCTTTCACTTTGAACCACGCGAACATGCCGAGCGCCACGATTCCCATGATGACCAGGACGCCGTAGTAGCCGGAATGCCACTTTAGCTCCGGCATATTCTCGAAATTCATGCCGTAGACGCCGGCGATGAACGTCAGCGGCATGAAGATGACCGTGATGACCGTCAGCGTCTTCATGATCGTGTTCATGCGGTTGGCGCTGAGGGACATGTAGTGGTCGCGCAGATCCGACGTCATCTCGCGGTTGGACTCGACGATTTCGGACAGCTTGAGCAAATGGTCGTACACGTCGGTGAAGAACATCTGGTAGCGGTTCAGGTTCTCGATCCGCTGCGTGTTCAAAATCCGGTACAGCAGCTCGCGCATCGGCAGGACCGTCTTGCGCAGCTTCAGCAGCCGGTTCCGCATGTCGAACACCTGCGCCAGCTTCTGCTGGGTGCCCTGGTCGTTCGAGCCCGTCGCGAACTCCAGAATCTGGTCCTCGATCGCCTGCGCGGCCGGAAAATATTCGTCCACCAGCTCGTCGACGACGACGTACGCCGCATGGATGCAGCCGTGCGCCTCCCAATGCGGCTTGTGCAGCACCTTCTCCCAGGCGCGCAGCAGCTCGCGGCGGGGGTGCTTATGGTAGCTGACCAGATAGTTCGGGCCGAGAAACAGGTCGACCTCCTGCGTCTCCAGCGTGTCCGCCGACATCGCGTGCAGGACGAGGAAGTGGACGTCGTCGTAATGGTCCAATTTCGGGCGCTGCAAGTAGTAGAGGCAGTCCTCGATGGCGAGCGGATGGAAGCGGAAATGCCCTTCCCCCAGCAGCTGCGCCTCCTCCTGCGTCGGCGCCATGAAGTCGACCCAAAACCAGGCGACCGCGTAATCCTTCAGCTCATCGAGCGAGGACAACTGAACCATCCGCTTGTCTTCCGTTGCGGCAAGAATACGAATCATGATGCAAGCACTCCAATGCAAAGCCGTTTTCAACTAGTGTATCACCCGAAGCCGCTCCCGATCAAAAAAGGCCGGGTTCAAGCGTACGCGAAGCGGAACGTCACCACGCCGCTGTTGTCCAGCGTATAGGCGTACGACCGGACGTTGCCGTGCTTCGTGATCATGGCGTTCCAGAAATCCTCGCCGTTCGGGTCGTCATACGTCCGCTTCAGCGTGATCGTCTCCTCGCCCGCCTCGATCGCGGCGTCGACGCGCGCCTCGAACGCGGCCGGCGTGTCCGCGACCAGCCCGTTGTAGACGTAGTAGTTGTACGCCTGCGCGGTCGCCTTCGGCAGCTTGTCCGTCCACACGTGGTCGCGGCGAAGCTCCGCGTCGGTGACGTTGAAGTACCCGTACGCCACCCGCCCTTCCAGGTCCGGCACGGGATCGTCCCAGGTGACGTCCAGGTTGTAGTAGCTGCCGTCGATCTTGACCTTGTTCCACGCATGCGCGCCGCCCCCGGCCGTGCCCCGCACGTAGTAGGCCTCGATGCCCGCCATCCGCAGCAGCAGCTGGGCCGTGTACGCGTAGCCTTGGCAGACGGCGACGCCGTCGACCAGCAGACCGTACATCGTGTAGGAATCGGCCGGCACCGTGTCCTTGCGGTAATTATCGTAATCGTAAGCCGCGTGCAGCAAAATATAATCGTGGATCGCCAGCTCCCGCTCGTATTCCGTCATGCCCGGCTCGACGATCTCGGCGAGAATCTCGCGCGCCTTCTTGTCGACGATGCCCGCCCGTTCGTCCTTGATGACGACCGGCTTCGCCTGCAGCGGCGCGCCCAGCAGGTCGGCCTCGCCGCGGACGAAGTACGAGCCGAACCGCTCGAAGATCCGGTACACGAGCACGATGGACTGCTCCCGCGTCGTCGTCTGCTTCGGCAGGAAGCGCGCGTACGGGCCCGTGCCGTCGCCCTTCATGACGCCGCTCGCCGCCAGCAAGCCGACCGCCCCGCGCGACCAGTCGGCCAGCTGCTTCGCGTCCGCGAATACGGGGGCCGTCCCGGCCGCGCCCGAAGCCAGCTCGTCGCGGAAGCCCGCCTTGGCGAGCGTGTTGTAGAGCATGAGCGCGATCTGCTCGCGCGTCACCGTCGCCTTGGGCGAGAAGGTATGCGCGCCCGTCCCCTTCACGATGCCGAGCGCGTACGCGCGCAGCACGCCGGCGCTGCTCGTGTCCTTGAACGGATTGGCGCCCGGCGCCGGCGCTTCCTGGTCGGTCAGCACCTCGTACAGCTGCACCGCCATGTCGCTGAATTCCTGCCGCGTGAGCGCCAGCTGGTAGCTGTTCGTCAGGCCGTACGGAATGAGCCCGCTCGCGATGGCCGCGTCGATCTCGGCCTTCGCCCAGGAACTCGGCGCGCCCGCCGCCGCGGCGGCCGCCGGCCGGGCCGGCCAGCCCAGCTGTCCCGCCAGCAGCGCGACGATCAAGATAAGCGCGATCCCCATGCTGCTCGTTCGTATCCGCATTGGCGTCCGTATTGGTTTCCGTCTCTGTTCCGTCTTCCGTTTCCCCATTTGCAGCTGCTTCTGTATCCGCTTCTGTATCTGCATCCGTTTCCGTACCCTCCCGCGTGTTCGCTAGGAATCTCTCGATTGCTCGCCAACGCTATGAATCTAGCATTTCGTCCCTAGCTTACCACATGCGCGGCCGCGATTTACAATATTTTGAACTCCGCGGACGCGAAAATGCCCCGAACGGCCTAGTCGCGGCCGCCAGGGGCAATCCCGGGTTACGCTGCGGAACAGCGCCGGCATCGACACGGCGACGAGGAGTTAAAAAGACCCAAGGTGACGGCGCCCGACGGTTAAGCTATACTCGGAAGCATCGATGGTCCGCGGGCTCCGCGGACCGTTTGCGATTGGACGTTGTCTTAGGAGGTCGACAGCCATGAACGCTCCTTCCGCAGACCGCATCAAGATCGCGCCGGGCTTCTGGACAAGCTTAAGAAGCATAGGGGTAGAGCCCGTTGACGTAGCGATCCAAGCCCGTCTTGCGCGATCCGTCATCAACGAACCGTTCGTCACGACCGCCCACTATTACGCGATCTGGCAAGCCTATTCCGATCTAATCGGCGACGCCGCCGCGGGAATCGTCAAGCTTGCGACCGCGTACGAAACGGCTCTGTATCCTCCGGCCGCCTTGACGACCTTCCACGCCCGCGACTACCGGGACGCGCTGAACCGCATGGCGCGCTATAAGCAGCTGTGTCCTCCGGAAAACTTGCGCATGCGGGAAGAAGGCCGGCAATCCTTGATTGAATTGGCGTGGCGGGATGCCGGGCAACCCGGACCGCCGGTGCTGGTCGGCATCACGTTCGCCTACCTGATCGAGCTCGGGCGCCGGGGAACCGGCCGTCGTCTCACGGCTCGTTCCGTCGAAATCATCCCTTCCATGGGCGACGTTCGTGCCCTTGAAGATTATTTCGGCTGCCGCGTCCGGGCCGGGGCGGACCGCAATCGGCTCACGCTGAATCGGGACGATCTGGACCGTCCCTTCGCTTCGCACAACGAAGAGCTTCTCGAGATTTTGACTCCCGCCTTGGACCGTACGCTGGATGAACGACGGAACCGGCTCACTATGAGCGCCAAGGTGAAGCAGACCTTGTCCCGATTCCTCGCGCGAGGGCCAATCGACATCCAAACCGTCGCCTTCGAGCTGGGGACGAGCGATCGCACCTTGCAGCGCAGACTGACGGACGAAGGCACGAACTTCAAGCGGTTGTTGGCGCAAACCCGGCACGAGCGGGCGCTCGCTTACTTGGCGGACCCGTCGCTCGCGATCAAAGAGATCGCTTTTCTCGTCGGCTACGAAGACCAGAATTCGTTCTATCGCGCGTTCCGCTCGTGGGAGGGGGAGACCCCCGCCAATTGGCGCGCCGCGCAAGAACGTTGACGTTCCGCGCTAGTTACCGGGCAGGCGAAGTGAAGTATCCTAATCCCTATCCTAGATAAAAGGAGTACACGCGGATGGATATGGGATTAACGAATAAGACGGCTTTAGTAACGGGATCGACCCGAGGCATCGGAAAAGCGATTGCCCTTGAACTCGCCCGGGAAGGCGTTCACGTGCTCGTCAATGGCCGGAACAACGAGGACGTCGCGCGCACGGTCGCGGAGATCCGAGCGGCGTTTCCGGAGACGGAACCGCGGAACGCGGCGGCCGACCTCGCCGATGCGCGGCAAAGAGAGGCTTTGCTCGCGAAGTTCCCTTGCGTCGATATACTCGTCAACAACGTGGGCATCTACGAAATCATGGCTTATGACGATGCAGACGATGACGTATGGGAGAAGTACATCCGCACCAACGTTCTGGCCGCCAACGGCTTAACCAAGTTCTATCTGCCCGACATGCTGAGCCGCGAATACGGCCGCATCGTCTTCATCGCGAGCGAGGAAGCCGTCATGCCTTCCGGCCTGATGCCTCCATACGGCACGACCAAATCCATGCTGTTGGCGCTGTCCCGGAGCTTGTCCAAGCTGACCCGCGGCGCCGAGGTGACCGTGAACGCGATCTTGCCGGGACCGACCCTCTCCGAGAACGTGCGGCAGATCATCGAGAGCGCGTATTCGAACGAAGAGATGGCCTTCGAGGCGAAAGAGAAAGACTTTATGGCGAAGCACCTGCCTCAATCCGAAATCCAACGGTTTATCCGGCCCGCGGAGATCGGGCGCTTGACCGCTTTCATCTGCAGCCCGATGGCTTCGGCCTTCAAAGGCTCGCCGATCCGCATGGACGGCGGAATGGTACCGACGATATTCTGATTGTTCGGGCTGACGGATGATCGTGCGGCAAAACAAAAAAACAGTCGGCCGCGTTATTTTCGCGGTCAGACTGTTTTTTGCGATTTCCCCGAAATGCCCGCCTTACAGCCAGCCGTTCTTCTCCGCGATGCCGATCGCGTCGATCCGGTTCTTGGCCTCCAGCTTCTGGATCGCCTCGGACAAGTAGTTGCGCACCGTCCCCGCGGACAGGTAGAGCCTGCCGGCGATATCGCCCGCGGAGAGCCCTTCCGCGGCCAGGCGCAGCACCTCGCGCTCCCGCTCCGACAGCGGGTTCTCGCTCTCGAAGAACGACAGGGCGAGCTCCGGGCTGACCGCGCGGCCGCCCTTGTGCACCGTGCGCAGCGCCGCGCCCAGCTCGTCGATCGGCGAATCCTTGAGCAGGAAGCCGCGCACTCCCGCCTTCATCGCCCGCTGGAAATACCCCGAACGCGAAAAGGTCGTCAAAATGACGACTTTGCACGCATGGCTCCGCTCCTTCAGCTTCTCCGCGACGTCGAGTCCGCTCATGTGCGGCATCTCGATGTCCATGACGCAAATATCCGGCCGGAGCCGCTCGATCTGCTCCAGCGCCTGCCGGCCGTCCTCCGCCTGGGCCACGACCTCGATGTCGTCCTCCAGGTCGAGCAGCGCGCTGAGCGCGCCGCGCAGCATGCCCTGGTCTTCCGCTACGATGACTTTCATGGCCTATGCGCCCTCCCTTGCTTTATCCACGAGCGGCACCGTGAAGACGAGCCGCGTTCCGCGCTCCGCGAGCGGCCGCTCCGCCGCGAGCACGCCCTCGATCAGCTTCAGCCGGTCGCGCATCCCCTTCATGCCGTTGCAGCCCGCGGCCGTCTCGTCCTTGCCCTTGTCCGGCAGCCCGACGCCGTCGTCCTCGACCGTCATCCGCAGGACGCCCGGCTCCCGCCGCAGATCCACGGTGCAGACGCGGGCCCGGCTGTGCTTCACGACGTTCGTGACCGACTCGCGCAGGCACATGCCGAGGATGTTGTCGATGAGCGGCGACGGACTCAAGCGCTCGGCATCGCTCTCGCTCCCTTGCGGCGCGATGCCGAAGCGCGGGGATTCGCCCGCGAAGGCGGCTTCTTCCTCCGGCGAGACCGTTCCGTCGTCGCGCGCCGCCGCCTCGGCCAGCTCGCCCCGCTTCTCGAGGAAGATGCCCGCGGCGGCCAGAATTTGCTTGGCATGGTCGACCTCTTGGCGAATCGTCACCGCGTTCATGCCCGATACTAGTTCCCGGACCTGCTTCAAGGCGGCGCGCGACGTCATCTGAATGTCCTTCACTTCCTGCGCGGCGCGATCGGGGTTCTTCATAATCAGTTTCTCGGCCAGCTCGCTCTTCAGCGTGATGAGCGACAGCGTATGGCCGAGCGTGTCGTGCAGGTCGCGGGAGATGCGCTGCCGTTCTTCGTTCTTCGACAGCCGCGCGATCTCCTCGTTGGCGAGGTTCAGCTTCTTGCGCAGCTCCTTCGACCGCTGCCCCAGCTTGAAGCCGATCGGCATGAGCAGCATGACGGCCATGGCCGGGAAGAGCTGCACCATCATGTCCGGATCGCGATATACGTGCCAATAGACGATATTGAAACCGAACAGCCCCAGCATCAGGATGTAGCCGGCGATCAGCTCCCAGCGCTTCCGCAGCTGCCCGACGAGCGGCGACGCGTAGAACGCCAGGTAGATGCCGCTCGCGTCGAACTTCAGGCAGAACAGCAGCGTGATCGCGATGAGGCCGAACACGGAGACGATCCGCCAGCGGTCCAGGAAGTAGCCGCCGACGTACAGCGCGACGAAGACGAGGACGACGCCCAGGCCTTCGATCATCTGCACCGCGGGCAGCTGGAACAGCGCCGTGAGCGGAAACACCAGATAGACGAGCCAGACCAGCGTAAAGACGAGAGGCGGTCCCGATGCGGGCCGCCTGGCGAATTTGAACATGGATTACACCGCTTCCTGCTTTCTCATGATATAAGAAGATACTACCATGAACACGACCACGTATGCAGCCAATATTCCGATGCCGGCCCAATCGACCGTGCCGCCGGCAAGCATGTTCCACGCGCCTTGGCCGAGCCGGTAGGTCGGCAGCGCCTTGGCGATGTCCTGCATCGTCTTCGACATCGTCGTGATGGGCATCCACAGGCCGCCGAGCACGGACATGCCCATGTAGACGATCATGCTGACGACCTGCACCGCGTCGGGGTTGCGCATCGAGCCGAAGAGCGTGCCGAGCGCCATGAACGACATGCCGCCGATCCAGATCCACAGGCCGCACGAGAGCCAGGTCGACGCCGGCAGGTCGAGATGCTTGCCGAAGCCGCCGATGAGGAACATCATGACGATGATGAACAGGTTGATGAGCGCCTGCGCGCCGATCTTGGAGACGATGTACGCCCAGGAAGGGAGCGGCGTGATCTTCAGCATCCGGATCCAGCCTTGGGAACGCTCGCGGGCGAGCCGCATGCTGAAGGTCGTGAAGCTCGCGCCGATGATGCCGTAGCAGGTCATGGACATGAGATAGTACGCGTTGAAATTCGTGCCCGCGATGTCCTGGTTGCCGATCGTGCTCGAGAAGAGGAAGTAGAAGACGACCGGCATGATGACCGAGAAAATGACGAACCGTTTATTGCGGACCGTCCGCAGCAATTCCGCCTTGCATTGGGCGACCGTCGCCCGAAGCATCGTTTGATTCATTCGTATTCATCTCCTAAATGAGGGTGGGCTATGCGATTCGCGATCTCGCCTTTCGTTCCGTCAAGCCGAAAGTCCGGCCGCGCGCCTTAGTTGGCTTGCTCCACGAGCGCCTGGAACGCGTCGTCCAGCCCGCCGCTGTGAATTTCGATGTCGCGCATGTCGAACTTGCCTTCGACGAGCGCCCGGATCAGGCCGTCGGTATCGCGGCTGAACACTTTGACCTTGCGCCCGCTCCACTCGACGTCCGTGACGCCCGGCAGCCGGTGCAGCGCGTCCGTCGTGACCGACGGACCGGCCACGAACGAGACGACCCGGCCGGTCGTATCCGACTTGATCTCGCCCGGCGTGCCGTCGGCGATGATCCGGCCGTTGTTGATGACGACGATGCGGTCGGCGATGCTGTCCGCCTCGTCGAGGTAGTGCGTCGTCAGCACGATCGTCCGGCCTTTGCCGGCCATGGCGCGGACCGTGTCCCAGAACAACTGGCGGGACGTCACGTCCATGCCGACCGTCGGCTCGTCGAGGAAGATGACGTCCGGGTCGCCCGCGAGCGAGAGGGCGAATCCGAGCCGGCGCTGCTGGCCGCCGGACAGCGCGGAGGCGAGCTTATCCTTCTCGGCTTCGAGGTTCGATACCTTCAGCAGGTAATCGAGCGGCAGCGGCTTCTCGTAATAGCTGCGGAAGAGGTTGATGCTCTCGCCCACCTTCAGCCCGTCGATGACGCTGACCTCCTGGAGCATCGCGCCGATCCGGTCGCGGACGCGCGCGTCGCCGGGATCGCCGCCGAGCAGCTTGACCGTGCCCTTCGTCGGCTTGTGCAGGCCGAGGATCATGGACACCGTCGTCGTCTTGCCGGCGCCGTTCGGGCCGAGCAGCGCGACGACCGTGCCTTCCGCGATCGACAGCGTCAAATTGTCGACGGCTTTTTTGTCCTTGTAGATTTTGCTCACGCCGGTTAACTGAATTGCTGGTTTCATCTCGTTCACTCCCGCCTTCGCGTTCTTGATGATTTCATTCTACCGCCGGCGCCGGTCTCCCGGTACGCATGAACGTAATGCGTTTCGCATGACAAGTGTCACCCGTTTCGCGGCATGTTTGTCATGCGCGCCGGCGCGGCCGCGGCTTGACGGATTACGGTTATGCGCGTATAATGATGAATCGTATCAAGTGTCAAGTGTAACCTCTGGTTTTTCCTCGAATTGATGTGATTTACCCTCCACGAATCACCGCAGTTTAATTCCTTTTAACACGGCTGCTTGAAGGAACACGGATTCACCACTGGCGCGGTCTAGGAACCGCAAGGACGATCGAGAGGTCGGGCTATCGTCGCTTTCGTGCATGTTTATGAAAGTAGGAAGACATGGCGGTTACGCTTAACTATATCGGGGCAGCGCTGCAGGTAATACCCGGCGCTACGCTCTGCTTGCACATACAAGACCCCCGCTTCGTTACGAAGCGGGGGTCGTCCAATTTCTATGGGCGCCGACGCGCGCCCGCTCAGGCGCCGATCGACGCCGGCTCGCGGCGTTCGATGCTGATCCACAGCAGGCCGGCCGCCATGAAGGCCGTCCCGGCCAGCTGCCAGCCGCTGAACGCTTCGTCGAAGAACAGATAACCGGCCCCGACCGCGGAAGCCGGCACGACGTAGCGGAAGAAATTCGCCCGCGCGGCGCCGATGCTGAACATGCCGGCGTTCCAGACGACGAAGGCGAAGACGGTGCAGACGAACACGTTGAACAGGATCGCCGTATACTCGCTGCCGCCGAGCGCGGCCCACTCGACCTTGCCCCAGGACGGCAGGGTCAACGGAAACATGAACAGCACGCCGAACGCCGTATACCAGGTGCTGACGCGCAGCGCGGAGTAGCGCTGCATGAGCGGCATGCAGGCCAGGTTGAACAAGGCGCCCACCACGCTGACGGCCAAGGCGAGCAGGTTGCCGGTCATGTGGCCGGACGAGAGGTCGAAGCCTTCCCCGCCGCCGAGAATGATGAAGCACACGCCGACCATGGCGGCGATCCCGCCCGCGACGAGGCGCGGCGTGATCCGCTCCCGCAGGAAGAGCGGCCCGAACAGCGCGGCGAAGATCGGCCACGGAGCGACGTTCAGGAGCGACGCGTTCGCGAGCGTCGTGTATTTGATGGAATACATGACCGCGATCTCGAGCCCGGTCACGCCGAACAAGCCGAGCACCGCGAGGCGGGGCAGCTCCTTCGCGGGCAGCCCGACGCTGCCCTCCCGCGCCTTCAGCAGCAGGAAGAAGAACGGCAGCGCGAGCGAGAAGCGCAGGAACGAGAACAGCACCGGATCGAACGTCTCCATCCCCTTCCGCGATACCCCGAAATTCGCGCCCCAGACGGCGGCGACGACGGCCAGCCCGGCATAATGCATCCATTTGCGTTCCTGCTTCGTCTCTCTCATGTCTCTCCTCGAACCCCATTCCGCCAGTTGGTCGCTTGCGTCAAGCCTGACAACAGTTTGCCGGATTCGCGAGGGAAACACAATACAAAAATTCCGGCTTCCGGTACGTCGCCGCGGCCATCGCGCGCGCGTTCGAAAAACGGAGCTTTGCGACGGCCTGGATGACGCTTCGCTGGTCGCGGAAGAGACTGTTCCCGCCGCGCCGGGATCGCGGCGTCACTCCTCCGGCCGCGGCCGCGCGGACGACGGCTTGAACAAGGGCAGCGCCCACTCGATCCAGCCGACCTCCTCCCGCAGCAGGCGCATCCGCCGCTCGTAGATCAGGTAGCGGCCGAACTGCTTGGACGCGATGTCCGTAACGGGCGGATCGTCGTCCTCCTCCATGCCCCTCATGCCCTCCTGCATCCGCGCCAGCCGGGCGAGCAGCGCCTCGCGGCGCTCCAGGAACAGCTGACGGCCCGTCTCCGGGTCCATGAGGCCGATCGCGTAGATCTTAATGAGGAATTCGTCGCGCTCGAGAATGTCGGACGGCGGCTGCTCCTTGATCCAGGCGCGCAGGCGCCCGGTGCCGGCTTCCGTGATGCTGTACAGCTTCTTGTCCGGCTTGCCGGTCTGGCCGATGAGCTCGAAGGTGACCAGTCCCTCCTTCTCCAGCTTCGCGAGCAGCGGATAAATCTGGCTGTGCTGCGCCTGCCAGAAGAGCTGCAGCAGCTTCGTGAGCTCGTACCCCGAGCAGGGCTTGCGCGCCAGCATGCAGAGCAGGGCGTAAGCTAATGCGATCATGAACGGTAATCCCCCTACGATAATGCGTTTTTCTGAAAAAATGGTACCACAAATCGGCGCGAAACGCATGCCGGCGCCTCGAGGGTACCACGAAAGTTAGAACTCTCCGCGCGCGCGGGGCGGCGCTATGCTGGAAACAAACCTTCCCGAAGGAGTGACTCCCATGGCCGACCCGACCGCCCCTCTCTTCCGGCACGTTCTGCCCTGGCTTGGCCGCAAGCTGGCGGCCGCCGCGGTCGCGACGGGGATCTCCGCCGTCTTTCTCCCCGCGTTATTCCATTTCGCGTCCGGCAGCCCGTCTTGGGCGGATGCGCTGAGATCCTGGCTGTTCGGCAGCTTCGTGCTGCTGATCTACGCCGCGCCGTTCAACTTCGTCTACGGCGTCGCCTGCTCCATGCTGATCGAGCTGACGCTCTTTCGGCTGCTCCATCGCCGTCCGCATGCCCCGATCTCGCTGCTGCTGCACGCCCTCTGCGGCTTTTGGGCGCTTCCGCTGCTGTTCGGCGCCCTGAGCGGCGGCTGGCTCGGCGCCTTGTGCGCGGCGCTCTTCTTCTTCGCCGACTTCACGCTGGCGAGTACCGGCAGCCGGCGGAAGCGGTTCGGCGGCGCGCTCGCCTTCCTGCTCCTCCTGTCGCTGATCCCCCTCGGCGTCTCGCTCTTCGCGGCGGCATTCTAGGCCTCGCCGATGCATTGCCATGGTTGCGCTTTCTTGCTAAGATTGAACTAGAATGAAACCAGTAAGGGAAGCTGCGCGTTGAACAGACGCCGCACGACACGGAACAGCGCTCCTGTCACCGGTTCTGCGGGCAAACGAGGTGCATGGCAATGAACAAGGCGGAAGCGGAATTCAGCAATTTGGTCAAAGCCTTCCGCAAGCGCCACATGGGCAAAGGCCCCGGCCGCATCACGACGACCTTCTGCAAGCATTGGGCGATTTGCGAGATGGAAGGCAACCTCTCCCCCGTGGAGAAATTCATCGCGACGGCCGACGACGGCAAGCAGATGCTGCGCGAAGCGCGCACGCAGTGGGTGAAGGACATTTACCGCAACCACCCGCCGGTCGAGATGGAGGCGCTGCTCGGCGCCCGCTTTTTGGAGCTGTACGTGGATATCGATATCGATAAAGATTTCGGCATGTCGATCTTCGTGTTCGATCAGGACATCGAGCGCAAGTTCGGCGGAAGCCGCCCATAACGGCACGCGTTGGCGCTTGGCAGCGAACCTGCGAGAGACTAACCGCGTTCGGGACGATTTTTTTCCGGTCTGGCAACGGCTTGGAGAGAAACGCCCCGGCGCGGTTTTTTTGTCCCTTCCGGCCCGCCGACGTACGAGAGGAGACGCTTAAGATGGGGAAAACGAAGCATACGGGACCGGTCAAGCTGCCCGGCCGGCCGGATCCCAAGCTGTGGGTCAGCAAAATGCCGTTCGGGCTCGGCAAGGTGAAGCCCCACCATATCCGCGACACGCTGAAGGTCGTGGCGGAGAACCGCGACAATCTGCCGTACGCGTACCGCATCCTGACGCAGGGGGTCTGCGACGGCTGCGCGCTCGGCGTGTCCGGCCTGCACGACCGGACGCTGGCGGGGCCGCACGTCTGCACGACGCGCCTCAACCTGCTGCGGCTGAACACGATGCCGGCCATCAAGCCGGACGCGCTGCACGCGGACATCGACGAGCTGCGCAAGCACGACAGCGCCGCGCTGCGGAAGCTCGGCCGCCTGCCTTACCCGCTCATCCGGCGCAAGGGCGAGCGGCGGTTCAGCCGGCTGTCCTGGGACGAGGCGCTCGATCTGGTCGCGGCGCGCATCCGCGCGATCGATCCGAAGCAGCTCGCCTTCTACCTGACGGCGCGCGGCATCACGAACGAATCGTATTACGCGGCGGCCAAGGCCGCCCGCTTCCTCGGCACGAACAACATCGACAACGCCTCGCGCATCTGCCACTCGCCGTCCAAGACGGCGCTGAAGCGGTCGGTCGGCATCGGCGCGTCGAGCTGCAATTACAAGGACTGGATCGGCACGGACGTGCTCGTCTTCTGGGGCAGCGTCGCCGCCAACAACCAGCCGGTTTCGACCAAATACATGTATGCCGCCAAGCGCAAGGGCACGCGGATCATCGTGATCAACCCGTACCGCGAGCCGGCGATGGACGGCTACTGGGTGCCGTCCATCGCGGAGTCGGCGCTGTTCGGCACGAAGCTCGCCGACGACTTCTACCAGGTCAACATCGGCGGGGACATCGCCTTCATGCACGGCGTCATGAAGCATTGGTTCGACATGGAAGCCGCGAAGCCCGGCTCCGCGGTCGACCATGCGTTCGTCCGCGAGCACGCGAACGGCTACGAGGCGCTTCGCGCGCACGCGCAGCGCCAGGACTGGGCGCAGCTGGAGCGCTCCTCCGGCCTGACCCGCGCGCGGATGACCGAATTCGCCGAGCTGCTGGCGGCCGCGAAGTCCGGCGTCTTCGTCTGGAGCATGGGGCTGACGCAGCACCGCTTCGGCACGGACAACATCTCGCAGGTCGCGAACCTGGCGCTGCTGCGCGGCTTCCTCGGCCGCGAGCACTGCGGCCTCATGCCGATCCGCGGCCACAGCGGCGTGCAGGGCTCCGGCGAGATGGGCGCCGATCCGTTCAGCCTGCCAGGCGGCGAATTCAAGGGGATGGACATTCCGCGCATCGAGGGGGTCTGGGGCTTCCCGCTCCCGCGCTGGCAAGGCGACATCGTCGGCGTCACGCTGGAGAACGCGATGCTGCCGGACGACCACGAGCGGAAGCTCAAGGTGTTCTACACCTCCGGCGGCAATTTTCTCGAGACGATGCCGGACCCGGACTTCGTCCGCGCGTGCCTCGAGGCGGTCGACATCCGCGTGCACCAGGACATCGTCCTGAACACGTCGACGCTCGCCGACGCGCGGGAGGCCGTCGTCGTCCTTCCGGCCATGACCCGCTACGAGCAGCCGGGCGGCGGCACGTCCACCTCTACGGAGCGGATGGTGTATTTCTCGCCGGAGATCGCGGGTCCCCGCATCGGGGAAGCGCGCGCGGAATGGGCCATCTACGGCGACCTGGCGTCGCGGGTGTACCCGGAGCGCGCCAAGGCGATCGTCTTCCGGAGCGCGCAAGCGCTGCGCTCGGAAATCGCGCTCGCCGCGCCCAACTACGACGGCATCCAGTTCCTGAAGGAACGCGGCGACGTGTTCCAATGGGGCGGCGCGTGGCTGTGCGAAGGCGGCGTCTGCCCGACGCGCGACGGCCGCGGCCAGCTGCTGCCGATCGAGCTGCCGGAGCTGCGCAAGCCCGAGGGACATTTCTACGTGACCTCGCGCCGGGGCAAGCAGTTCAACTCGATGATTTACAGCGACAAGGACGCCTTCAACGCGGCCGACCGGTACGACGTGCTCATGCACCCGAACGACGGCGCGAAGCACGACGTCAAGGAAGGCGACGCGGTCGTGCTCTACAATGCCAGCGGCACGTTCCACGGCCGGGCCAAATTCGCCTCCGTCGCGCCGGGCAACCTGGAGCTCTTCTGGCCCGAATGCAACGCGCTCATCCCGAAGAAAGTGTACGAACCCCATGCCGGCATCCCGGAGTACAACGCGGCGGTCGTCCTGGAGCGCGCGGACACGTACCATGCGCTGAAGGATACCCGCTACGTGGAGAAGCGCATCGCGGAGCTGGACCATGAAGCGGACGAAGAAGAGGACCGCCGTGCGTCGACATGACGGACGGCGCCGCGCGGAACGGACGCCGGCCGAGGCCCGGCGACAGGAGAGGAGGAGACGGCATGCTGCCCCGTATCGTAACGACCTGGCCGATCCGCAAGTACGCGGACGGCGCCGCCATCCTGCGGGAGGACGACATCGCGTCGGAATACCCGCTGACGCTGGAGGTGGACGGCGAGGAATTCGCCACGATCGTCTGCTCGCCGACGGATCTGGAGGAGCTCGCGATCGGCTTCCTCGCGTCCGAGGGCATCATCCTCGAGGCGGCGGACGTGAAGGAGCTGCGGATCGACGAGGCGCGCGGCTACGCGTATGCGTCGCTGCACCGCCCGCAGTCGACGGGCAAGGACGACTACGCCAAGCGGTTCATCGGCTCCTGCTGCGGGAAGAGCCGGCAGTTTTATTTTCGCAGCGACGCCCGCACGGCGCGGACGTCGATGACGCGGATGACGCTGACGCCGGGCCAGTGCATGGCGCTCATGCGGCTGCTGCAGCTCGAGTCCGCCGACTTCCGGCTGACCGGGGGCGTGCATAACGCCGCGCTCTGCACGGCGACGGAGCTGCTCGCCGCGCGGACCGACATCGGCCGGCATAACGCGCTCGACAAGCTGTTCGGCTACGCCCTGCGGGCGCGCATGCCCGTCGCGGACAAGATCGTCGCCTTCAGCGGCCGGATCTCGTCCGAGGTCGTCCTGAAGGCCGCGAAGATCGGCGTCGGCTTCCTGCTGTCGAAGTCCGCGCCGACGGACCTCGCCCTGAAGCTCGCCGACGACCTCGGCATTACCTGCGCGGGCTTCATCCGCGGGCAGGAAATGAACGTGTACACGCACGGGCACCGGATCGTGGACGAGAGCTCGCCGGACGCGTAAGGGCGCGGCGCATTCTGTACGCAAAAAAGGCGTCTGCCGATAACGGCAGACGCCTTCTTATGCCCGATTGTCCGTACCCCGCGCCTCTAGAACGGCAGCGCCGGGTCGCCCGCGTAATGGACCGAAAGCCCGCGCAGCTTCGGCTCTCCGCTGCCGGCCGTCACTTCCACGATGACGCCGGCGGCCTTGACCGCCGGGATGCGGACGATCGCTTTATGCCCGATGTTGCGGCCTTCGTAGATCGCGACGAGCCGGCGGGACTTCGCCGACACGATCGACACGGTGAACGCCTGTACCTGCTCGCCGTCCGCCAATTCCTCCTGAAGGACAATGTGGTCGATGAGCCGCGGCTCGGCCGCGTCGTACCGCCACTGGCGGCCCTCCCGCGCGAAGTCCGCGAGCGTCGCGAGCGGCGAGCCGAAGCGGCGGCGGATCTCCTCGCCGAAGCGCGCGAGATGCGCGGTATCCTTGGCCGGCAGCAGGCCTTCGCGGTTCGGGCCGATGTTGAGCAGCAGGTTCGCGCCGCGCCCCACGGACAAGTAGTAGAGTCCCATCAGCTCGTCGACGCTCTTGACGAGATGCTCGTCTTCGTCGCTGTAGAACCAGCTCTTGCCGTTCGCCCGCATCTGCACGTCGCATTCCGCCGGCAGCCACAGCCGCTCGCCGAACCGTTCCTTCTCCTCCGTGTAGATCGAGAAGTCCGCGGAATCCGCGACGTTCCAGCACGGCACCGGCGCGATGCCGTCCTCGTTGCCGACCCAACGGAAGTCGGGATCGCCCATGTTGAAGATCAGAATGTCCGGCTGCAGCCCGCGGATCGTGCCGATGATCCGGTTCCAATCATACGCGTGGTCCTCGGAGCCGCAGCCGTCGAACCACAGCATGCCGATGTCGCCGTACTCGGAGAGCAGCTCCGTGATCTGGTTGACGAAGTAATCGTCGTACGCCTGGGCATCCTGCGTGTAAAAGTCGGCCGAGCCGTCGTAAGGCGAGTAGTACAGCCCCGCCTTCAAGCCGTGCTTCCGGCAGGCGTCGACGTAGTCGCGCACGACGTCGCCGCGGCCGTCCTTCCACGGCGAAGCCGCGACCGTGAACCGGCTGTACTTGGACGGCCAGTTGGAGAATCCGTCGTGATGCTTCGCCGTCAGCACCGCGTACGCCATCCCCGCTTCCTTGGCCGCGCGGATCCACTGCTCGCAGTCCAGCCGAGCCGGATCGAAGGCCTCCGGCGTCATCGGCCGCACGTCGAAATCCGCGTACCCCTCGTAGAACGTGCGCAGCCCGAAATGCAGAAAAAGCCCGAACTCCCAATCTTGAAACGCCAGTTGCTTCGCAGTCGGCACGACGCGCGGATTCGTTTCCGTTGTCATCGTCAGCCCGCCTTTCGATTATTGTCGCTCTGCATGGATCATTTCGACGGCGGGCTGCCGGCTTCCTTCGCCCGTTCGCCGCGTTCCGTGTTTCCGTTCGTCCGTACCGTTTGGGCCTCCCTCGGGACGGCCCCGGAGCGCCGAAACAAGAGAGCCGGCCCGAAGGCCGGCTCGGGCGCATGCGCCGGTTTACTTTTTCTCCAGGGCCGACTGGTAGATCTGCACGTACTGCGCGAGGTTCAAGCCGTCGAACCCTTTCACGTACGCGTCCCAATCCTTGTCCAAGCTCTTGTCGCCGATGATGAACTGCGCCATGTTGGACTGCACGTAGTCCTTGATCGACGTCGACAGCTGCGCCATCGTGTCCGTGTCCTCGGGACGGATGAACGTGCTGGACGGATAAAAGGCTTTCGGCGCGTACGGGGCGTACGTCTTGGTCGCGTCGGCGAGACGCTTCTCGTAGCCGGCGGAGGTCAGCGGATCCTGCGCCGTCGCGAACAGGTCGCGGAAGTCCTTCGAGAGGTCCTTCGGCCCGAGCAGCGTCCAGCTGTCGTTGCGCACGACGTTCGGGTCGACCGGCTGCAGGTTGGAGAAGCTGTACTTGGCCGGCTTGCCGTCGATGTTCTTCTCGTCCGCCTCCGCCTTCTTCCAGCCGATGCCCTCCTTGACGCCGTATTCGCTCAGCAGCGCGCCTTCCTCGCTGAAGGCGTAATCCGCGATCCGAATCGCCGCGATCTGCTGCGCTTCGCTCGCCTTGTTGGTGATCGCCATCGCGAACTCGCCGAAGCCCTGCGACATGCCCGCGAGCCGGACGCCCTCCGGCCCTTTCAGCGGCGGCACGATGACCCAGTGCTTATGGCGCGTGATGGCGTCGTCGTACGTGTTCACGAGGTAGCTGAGCAGCGCCGTCGTGATGGAGCCGACGACCTCGTCGCCCTCGCGGTTGCCGAGCTGGCCGACCGCCTGGTCGTTCTGCGTGAACGACGCCTTGTCGATCAAGCCCTCGCCGTACAGCTTGTGCATATACGCGAGGCCTTCCTTCCACTGCGGCTTGTTCGGCGCGAAATCGACCTTTCCGTCCGCGACGGTCAAATACTTGTCGTTGTCGTTATAGATGAACGCGTTCATGAGGTAGGCGTCGATGTTGCCGTTCCAGACGTACTTGTTCGGCGCGCCGGTCAGCGGGATTTCGTCCGCCTTGCCGTTGCCGTTCGGATCCTTCGTCTTGAACGCCTTGAGCACCGCATACAGCTCGTCCGTCGTCGTCGGCACGGAGAGGCCGAGCTTGTCGAGCCATTCCTTGTTGATCCAGAACTTCTGCGAGAAGGTGCAGTGATAGCATTCGTTGAAGCGCGGAATGCCGTAGATGTTGCCGTCCGGCGCCGTCATCGCTTCCTTCAGGTACGGCTTCTTGTCCATCATCGCCTTCAGGTTCGGCGCGTACTTGTCGATCAGGCCGTTCAGCGGGATCAGCACGCCCTGCTTGCCGTACGTCAACAGGTCCGCGTTGGTGAATTTCCCTTCCAGGAACACCTCCGGATAATCCCCGCTCGCGAGCAGCAGCTGCCGCCGGTCGACGAGCGCGTCGGTCGGCGCGAGGTCCCACTTGATGGATACGTTGAATTTCTGCTCGACGTACTTGGTGTAGTCGTTATCCTCGAGCGGCGCCTTCCCCTGCGGCGCGAAGAATCCGATCGTCACCGGCTTCGACGCCGTCCCTTCCGGCGCCGCCGAACCGGCCGTGCCGGACGCTCCGCCGGCGTTGTCCGAACCGCTCCCTCCGCAGCCCGATAACGCGAGGCTCGCGATCACGATTAGCATAAGCGATACCCATATGGACTTTTTCAACCTGCTCTCTCCTCCTTGGATCGTACGAATGTCGGTCCGCCCCCGCGAATCCGGGCCGGCCTCCCCTTGCCTCCCTTGCGCGTCTCGCCGCCTTTTTGCCGCGCCTCACCTCCGTGCCTACTATTCGCTGCGTCCGCCGTTCCTGCCGTCAGCCTTTCAAGGAGCCGATCATGACGCCTTTGACGAAATGCTTTTGCACGAACGGGTACAGGATCAGCACCGGCACGCAGGCGACGACGATCAACGCGTACTTGAGCACCTGCTCGAAACCCTTGTCGCGCAGCTGCTGCGCCGTGTTGGCCAGCATCTCGGGATCGGCCGCGTTCAGGATGAGCATGTTGCGCAGCACGTACTGCAGCGGAAAGAGATGCTCCGACCGCAGGTAGATGAGGGCGTCGAAGTAGGCGTTCCAATGGCCGACCGCGTACATGAGCGTCATGACGGCGAGGATCGGCTTCGACAGCGGCAGCACGATGCTCCATAGGTAACGGGTGTCGCGGCAGCCGTCGATCTGGGAAGCCTCCTGCAGCTCCTGCGGAATCGACGCCATGAAGAAGGTGCGCGCGATGATGACCTGGAAGACGGAGAACGCCCCGGGCAGCCAGAGCGCCCAGCGGGTGTCCAGCATGTGCAGGTTCTTGACGAGCAGGTACGTCGGAATCAGCCCGCCGCTGAAGAACAGCGTGATCATCATCAGGATCATGACGTACTTGCGGCCCGCCATCGTCCGCTGCGACAGCGGGAACGCCATCAGCACGGTGAAGGCGACGTTGATGAACGTGCCGACGACGGTGTACACGATGCTGTTGTAATAGCCGAGCATCAGCTGCGAGCTCTGGAAGATCGATTTGTACGCGCGCAGAGAGAACTCCACCGGCACCAGCCACACCTGTCCGGACACGACCGCGTTCGGCGAACTGAGCGAGGAGCTGAGAATATAGAGCAGCGGGTAGAGCACGGTCAGCGTGATCGCGCCCAGCAGCGCGTAGATCGCGCCGAGCAGCAGGCGGTCGCCGAACGGTTCCCGAATCTTGACGTTGGCCGGCATGGGCGGCCTCCTTCCTACCATAGGCTGTTGTCCGACACGCGGCGGGCGACGGCGTTGACGGCGACGAGCAGCGCGAGATTGATGACGGAATTGAAAAGTCCGACCGCCGAGGAGAAGCTGAAGTTCGCGCCGACCAGGCCGACCTTGTAGACGTAGGTGGAGATGACCTCCGACGTGCTCAGGTTGAGCGGGTTCTGCATCAGGTAGATCTTCTCGAAGCCGACCGCCATGACGCTGCCCAAGCTCAGGATCAGCATCGTGACCGCGATCGGAACGAGCGACGGCAAGTCGATGTGGAGAATTTTCTTGAACCGGGACGCCCCGTCCATGCGCGCCGCCTCGTACAGCGACGGATCGACGCCGGCCAGCGCGGCGATGTAGATGATCGACGCGTACCCCATCTCCTGCCAGACGCCGGACCAGACGTAGATGGACTTGAACAGCTTGGGCTCGCCCATGAAGTTCGTCGACGACCAGCCGAAGAACGTCAGCACCCGGTCCACGACGCCGACGTGCGGCGACAGCATCAGAATGATGATCGATACCATGACGACGGTCGAGACGAAATGGGGGGCGTACGTGATCATCTGCACGGACCGTTTGAAGAAGCCCGTCCGAATTTCGTTCAAGGCCAGCGCCAGCAGGATCGGAATCGGGAAGCCCGCCAGCAGCGAGTACAGGCTGATGAGCAGCGTATTCTTGATCAGCAGCGGGAAATTCGGCGAGCGAAACAGCTCGTGGAAATGCTTGAAGCCGACCCACGGGCTGCCGAGAATCCCTTTGACGACGTTGAAGTCCTTGAAGGCGATGGCCACCCCGAACATCGGGATGTATTGGAAAATAATCAGATAGAGTACCGGAAGCAGCACCAGGAGATACAGCTCCCAGCTTCGCTTCGCTTTGATCCAGGCTTGCGCCATCCGCAGCTCTCCTTCGCTAAGAATCATGCCCGCTCGGCGATCCCGGGTCGGCGCGCGTCAGCGCCGGCCGCTGCCGATCGATAGCCCGATTCTAGCCCGCCGCGCCGCGAATCGGCAACGCGCATGATTCGCGGAGCATGCAATTTTCTCCGGCGGCGCCGCGCGACGGGGCGCGGGTCAGCCGGGACGGTGCACGGGTGAGCCGGCGCGGGGACTTCGCGTTTTTCTACGCTTCGCGTTATTCGCCAGGACGGGGCGCGGCGATCCGACGGCCGTGCCGCCCGCCGCGAGCCGGCTGCCGCGCTTACCGCCTTCGAAACGAAGACAACCCCGAAAGCCGCCGAGGTCGGGCGATTCCGGGGTTGCGCTGTCTATCGGGCCGCCTGCTGCTTGCGGTAATCGCTCGGCGAGAAGCCGGCCACGTTCTTGAACGCCCGGTTGAAGGAATTATAGTTGAAATACCCCACCTGCGCGCTGATCTCCTGCAGCGAGTCGCCCGTCGAGAGGAGCAGCTGCTTCGCCTTGTCCATCCGCAAGCCGATCAGGAAATCGACGAAATTGCAGCCGCATTCCTCCTTGAACAGCTTGCTGATGTTCTTGGCGTGAATCGCGAACTTGTCGCTCAAGTAATCGAGCGACAGCTCCGGGTTCGAATAATCGTCCTCGATATACGCCCGGATGTCGGCGATGACGGTGCGGGTCCGCTGCGAATCCTTCAGCGCCTGCAGCCGGCCGGCCGCCGCTTCGAAGATCAGCGTGCAGCCCTGCTTCAGCTCGGCCAGCGTCTCCCAATCGCCGAGCAGCTCGAGCAGCTCGTCGTCGGCTTCCTTCCAGACGTTCCGGTAATCCTTGGACAGCTCGAGGAACGCGCGGTTCAGCTGCTGGTGCAGGAACTGCATGAAGCTTTCGATCTCCTTGCGCGACGAGACGGCGTCCGCGATTTGGCCGAACAGCTCGTCCAGCCGCTTCCGCCACGCGCCGTCGGCCAGCCGGATCGCCTGCGTCAGCGCATGGATCGTGCCGAAATAATCGTGCGCGCGGTAGTCCGTTCCGTCCGCGTCCGCCGAGACGAGCAGCCGTCCCGTGCCGAGCACCGCTTTATGTTGAAGCAGATTGCGCGCGATGGCGTGCGACCGGCGGATCTCCTCGAGGTTCGCCGCCATGCCGTGCAGGCCCGCCGTGACGGTGAACGACAGGTTCGCGCGCACCCATTCCACGATTTGCTCGCCGATGACGGCGCTCAGCGCCTCCCCGTCCTCGCCGTCGGGCACCCAGACGATCGCCGACAGCCGCCGGTCGGACACCCATTCGGCCCAAGCCGAGGCGCCCTCCAGGCCGGCGATCTCCTGCGTCACGCTCGAGACGACGAATTTCAGCATCGATTGATCCTGCAGCCCGTAACGTTCGGCAAACCGCGCGTACCGGTCGATCTCCAGCTCCAGCATGAACGCCAGCGCCCCGGCAGGGTTGATATGGAAGGCCAGCAGATCCGTCTGCCACTCCGATTCGCGGATCGGCCCCATGCCTTCGACCGCCTCCTGGAACCGGTGCTTCTTCCTTAAAATGATCGTTTCCTTGTCTTTCTGCCGCGTCCGCGTCGTCTCCTCCATCAGGTGCTCGAGCGCGCCGCGGATGAAGCCGAACTCGTTGCGGCCGGGGCCGATGTCGTGCTTCAGCAGCGCGCTCGTCCGGATGAGCGACACCAGCTGGCTGATCGGCCGGTAATTGCGGCGCGTGACGTGCACGACCCACGCGACGCCGAGCAGCACGACGGCGATGGCGGTCATCATCCAGATGCTGTAGAAGTCGAGCGCGAACTTCGACAGTCCCCCGCTCGCCGGGCCGCTCTCGAACACCCAGCCGGTGTACGGCGACACGTAGCGCGACAGCACGCTCCGCGTCCGCTGCCCGGCGGGGAGGTCGTCCATCAGGACGCCGCCGTCCCGGTCGCCGATGCGGATGAACGTCTGCTCGGGATTGTACATCGGCGCGATCGTCTGCTTCAGCTTCGCCAAGCTGACGTTGACGACGACATAGCCCTGCTTCTCGGTCGTGAACAGCGGATAGCCCTGCACGAGCGAGATCACGTCCGCCGGCGTGCTTGCCGCGTACGGCCGGAAGGCACGCTTCCCCGACCACTTCTCGGCGACCTCGCGGCCCTCAAGGTACGGCCGGATGAACGGCTCGTCCGGGAAGTCCGCCCGCTGCCCCGCTCCGTCGCCCAGCACGAACCGGTCCTTCGCCCGGATGAAATAGACGGAATCGATGATGCCGTAATTCAGCTTCCAGTCGTCGATTTTCTTGGTCGCTTGGATGTTGCCGTAGACGTCGTCGCCGTTCGTGCGGAAGAACCGCTTCAGGTCGGCGGAAGACAGCGTGTCCCGCAGCACCTGGTAATCAAGCGCTTTCAAAGAATTGTCCGCGTACCGCACGGCCTGCTCCGCCAGAAACGCGTTGGCCTTCAGCGCCTCCTTCCGGTTCTGCTCGCTCAACGACTGGAAGAAGGCGACGAACAGAATCGTCACGACCACGACGAACACGGGAAGATAAGATAAGAGCAATTTGCGAAACCAGCTGCTGTTCATGGGATCTCCTCCGCCTTTCCGGCCGCGCGCCGAAATTCATCCTGCCAGGAAGAACACGAGATCGTCCGCATGGACCGCGCATCCTGCCGGAGCCGGCGGTGCGATGGCAGATTAGCTGACATGTCGGCACGAATCCCGAGAAACGTCCATTTTACACCATTCGCCTGCGTAATTCTACCGCCGTCCGAACGGAAATCGACGCAGGCGGCGAATGTTCCCGTTTCTCGCCGATCCTTCGCTTTTTTTCCGTCGAACGCTTCCGTATAAGGATAAAACGCGCCCGCGCCGCGCTCAATGGGATTTTTTCGGCGACTTCACCTTTTTCGCCGGATGCGTGCCGGACGCGCGGAAAATCGCGCCCGCCGCGAAAAAAGCCGCGCCGGGAAGAGGCGGCTTGGCGCCGTAGACGCGGGCATGAAGAAAGACCAACCGGGGAGCCGGTTGGTCTGATCGGGCGCCGAACGCGCGGGGCAAGCAGCTTGAGCTGCAGCTTGCCAAAAAAGCCAACCGGCAACGCCCGGTTGGCTGCCGGAATGATCGGGGAGTTCGCGCTGCGCGGCGAACTGCGGACCGAAGGCCCGCTCCCGGCGGCTTCGATAGACCGCTCTTAGCCGGTCGGCGTGCCTTTCTTGGCGCCCGCGAGCAGCTTCTGAATGTGCGTTTCGAACTTCAGCGGCTTCGTCGCGGGCGAGTAGCGCTTCACGACGCGTCCTTCCGCGTCCACGAGGAACTTCGTGAAGTTCCACTTGATGGACGAGCCGAAGAAGCCCGGCGCTTCCTTCTTCAGATAGCGGTACAGCGGGTCCGCGTCCTGGCCGTTGACGTCGATCTTGCCGAGCAGCGGGAACGTCGCGCCGAAGTTGATCTGGCACGTTTCCTGCATCTCGCTGTCCTTGACCGGCTCCTGCTCGCGGAATTGGTTGCAGGGAAAGCCGAGCACCGTAAGTCCCTGGTCCTTGTACTTCTCGTGCAGCTGCTGCAGCTCCCGGAACTGCGGGGCGAAGCCGCATTTGGTCGCCGTGTTGACGATCAGCAGCACCTGGCCGCGGTAATCGGCCAGCGGCTTCGCTTCGCCGCGGGACGTCTTGACCGTGAAATCGTACACGCTCATCACGAATCACCTCGTTTAATTTTATACAATGTTATTTTAAACAATTAAAAACCGTTTGAAAAGCGAAAGTTTATCCGGCGCTTCCCCTCATGAACGGCTGCCTCGGCGGGAACGCAAAAGGAGCGCCGTCCGCCGGGGACGCCGCTCCTTAGTTTGCCGTTTTCCAATCTTCTATGCGCACGGGCATTCCGTCTCAGCCCGCTCGCTTCGCCGACAGTCCCGCCGGCTCCTTGAACGCGAGCAGCTTGCCCTTCGCCTGGACGATGATCATGTCGCCGGCCTTCAACGTCGGCCCGGTCACCTGCGCGCCCGTCCGCACCCGCATCGCCGGCCGTCCCGTCGCGAGGTCGACGACCGCCAGCGCGCCGTCCGTCTGGGCGACGTACAGGCCTTGCCCGATGAGGTCGAAACGCGCGATCGGCTTCTCGAGCCCCGCGTTGTAGGAGACGCGCGCGCCGTCCGCCGTCTTCACGCCGTAGATGCCGTCCCCGTCGGAGAACAGCAGCCGCCCGTCGTACGGACCGGCCGCATACCGCAGTCCCCTGGCCTGATTCGCGACGTAAACGTCGGGCCGGACCTTGGACGGATCCGCGTTCAGCGGGTACCGGTACGCGACATGGCCGTAGGCGACGAAGACGTCGTCTCCCTGCAGCATCAGCTGTCCCGGACCGTAATACACCACCGCCGCCGGATTGACGCCTTCTGGATTGTACACGCGGGACTTGACGATCTTGCCGGTCGCGAGGTCGATGGCGTCCAGCGTCGTCAGCAGCGCGTGATCCATGATCGTCTGCTCCCGCGCGGCGTACGCAATCCCGCCGCGCACGTCGATGGGCAGGCTTTCGTTTGCCAGCTGCCACGCCTGCTTGCCGCTGCGGACGTCGATCGCATGCAGCTCGTAGGAGCTGTAAGCACCCGAATCGACGCTCGACGCCAGGAGGTAATGCCCGGCGAACAACAGATCGCCGTAAAACTCGCCCTGCTTCCACAGGAAGGCGCCGTCGGCGAGCCGGAACGCCGCGACCTGGGTGCCCTGAACGTACAGCCGTCCGCCGTTCGCGTACAGCTTGCGGGCGTCCGGGACAGGCTTATCGGCCGTCCATAGCGTCCTGCCGGTCTTGGCGTCCACCTCGACCGCCCGGCCGTCCTCGGACATGGCATATATGCGTCCCCCCGAGGCCAGCAGCGGCGCCTTCAGCTTCGCGCCGGACGACCAGAGCGTTTTGCCCGTGCCGGCCATGACCGCCGTCAGCTTCCCGCGCTCCAGGAAGAACACCCGCTGCGCGTCCGCGGCGACCCTGCCGCCGCCCGTCGGATCCTCGTCGCCCGGTTGATCCGCGGCATGCGTCCAGGCCATGGCCGCGTCGGGCGTTAGGGCCGCGCCGGCGGCGCCTCGCCCGCCGGACGGGGCATGCCGGCCCGCGCTGTCCGCCAGAACGGTCGTCGCGCTCCCCAAGATCGTCAACGCCAGCACGACCGAGGCCAGCTTCATAGGCCGCATGGCCGGCACCCCCTCTCCGTTCATGTTGGTAAGTAGACGGGTCCTTCGCGCGAAAGGTTTCGCTTTAGGCATAATTGCCTTCATTTAACACAAAGTATCCGTTACTCCGCCTATACCCGACTTTTGCCGGCACCGAAACCCTAAGGGGCTTCGAAGTTGACAGCGCTTCCCGCTGCGCGGACCGGAAGCCCGGAGGCTTCCTTCCGAACGCGGCGGCGGCACGCGCGCATGATGCGCCCGTGCCGCCGCGCGACGCCCGGCGCCGCTCCGACGTCAAACGTTCGGCTGCGCGCGCATCGTCTTGCGGTATTCGCTCGGGCTCGAGCCCGTGTACTGCTTGAACATCTTGGAGAATTGATAGAGCGAGCTGCCGACCCGCTCGGCCGCCTCGGAGACGGACATGTTCGTCTCGACCATCCACTGCTTCGCCATCTCCATCCGCCGCTGGTTCATGTATTGCATCGGCGAACGCCCGGTCGCCGATTTGAAGAACCGGATGAAATAATTCGGATGGAAATGCGCCAGCTCCGCCAGCTGCTCGAGCGTCACGTCGTCCGACAGGTGATGGTCGATGAAGGCCAACACCCGGCTGACTTTATCCACGTGGCCGCCGGCCGGCCGGCGCAGGTTCGCGCCCCCGCCCTGCTCCAGGAATTCGCACAGCAGCTCCTGCAGCAGCAGCTTCGACCGCAAGTTCGACGTCAGCTCGCCGCCGCGGTAATGGCGCACCAGTTCGCCGAACGCGCGCGTCGTCGCCTCGGGATCCGCCGCCGTCACGCAGCTCGGCGTCTCCAGCAGCTCGAACAGCTCCTGATCGCCGGATCTGGCGTTGAAATGGCAGACATAATGGGAGAACTCGCGGTTGTCGATTGTCCGGACCGACAGCGTCGTTCCGGCGGGCAGCACGACGAGCTGGCCGGCCCGCGGAGACAGCTCCTCCTCTCCGATCTTCAGCTGGGCGCCTTCGCCCAAAAAATAATAAAGCCGATTGAAATCCGATACCACGTCCGTTTGACGCCAGCTCGCCGTACTCTGAAAGTACGCGGCTTCCGATATATGCAGCTGCATGTTGGCGATATAATTGCTTATGGCTTCCGTTTGCATGATTACCTTCCCGTCCCCGTCCTATTGCCGCGAAGCGCCGCCGCGTCAGCGGCCGGCGAGCCTCAGCTCGCCGCGCTTGCCGTCCCACGCCGCCTGTACGCCCAGTTGCCTCAGCAGCCCCGCCGGAATCATCGAGACCCCGGAGAAGCTCCGCCGCACGGGCGCCAGTACGACCGGCTTGCCGTCGACGGTGCCGCCGCCCTGCGTCAGCACCGCCGTCGAGCCGCCGTACGTCAGCGTCGTCGCGTAATCCGGCGCGACCGCGAAGCTGCCGCCCAGCGCTTGCAGGACGTCCCGCATCGGGACCGAAACGTTCCCCCCGTCGATTCGGGCCGGGAACGGAGACAAGAGCCGTTTGCCGTTCACGTAGACGTCGATCGCCGGCTGAACGGGCGTCGGCGCGTACAGCATCCCGTCGCCGGACGGCCGGACGCTGCCCGTCTCGTTCCAATTGTCCGCTCCCCAGCCCCAGACGCGTCCTTTGGCGTCCAGCGCGAGGTCATGGTACCCCCCGGACGCGATCGAGACGATGCGGGAAAGCCCCTTGACCCGGCCTTCCTGGCCGTTCGGGCCTTTGCCGATCGTCCACACCTCGCCGTTCTCGGTCAGCAGGAGGCCGTATCCGCCGGCCTGCACTTCCTTCGCCTTCAGCTGCGGATACAGCCGGGCCGGCTTGCCGTCGACGCGCGCCGCCCCGGGCTTGCCTTCGCGATGGAACGCGGACAGGTCCAGCTTCCACGTCCACGCGCCGCCGCTGCGGTCCACGCCGTACAGCCGGCCGTCATTCGCTTGCGCCGACAACTGCTTCATGGCCGGCAGTCCCGCCAGCTTGAACGGCTGCGCGAGCGTCGTGACGCCGTTCGCGTCCCGGCGCACGCCGAGCCCCCATACGCCGCCGGACGCATCGAGCGCGAACGCCAGATCGCCGCAGGCGATCAGATTCGTCCATTTATAGGTGCCGAGCACGGCGGTTACGGCCGCCTTGCCGTCAGCGCCGGCATGCGACCAGGTCAACAGCCGGCCGTCGCCGGTCAGGGCGATGCCGGTTCCCGCTTCCACGGCGGTCACGGCCGTGACGTTGGCGAGGCCCTGCACCTGCGCCGGCAGCGTCGAAGAACGCGGCGTCGGCTTCAGGCCGGGCACGGAGCCCCATTCCCAGACGGTGCCGTCCGCCTTGCGCGCGACGTTCATGCCGCTTCCGTTCGTCGCGATGGCGGCAATGCCGGACAGATTCGGCAACCGGACCGGCGCCGCGATGCTCGTCACCGCGTTTTGCGCGAGCACGCCGATTTCGCCGTACAGGTTGCGGCCCCACGACCAGACGGTGCCGTCCGCGCGCAAGGCGGCGGAGTAGTAGCTGCCGGCGATGAGTTGGCTGAACGCCGTTCCGGCGGCCGGCGATAGGGCCGGCTGCGCCGCGGAAGCGGGCGCCGCGGCGACGGCGCCCGTCAGCGCCGCGGCCGCGAGCGCGGCCGAGAGCAATTTAGGGTAACGATAGGCCATGTGCAGCGCTCCTTTCGGTAGGTGAACCATCTTTTACACGTTGACGCCCGAGCCCGGAAAAAGGTTGCATGCCTTTCGCGATTCTATAACCGAACAGCAAGTATTTGGCAGAAACAAAAAAGCCCGCGGCGGCTGCGCCGTGGCCTTCAAGGCCCGGAATCGCAACCGCCGCGGACTTCGCGGCGCCCCGTTCAGACGGGGTCCCGATTAGCAAAATATTGGCACATCATGAGCGGATTGCCGTCGCAATCCCGGAACGTGAACGCCGCATGGTCGCTATAGCGCGCGAGCGGACCGACGGTCACGCCTCTGTCGTGCAGCATGCCGTGCGCCGCCTCGATATCCGGCGTATCGAACGCGAACGACGCGCGCTGCGCCGGCTGCGCGGCTTCGTCCTTGAACAGGTGCATGACGTACTCCCCGCCGAGGCCGAGCTCGACGAAATCGTTCTTGCCGTAGCCCCGCAGCTCGAGGCCGAGCTTCTCGCAGTACCAGGCGCTCGCATGGTCCAAATCCCGGACGTAATGCATCACGCCGAACAGTTCCCGCTTCACTAGCGGCTTCATAGGCTATCCCCTCGCTTTCGGCGATCGGTCGCGATCGCGTACGAGGATCATTACCCGCATCGCCGCGAAGCTACGCGTGCTTCTTCGAATCCGGCACGAGGCCGTGCAGCAGCTTCACCGCTTTGGCCGTGCCCGCCTTCTGCTCTTCCTGCCCTTCGTACTCGACGCTCAGCCAGCCCATGTAGCCGATGCCCTCGAGCCGCGCGACGATGTCGGCCGCGCCGGCGTCTCCTTCCGTCGGCGCCACGCCCACGTAATAAGCCTGGCCGCCCAGCGTGCGGTACGTTCCCGGCGTGCCCTCCGGCACCCGCTTGAAGTCCTTGGCGTGCACGTGCGAAATATACGGCCCGAGCTCCTGGAAAGACGGCCCCGGCTCCTGGTCCACGAGCAGGAAATTGCCCATGTCGAAGGTGCTGCGCAGCGCCGGCGAGTCCACCTGACGGATCAGTTCCAGCACCTGCTCGCTCCGGCCGGCGAACACGCCGTGATTTTCGAGGCACAGGACGATGTCCCGGCTCTGCGCGTAAGCCGCGGCTTCCGTCAGTCCCTGCGCGATCCAGGTCTTGCCCTGGTCGTAGCCGATGCCGTCCTTGACGTCGCCGGCGAACACGCGCACGATCCGCGCGCCCAGCAGCGCCGCCATGTCGACCGAGTTCTTGATATCCGCGAGCGCGGCGGCGCGCTCCGCCTCCGACGGCCGGACGAAGTCGTTGCACGCCCCGAAGCACGCCAGTTCCAGCCCCGTCCGGGCCAGCGCCTCGCGCACCGCCGGAACGTCGGTCTCGGCGTTCCAGAAGATGCTCAGCAGCTCGACGCCCTGCGCCCCGACGCTTGCCGCGTAGTCGATAAAGTCGGCATTGGTCCACGTGCCGTCCTGCAAATACTTATGGCAGCTCCATACGCTGACCCCGATTTTCATAACCGCGTTTCCGCCTCTCCGGGCACCTTACCGGTACCGTTTAATGAATTCCACCGCTTTGCGGATGTCCTGCTCCGGGTTGTCGCCGACCTCGCGCTCGATCGTCAGGTAGCCGCCGTAGCCGATCGACTGCAGCGCCTTGAAATACGCGCCGAAATCGACGTCGCCCTCGCCGAGCGGCAGCTCCGCGAAATCCGGGCCGCCCGACGCCATCGCCGCGATCTGCTCGTGCGACATGCCCTCGTAGCCGAGGAAGCCGTACACCTCGCGCGGGTCGACGGCGCGCAGCCGGCGGCCGTCCTTCACGTGCGTGTGCACGATGTAGTCCTTCAGCGTGACGACGCCCTGCACGGGGTCGTCCCCGGTTACCATGACCATGTTCGCCGGGTCGAAATTGACCGATACGCCGTTCGTGCTCAGCGTGTCCAGAAACCGCTTCAGATGCGCCGCCGGCTCCGGTCCCGTCTCGATCGCGAAGTACGCGTTCATGCTCTTCGCGTACTGTCCCAGCTCCTCGCAGGCGCTTTGCATGGCCGCGTAGACCGCGCTCCGCTCGTCGTCCGGCACGATGCCGATATGCGTCGTGACGATCGGAGTGCCGAGCTCCACCGCGAGGTCGAGAATCCGTTTGGACTTCTCGACTTTGAGCGGATTGGCCGCCGCGTCCTGGAAGCCGTGGCCGCCGAGATCGCCGCACAGGGCCGAGATCTCGAGCCCCAAGTCCGCGATGAAGCCGCGCAGCTCCCGGCGCGCCGCTTGGTCCAGGCGAGCCGGGTCCATCTCGCCGGATACCGCGTAGATTTGCACGCCTTCGGCGCCGACGTCCTTCGCCTTGCGCAGTCCTTCGCGCACGCCGACGTTGAAGCTGTCGACGATGACGCCGATTTTATTGTCAAGCGGATTCGCCATGTCCATCATCCCTTCGTCTCTTCGAAAATTACCCGCGCCGGGACGGGCGCATCGAGCCTTCCGCCTCGCCGCCGCCCCGGGGCGCGCCGCTTGCCCGCCCATCGGCCGGCCTTGGTCGAACCGAATTTAGTCGAACCGAATCTCCTTGCCGGACGCCGCCGATTCGTACACCGCGCTCAGCATGCGCGTCACTTCCAGACCGTCCTCCACGGGGCTGAGCGTCTCGCAGCGGCCGAGGCCGCTGTTCACGAAATGCGCGATTTCCCGGCCGAACGCTTCCGTCGCGTCGAAGCTCGCATGGTCGATCTGCGGCGTCGCGTTGACGATCGCGTCGTGCTTCTCGGACATGACGAGGAGCGCCGGCTCGACTTCCGCGCCGCCTTTGTCGCCGTACAGCTTGATGTACAGCTCGTCCTTCGCCGCGTGCAGCGTGAAGCTGACGTCGACCAGCAGCGACGCGCCGTTCTCGAAGCGGATGACCGCGTTCGCCGCGTCCTCGACGTCGTTGCGCGACGCGTCGTAATCCGCCGCTTTATAGAAGGAGAGGTTCTGGATATGCGCGCGGTTGCCGAGCCGGTTGTACGTGTTGCCGCTGACGGATACCACCTTCGGCCGGCCCATCAGGTACCAGCAGATGTCGATGATATGGACGCCGAGGTCGATCAGCGGCCCGCCGCCGGAACGCTCCTTGTCCGAAAACCAGCCGCCGGGATTGCCCAGCCTGCGCAGGCACGATGCCTTGGCATAGTAAATCTCGCCCAGCTCGCCCGCGTCGATGAACCGCTTCAGCACGTCCACGCTGCCGGCGTAGCGCCGCACGAAGCCGACCTGCAGCACCTTGCCCGAACGGCGGACCGCCTCCACCACCCGCTCCGCGTCCTCGACCGTCCGCGTCATCGGCTTCTCGCACAAGACGTGCTTGCCCGCCTCCAGGGCGGCGATGCTGATCTCCGCGTGGGTGTTGTTCCACGTGCAGACGCTGACCGCGTCGATGCCGGGATCCGCCAGCAGCTCCCGGTAATCCGTATACGCCCGCGCCGCGCCGTACTTGTCCGCCGCCGCTTGGGCGCGCTCCCCGTTCAAGTCGCAAATCGCCACGATCTCCGCGTCCGGACACCGCTTGTACGCCTCCAAATGCAATCCCGAAATCGATCCCGCGCCGATGACGCCCACGCGCAGCTTGCCGTTCTCCGTCGCCACGATAAAATGCTCCCTTCCCCTCCGGCCCCATGCCGGCTATAATGGCCTTGCAAGACGTAAGCATGACTATCGTAATTAAACCTGCCTCTACCTTACCACGTCGTTTCCAACGGGAGAATGCACATTATGCCAACCTACATGGATAATATGATCAGCCCGCTGCCCATCCGGCTGTTCGGCGGCGTCATCGATCTGAAGAAGCTGCGCGTGCAGTCGCTCGTCATCCAAGGCGCCGGCCATTTGCCCGGCCGCATCCAGCAGCGGACCGACGCCCGGTTCGAGCATTGGGCGTTCGTCTATATCGGCGGGGGACGCGGCTATTACCAGGCGGGGAGCGGCCCGCGGCAGTCCGTGGAGGCCGGCTCGCTGTTCTGCCTGTATCCCGGCGAGACGTTCCAATACGGGCCGGAGGAAGGCGGCTTCTGGGACGAATATTACTTCTCGCTCGAGGGCGCGCGGGTTCAGGAATGGCTGGCCGGCTGGTACGGGGAGCCGGAGACCGTCAGGCCGGTCGGCACCGACGAGAGCTTCTTCGGCAAAATCGAGCTCATCTTCCGGCTGCTCGACAGCGCCGTCCCGGCCAATCAGGACCGCGCCGCCCTCGCGCTGGAAGCGCTGCTCTTCGACATGTCGCTGCGCTTCAGCCGCGCGGAGACGGACAGCCGCGCCTTGTTCGTCCACCGGCTGCTCGACGACCTCGCCGGCGCCGTGTACGGCAAGCCGAGCGGAGCGGAAATCGCCGCGAGGCATCATATCTCCGTCCCGACCTTGCGGCGGATCGTGCACGATTACACCGGCCATCCGCTCGGCGAATTCATGCACCGGCTGAAAGTCGCGGAGGCGAAGAAGCTGCTGCTGAACACGGACAGGAGCGTCATGGACATCGCGGGGCTGCTGGGCTACTCCGACGTGTTCTATTTCTCCCGGATCTTCAAGAAATTCGCGGACGCGGCGCCGACGGCGTACCGGTCGCAAATGGGGCGCTGACGCGGCGGAAGACGGAAAAGGCCGCCCCTTCGCGGACGAAGGGGCGGCCCAAGGCGAAACGCGATGGAAGGGACGGTTAATCCCGCTCCACCAAGTTGCGCTGCAAATAGTGCTCCAGCGTGTTCGTGATCTCGAACACCGTATGCGCAAGGTCGTAATTCTCGAAGGCGTGCTCGCAGCTCGACTGGTAGGCGATCGCCGACTCGTACTGGTTCATGCGCGCCTGCACGATGCCGGGCGCCACGCCGGACTCCTTCTGGCGTTCTTCCACCGTGCGCCTGTCCGCGTAAATGAAAAGCCGGACGAGCCGGTCGCCGTACTGCTCCTTCAGCAGCTGCGCGCCTTCGGGGTTGACGATGAGGAAGATGCTGCCGCCCTTGCCCAGGCGCTGCTCGATGTCGATGCCGCGCAGGCCGTAGCGGTTCCCGTTCAAGGCGATGCTCTCGATGAAGTCGCCCGAGCTTTCGAGCTGCTCGTAGAGCTCGGGAGTAATGAAATGATAGTCCTGGCCGTTCACTTCGCCCGGCCGCGGCTTGCGCGTCGCGTACGAAAGCACCTTGGCGATGCCGAGCGTCGTGCCGACGCTGTCCGCCACCGTTTTGCGCCCGGAGCCGTCCGGTCCCGTGAATACGAAAATCAGCTTGCGATCCGGTTGATTGTTCATCGTCCCAGCCTCCCTGAAAATCGTTCGATTTGCGTGTCCGCCAATCTGCGTGACTGAAGCATCCGGCATGCGTTTCCAGCGATTTACATACTCCGATTATAACGTATGCCGCAAAAATCGGGCAATCCGCATTCGCCTTCCGGCTTGACGGATCCCGCATGATCGGTTATAGTAAACAAAAACATATGTTCGCGTTTCACTTACGACGGAAGCACCCGTAAGCAAAGGCATCTTGCCTTTCTTACGGGTTTTTTGCGTTCTGCCGAAGCGATCCGCGGCAAAGGAGGAAAAAAAGTTTATGTTAAATGCTATGAGAATGAACGCGTTTTCATCCATCCTGCTTGCGCTGCTTGCCTTCGCCCTGCTGATTCCCGGCTCGGCCTCCGCCGCCTCGGTCTCGATATCCAAGACCGCCGAGACGGCGCTGGCCAAGCATATCGCCGCCGCGCCGGCCGCGACGAAGGACAAGCTGAACGCCCAGTACCTCGCCCTGCAATCGTACCAGCGGCAGGAGACGAGCCTGGACGAGCGCTACAAGTCGTTGCACGCGGGCAACGGGCAGCTGCTGGACGCCGTGAACAAGCGGATCAAAGCGATCGACGCCGAGAAGCTGGCCCGGCTCGCCAACGAAGCGAACGCGGCGCGCGAGAAGTACAAGCCGCTGTTCGACCTCTATGCGTCGCTCAACAAGCGGATCGCGGACGCCCGCAAGCTCAAGCTGAAGGAGCTGACCGCCGTCCTTTCGCGCCAGGCGGAGACGGTCAAGGTCGCCGTGCAGCTGGCCCGCGCGGAAATCCGGATGCGCGACGACGCGCTGAAGGACGCCAAGGCGTCGACCGCCAAGACGGTCAAGGCGCTGAAGACGAAGCTCGCGGCGATCGACCCCCTTCGCGATCAGACGAAGGTCGCGCAATCCGCCGTCTCCGGCATGAAGAAGAACCTCCCCGGCATCGTGAAGACGATGAACGCCTGCGTCAAGAGCGGCTCCTTCGCCGGCACGCTGGAGGCGTTGAACGCGCTCGTCTCGTCGTCCAAGGGCATCGCGGACCAGAAGGCGCGCATCGTCGGCTACGAGAACGGCATCGCCGCCGTCATCAACGGCGTCAACGCTCAAATTCCGGCCAAATAACGCCCCCTTCCGGCCGGCGGCGCGAAATCGCGGTCATGCGGCGAGGAGCGGACGAATACGCTAGAACAGGCGTTTTACGGGATTCGTCGGCCGAACCGGGGAGGGAACCACCATGCAAATCCATGTCGTGCGGGCCGGTCAAACCTTGTGGCGGCTGTCGCGGACATACGGCATTCCGGTGGACGCGATCGCGTCCGCCAACGAACTATCGCCCGAGCAGACGCTGGTGATCGGACAGGCTTTGGTCATTCCCGTCGCGGGAAGCTACTACTTCGTCGTTCGCGGGGACACGCTGACGTCCGTCGCGGCCCGGTTCGGCACGACCGCGGCCAAGCTCGCCGCCGTCAACGGCATCGCGCCCGGCGCGGTGCTCCAAGCCGGGACAAGGCTGTACGTTCCGCCGGCGCCGAAGCGCAAGGCGTACGTCAACGCGTACCTCGACCCCGGGCCGTCGGCGGTGTCCGCCGCGTTGACGGAAGCCGCCCGCGGCGCGGCGCCCCTTCTGACGTACCTGGCCCCGTCGAGCTTCCGCATCCAGCGGGACGGGACGGTGAAGCCGCCGCCGCTCGGCGACCTCCGAACATCGCGGCGAGGCGGCGCGCCGCGATGATGATGGCCGTCACCAACCTCGAAGGCGATCAGTTCAGCGACGAGCTCGGGCATCTGATTCTGAGCGATCCCGCGCTGCAGGATAAGCTGATCGCCGACATCGTCGCGACGGCGAAGCGGCTGCGGTTCCTCGACGTCCATTTCGACCTGGAGCATCTTCTTCCGGCGGACCGCGAGCCGTATAACGCGTTTCTGCGCAAGGCCGCCGGGCCGATCCGCGCCGCGGGCCTGACGATGTCCACGGCGCTTGCGCCGAAGACGAGCGCGGACCAAGCGGGCGCGTGGTACGAAGCCCACGACTACCGGGCGCACGGCGAAATCGCGGATTTCGTCGTCGTCATGGCCTACGAATGGGGCTACAGCGGCGGTCCGCCGATGCCGGTCTCGCCGATCGGCCCCGTCCGCGACGTGCTGGACTACGCGCTGACCGAAATGCCCGCGGGCAAGATCCTCATGGGCCAAAACCTGTACGGCTACGACTGGACGCTGCCCTACGTGCACGGCGGGCCGTACGCGAAGGCGCTCAGCCCGCAGGCGGCCATCTCGCTCGCGCGGCAGCGGAACGCCGAGATTCTGTACGACGCGGAAGCCCAGGCGCCCCATTTCACCTATTGGGACGACAACCGCAAGGAGCACCGCGTCTGGTTCGAGGACGCCCGCTCGGTCCAGGCCAAGTTCGATCTGCTGAAGGAATTGAAGCTGCGGGGCATCAGCTACTGGAAGCTCGGCCTGAGCTTCCCGCAAAACTGGCTGCTGCTCGAAGACAACTTCTCCGTCGTGAAGCTGCTGCCTTGATGGGGCCTTGATGGAGGGCCTCGACGGAAGCCTTGATGGGAGCCTTGATGGTAGCCTTCTCGATGGTAGCCTTGATGGAGGCCTTATCTTTAAGCTTTGATTGAAACTTTAATGGGATGAAGACTCGCGTCCGCTGCGTGAAAGCAGCCGATGCGAGTCTCTTTCTGCTGCCGCTCGATCTTCGTTCGCCTGCCCCGAATCGCTTGTTTGGAGGCGCCGATTACTCGCGCGCACCGCGACGGCAGGCCGTTCATTCACGCCCGCCCCCCGCCCGGTTGGCCGGCGATGCGGGCGTTTTGGTTACCGCCGGGCCGTCTTAGGTCGTAGCCGTTCCCCGCCTTAAGGCCAGATGCCAAAACCGCCGCGGGACCGTTTCGGCGATTCCCCGTTCCCTTTAAGATAAGGATATCGGTTGACACAGTCGCAAAGACGCTCGCAAGCAAGCAGGCCTTCCACATAAGCGAACACCAATAAAGGAGAGGATTTCATTATGAAAAAGCTGTACCGTTCCACGCTGAACCGCAAATTGACCGGACTCGCCGGCGGCATCGGCGATTGGCTCGGGGTCGACCCCACCATCGTCCGGCTGCTCCTTCTCGTATCCGGCGTGTTCAGCTTCGGCGCCACGCTGCTGGTCTACGTCGTCGCCAGCGTGCTGGTGCCGAAAGCGCCGTTCGAGGTCATGACGCCGGACCATCCGTTCCGGTACTACGGTTAACCGCCGATCGCGCCCAGCCAATCCGCATCACTTACGAACGCCTCATAAGAAACGCCAAATTTGAACACCTTACCTAGGAGATGAGCGAAATGGGAATTTTGAACCGCCTGTTCAACATGACGCAAGCCGCAGCCAACGAGCTGCTCGACAAGCTGGAAGACCCGGCCATGATGATGAACCAGTACGTGCGCCGCATACAGGACGAGATCGCGAACGCGCAGCATGAGCTGCTGAAGCAGGAGGCGCTCGCCAAGGGCGTGCAGCAGCAGGCGCAGGAAGCCGCCATTCTGGCGGAGCAAAGCGAGGCTCGCGCGCTGGACGCGATGAAGGCCGGGCAGGAGGCCCATGCCCGCGAGGCGCTGACGGCGAAGCTGCATTACGAGGAGAAAGCACGGGAATACGGCGCATGGCACGAGAACGCCAAACGCCAAATCGCCGAGCTGACGATCCGGCTGGAATCGGCCAAATCCGAGCTGCCGCAGCTGCTGAAGAAGCGCGACGAGCTGGTGAACCGCATGCAGCAAGCCGCCGCCAAATCGCGCACGTCCATGCCGAGCTTCAGCGTCGGCCCGAACATTTTGGACGGCGGCGGCGCGTCCCGCGGCTTCCAGCGCATGGAGGAGAAGATCGCGCAGTGGGAAGCCCACATCGAAGCGTCCCGCGGCCCGTTCGGCGCGCAGGGCTACGGCGCCGCGTACGGCAGCGGCTCAACGTATGCCGGCACGCCCGGCCCGTCGAAGTCTTCGCTCGTCGACGAGCAGTTGGAGCAGCTCCGCAAGAAGCTGCCGGCGGACGGCGAATAAAGCGCGCCCTCTAGCCGCCGCTAGGCCGCGCCTGAGCCGCACCGGGCATGAGCATTCGGCTCGGGCGGCTTGGCACTTCACCCTTCGGCCGCCGGCAAGAGAACGGCGATCTCTCGAACGGATCCTGCGCACGCGCAGGATTCTTTTTCGTTATTGCGACCGCTTTTCATTGTTGCGTATGCTTCCGCTTTTTCGTTATTGCGACCGCTTTTCATCGTTGCATCTGCTTCCGCTATTCGTTATTGCGACCGCTTTTCATCGTTGCGTATGCTTCCGCTCTTCGTTATTGAAACCGCTATTCGTTATTGCGTCCGCTATTCGTTATTGCGTCCGCTATTCGTTATTGCGTCCGCTGTTCGTTGTTTCGTCCGCGCTCAGCATCCCTCGCAGACAAAGGCCTGCGGCGCAAATCATACGGAGCCGGGCTTGCCTTCCCAAGGCGCCGCCCCTACCGCTGCCGTTAGGGCAGCTTGTCGAACCGGTTGTCCTGCGCGTCGATCAAGGCCAGCTTGTAATTGAGCCGCTCCAACGTCTTCATCAACTTGCCGATCTGGTCCTCCACCTTGTTCCTCTGAAGGGTCAGCATCTCTTTCCGCTGCCCTAAGGTCGCCTCCCCGCCCTTGTACAGCGCCAGGTACCGCTTGATCTCGGCCAGCGACAAGCCCGTGGAACGCAGCGCCTGCACCGTCTCGATCCATTCGAGGTCGGCCTCGCTGAACAGCCGCACGCCGTTCGCGTCCCGCTCGACGCTCGGCAGCACGCCCTCCTTCTCGTAGAACCGCAGCGTATACGGCGAAATATCCGCCTTCTCCGCAGCTTCTTTGACCGTGTACCCCATGCCGCGTCTCTCCTTTGGCCGTTGCTAAGCTTAGAGTTACTCTAAGCCATTATAAGGCCCGGAAGGCTGCCCGAGCAAAGAAATCCCCGATTCCCAAGGCGTCGCGAACCGCCGTTGACTTCGAGCTTCTCTCATCCGGTAAGCTGGAACAGCACCGCCAAAAGCCTAACAAAGAGGAGAGATCGATCATGACAAAAACGGTACTGATTACGGGCTGCTCGAACGGACTGGGGAGAACGGCGGCCCTGACATTCGCGGACGAGGGCTGGAACGTCGTCGCCACGATGCGCAAGCCGGACGAGCGCTTAGCGGCGGAGCGACCCGGCCGGATCTTCGTAGCGGCGCTCGACGTCACGAACCCCGCCGGCATCGAGGCCGCGATCGAGGCGGGCATCTCCCGGTTCGGCCGGATCGACGCCGTCGTGAACAACGCCGGCGCGAGCGTCGTCTCGATATTCGAAGCGACGCCGATGGACGTCATGCGCGGGGTCTTCGAGACGAACGTCTTCGGCGTCATGAACGTCATCCGGGCGATCGTGCCGCACTTCCGCTCCCGGGGCGGCGGGACGATCGTCAACGTCAGCTCCGGCGTCGGCTTGGCGGCCGCCCCGCTGCTCACGGCTTACGTCGCGTCCAAGCACGCGGTCGAAGGCCTCTCGGAGTCGCTCGCGTACGAGCTGGAATCCCAGCATATCGCCGTCAAGCTGGTCGAGCCGGGCGCCATTCGCACCACGGGCTTCGCGTCGAACACGATGGCCGCCTCCCAAGGCTTGTCCGTTCCGCCGGCGTACCGGGCGTATTTCGACCATATGCTGCGGGCGATGACGGACTATCCGTTCGAGGATGCGGACGAGCGGCAGGTCGCCGGGCAGATCTTCCTGGCCGCCGATGACGCGTCCGACCGGCTGCGCTACCTCGCGGGGCCGGACGCGGAAGAAATGGCGCGGCTGAGGTGGACGCAATCGGAGGACCGCTACATGGCGGCCATGCGGGAGCTGATGGGACAGACGGCATGGCGGAGCAAGCAAGCCGCGCGCGGAGCGGACGCTTAGTCCGCACGTCCGCTCGCCGCGGAGCGCCCGGTCCCGGTCGCGCGGCGCGTTTTCCGGTCGGGTGCCCCGCGGCCAGCTTGAAGCTCCCATGTTCGCCCGCTCCCCTGCACCCCATTCTCCCCTGCTCCGCCGCTTCCGCCGCGCCCGCGCGCAAAGAGCCCGCCCCGTTCAACCGAACGGGATCGGGCTCTTCGCATGCCGCCTTGCTTTCGGCGCCGACCGCGCCGTCCGCGCTACACCAGGAAGAAGCCTTCCTCGTGCAGGTACTGCTCCGCTTCCTCGTACGTTTCCAGCACCATTTCCAGGTTCGCGCCGGCGTATACGTACCAGAGGTCGTCCTCGTGCTTCAAGGTGAGCGTCTGCTTGCCCGCGCCGTGCCATACCGTCGCGTTCGCCTTGCCGCCGCGCGCGGATGCCGCCCGCTTGCGGGAGGGCAGCGCCGGTTCGGGCTCGCGGACCGACAAGGAGCGGATCGATTCCGTCACGAGCGCGCGCAGCGCGGCCTCGTCGAAATCGCGGATGTTCACGAAGCCCTTGTCGTCCGTCTCGTAGCCGGCCAGCTGGCCCGCGTAGACGAAGCCGTTGCCGTTGGGATGCAGGTGGAACGCTACGTTCTTCTTATCGTAGAGGCTCTCCTCGTACTGATAGTTGACGCGTCCGAGCGACACGTCCTTCCGGCTGAGCTCGGGGAAGGACTCCATAATCGAAAGCTTCTGTTCGAAACTAAGCATAATCGCCTCCGGAATAACGGGAATAGAATTGCCTGTGATTATACCACAGCCGCCCTCGCAAGGCCAAAAATTGCCGTTCCGGTACGACGCGTTACGGCATCGCCGGTGGTGTAATACGCCTATCGGAATGCGTTTGCATAAAAGGGGTGGTTCCATGAGCGATTTGCACCGGATCCGGTGGTTCGACGGTCAGATCAGAGAAGGCCGGTATCCGAACAGCGCCGCGCTCGCGGAGCGGTTCGAAATCTCGAGGCGCCAGGCGCAGCGCGACATCGAGTACTTGGCCTATTCTTTATCAGCCCCCCTGCTTTACGTGGCGAAGTACCGCGGGTATTGCTACGAGGATAAAACATACGCGTTTTCGCTTCTATATATGACGGATGAGGAGCAGAAGATTTCGAACTATTTGGCGCGCCGCTACGGGCAGCCGATCGCTTCCTGCTACGCGATCGCCCTGCTCCGGGAGGCCGCCGAGGCGGAGGAAGTAGCGATCATGCGGACGAAAGCGTACATGAGCGAGCGTCTCCGCAACCGTTTCAACGACATCGCCCTGCGATGACGGCCGCTTGGCCGGCGGCCGCTGCGTGTATTTTCCCGAATCGGGGTAATATTATAGGGGGCAGCTGGAATGGCTCTCCAATTCACGCAGAAAGGCGGCGTTCGCTCATGACGAAGCGAAACCGGGACGAATACGGCGAAATGTACAACGAGACCTCGAACACCGCGGCCGGCATCAACACCCCGAAGGACCATGAACGCTTCGGCCCGATCGATATGGTCAGCGACGCGGTCGAAGCGTTCGTCGACAACGTGCAGCATACGTTCGACCACGCCGATCGGCGCGACGAACACGGCGCCCTCGACGACGAGACGGATGCGTACGATCACCGCGAACACGTGCAGCGGCAGCAGCGCCATGACCGGCATTCCTATTGACCGGTGGTCGCCGGCACGCAAATAAATCGCCCTCCGCTTAGGCCGAAGATCGGCCAAGGGAGGGCGATTTTTCTTTTCTTTCGTCTTTCCGTTCTTCTTTGGCGGCCGAGCTGCGCCAAGCCAAGCCGGTTACGCCGACTCGTGCTTCGGCGCCTCGTTCGCGCCGCCGGCCGCCGGATCGTTCAGCCCGAGCGACTCCGCCGCCTGCCCGATGTCCGCGATCAAGTCCTGCGGGCTCTCAAGGCCGATATACAGCCGGACGATGCTGCCGTCCTCCGGCGTTTTGCCGGCTTGATTGACGGTGACGAGGCTTTCGAAGCCGCCCCAGCTCACCCCGATTTTGAAATACCGCAGCCGGTTCGCCCACTCCTTCATGACCGCCGGCGGCCGGCTCGTCATGAACGAGAACAGGCTGCTGTAGCCCGCCATCTGGACGCGGCCCAGCTCATGCTGCGGGTGCGACGGAAGGCCGGGATGGTTCACGCGCTCCACGAACGGCAGCGAACGGACATGCTCCGCGACGGTCAGGCCGCTCGCCTCGTGCCTCTCCATGCGCAGCGGCAGCGTCCGCAGCCCCTTGGCGACGAGCGCCGCGGTTTGCGGCGTCATGATCGAGCCGAGCAGCATGTACTCCTGGTTGCCGATGGCGTCGACCAGCTCCCGCGAGCCCATGATGACGCCGCCGACGCAATCGCTGTGGCCGGCGATGTATTTGGTGATGGAATGCACGACGAGATCGACGCCGAGCGCGAGCGGATTCTGGTACATCGGCGTCGCCCACGTATTGTCGATGATCGTCCGGGCGCCGATGCTTCGCGCGAGGGACGCGCACGCCCGCAGGTCCTGCAGCTCGAAGCGCATCGTCGTCGGGCTCTCGAGGTAGAACAGCTTCGTGTTCGGCCGAGCGGCTTCGCGCCAGTTGTCGAGCAGGCGGCCGTCGATGAACGTCGTCTCGACGCCGAATCGCTTCAGGTAGACGGACAGCAGCTCCCGCGTCGGACCATATGCCTGATCGACGCAGACGACGTGGTCGCCCTGCCCCACGGCCCCCATGATGGCCGCGGAGATCGCGCCCATGCCGGACGCGAAGCATTTCGCCGCCTCGGCGCCCTCCAGCGCCGCGAGCTTCTGCTCCAGCGCCGCGACGGTCGGATTATTTCCTCGGGAATAAACGTGGTTCTGCATCAGATCCTTGAACGCGTCCTCGAACGCCGCGTACGTCTCGAACGCGAACAGGCTGTTCTGATAGAGCGGGACGTGAATCGCGCCGTGATGCCGGGAATCGAAAGGATCGTGGGCCGCTTGCGTGAATTGCCGCTCGAGACGGCCTTCTCTGTCTTCATGAGGTCGCTGGTCTTCGTTGCTCATCCTTTTTCTGCTCCTTGTGTCAAGCCTTCAACGATAAAGCGCTGCGCGAAGGCGAAAATGATCACCGTCGGAATTATCGAAAGCACGACGCCCGCCGACATGGAGCCCCAGTCGACGTCGAATTTCAAGATGAACGAGTTCATCGCGACCGGGAGCGTCTTCAGCTTGTCGTCGTCGATGAACATCGCCGCCAGGAACAGCTCGTTCCAGTTTTGCACGAAGGCGAAAATGAACGTGGACGCGATCCCCGGCAGCATGACCGGTATGATGACGCGCAGGAGCGCCGACCAGCGCGAGCAGCCGTCGATCATCGCCGCTTCCTCGAGGCTGGAGGGGATCCGCTGGAAGAAGCCGCGCAGCATGATCGTCGAGAACGGGATCAAGCCGACGGTGTACATCAGCACGAGCGAGAACCGGTTGTTCAGCAGGTCCAGATGGCTCATCATCAGGTACAGCGGCGCGAGGGCGATGAAGCCCGGCAGCATCTGCGTCGCGAAGAACGCGAGCATGATCTGGCCGTGGCCGCGGAACTTGAACCGGGCCAGCACGTACGCGCTCAGCACGGCGATGACGATGACGACCAGCGCCGCCAGAATCGCGACGACCAGGCTGTTGCCGATATAGATCTGGAACTTCGAGATTTTGAAGATCTTCTCGTAGTTGTCGAACGTAAAGCGCTCCGGCCAATAGCGAAGCGGGAACGAGAAGATGTCCTTCTGCGGCTTGAACGACGTGATGACGATCCAATAAAGCGGGAAGATCATCACGACGAGGTAGACCGCCAGGAAAACGACCTTGAACGCCGTGCCGAGCCGCTGCTTCATTAGAAGTCACCCACTTTCTCCGCCTTGGTGACGGACAGGAAGAAGATCGTGTACAGCAGCAGGATGCCGATCATGATGACGCCGATGGCCGAGGCCGCGCCGTAGTCGCCGGCGTAAATGATCCGGTCCAGCATCAGGGAGGACAGAATATGGGTACTGCCGGCAGGACCGCCGTTGGTCAAGCCGTAGATGATTGTCGGGTCGTTGAAAATCCAGATCGCCCGCAGCAGCGTCGTGGCGATGATCGTCGGTAAAATGTACGGGAGCGTGACGTTCCACAGCTTGCGGACGCCCGTCGCGCCGTCCATGTCGGCCGCCTCGTAGAGCTCCGAAGGCACGGACTGCAGCGCGGCGAGCAGCATGATGGCGAAGAACGCGATGCCGTACCAGACGTTGGCGATGATGACGGAGGTCATGGCCCATTTCGGATTCGACAGGAAGCCGATCCGCTCGTGGATGAGGCCGATGCGAAGCAGGAGATCGTTGATGACGCCGATTTGCGAGTTGAACAGCCACTTCCAGATCATGCCGATCAGGAAGCCGGACAAGGCCCAGGAATAGAACGCGAAGCCTTGGAAAATGCCTCTGCCGCGGAACGGCTTCTTCAGGAGAAGCGCGAGCGCCAGGCCGAACAGGAATTGAAAGATCAGCGAGAAGAAAACCCAATAGCCGCTGTTGGTCAGCGCGTGGAGAAACTTCGGATCGTGGAAGGCCGCCTTGAAGTTGGACAGGCCGACGAAGTGGACGTTCCGCAGATCGAACAGCTTGTATTCCTGGAACGCCATGACGATCCCCTTCAGGAAGGGATAATACGTGAACGCCAGCACTAGCAACAAGGCGGGGAGCAGCCCCGATAGAATAAAAATCCTGTTTTTCATGTTTTCGCACCGCCTTGCTTCTGGAATATAGTAAGGGCGGCTATCGCCGCCCTCCTCGAATCGTTGAACGCGCGTCGCTTACTTGCTGCCTACCTTGGACTTCTGGTCGGTCCAGTAGGCGTCCCATTTCTTGAGCGTGTCGTCCAGGGAAGCCTGGCCAAGCAGCAGCGCCTGACCTGATTCCATCTCCGTCTGTCCCCATTGTCCCGTGCCCGGGTAGGCGAACGGCGGCTTGTAGTTCACGAACTTGTCCGGTGCGTTGGACATGTCGATCAGCGTTTTGTACGGGCCGGATTTGAAGAAGTCGTCTTCCGTCGCCGACGTGTGGATCGGAATGAGTCCGAAGTCTTTCGAGAATTGCGTGTTCTCGTCCGGGCTGGACAAGAACGATACGAGCTTCCAAGCTTCTTCCTTATGCTTGGAGTTGGCCGTGATGCCCCAGCCCGCTCCGCCCGCGGCGAGCAGCGCTTTGCCCGACGGACCGGCTTGCAGCGGCGCCGTCGCCCACGTGCCTTCGGTCATCTTCTCCGTCAAGGATTGAATGACGTCCGGATCCTGAAGCAGCATGCCCGTCACGCCGGACGTGAACGCCTGCACCTGCTCCTGGAAGCCCCAGTTGATGGAGTCCGGCGGCGAAGCGTCTTTATACAATTTGAGGTAAAGGTCCATCGCTTGCTTGGCTTCCGGCGTCGAGAAGATCGTCTTGCCGTCCTTCGTGAACATGGAGTCCTCGAGGTTGACGTTGTCGCCGTTGTAAGCCAGGATCATCGCGTCGGTCGTGCCGTTCGAGCCCGAGCCGCCCCGGAAGGAGAAGCCGTACCGGTTTTGCGACGGGTCGGTCAGTTTCTTGGCCGTTTCGTACAGCTCGTCCCACGTGGCCGGCGGATTCAGGCCTTTCTCTTTGAACCAGTCCGCGCGGTAGAACAGCTGGCGCTCGTAGAGGCCGTTCGGAATGAAGTACAGCTTGTCCCCGATGGAGCCGACCGATTTCGAGATCGCGCTGACGGACGCGTAGTCCGACCACTTGTCGGCGTAAGCGTTGAGCGGCTCGACGAACCCGTTGTTCACGAATTCCGCTACGGTCAGATCGCGCACTTCCACGACGTCCAGATCTTCCTTGGCCCCAAGCATCGTTCTGATTTTATTGTCGGCTTGGTCAAATGGGGGCGAGATCAATTCCACTTTGATGTTCGGGTTCGCGGCTTCGAATTTGTCGATGGAAGCCTGAATGAGTTCTGTCCGTTTCGGACTGGTCAAACTTTCAATCATCCGCAGCGTGACTTGCTCGTCGCCGCTTCCGGCGCCGTTGTCGCCGGTCGATTCGTTGTTGCTGCCGCAGCCCGCCAAAAGTCCGGCAGACAAAGCACCGCAGAGCAGTAAAGCCGAGTACTTTTTACGCTTTGCCATATCGATTTCCCCCCATCAGATGTATCATACAGTCATCCTGTCTGATAGGTTTGATTATATTGAAAGCGCTACACCCTGTCAATGAAAAAGTTGCGAGATGTTGACGAATTTTGTACTATTTTACGCTTTTCAATTTATTTTCAATGAGATCCATCATCTTGTAAAACTCCTGCATGGCGCCTTCCGTGTTGTGCGTCTTGATCGCGTCGAACATCGTGATGTGGTACGGATACGTGTCGTCGAACAGCTGCTTGTCGCCCATCGGCTCGTTGAAAAACCGCTCGTACATGACCGAGAACGAATCCAGCACGCTCTGCAGCACGTGGTTCCCCGTCGCCTTGATCACGAGCTGGTGAAAGGTCAGATCGATCTGCGACGTGTCGAGCCCCGCTTCCTTCTGCCGCTTGTATTCCGCCAGCACCGCTTCGATCTCCGCGACCTGCTTGTCGGAAATCCGCTTGGCCGCCAGCCTTACGGCCTGTCCTTCGAGCGCTCTGCGGACTTCGAGGGTGTCCAGCAGGAAGTTGCGTTCCCGTTCGATCTTGACCTTGCCCATGAAGCGGAAGGTGTTGACGTCGCGGACGAAGATGCCTCTGCCGTTCTCCACTTGAATGACGTCGAGGGCTTCCAGGGAGCGCAGCGCTTCGCGCAGCGAGGAACGCCCGACGCCGAACATATGCGTCATCTCTTCGACGGAGGGAAGTTTGTCGCCTTCGGCTAGTTCTTTCTCTTGAATGTAATTCTGGATTTCCTGCGAAACTTGCTCGTGCACGAGAACCTTTTGAATTTTTCGCATGATTTCAGCACTCCTCCTCCCAACAGCCTATCAGACAGGTTAATCGTAATGGAGCCGTATCCAATTGTCAATAAACGCTCCCATGGCATGTGAGGAAGCTTCGGCCGGTCCGGCCGAAGCTTCCCCGCCCGCCGCGGCTACGGCCGCCGCGCGGGCACGACCCGCACGGCGGCGCCTTTGCCGCTCGTTTGGATGCCGGTTTCGCGGCTGCCGCGGCCCTTCAGGTCGGCCAACAGCCGCTCCAGCAGCGCCTTGGCCTGCTGGCTCTCCTTGCCCTGCGCGCGCACCGTCAGGTCGACGGCCAAGCCGCCGTCCAGCAGCTTCTCCAGCTGCCGCAGCTTCGTCTCGTAGTCGTGTTCCTCGATATGCGGCGCGAGCCGGATCTCCTTCGCCTTCAGCGGACCGTCCTTGCGCTTCTCCGCCTGCTTGCGCGCGTTCATGTCCTGCTTCGCCGCGCCCCGGCCGATCAGGCGGCACGGCGGCGGACTGCTCATGAGCGATTCGCAGACGAGGTCGACCTTGTGCTTCTTGGCCAGCGCCAGCGCATCGTCCCGCGTCATGACCCCGAGGTCCTCGCCGTCCAGGCCGGTCAGCCGCACTTCGGACGCCTTGATCCGTTCGTTCGCGATCATGACGCGCTTGCCTCCTTCGCGAGCCGCTCGATTAGCTGCGGCAGCCAGCCGTCCAGCTCGCGGAACGCGAAGCCTTCGGCCCGCGCCTTGGCCGTATCCATGACCCACGGCGCCGGAATGCCGAACGGCGACATGTCCGCCTCCTCCGCTTCGGGCGCGACGATCGCGCGCTTGCCGGTCGCCGCCTCGATCAGCCGCACGATGGCGCCGGGCGAGATCTCCCCGTTCGAGCACGCGTTATACGGCCCCTCGGCGCCCGTGCGGCCGAGCCAATCGAGAAATTCCGCCGCTTCGTCGGCGAGAATGAACGACATCGGAACGTCCGGCGCCGGAATGCCGATCGGCTGCCCCTTCAGTACGTGCTCGACGTGAAAATGCAGCCGGCGCGTATAGTCCTCCGTGCCGAGCACGATCGGAAAGCGCGCCGCGGCCGTCGGAAACGGCGCCTTTTGCAGCAGCACCGACTCGACCAGCCGCTTGCCCTCGCCGTAGTCGATGTCGGCCGGGTACGCCTCGGGCAGCTCGCGCCCGCGCGCGTCGTACATCGCTTCCGTCTTGGCCGGTCCGCCGAACGGATAGACGCTGAGCGACGAGGTGACGACGTACTTGCCGATGCGCCCCGCGAACAGCTCCGCGGCCTCCTCCGCCTCCTGCGGCAGATAGCAGATGTTGTCGTACGCGACGTCGTACGCCGCGTCCCCCAGCGCCTCGCGCAGGGCCGCCGCGTCCTTGCGGTCCGCCTGTCGGTGCCGCACGCGGTCTCCGAACGGATTCGGCAGCCCGCCCCTCGTCACGATCGTCACGTCGTCCCCGGCCGCGATCAGCCGTTCGGCCAGCTTCCGGCCGAAGAACCGCGTCCCGCCCAACACCAGCACCTTGCGCATGCGTTCCACTCTCCCTCGTTCGATGTGTGCACTTTATCTTGCCATATCCGGCGGGCGGACGCAAAGTCCGTCCGCGGCCGGCGGTACGCGGATTCGCCGCCGCCCCGAAGCGGGCAAGATCAGACGCGCATGCCGCTCCGCCGATTAAACTTCCGTCAATCCCCGCGGTCCGCGGACGGAAAATAAAACGGTTACAAATTCTGTTATATCAGCTTGCATCCGGTATGTCGACCTTCAATTTCCTAATCCCGGCGCGCATGGCGGACGACAAGCCTCCGGCGACAGCGGCAAGCCGGGAGGCTTGCGAGCCGCCTGCTTGTTCGCGCGGCTCTCCCGCCCCGCGCGTGCCGCGCGGCGGGACTCAGACGTCCCGCCGGCGCGGCTTCATCGGCGCCGTCGATTCGCCGACGACGAGCGCGGCGTCCAGCAGCGTCTTGCGGGGCAGCGGCTCGCCGTCCCGCAGCTTCAGCACGTGCTCGAACGCCAGCGTGCCCATGCCGTGCTGGTCCTGCTTCAGATGCGTGAGCGGGAAGGCGCCGTTGATCTCGGGGCTGTCGAAGCACAGGATCGAGAGCTCGTCCGGCACGGACAGCCCGAGCTCCCGCGCCGCGCGGAACGCCAGCTGCGCGATGTTGTATTCCGTCGCGAACATCGCCGTGATCTCCGGGTGCCGCTCCAGATGGTCCTTGATCTTCGCGATATCCCGCCGCCGGTTGTCCTCCGCGTTCGCCTGCGGCAGCGAGGAGGCGATGTCCTCGATCCACAGCGCGCGGTCGACCTTGATGCCCTTCTCCGCGTGCGCCTGGATGAAGCCCTCGATCCGTTCCTCGATGGCGGTCGTGTCCGCCGGCGGCGGCGTCAGGAACGCGATCGACGCATGCCCGAGCCCGAACAGGTAATGCGTCCCTTCCTTGGCCGCCTTGACGTTGTCCGTGCTGATGGAGGCGGCCGCCACGCCCTTCAAATGCCGGTCGACGAGGACGAGCGGAAACTTCGCGATGACGAGCTTCAGAATTTCCGCGTTGAAATATTCCCCCTGCGCCGGAAACACGATCAGCCCGTCCACGCCGAGCGCGAGCAGCCCCCGGATGGCTTCCTCCTCGTAAGCGGGAACGCCGAACGAGCGCCTGAGCACGAGATAGGCGCCGTGCAGGCGCGAAGCCTCCTCCATGCCGTAGATGAGCGCCGTGCCGTAGCTGTCCGCGAAATCGGTGATCACGAGCCCGATCAGCAGCTTGCCGTCCGCGCGCGCCGGACGGCGGGCGACGACCCGCTGTCCGGCAGGGCCCTTGGCCGGCTCCTTCGCCGCCGCCGGGTCCGCGACGAAGGAGCCGCGGCCGGGCTGGCGGACGATGTAGCCCGCGCCCGCCAGCAGCTCCAGCGCCTTCTTGCTCGTGATGCGGCTGACGCCGTGCGCGTCTCCGAGCTCTTTCTCCGAGGGGACGCGGTCCCCTACGTCGTATTGGCGCGCGATGATCGCGTCGCGCAGCGTTTCGAAAATGCGTTCGTACATCGGCTTCGAAGCGGATTCGCTCATTCTCGGTCGACCTCCAGGCGCGACAGGCGCCGGAGCCGGCTTCCGCCTCTCCGTTCGTCGCTATTCTTATATCAATATATGCTTTCGCATGCCATTTGCCAAGCCGCATGGAGCCCGGAACCGACCTCGCCGCGCCTTCCCCGCGCGCCGCGCAAAACAAAAGAAGCGGCCGCCCGGCTGCTTCTCCTCGTGGGTGGGGATTCGATTCGCGTTCGTACCGGCAAAGGCGTGCGCTGCGGGATTATCGGACGTTGCCGGTAAACGCGGACAGCTGCCGCGTCGTGTCGGCGTCCGCCGGATCGGCGCTCAGCTTGACGAACAAAGCCCGGAGCGTCGGCGCGTTCTGCGTGACGGCTTGCCGGTTGACGGGATTGAGCAGAATTTTGCCGAAGCGGTCCAGCGCGACGTCGAGCACGTCGTTGCGCGACTCGAAGCTCGTCTGGCCGGCCAAGGCCGCGGCGGCGGACACGGACGCCACGCATGCGTTGAAGTTGGACTCGTCCTCGTCGAAGTCCGTGCCGAGGCTCGAGGCCGCCAGGCTGAGCTGCGTTCTGAACGCCTCGTCGACGCGCTGCTGAAGCGCGCTCAAGTTGTTTTGGGCCCGGTGCTGCTGCACGGCCCGGTTCGCCAGCAGCGCGGCCAGTATCAAAATCGCGACGGAGAAGACGACGGTGCGGCGGGTTGGCATGATCAATGCGGCTGCTCCTCTCGGTCCGGGATGTCGTTGAACGCCCTCATCGGGACGGCGTCGCCGGCGGGCGGGCAAAGCGGCTGCGCGGCGAAGGTGCCTTCCTTCGTCCCCGTTAGCCCTTTTTGCCCCCTTTAGTCTTCCTTCGGCGCCTCTTTAATCGTAATCCAGCTCCTTGACGAAATAAAGCACCAGCTCGTCGTCGACCGGCACCGTCTGCCCCGGGCGCACTTCCTCGTCCCGGTACATGACGCCGTGCCCGTCCGGAATGTACCCCCGGCGGCAATAGATGCGCTGAGCGGCGCCGTAATCCTTATAGAGTCCCACGCCGATTCCGATTTGATTGTGGTGCCGGTTCACGATCGTCTCGAATTCGTCGATGAGCCGGTTGGCGACGCCGTGTCTGCGGAAGGCCGGAAACACGTGCAGGTCGTTGATCTCGGGGATATGCCGGTCGCGGAAATGCGGGTAGTCCGAAGCGTACTTCAAATGCGCGCAGCCCGCGGCGCGCCCGTCGGCGAACGCCAGCAGCGTCACCCGGGTCCCCGCCTGGTTCTCCGCCAGGCACCGGTCGAAATAGCCGTCCGGCCGCCCGATGCGCTGTTCCTCGAACGCCGCTTGCCACTGCGCCTTCAGCGCTTCGCTCTCCACTTGCTTCAATACGATGTCCATGCTGCTTCTCGCCTCGTTCCGTGTAAGATGGTCGTGTTGCGATGCTAGTCCGCGGTCGCCGGCTGTTCGGATAATGGCCGATATCGCCGTGAAGCAGGATGTCCGTCCGCCCTTCCCGATCTCGAGCTTGCACAGGCTGGCCGGATGAATGTACGGCGGCTCCCAGCTGCTCGACGTTCCACTCCGTCTGCCCGTGCCGGGCCGCATAAATCGTCGTGACGCTCATGGCCGTCCCTCCTCCGCCGAATGTCTTAGGCGCGCGATGCGTTCCCCGGAAATCCCGAGATGGTTTCGAATGATTAGGTACCGGGGGATGCAAGAAGCGAGGGAACGGCTAGGACGCCGCCCGCGCCTCGTCCTCCCCGGAGAATAAGTCGGCCCGGTCCATGATGGCCTTCAGCACGCCGTTGTCGTTGAACGTCAGCTCGAAGCTCCGCGACTTGCCGCCGCTCGTGACGGTCACTTTGGCGACGTTCTCGCGTGTCCAGTCGACGGCCAGATCCGAACCCGAAATCGGCTCGCCGGACGCGCCGAGCGCGACGAACGCCCGGTCGGACGTCCGCTTGAAGAACCGGTTCTCGACCTGGTACGCCCGGACGTCCGCCGAACCGCCGCTGCCCGATTCTTCGAGCAGCAGCCGGTACCGCTGGGTCGGCGAGTCGTAATAATAGCGGTTCGCGTTCGATTCGAACAGGTCGCCGAAGCCGGCCGCCCGAAATTCGAAGAACAACACCGCCGCGCCGAGCGCGAGCAGGATCCAGTAGAACCTCGCCCGCGCGGCGTACTTGTGCAGGAGCATGGCGGCCACCAGGAGGCATTCCAGGGCGAGCAAGATTTCGATTCCGTCCAGGAGCCGGCCGTCGATCAGCGAATACTGGTACTTGCGCTCGATGAACGCGATCGCCGTCCTGAACAGCATTCCGAATAACCCGATCCACAAAAGGAACTTGGCCAACATTCTTTTCACTACGAGCGCCCCCCGCCTGGAAGATTTGGCTGCTGCAATTCGCGTGCGGATCGATCGGCATGGCGGGCGCGGCGGCCCGGGTGCCCCGGTAATTCGAGATCTCGATCAAATTGCCGTCCGGGGCGCGGATGTGGATGGACCGTATCGCGCCCTTCGCGCGGCGGCGACGCGCATGCGCGTCATGGCTTCTCCCCCCGGTCGCCGAATCCGCGGTTATCCGCGGATTCCGCCCCTTACAGCTCGGCCCGGGCGCCGCGGACGCGCAACCGCAGCCCGAGCGCGGCGAGCCTGACGTAGACCCGCTCGTCATGCTCGAACAGGTCCGCGCCGGCGCGGTAATACGCCTCGCAGTCCAACACGGCCGGCGCGCGGCCGGGCAGCGCGAACGTGTAGGCGGTGTCCTCCTGCCGCAAATACGGGTAAAATAATTTCACGCGCACGTAGTACTCGCCGTCCAAGCGGAGCAGCGGGTACCCCGGTGCGCGGTCCGCGTTCGGGTACGCTTCGAACAGTCCGGATTCGAACGCGTACGTCGGCGATTGCCGGAGGATCGTCCGCAGCTGGTTCCGCGTCATCGGAAGCCCGAGCGAGCGATGATACGCGCCCTGCGCGCTCTCGGCGATCGTCGCCAGCGACAGCAGGACGAGCCCGATGGTCACGCACAGCACGATGACCGTCACGTTGCGCACGTAGATGCCCGCGATCGAGCCAAGCATCAGAATAACCAGTCCAAGCCAGCTCTGAAAGGTCGTCATGACGTTATTCCTCCCGGTTTCGAACGATTCCTGCCGGTTTGGCGCGCGCTGCCTTGCCCGATTGTCGGTTTTGCCCGTTTCTTTTTCTAGTTTAGCATATTATGGAATCCAAAATCGCCGTTCTCGGAAACCTTTTGCCGAATCCGGCCGTCTTACAGGACGAGAATAGCAGAACGGCTTTTGGCGCATCCTTACATTCGGACCCGATTATCCAAAACTTGCCATTGGAGATGAAATCATGTCGTACGTCATCGCGTTTCTCGTTTCGTTCGCCATCGTATACCTGCTTATCCCGCCGCTCGGACGGCTGGCGTTCCGCCTCGATTTCGTGGACAAGCCCCGCGAGAACGTCGAGCGCAAAATCCACCGCAAGCCGATTCCGCTGACGGCCAGCTATGCCATCTTCGCGGGCTTCATCGTCACCTATCTGTTCTACTTGAAAGGCTTCACGCTGCAAACCGGCGCGATCATCCTCGGCTCCCTGCTGCTGCTCGCGATCGGCACGGTCGACGACTGGTACAAGACGCGGGGCAAGGATTTCCCGACGCTGCCGAAGTTCCTGGTGCAAATCTCGGCCGCGGTCATCGTCTATGCCGCCGGCATTACGTTCAGCGGATTCTACAACCCGATCACCGGCGGCTTCGTGAACCTGCCGGAATGGCTGCAGTTCGCGCTGACGATTCTGTGGATCTTCGGGGTGACGACGGTCATCAACTTCTCGGACGGCATGGACGGGCTGGCCGGCGGACTGTCGGCGATCTCCGCGGGGACGCTGTTCGTGGTCGCGCTGGCCAAAGGGCAGTCCGATTCCGCCATGATGGCGATCATCCTCGTCGGCGTCACGATCGCGTACCTGCGGTTCAACAAGCCGCCGGCGCAGGTGTTCATGGGCGACGCGGGGGCGACGTTCCTCGGCTTCATCCTCGCCGTCATCGCGCTCGACGGCGCGTTCAAGCAGGCGACGGTGCTGTCCATCTTCATTCCGATTCTGGCCCTCGGCGTACCGATCTTCGACAACCTGTTCGTCGTGGTCAAACGGCTCCTCGGCGGCAAGCCGATCTACCAGGCCGATGCCAGCCAGGCGCATTACCGTCTGCTGCGGGCGGGCCTCAGCCCGAAGCAGGCCGTCGCGTTCCTGTACTTGATCAGCGGCGTCCTGAGCCTGTCCTCGATCATTTTGCTGATGCTGCAGGTATAGCGGCGCGACTTCGGATAATCCCGTAAACGATCTAGTCCATATGCAAACAACCGCCCCGAACGCCATGCTTTCCTGACGTTCGGGGCGGTTGTTTTGTTGCGGCGGCCCGCGGCGCTAGCGCACGAAAGTGATGTAATCCACGTTGACCGGCTCGCCGCCGAGACGGCGCAGCTTCGCGTTCACTTGCCCGCGGTGGTACTGGCCGTGCAGCGCCACGTGCGTGAGAATGTCCCGGATGGACGTCCGGAACTCGCGGCCCGTCTGGTTCGCGTAGACGACGACGTCGTCCAGCCGTTCGGGCTTCAGCCGCGCCAGGTAGGACGCGAACGCCTCCTTGTTCAGCTTCGCCAGCTCGACGCAGGCGTCCACGCCGTCCTCCGACCAAAGCGGCACGTGCGCGCTGTCCTGCCCCTGCAGCCGGGCATGCCAGACCTGCTCCGCGCGCAGGACGTGCTCGAAGAGCCCCGCCGCTTCGGCGCTGCCGGAACGGTCGGCGCACAGCGCGCTCAAGATTCGCTCGTTTGCCCAGTTCACATGGTCGAACATTCGTTTGATCGTTTCCATCTTCGCGATCCCTTCCTTATCAGAGGCTCTCCTTCAGCTTTCCCTTGACGGGACAAACCATGACCTGCACGCCGAACGCCTCGATTTCCCGCAGCAAGCCCGGGTCCGTCAGGTCGCTCGTGATCAGCGCGTCAACGTCCTGAAAGCCCGCAAACGACACGAGCGCCTGCCGTTCGAACTTGCTGTGGTCGGCCAGAATGACGATGCGGCTGCCGGCCTTGATCATCGCCCGCTTCACTTCGGCCTCGTACAGGTCGGAGCTGGTGAAGCCTTTGCCGAGCGCGATGCCGGAGGTGCCGAGAAAGGTGGAGTGGGCGCTGTACGTGTTCAGCTCCCCGACCGCCTGCGGGCCGACGAGCGACATCGATTTCGTGACCAGTTTGCCGCCGAGCACGAAGATCGACGCCGCTTCGTTCTGACTGCACTCTTCCGCGACGTTCATGCCGTTCGTCACGAGCACCAGATTCGGAATTTCCTTCAGATGGCGGGCCATGCACCACGTGGTCGAGCCGGAATCCAGCACGACGATCTGCCCTTCGCCGACGAGCGAAGCGGCCAGCTTGCCGATCGCTTCCTTCTCCTCGTAATACTGGAATTTGCGCTGCTGGACGGGGAGGACGGAAGCGAGCGACTGCTGATAATCGTCGGTCAGGATCGCGCCGCCGTAATTTTTTTGCACCATGCCTTCCTTCTCCAGCTGCTGCAAATCCCGGCGGATCGTCTCTTCGGACACGCGGAATTCCTTGACCAGATCGGCTACCTTGACGCTATGCTCCTGAAGCAGCATTTCTTTGATTTTATTCCGGCGCTGGACCGCGATCATAAGGAACCCTCACTTCGGCCTATAATGAATTGGCTTCATTATACGCATTTTTTGGGAGCTAGTCGAATGTCCGCGGCGAAGAAAGGAGGACGGCGGCGGCCGGGGCGTTCCAAGCCGAATAGGCCACGCCCCGCAAGGCATCCGGCACGCCGTGCCAGTCGACGGCGATCGCGCGCCGCTCGCCCGGCAGCAGCGTGAAGCCGTTGTCTTCGAAATAGGCGTAACCGGTGCCTGCGGACGGTCCGTTCGGGTCGGCCGGGCCGTCCGGTTCGTCCAGCCGCACGTTCAGCGCGGCGGCCTCGCCGGCGTTGACGAGCTCGAGCCGCGCCCGGACCGGCGCGGCCGCGGCGCGCGCGGCGGCGTGCGCGGGCCGAGCCGCGCCGCCAAGCGCGGAGGCGCCGGCGGCCGATGCGGCGGCCGATGCTGCTTCCGGCGCGGCGTCCTCGGCCGGAAGCAGCCGCGCGTGCAGCGTCGTCTCCGGCACGCGCAGCAGCGGCGTCAGATCGCCGGCCGCCGAGAAGACGTACCGGTTGCCGGCGAGGGGCCGGCCGCCGGCATCCGCGAGCGACAGCGTGAGGACGAACGCGTCCTCGCCGATGTCCGCGAGCGGGCATCGCGCCGCCCCGAGCCGGACGGCGCCGCCGTCCGGCAGCGCCGCGGGCGCCGTCTCGCCCGCGGCGTAGACGCGGCCGCTCGCGCCGGCGAGGCTCCATGCCGCGCGCGCGCCGTCCGCCGCGCGCGGCAGCGACGAGGCCGCCCACAGCTCGGCGGCGAAGGCGTCGCGCCCGGCCCAGGCCTGCGCCGCGAACGCCGCCGTCACGGCGACCGGCCGGTACGCCCGCGCCACCGCGTAATACGCCGGCTTCGGGCAGGCGTCGTAATCGATCGCGGACGTGCAGTAGGCGTTCGGATACGGCTCGTTGAGCTGCCAGGGCAGCGTGCCGCTGCTGCGCGGCTGCCGGCGAATGCTGGACTCCACGGCGTAGCGGAGCCCTTCGGCCTGCAGGAACTGGCTCGCGCGGATCAGCGTCCCGACGTCGCCGAGCGCCTCGCCGAAGGAACGCTGGACGAGCGGCTCGTTGATCCACCACGCCCCGCGGTGGAAATAGACCGGATTGTCCTTGGTCGCCGGCCACTGCCGCTCCGGCGGGATCGTCCGGTCCAGCGCCCGCCGGTTCGTCATGCCTTCGACCCCGAACTCGCTATGGAGCAGCGACGTGCCGTTGTTATACAGCTCGTAATGGCCGGCGAGCCCCTGATGCTCCCAGGGACCGTGCACGTCGTGCAGGCCGTCCGGGTCGCGGGCGATCGTCTCGAGGCTGTTCATGAATACCCGGCCCGTCGGCGAGGTCGGCAGCCACAGCGCGTCCGGATGGAGCCGTTCCACGGCGGCGCGAAGCAGGCCGAGCACCGGCTCGCCGTCGTCCAGCGGCCGGTTCCCGGCGTCCTGCAGCTCGTTGCCGCCGCACCAGAGCACGAGCGACGCGTGGTTTCGCTTGCGCGGGACGATCGCCTCGGCCTCGCGCGCCATCATCGCCAGGAATTCGGGCGCCTCGCTCGGCTTGTCGGCGATGCCGGAGCTCGATTGGACGAACTCCTGCCATACCATGATGCCGTACCGGCTGCACAGCTCGTAGAAGGCATCCTTCTCGATCAAGCCCCCGCCCCAGACGCGCAGCATGTTGACCCCGGCGCGCTTCGCCAGCGTCAGCAGCCGTTCCAGCTTCGCCGGGCGCTCCACGCCGTACATCGCGTCGAGCGGCACCCAGTTCCAGCCTTTGACGTACGTTCTCCGTCCGTTGACGACCAGCGTGTACGGCCGGGCCGACGGATCCGCCCCCTCGTTGCGGGCGAACGCGACCTTGCGGATGCCGAACGGCACCGTGCGCGCCGCGGACAGCTCCGGGACAGCCGGCATCGAAGCAGGGTCAGTCCCCGGACCCGCCTCCCCGCCGTCCGCCTCCGCCCCGGCCGCGACGTATACCCGCACCTCGGCCTCGTAGCGGTAAGCCTCCGCCTCGGGCGCCGAACCGTTCGGCTGCCACAGCTTCGGCCGCTCCACCGGCAGCCGCAGGCGAAGCGTCGTCTCCCCGGCGCCCAGCGCGTGCTCGCCGGTATGCTCGGCCACCCGCCGCCCCCCGGCGTCGCGCAGCACCGCCTTCACCCGGGCGCGCACGGCGGCGGAGACGGACAGCGCCGTCTCGACCTCGACGTCGGCGCGCGCGCAATCGTCCGCCAACACCGGCCGCACGTAGACGTCCTCGATCGCCGCCGGTCCGGAGACGTCCAGATACACCTCGTCCCAGATGCCCTGATGGATCATGCGCGGGCAGAAGTCCCACCAGTACGTCATCCGGCTTTTGTGCGTGCGCACGTACGCGGTCTTGCTCACCTGCGGCTGCTCGTCGGGCGCCTTCTCGACGACGACGGCGAGCAGGTTGCTTCCCCCGGCGTTCAGCAGCTCCCCGACTTCGAACTCGGCGGGCGTGTACATGCCTTCATGCGCCCCGAGCCGGCGGCCGTTCAAGAAGAACTGCGCCGCGTAGTCGACGCCCTTGAAATGCAGCTTCACCCGCCGGCCGCGGCAATCCGCCGGCGCCTCGAACGTCTTGCGGTACACCCACGTCCGCTGCGGCACCCACTCGACGAGCAGGCTGTTGCGCTCCACGTACGGATCGGGCACCTCGCCGTTCGCCAGCAGATCGTGCAGCACGGTCCCCGGCACGGAGGCGGGCCGCCACCAGCGGACGTCGGCGGTGTCCGGCTTCTCCGCGTTCCGCCAGACCCAGTCTTCCCCGACGAAATCCTTCAGCAGCCAATCTCCGCCGTTCAGGCTGATTCGGGCCGGAATCATGCTTCCTGCTCCCATTCCAGCAGATTCGTCTCGGTCACCGGCCGCGACGGGTCCGCCGGCACGCGAAACGTCTTGATCTCGCACGGCCCGAAGTCCGCTTCGAACGAGCGGCCGGCCCGCGGCAGCGCGATCGTCGCCCGGACCGCCTCCTTCGCCGTCTCGTAGCAGCGCACGATCAGGTCGTCGTTGTCCTCGGACCGCTTGACGGCGCTGACGACGACGTTATCCCGGTCGACGCTCAAGTAGGACGCGCGCTGCGGCAGCTCGCCGTCATGATACGTTTCGATGACGACGGTCGGCGCCTGGTTCAGCTCCAGCGCGCGTTTGACCGTGCCCGCTTCCTCCCAGCTCCCCGCGTGCGGCAGCAGCCGGTAACGGAACCGTTGAATGCCTTGGTCGATGAACGAGTAATGGCCGTCCGGATCGGGCACGAGCGGGTCGTGATGCGCGTAGATCGGGCTGCGCAGCACGGTCAGCGCCAGCTCCTTGTTGTGGATGCTGTAGCTGTATTTGGCGTCGTTCATCAGCGACAGGCCGTATACCGCGGTACCATCGCGCACGATGCCGCCGTAGTCGACCCAGCTTTGGCCCGGCTCTTCTTCGCCGTTATGCTCGCGCTCCTTGAAGCCGTACGGAATCTCGTACGTCTGCTTCGTGAACACGAGATTGACCGGGAAGACGAGCTTCAGCATCTTGAACCGCTCGCGCCAATCGACCGTCACCGCCACGTCGACGTAATCGAGCTCGCGGTACAGCGTGAAGTCCTGCACCAGCGTCGACCGCCCGTACTCGCTCGTCACCCGGACGACCGACTTGACCGGCCCGTGCTCCACGCGTCGGACGCTCGTCGCGACGAAGTCGCCGATGGTTTTGTTGAAATGAATCACGTTATGGCTCCACGTGTCGGAGCGGTCCTCGAGCACGACCGGCCGGGCGCCCGCGCTGCGCAGCACCTCGAAGCCCGCCCGTTTGTCGTAGAGGCTCGTCATGAAGCCCGTCGCGGGATCGAATTCGATCCGCAGGCGATCGTTCTCGAGCCGGCGGTCGCCCGCTTCGACCGGTTGTCCCTCCGGCTGCCAGCCGAACGGCCGTTCCCCGGACGGCGCTTCCTTCGCGGCCGGAAGCAGCTTGTACACGCGGTACCCCAGCGGCGGCAGATCCGCGACGAAGCTGAGCCGGGACCGGCCGCCCGCCGTCGCTTGCGACTGCACCGTCTGGTACGCGACCCGCCGGCCGGCGTCGTCCGTCAGCGCCATGCCGTCCTTCAGCCCGCCGATCTCGAGCTCCACGTTGACGGTGCTGTTCCAGGCATGCGGGTTGAAGACGACGATCGGCTTCATCCCCTCGACCTGCTCGATGCCGATGTTCCAGGACAGCGACTGGACGGCGTCGTTCAAGTTCCGGTCGGCGATGCTCATCGCCTCGCCGTGCATGTTGCGCGCGTCTTCGTAGGCCGCCTCCAGGCTCGTCCCCGCCAGGATGTCGTGGAACTGGTTGAACAGCACGTTCGTCCACGCCCGGCGGAAGTCTTCCGGATACGGCAGGCCCGTGACGCGCTGCGCGAGCGCGGACCATTTCTCCGCGGCGATCAGGCGGTTCTCCGCCTGGCGGTTCCACTGCTTGATGCCGGAATGGGCCGCGTAGCAGCCGCTCGCGTGATGCTGCAGATCGTCATGGACGACCGGAAGCCGAAGCCCTTTGCGCTCGACGTCGGCGAAGAAGTCGTTCGGCCCGGCGAAGACGATTTCGGGGAAATCCGGCCGCGCGTTCATCGCCCGCAAGCTCTCGATGTTCGCCTTCGTCGGCCCCCCGCCGTGGTTGCCGACGCCGTAGAACACCATCAGGTCGTCGAGCGGCGCCTTCATCTCGCCCATGCAGCGGCGGACGTGATGTTCCAGCTCTTGGCCCCACGTGCAGTATTCGAACGGAATGCGGAAGGCCAGCACGCGGCTGCCGTCGTCCGATTCCCAGTGGAACAGCCGGGACGGCAGGCCTTTCTCGTTCGGCATCGGCCGCATCATGACGTAATAGTCCATGCCGCTCTTCTTCAGGATCTGCGGCAGCATGCCGTGGTGGCCGAAGCTGTCGACGTTGTAGCCGACCTTCGCCGTCACCCCGAGCTTCTCCTTGAAATAGCGCTGGCCGTACAAGCCTTGGCGCGCGAACGATTCGCCGCCGGGGATGTTGCAGTCGGGCTGCACCCACCAGCCGCCGACGATCTGCCAGCGGCCTTCGGCGACGCGCGCGCGGATCTCCTCGAACATCGCCGGGTCGTTGCGCTCGACCCATTCGTAGTTGGCCGCCGAGCTGTTCGTGAAGATGAAATCGCCGTATTCCTTCAACCGGTCGAGCGCGGAGCGGAAGGTCGCCTTCGTTTCCTGAAAGCCTTCCTGCCACTGCCACAGCCAGACGGGATCGAGATGGGCGTTGCCGATCATGTAGAGCTTGCGGTGCTTCATGGACGCAGCATCCTTTCTGTCCGTTCGTTTCGACTCTTCTTGGGTTTCGATGGTATCGCCATTGTTCATTCGTTTCGCCTGCCGCTTCGCGCGCGCGCGTCCGCGAGCCGCTTCTTCGTTCAATACCGAAACCGTTCGTGAAACGGCTTGAACCACGGGTTCATGTACGTGCCGAGCTGCCGGCGCGCTTCTCCGACCTTCGCATGCGCGTCGTACGCGAGCGTCGGCGGCAAATGGCCGAATGTCATCAGCTCGAAGCGGCGGGCCAGCAGCTTGTCCAGCGAAGCCTGCCAATCGTCCAGGTCGGAGCCGACCTTGGGATGATAACCGCCCCACAGCGCATCGCCGGCGATCAGCACGGGACCCGGGGCCGCGTCGAACAGGAACGAGACGCTTCCGGGCGTATGCCCCGGCGTGTGGATGACCTCGAGCCGGTATCGGCCCGCCGGCAGCGCGTCGCCCTCGCGCAGCAGGCCGTCGGCCGCCGCCGGCGGGAACGGCCGGCCGTACAGGAACGCGCCGGTGCGCTCGGGATCCCCGGTCTCGACCTGCCGGCGGTCCAGCTCGTGCACGTAGAGCTTCGCGCCGCTCTCCGCGCGCAAGCGCGCGAAGCCGGACAGATGGTCCCAGTGTCCGTGCGTCGCGTAGACCGCCCGGATGTCCTGCGGCCGCACGCCGAGCGACGCCAGGTTCCGCTTCAGCGCCGGATAGCCTTCCGCGCTCCCGCAGTCGACCAGCACCGGCTCGTCGCCCGTGAACAGGTACGCGCTGGCGTCCCACGGATGCGTCAATTTATCGCCGGCGACGGCGTAGAAGCCCTCCGCGAGCCGGACCGCGTGCGGGGGATATTCCGTCTCCTTGCTCATGGCCGCACCCGCCCTAACGCGCGAAGAACGCCGCCGCGCCCTTGCTGCCGAGGAAGTCCGCGATCTTGTCCGCGACGGTCCGTTCGACCGCCGCGCGGCCCGTCTCCAGCCGCTCCGCCGGCAGGGCGCGGCACTCCGCGTCGGTCATCCGCTCCGTCCGGCCGAGCGCCGCAAGGAGCGCAAGCTCCAGATCGGTCGCGATGTTGACCTTGCTGACGCCGCCGCCCGGCAGCGCGATGGCCTGCCGCATCATGTCCGCGGGCACGCCGGAGCCGCCGTGCAGCACCAGGTGCACCGGCGTCAGCTCGCGGATGCGCCGCAGCCGGCCGTAGTCGATCTTCGGCTGCTTCACCATGTAGACGCCGTGCGCGGTGCCGCACGAGACGGCGAGCGCGTCGACGCCCGTCTCCTCGGCGAAGCGCTTCGCTTCGACCGGATCGGTGTACAGCTCCTCGTCCTTGTCCGTCTCCACGAAATCGGTCGTCCCGATCATGCCGAGCTCCGCCTCCGCCGAGACGCCGCGGGCATGCGCGTATGCGGCCGCCTCCTTGGACAGGGCGATGTTCGCCTCGAGCGGCTGCTCGGAGGCGTCGATCATGACCGACGTGAAGCCGGCCTCGATCGCGAGGGCGATGGTGTCCATTTCCTTCGTATGGTCAAGATGCAGCACGACCGGCACGGTGATGCCTTCCGATCGGACCGCCTCGTAGAACGCGTCGCCAAACTGCCGCGGCGTGATGCCGTACCGGAGCAGCTCCTTGTGGGAAATTTGCACGATGGCGGGCGAAGCCGATTGCTGCGCCGCGCGAAGCACGGGCACGATCATCGGGGTGTAGCGCGGCGAGAACGAGCCCGTCGCGTAGCCGTGGCGCTCCGCCAGCACGAGCGCTTCCTTGAGCGTAATGACGTTGGCCGGTTTGGTACGGGTTTGCATGGAAGGTCATCTCCATCCTGAATTGGTCTCTGTTTGGGTTTGATGCTTGGATCGCAATGAATAATGGACGAAATTAACCGTCATCTAGTAAATGAATTGAAGTCAGTTGCCTTTATCTAATTACAAACGCGTTCTCCCCCTCGCTGCCGCTTACCCCTTCGTGCCGGCCGAGATGTTCATGCCTTCGATGAAGTAGCGCTGGAAGAGGAAGAACAGCGCGACGACGGGCGCGAGCACGATCAGCGAGCCGGCCATCAGGTAATGCCACTGCATGCCTTCCGAACCGACCGCGCCTTTGAACGATTCCAGGCCGATCTGCAGGGTGTACTTGGACACGTCGTTCACGTAAAGCAGCGGCCCGAGAAAATCGTTCCACGCCCCGTTGAACGTCAGGATCGCGATCGTGGCCACGGCCGGCTTCGCCAGCGGCACCATGATGCGGGACCAGATGTACAGGTGGTTCGCGCCGTCGATCTTCGCGGCCTCGATGAGGTCGTTCGGAATCGTCATGAAGAACTGCCGCAGCATGAACACGGAGAACGGTCCGCCGAAGAAGCCCGGAACGATGAGCGGCAGGTACGTGCCGACCCAGTGCAGCTTCGAGAACAGGATGTACTGCGGGATGAGCGTGACGAAGCCCGGAATGATCATCGTGCCGAGCAGAACGGAGAAGAGGAGCTGCCGGCCGGGAAATTTCAGCTTCGCGAAGCCGTACGCGATGAACGTGTTGGACAGCACGTGGCCGATGACGGCGAACACCGCGATCGTCAGCGTGTTGAGCGTGTAGCGGGTGAAGTCCGCCAGGTGCCACGCTTCCTCGTAGTTCTTCCAATGCCATTCGGCCGGGAAGAACGCCGGCGGGTATTGGGCGATTTCCTGCGGCGTCTTGAGCGACGTGGAGACCATCCACCAGAACGGCAGGATGAACAGGATGCTGCCGCCGATCAGAACGACGAGCACGGCGAGCGTGGACAGGCTGCGTTTCAGTTTCCGGCTCTGGTAGAAGCTTCCGCGGCCGGAGCGGACCGTTGCGGCGTTCATCGCTGATCTCCTCCTTCATAGTGCACCCAATACTTGGATACGAGCATGTTGACGATCGTGATGACGATGACGATCAGGAACAGGAACCAGGCCATGGCCATCGCGTACCCCATGTCGAACACCTTGAACGCCTTCAGGTACATGTACAGGTTGTAGAACATGAGCGAGTTCATCGGCGCGCCGGGGCCGGAATTGTCCGACATGATATAGCCCTCTTGGAAAATCTGGAAGCCGCCGATCAAGCCGGTCACGACCTCGAAGAAAATGACGGGGCTGATCATCGGCAGCGTGATCGTGCGGAACCGCCGGAACGCGCCCGCGCCGTCGATCTCCGCCGCCTCGTAGAGCTGCTCCGGCACGCCCTGCAGGCTCGCCAGGTACATGAGCATGCCCCCGCCGACGCTCCACATTTTCATGAAGATGATCGCCGGCTTCGTCCAGGCCGGGTCCGTCAGCCACGACGGGCCGTCGATGCCGACGAACGAGAGCATCTGGTTGACGAGGCCGGATTCCGGGTTCAGCAGCTGCATCCACAGCAGGTAGACGCCGACGCCGGAGAGGACGGACGGCAGGTAGAACATCGTGCGGAACAGCCGCATGCCCGGAATCTTCCGGTTGAGCAGCATGGCGATCGTCACGGACGACAAGGTCGTGAGCGGCACCATCAGCACGACGTAGTACAGCGTGTTGCGAAGCGAAATCCAGAACAGCGGATCTTCCTTGAACATCCGGTGGTAGTTGCGGGTCCCGACCCAGTCCATCTGCGACGTGACGTCGTAGTTCGTGAAGCTGGCGTACAGCGAGAACAGCAGCGGACCCGCCGTGAACGCCAGGAAGCCGAGCACCCAAGGCGACACGAACAGATAGCCCCAGGCGATCTCCCGCCGTTCCATCGTCGCCCGCTTGATGCCCTTCCGGGGCCAAATTCGACTCATGGTTTATCCCTCCCGGTCAAAATGATGGCGGACGCCTCCGCCAAGCAAAAGCGGAGCGGCGCCACTGACGCCGCTCCGCCGCTTCCGTGCCCAGTCGCGCGAATCGCTACTTGGCATTCATGGCCATCAGGTTCTCGACGGCCTTCTGCGCTTTGTCAAGCGCTTCCTTCGGTTCTTCCTTGCCCAAGAGGACGGCGTCGACCTCCGGATTGATCAGGTTGCGGAAGTCCGGCGCGTTGACCGGCACCGTCGCGACCTTCGTGAACTGAAGGTTATCGACCGCGGCTTTGTAGACCGGATCGGCCTGCAGCTCGGGATCGTTCGAGGCCTGCACGTTCGCCACGTTGTCGAAGTTCATTTGGCCCCAATACTTCTGCGCGGCCACGTCGGTCAAGTACTTCATGAATTCGTAGCTTTCCTTCGGATGCTTCGCGCCCTTCGGAATCTCGACGACGAAGCCGCCGCCGACGCTGTTGTGGCCCGTGCCCGGTTTGAATTCCGGCAGCGGCGCGATGCCGACGTCGTCCTTGTTCGCGGCGAAATCGCGAATCTGCGTCCAGAACGTCGCGGCGTCGATCTTGATGCCGAGCTTGCCGGCGATGAACGGATCGTTCTGCTTGCTGCCGAAGCCGGCCTTGAACGCGTCGAGGTTCTTCTTGCCGAGCCGGTCGGCCCAGCTCTTCACCCAAGACAGCGCTTCGATCTTGGACGGCGTGTTGATGTGCGCGCCGGATTCGTCGACGAGCGCCTGGCCGTCGGAATTGGCGAGGAACAGGTCCCAGCCGCCCGCGATCGTCGGCTCGTAGCCGAGCCGTTCGATTTTGCCGTCGCCGCCGATCTTGTCGAGCTTCTTGGCGTCCGCCTCCAGCTCCTCCCAGGTGGCCGGCGGCTTGTTCGGGTCGAGGCCCGCTTCCTGGAACATCTTCTTGTTGTAGAACATGACGCGGGTATCGGTGACGAACGGAAGCGCGTACGGTTCATTGTTATAAAGGGCGGTCTTCCATAATTCCGGGAAGAAGCGGCTCTGAATGTCCTCGCTGCCGATCAGGTCCTTCAGGTTCGTGTTCTGGTTCTTGGACGCGCGCTGCGCCACCGTGGAGATGTCGTTGACGATGACGTCCGGCGGATTGCCGGCCGCGACCTGCGCGAGCTCCTTCGTCCAGATGTCGCCGAACGGCAGGTACGTGTGCTTGACGAAAATCTTGTCCTGCGAGGCGTTAAAGTCGCTGATGATCTTCTCGATGATCGGCCTGCGGGTCGTCGAGCCCCAGAAGGTCCAGAAGTCGAGCTGCACCTTCTCCTTCTTGACGTCGGCGTTCGCCGCCGAAGCGTTGCCGGCCGTGCCCGCGTTGCCGGCCGTGCCGGCGTTGTCGTTGCCTCCGCATCCCGTCAGGATGGTGCCCGCGGCCAACCCCATGGCCAGGAGCGCGAACGAAGATTTTTGTAGCGCTTTCATAAAATCCTCCCCCAATTGATGATTTTTCAGGCGCACGCGCAACAACCCGCATTCATAGATGGCATTCGCGACTATGAAGCGCTTTCAATGTGGGCTGTTGAAGCCTTATGGGTACATAATACCCGCACAACGCCAACTTGTAAACAACAAATTAGGGGTTTTGTGGATTTAAACGCAGCTTAATATTGGGGTTTTGTGAGTTTCATCGAGCAGCTTCGCGGCTTTTCGACCGTTTCGGGGCGAAGCCTCGCGGGATTCGGAAGAAGCCGATTATCGCCTGCCTGCGCCCGACGCGGACAAAAAAGCCTCGGAACGCCGTATGCGTTCCGAGGCTTTTCTCCAGCTTCCGCTATGCTTATGCAGACGGCTCGAGGTCGAGAACCGCCCGCGCCTCTTCATGACCCGCTCGTCCGTTCCGTTACCGCTGGATCGGCTCGATCCGGTACGTGCCGGCCTCGCCGGGGCGCTCCTCGCGCACCGCCCAGCCGTACGACAGGACGGACAGCAGCCGTTCGCGCTCCGCCGGCGTCAGCTTGGCGACGACGGATTCGTTGCCCGCTTCCAGCACGAGCTCCGGCTCCTGCGCGAACGCGACGTTGATCCACGAGCGGATGCCGCGCACGGTGTTGTACTTGATGGCGTAGCCTTCGCGCACCGCCCGTTCGAACGTCTCCGGGTTCGCGGCCGCGAAGTCCGCCAGCTGCGCGTAGTCGAATTCATAGATGCTGTCGTCGGCCGGCAGTCCGTCGCGTTCCCGGATGCGGCGGACGATCTCCTCGTCCGTCCAGCCCAGCCCGCGCAGCCCTTCCAGCATCAGCGCGTCCCATTGGGACAGTTTCGCTTTCGTTTCCATGAGCCCTTCCTCCTTCATGAGATCAATGGCCCGCCACGAAATGGCCCGGACGGACCTCCCGCAGCCCGCCGTCTCCGCCGCCCTCGCCCGAGGCCCGCGGATCGTAGACCAGCGGACGCTGCTCGCGCGCGAGGCGCGGATCCGGAATCGGGATGGACGAGAGCAGCGCCTTCGTGTACGGATGCAGCGGATTCTCGTACAGCTCGTCGCTCTCCGCCACTTCCACGAGCCGGCCGCCGTGCATGACGCCGATGCGGTCCGAGATATGCCGCACCATGGAGAGGTCGTGCGCGATGAACAAGTACGTCAGGCCGAATTCCGCCTGCAGGTCCTCCAGCATGTTGATGACCTGCGCCTGCACGGATACGTCGAGCGCCGAGATCGGCTCGTCGCAGACGACGAACTCCGGCCGCACGGCCAGCGCCCGCGCGATGGAGATCCGCTGCCGCTGGCCGCCGCTGAATTCGTGCGGATACCGCAGCATATGCTCCCGCTTCAGCCCGACCCGCTCGAGCAGCGCGCCGACCGTCTCCTTCCGTTCCCGGTCGCCCTTATGAACGCCGTGAATGTTCATCGGCTCGCCGATCAGCTCCAGCACGTTCATCCCCGGGTTGAGCGAGGAATACGGGTCCTGGAAGATCGACTGGATGCGCCGGCGGAACGGCTTCAGCTGCTTGTCGCCGAGCTTCGCGAGATCGTGCCCGTCGAAACGCACTTCGCCGTCCGTGTAATCGTACAGCCGCAACAGGCACCGCCCCACGGTCGACTTGCCGCTGCCGGACTCGCCCACGAGGCCGAACGTCTCGCCGCGGCGGATCTGGAAGCTGACGCCGTCGACCGCCTTCAGCACGTCCCGGCCGCGCCCCAGCAGATCCGTCCCTTTCGCGAAATGCTTCTTCAGGTTCCGCACGTCCACCAGCACCTCGCCGGCGCCACTTGATTGCGCCTCGCCCGCCGAACCGGCCGGCAGGCCGCCGTTCGTGACCTCGCTCATCGCGCCTCGCCTCCTTCCGCCAGCGCCTGCGCCAGCGTCTCCTTGCCGTCCACGAGCCAGCAGCGGGAGGCATGGCCTTCGCCGAGCCCGAACATCGGCGGGAGCGCCTTGCACTTCGCGAACGCGTGCGGGCAGCGTTCCATGAACGGACAGCCGGGCGGGGGATCGATCAGATCCGGCGGCGAGCCTTCGATCGGGACGAGCCGCTCCCGGCCCGCTCCGCCGTGCTTCGGCAGCGAGCGCAGCAGCCCCTGCGTGTACGGATTGCCCGTGCGGTAGAAGATGTCCTCGACGCTGCCCTCTTCCATCACCATGCCGCCGTACATGACGACGACGCGCGTGCATACCTTCGCCACGACGCCGAGGTCGTGCGTAATGAGCACGATCGCCGTGCCGGACTCCTCCTTCAGCCGCTGCAGCAGGTCCAGCAGCTGCGCTTGGATCGTCACGTCGAGCGCGGTCGTCGGCTCGTCCGCGATCAGCAGCTCCGGGCCGCACGAGAGCGCCATCGCGATCATGACGCGCTGGCGCATGCCGCCGCTGAATTCGTGCGGATATTGGCGAATCCGGCGCTCCGGCTCGGAAATGCCGACCTTGCGCAGCATCTCTGTTGCTTCCTTCAGCGCCGCGTCCTTGCCGAGCCCCCGGTGCCGGCGGATCACCTCGGCCATTTGGAAGCCGATCGTCTTGACCGGATTGAGCGACGTCATCGGGTCCTGGAATACCATGGCGATCCGGTTGCCCCGGAGGCTCCGCCACTTCTTCGCCGGCAGGCCGCGCAGGCTCTCGCCGCGGAACGCGATGGCGCCGCTCTTGATTTCGCCCGGCGCGGCGATCAGGTCCAGGATCGCCTTGGCCGTCACGCTCTTGCCGCTGCCGGATTCGCCGACGATGCCGACGGTATCCCCGGCGCCGACGCGGAAGCTGACGCCGCGCACGGCTTGATTTTCCCCGCTGCGGGTATGGAACGAGACGCGTAAGTCGTCGACTGTCAGCAGCTGTTCTGTCATGGTCTCTTCACTCCTTTGCCCTTCGGCCGCCGCGTCTATCGTTTGCCGAGCTTCGGTTCGAAGCCGACGCGCAAAATATTGCCCAGCATGTTAAAGCAGAGCACCGTCAGAAATATGAGGACGCCCGGAAATATCGCCAGATACGGCGCTTGAACGATATAGCCCTGCGCTCCGTTCAGCATGCTGCCCCACGTCGCGTTCGGCGCCTGCACGCCGAAGCCGAGGAAGCTGAGCGACGACTCCATCATGATCGCGGAGGCGATGTTGTTCGTCGCGCTGACGATGATGACGGGCGCGAGGTTCGGCAGCACATGCCGGCCGATGATGCCGAACGCGCCCTGGCCGGACGCCTTGGCGTACAGCACGTATTCGCGCTCCTTGAGCGCGAGCGTCTCCGCGCGGACGATCCGCGCGATGTTCATCCACATGAGCAGCGAGATGATCACGATCAGGTTGCCGACGCTCGGCTTCAGGTAGACGCTCAGCAAAAGCAGGATAAGAAAAGTCGGAATAGACAATATGATTTCCACGATCCGCATCAGCACGGTATCGATCCAGCCGCCGAAATAACCGCTCGCGACGCCGACCGCCACGCCGATGCCGGTCGACAGGATCATCGCCAGGAAGCCGACCGTGAGCGACACGCGGCCGCCGTACAGCGCACGGGCGAAGTAATCCCGCCCGTAGTCGTCCGTGCCGAACCAATGGCCGGCTCCGGGCGGCTTCAGCTTCTCCAGCACGTTCAGCGCGTTCGGATCCTTGTTCGTCAGGAACGCGAAGGCCGCGGCCAGGACGAAGACGGCGAGCAGCGCAGCCGCGGCGATCCCCAGCTTGTTGGCCATCAGCTCCGCGCCGACGTTGCGCCATTTGCTCCGATTCATGGTGTCACCTCGTAAGTTTGATTCGTGGATCGGCAAAGCCGTACAGCATGTCCGCAAGCAGATTGCCGACGATCAGCATGACGGAGGACAAGAGCGTGATGCCCAGGATCACGGGGTAGTCGAAGCCGCGGACCGCCGTCATCCCGAGGGAGCCGATGCCCGGCCAGGAGAAGACCGTCTCGGTCACGATCGCGCCCGTCACGAGGTCGCCGAGCGACATCCCGAGCAGGGTGATGACCGGCAGCAGCACATGCTTCAGCACGTGGCGGAACAGGATCGTCCGCTTGGCGGAGCCGAAGGCGTATTGGATCTGCACGTAGTCCTCCTTCAGCTGGCTGATCGTGCTGGAACGGATATAGCGCACGTAGACGGACAGGAAGCCGATCGCGAGCACGGCGCAGGGCAAAATCCCGTGCTTGATCACGTCGAGCGCGCCGTTCTTGCCGATCGTATGCATGCCGAGGCTGGGCAGCCAATGCAAGCGGATGGCGAATAAATAGACGAACAGAATCGCGAGCCAAAACAGCGGCACCGAAATGCCGATGTAAGCCAGCAGGTTGACGAGCTTGTCGACCCACTTGTTCCGGTTCGCGCCCGCGAGCAGCCCGAGCGGAATGGCCAGCAGCACCGCGAGCGCGATGGCGGCCCCGACCAGCCCGGCCGTCGCCGGCAGCCGGTCGACGATCTGCCCGAGCACCGGTTGATGGTTCACGAGCGAATAGCCGAAATTGCCGCTCAGGCCTTCCTTCAGCCACTTGACGTACTGCACGTACGCGGGCTGGTCCAGGCCGAGGTTGTGCCGGACGCGCTCGATGTCGTCCGCGTGCATGTTCGGCGTCACGAAGGACAGCACCGGGTCTCCCGGCGCCGCCTTCACGAGCGCGAAGCAGACGAGCGAGACGAAAAAGAGCATCGGCACGGTTTGCAAGAGTCTTCGAACGATGAGTCGTCGCATAATGTCGCTCTCCCAGCTGCATGAAGCAAAAAAATAAGCCGGATGAACCAGCTTATTTTCCCGCGCATCCTTATTTCAGATAAAGTTTGGACGGATCTTCGAAAATCACGACCGGCTTCAGGATGGCTTCATCCAGGCCGCCGTATTTTTTGTCCACCGCCACGATCGTCTTGGTGTAGGCGATCGGGTAGACCGGCGCGTCTTCGGCGACGATTTCCTGCAGCTGCTTGTAGATCTCGCCGCGTTTCGTCGTGTCGCCTTCGGCGCCGCCCTGCTTGAACAGGTCGTCGACCTTCGGGTTGGAGTAATGCGTATAGTTGGCGTCGCCGTTCGTCGCGTACAGGATGCTGTACGCGTCCGGATCGTAGCCCATGATGTAGCCGCCGGCCGCGAGCTCGTAATCGGTCGACTTGAGATCCGAGAACTTCGTGCCGTACGCGGAAGCGTCCATGGCGTTGATCTGCACGTCCACGCCGACCGCCTTCAGCTTCTGCTGCACGTACAGGGCGATCGCTTCCTGCGCCTTGTTGCCGCTCGACGTGATGAAGCGCAGCTTCAGATTGCCGGCGCCGGCCGATTGCAGCAGTTCCTTGGCTTTCGCGGCGTCGTTGTCGAAGCTCGGCACGTCGTTATCGAAGTAGATGTTGTCCGAGGCGAGGATCGACTTGGCCGGATCCGCGTAATCGCCGGACATGTACGCCGTCGAGATCAGCTCCTCGCGGTTCAGCGCGTAGGACAGCGCCTGGCGCACTTCCTTCTTCTTCAGCGCGCCCGTGTCGCTGTTCTCGTTGAAGAGCAGGTACGACAGGCGGCCTTCGCTATACGGCAGGATTTCGAAATTGTTCGTCGCTTGAATCGTCGCCACGTCCTGCGGATCAAGGTATTTCACGTTGATCTCGCCGTTCTGCAGCGCCAGGTTGGCGGCGTTCGTGTCTTTCGCGATGCGGTACGTGATGGAATCCAGATGCGGCTTGCCGCCGAAGTAATTATCGAAGCGCTCCAGCGTCACGTACTCGCCCGTCTTGTATGCTTTGAACTTGAAGGCGCCGGAACCGACCGGGGTCGCGTTCTTCGTGCTCTTCTCGATGTCGGCTTCGTTCTCGAAGACGTGCTTCGGAATCGGCGACACTTGGACGAGCGTCGCCTCGAAGGCCGGCGCGACCTGCGGGAGCTTGAATTCGACCGTGAGGTCGTCCTTCTTCACCGCTTGGATCGGCTTGCCGTTGATGATGAAGTTCGCGCGCAGGAAGCTGTTCTGCTTCTCGTCGAGAATCTTGTCGATCGTGAACACGACGTCGTCGGCCGTCAGCTTCTGGCCGTCATGCCACGTCAGGCCGTCCTTCAGCTTGAGCGTATAGGTCAGCTTGTCCGCGGAAAGGTCCAGGCTGTCCGCGAGGTAAAACGTCTTCTTGCCGTTATCGACTTGGAACAGCGGCGCGTACAGCGCTTGGTCGATCGTCAGGCTGACGCGGTCGCCGGCGTAGTTCGGATTCAGAATAACCGGATCCGCGCCGACCGCGACGATCAGACTGCCGCCGTCCTTCGGCTGGCCGTTGTCGGCCGCTTGTCCGTTGTTCGCCGGCGCGTTGCCGGTCGTCGTGTTGCCCGTGTTCGTTCCGCCGTTGTTGTTGCCCGAGCAAGCGCTCAGCAGCACCGTCAACGACAGCATGACGGCCCCGATAATACTCGTGCGTTTACGCATGATGTCTCTCCCTCTCTTAGCTAACATGAAATCTCTCTAATGCCTAGTATTGTATACTGGTTTAGTCGGAATTGCAATGGGGAAAACGCGTCTTGACGGGGACCGCTTAGGACGGAAGTCGCGCTTGATTGCGCTTATTATGCCACAATTGGGAGAAGGCTATCAGTCCTGTCATAAAACGTTCGAAATTTGCCGAAACAAATCGAAAACGCCCGCTCCTCTGTCGGAACGGACGCTCGGCTTCCGGTTGCGCTTGCGTCGGCGCGAACGAGGCCGCGTAAAGTCGGAAGGGGACGAGCCTCCTTCGGCTCGCCGGCGTCGCGGTTTCTTATCCGGCCGGCTTGGCGTACTTGGAGCGATCGGCGGGCCGACCGCCCCGACATGCTTTATGTACACTTGCGGGCGCCCAACCTGCTCGGCGCAGGTTCCTGCTTCCTCGTCAACCTCGCGTGCCCTCGCTTGTTCAGCGATAGGCGACCGCCGCCCAGACGCAGAGCCCGGCGAGCGCGACGCAGGCCCAGAAGATCCGGTACGCCCGGCGGACGGGGCGGTGCGCGAAGGCGCGTTTGCCGATCAGGATTTCGTTGCCGACGAAGACGCTCAGCCCGATCAGCGCATAGCCGCCGTAGATCGCGAGCAGCGTCGAGGCGGGTTCGCCGGTATCGTTGAACAGGAACGCGACGCCGAGCAGCAGCAGCGCGCCCAGCGTCGCGAGCGCGGAAATCGCGCGGACGATGTTTGGCAGCACGTTCATGGCGCACCTCCTTCGGATGGCAGGTCCATCGGTTCGATATCCTTTATTACCCCAGCGGCCGCGATGTAATCGGGTTGGCCGAGGGTATCGCGTTCGGCGCCGTCGCACGCGAGCCGGGCGAAACGCGAGTTGCCGGGCAGCTCGGCCGGCTTGTTGGCCGGTTCGAGCCCATCGGACGTCTCGAAGTCCTCGACGGCGGGCAGTTCCGCGGTCTGCGCTTTTCCGATTGCTCGTTCCCGGACCGGATGGCGTTTCGGCACGTTACGGTCGCGCGCTTGCTTCGCAGCCTGCATTTTACGGCAAGCGTACGAATGGCCCCGGCGGAGCAACGCTTCATTCTAGCAGATATCGGCAGATGCGGAGGCGTAGATTATTGTCCGTTTCAGCCTCCTACGTGATAATGACCCTCATAGGTCGTGAAGCACACGCCGTCTCGATACGATGCTCATCCGTAGAACCGGACGCATCGGCGAGGCGGCTTTTTTGCGCACATTTTCAGGGGGCGGGATCGCGATGACGAGATTCGGACAGCAGTATGAGGAATGGATGCAGCGGCAGCTCGCGGAGGAGCCGAACGCGCGGCGGAACGAGCTGCCGCGAAGAGGACTCGGGCATGGCAGCGTCGCCTTCCTCCGCTCGGTGTGGTTCCCGGCGGTCGGCCACTTCCACGATCTGCACGCGGAGTGGGAAGTGCGGGATTTCGGCAACGGTTACCGTTACTTGGATCTCGCCTATCGCCCCGGGGGCGCGAAAGGCGCCATCGAGATACAAGGCTACGGGCCGCACGCCCGCGACTTGGACATCGTGCGGTTCAAGGACTTATGCCGCCGGCACTGCTTGCTGGCGCTGGACGGATGGACCTTTCTTCCCATCGCCTATCCCTCGATCGTAGACGAGCCCAAGGCATGCCAACAGCTGGTCTTGGCGTTCATCGACAAATTCGTGGCAACGGACGTTCCGGCTTCCTTGTCCTGGCTCGAGGCCGAGACCGTCCGTTTCGCGCGCCGGCTGCTGCGGCCTTTCTCACCCGTGGAGCTCGAAAGTCACCTGCGCGTCAGCGACCGCCATGCGCGGCGGGTGCTGCATGATTTGGTCGAGCGGCAGCTGCTCGATGTCGCGAGCGGCAGTCAGCGGGCGCGGACGTACCGGATTCGGGTCTGAGTCGGATGGCGCTTGGCTGCAAGCCGGCGCGAGCCGACCGGATTCGAGCATCAGCGGGTTGGCGCTTGGCAGCAGGCGGGCGCGAGCCCACGGCATTCGAGTATCAGCGAGTTGCTGCTTGGCTGCATGCGGGCGCACGAACCTACCGGATTCGACCATCAGCGAGTTGCTGCTTGGCAGCAACCCTTCGACGGTTCGGCTTTCGGCCGATCGTCTTTTGGCAGCTAGTTTTTAGCCGCTGAGCTTTGAAGGTTCAGTTCGGCAGAATGACCCGTTTCGGCGAAATAAGCGCTGTGGTGGCCGCCAAATGTATGTTGAGGGGTAGTTCCTCGCGTAATTTCGTGCACGACATGGATCCGCGCCACAGTCGCCGCGACGACCCGGCGACCCGGCGGCCCGGCGGCGCCCGGCCGTGGCGCTTGCGCGGCTATCGCGCTACCAACCGTGGCGGCGGCTTGGCAGCCCGGCGGCGCCCGGCCGCATCGCTCGCGCGGCTATGCGCGCTACCGCCGCACGGCCACGCCTTCGCGCCGGGCACAGCCGCCGCTGCTATCCGGCGCCACGCCCGGCCGCGGCGCTTGCGCGGCTATCGCGCTACCAACCGTCGCGGCGGCTTGGCGGCCCGGCGGCGCCCGGCCGCATCGCTCGCGCGGCTAGGCGCGCTACCGCCGCACGGCCACGCCTTCGCGCCGGGCACAGCCATCGCGCCACAGCCGCCGCTGCCATCCGGCGCCACGCCCGGCCGCGGCACTTGCGCGGCCATCGCGCCCCGTCCGCCGCGGCGACCCGCTGCCGGCCCACGCCGCCTGCGCGGCTGCGCACGCCCTCCCGCGCCATGCCACCAACGCCAAAAAACCCCCGCGCCCGGACAGACGTCCGGCCACGAGGGTTCCAACGCAAAACCGCCTACTCTTTCACGCTCCCGAGCACGATTCCTTTCATGAAGAACCGCTGCAGGAACGGGTACACGAGCAGGATCGGCAGGGCGCCGAGGAAGATTTGCGCCGCTTTGGCGGTGCGGTCGTTGACTTCGGCGAGCGACTTCATGTCCGAGGAGGACATGAGCGTCAGGTCGCGGTTGATGACGACGGTCTGCAGGTAGCTCTGCAGCGGATAATGGTCCGGCGAGTTCATGTAGATGATGCCGTCGAACCACGAGTTCCAGTGGCCGACCGTCGCGAACAGCGTGATCGTCGCGAGCGCCGGCAGCGACAGCGGCAGGAAGATGCGCCATAGCGTCGTCCAGTGGCCGGCGCCGTCCATGAACGCCGCCTCCTCCAGCTCCTTCGGCAGGCCGCGGAAGAAGTTGAGCAGCAGGATGACGTTGAACACCGGCACCGCGCCCGGCAGGATCATCGCCCACAGGCTATCCATGATGCCCGTGTACTTGACCGTCATGTAGAGCGGGATGAGGCCGCCGCCGAACAGGATCGTGACGACGAACACCCAGGCGTACAGCGTGCGCATCGGGAACTTCTTGACTTCCTTCGAGAGCGGGTAGGCGACGAGCACGGTCAGCAGCATGTTGAACGGCACGCCGACGGCCACCCGCTTCAGCGTCACGACGATCGATCTCCAGAACGCCGCCTTATGCGTGACGAAATCGTACGAACTCAGCGTGAACTCCACCGGCCACAGCTTGACGTAGCCCGCCTGGGCGGCGGCGCTGGAGCTGAAGGACAAGGCCAGGACGTGGATGATGGGCAAGATGCAGAGAATGCCGAGACAGGCCAGGAAGACGTAGTTGAACGACAGAAACAGCCTGCGGCTAAACGTGTAATGCTCCAGCATTCAAACTCGCTCCTTCCTAGAAAATGCGGTATTTGGCAAACCGGTAAGCCAGGTAATACGACGCGGAGATGAACACGAGCGAGACGACCGACTTGAACACCCCGACCGCCGTCGCGACGCCGAACTGCGAATCGACGAGGCCGATCCGGTATACGAAGGTATCGATGATGTCCCCCGACTCGTACACCTGCGGGCTATATAAATTAAACACCTGGTCGAACCCGGCGTTTAACACGTTTCCAAGGCTGAGGGTCGTCAAGAGCACGATGATCGGCATCATGCCCGGCAGCGTCACGTGCAGCGTCTGCTTCCAGCGCCCCGCGCCGTCCACGATCGCCGCCTCGTACAGCGACGGGTTGATGCTCGTCAGCGCGGCCAAATACACGATGGTGTTGAAGCCGAATTCCTTCCACGTATCCGTGGCCACGAGCACGTACCGGAACCAGCCGTTGTCCCCGAGAAAATAAATCGGCTCGATGCCGAACCAGCCCAGCACCTGGTTGACGATGCCGTCCGTCGGCGAAAGAATGTCGATCAGAATGCCGCCGAGAATGATCCACGACAGAAAGTGGGGCAAGTAGATGACCGTTTGGATGCCCCGCTTGAACACTTCCTTGCGCACCTCGTTCAGGAGCAGCGCGGTGACGATCGGCGCCGCGAGGCCGACGACGATTTTCATGATGGCGATCAGGATGGTGTTGTAGATGATCCGGCTCGATTCCGGCATTTCCAGCACGTAACGGAAGTTGTCGAGGCCCGCCCATTTGGAATGGAAGATCCCCTTCGCCGGCACGAACTTCTCGAATGCGATCACGAGTCCCAGCATCGGGCCGTAGCAGTAGACGACGATGAGAATGAGCCCCGGCAAAATCATCAGATGCAGCGGGAGCCGCTCGCTCTTTTTTTTCCATAACATGGGGTTGTTCCTCCCTGCTCCGCTTCGTTCGGACGGCAAGACGGGCAGGGGAAGACCGGCTTCCCCCGCTGCCCGCGCCGCCTGTTACTTGCTCTTCGCCCAATCGTTGACTTCCTGCGCGATCTGGTCGCCGCCGAGCTTCTTCCACTCCGTGACGAATTTATCGAAGTTGTCGAGCGAGTCGCCCATGATGATTTTCGTGAACGTCTCGATCTCGCGCTTCTGCAGGTTGGAGTCCTTCTCGACCATCGCCGGCGTCGGCGCGCCGTAGAATTCCGTCATCTGCAGCAGGTTGCCGCTGACGTAGCCGTCGATGACCTTGAACGAGCCTTCCTTCGCGAAAATCCGTTCGTACGCCCAGCCCAGCGGATCCTTGCTCGAGCCGTCGAGGAACGCGGCGATTTTGCCATAGTTGTCCTGCTCCTCGGCGTTCAGCTTGGAGGTGTCTTTGCTGTCGATCGCCGCCGTGATGTGGAGGTAGATGTCAAGGTTCTTGCGCGACGGCCACGCCTGGAACGGCATCATCTTGAACTTCTCGAAGCCTTCGCTCGTGAAGTAGGCCGCGTAGTTCTCCGGCGTCGTCGTCTCGCCCCAGCCGGTCTCGACGAACAGGTTCATCGCCTTAACGACGGCTTCCGGATGCTCGGCGCCCTTCTTCACGGCGAAGTACTGACCCGTCGAGAAACCGACCTGCGGCGTCACCGGTTGGTCGTCGTTCGAGACGAGCGGGAACGACTGCCACTGCGCGTTCGGATCGTTCTTCTTGTTGTCCACGAGCGGGAAGAGCGGGTTCCACATCTGGCCGAATTCCATGCCGATCTTGCCGGAGGTCGTCAGCTCGGCTTCCTTGCCGCCGTCCTTGACGCCGAATTCCTTGTCGATCTGGCCTTTCTTGTACAGCTCCTGCAGGGCGCCGAGCGCCTGCTTCATCTCCGGCTGCACGCTGCCGTACACGAGATTGCCGCTCGCGTCCTTGATCCACTGCTTCGGATAGGCGTGGAAGCCGTTCAGGAGGCCGGTAATGTCGGCGAAGCCGCCGTACAGGTCCTTGTTCATCGCGATGCCGTACGTGTTCTTTTTGCCGTCGCCGTCCGGATCCTGGTTCGTGAACGCATCCGAGATCTTCAGCACGTCGGCCATCGTCTTCGGCGGTTCGAGGCCGAGCTTCTGCAGCCAGTCGGTGCGGATCCAGATCATCGCCGCGCCGTCCATGGAGGAGCCGGTGTTCGGAATCGCCATCAGCTTGCCGCCGAACGTCGCCGAGGACAAGGCCGCCGGACCGTCCTGGTTCAGGATTTCCTTCAGGAACGGGGACGCGTACTTGTCGTAGACGGCCGTCAGATCCTCCAGTTCGCCGGCGTCCTGCAGCTGCTGCAGCTGCTTCGCGTTGACCGGGATGACTTCCGGCAGGTCGCCCGACGCGATGGAGACGTTCATCTTCTGTTCGCCTTGGCCGCCCGGCTGGTCGCCGCTGACGACCCAGTCGTACTTGATCTTGATGCCGAGCTTATCCTCGAGCGCCTTCGTCCACATGTTGTTGTCGATCGTCTGGCCTTCCATGAACTTGAACGTGTCGTTGATGATCCGCACGCTCGTCAGCGTGATCGGCGGATCGTACTTGCCGAGGTACGGGTCGGCCTCGGCCGCCGCGTTCCCGCCGTTGCCCGCGTTCGTCGCGTCGGTCGTGTTCGTCGTATCGGTCGCGTTGGTCGTGTTCGTCGTGTTGGTTGTCGTGCCGTTTGAATCGGAAGCGTTGTTGGTTTCGTTGTTGCCGGAGCTGCAAGCGGTTGCCACAATCAGTAACGATGCCATCGCCGTCGCCGCCGTCCACTTTACAGTCTTATGCATGCAAGAATCCTCCCCTTTGATTGCTTCTTCTTTCTCTTTCAGTATAAAAGGAAGCGTTTGCAAGAACGATTGAACAATCTTTAGATTTCTTCTCTCTTGTATAGAATCTGTTCGCGGAAAGGCCCGGGACTAAGCCCGGGCCCGATATTCCTGCGGCGTGACGCGCAGCCTTTTCTTGAAGAAGCGGTTGAAATAGCCCGCCGTCTCGAAGCCGACCCGATCGGCGATGTCCTGAATCTTGAGCGGCGTCGTCGCGAGCAGCTCCTTCGCCTTCTCGAGCCGCGCCTCCGCGATGTATTCGGACAGGTTAAGGCCGGTTTGCTGCTTGTACAGCACGGACAAGTACGCCGGATTCAAATAGACGACCTCGGACAGCCGCGTCAAGGACAGATCGCCCGCCAGGTTGGCCCGAATGAAAGCGTGCAGCTTCGCGATGACCTGCCGCGTGCATTCCGTCTGCACCGACCGGCGCCGCGCGAGGATGTCCGACGCGACGCCCAGCAGCTGCTGCAGCGCGTCTTCCCGGCTGCGATGCGCGGACAGGTTCATCAACGCGTCGATGGCGCCCCCGTCGTCTTCCGCCCGCTCCGCCCCTTCGGGCGCCAGATGCCCGAGGAGCAGGCCGGCGATCGCGTAGTACGCCCGCGCATAGTCCGCATAACGGGCCGGCTGCAGGACGTGCTCCCGCACGGCTTCCGTCAATGCCGCCTCGTTCCCCTCCTCCAGCAGGCGTTCCAGCTGCGAGCCGATGACGCGCGGCGGCGGGGGCGGCTGCAGCTCCGGCTCCCGGGGCCGGGCGTCCCCCTCGTCCGGCCGCCAGAGCAGCAGCATCCGGTCGCGGGAGCCGAGCCCGATCTGCAGCTGCCGCCGCATGGCGTCGTACGCGTCCGGCAGCGCCGTCCACGCGACCGGCCGGACGCAGCCGATCAGCGAAACGTCCAGCTGCAGCAGCCGTTCGCAGGTCCGCTGCACGGATTCCATCGTCCCGCGCGCGAAACCGACCGTCTGCGGCCAAGCCGGGTCCGCCTCGTACGCGGCATCGTCCGCGGCTCCGACATCGGTCGCGACTTCTGCATCGCGCGCGGCCGCAGCGCTTTCCGAGGCCCCGGCCTTTTCCGCGGTTCCGGCGCTTTCCGAGGCTCCGGCAGCTTCCGGAGCCCCGGTATCCGCCATGTCCGCGCCGTCCGCCGCCGCCCGCGGCTGCAGCAGGCACATGAAATGGCTCCTGTCCAGGCTGACCGAGAAGAACGCCAGCGGCTCGTAATATTCGGCCGCGATATTTTGGACCGCGTACAGCAGCAGCGACCGGTCGCGATAGCCCGCCGCCTCCGGCCAGTCGATCCGGCCGATGAGCGGCAGCACTTGCAGCCCGCGGCGCAGCGGAACGTTCAGCTCCGCCAGCTTCCCGTCCGTCGCGGCCGGCGCCTGCCGCTCCAGCACGGCCTGCAGCCAGTCGCGGTGCAGCAGGGGCATCGCCTCGCTGACGCGCCGCTTGGCCTGCAGCAGGAAGCTTTCGCTCGCCGTCTCCGCGTCCAGCGCCGCGACGGCTTTGCGGATGCTGCGCTCGATCGCTTCGTCGCCCTCGGTCTTGAGAATATAGTCGATGGAGCCCGTCCGCATCGCCGTCTGCGCGGTCTCGAGCTGATGGATGCCGGTCAGGAAAATGATTTTGCACCGCGGCCACTGCGCGACGATCCGCTTCTGCAGCTCCAGCCCCGTCATGCCGGGCATGCGCACGTCGCTCAGCACGATGTCGATTTTGGCCCGCGCCAGCCAGTCCAGCGCTTCCTCCGGCGAGTAGGCGCGGTACAGGTCCAGCTCCAACTCTTCGATCTCCTCGATCATCTCGTACAGTCCGTCCACCGTGAAGCGCTCGTCGTCAACGATCAATAAGCGGTACATGGCCGCCACCTGCCTCTCTCGGAATCGTCATGGTCACTTTAAGTCCGCGGTCCGCGCCGAGCTCGAGCGTCAGCCCGCCCCCGCCGTACCGGATGATGATGCGCCGATGGACGTTCAGCATCCCCGTATGCTCCGACGGCTCGGCCTTGTCCAGCAGGCCCGCCTGCATGGTGCGGAGCTTCTCCTCGTTCAGGTCGTCGCCGTTGTCCTCGATGATGATGTCGATCGCGCTCTCCCGCTCGCGGAAGCGCACGGCGATGAGGCCGTCGCGGCGTTTGTTTTCCAAGCCGTGGTTGTACGCGTTCTCGATGATCGGCTGCACGATCAGCCGCGGCACCGGGAATTCGCGGATCGCCTCCGGCACCTCGTCGAAATCCACCGTGATCCGCTCCGAGAAGCGGATGGACTGGATCTCGGCGTACGTGCGGGCGTGCTGGACCTCGCTGCGCAGCGGCACCTCATCGGAGCCGTCGCGCGTGATGTATTGGAAGTACTCCCCGAGATGCTTCGTGAAGTAGACGACGTTGTCGTGATCCTTCTGCTTCGCCATGCGGTACAGGATGAAGTAGCTGTTATAAAGGAAATGCGGATTGATCTGCGACTGCAGATGCCGCAGCTCCGCGAGGCGCGCCCGGTACTGCTGCTCGTACACCTCGTGGACCAGCACGTCGAGCCGCCGCACCATGCCGTTGAACTGGCCGTACAGGTAGCCGAACTCGTCCTGCAGCGGGTAGTGCACCTCCAGGTTGAACTGCCCCTGCTCGATGCGGCGGAAGGAGCGGACGAGCCGCTTGAGCGGCTGGTGGATGATGAGGTAGATGCTGTACGAGAACAGCAGCACCAGGATGACGGAGACGACCGACAGCACGTAGAACCAGAACCGGTACACCTCGAGCGACGCGTTCACTTTCGCTTCGGGCACGTACATGAGCAGCGACATGTCGAGGCGCGGGGAATGGTTGGAGACGAGCAAATACGACGTCCCTTTCCAACTGACGGACTGCAGCTGATTCTCCGCGGCCCCTTCGCCCTCCCGCTGAAAATCGCGCACGAGCGCCTCGTCGACCGCCGTCTCGCCGCCGGTGATGATGAACGGCTGCTTGTTGCCGACGAGCGCCGTCCGGCCGCCTTCATTGGTGAATTCCTGCAGCGCCGCTTCCAGCTTGGTCCGGGATACCTCCACGGCCAGCAGGAACACCGGCTTCTGCCGGCCGGACACCGCCGGATCGGGATACGGCAGACTGATGAAGATCCGGTCCTTCCAGACGAGGAACGGCGCCTCGAACCGGTTCGTCGACTGCGTCAGCGCCTCGAACTGCGCCTGGTCGAAATCGCCGATGATATTGTCGTTCGCGGAGACGGTCCGGTCCATCACGGGGATGAAAGCGATCACATCTTCGACGAATTTACTGGACTTTTTGAGCAGGTCGAGCTTGCTCTTGATGCGGAGCTGGGCTTGCATCTTCTCGATTTCGGTCATGACTTCGGAGGAGGAGGTGAGCTTGAGCAAGTCGTCGTCGTTGACGTATTCCTGCAGCTGCCGGATGACGCCGTCGAGGTCGAATTCCAGCATGTTCATATAGAGCGAGGTCCGGGAAACGAGCGAATCGGTCAGCTCTTTTTGCACGTGGCGCGAGCCGATTTCGTTCATTCGCCAGCCGATGATGTAGAGCGGCGTGAGGGTCAGGAGGAAGGTCAGGACAAGCTTGGGCAGGATGGACAAGGAAGCCAGTCGTTTCAGGATCGTCAGCGCGGACACCCCCGGGACACGGATAACTTTCCCCCACTATAGCAAAAATAGGGGGTAAATAATATGGCCGTTTCTGCCATTTCGCCCGGTATTTCGACAGCAACGGCGAGGGATGGGCGGGACGTTTCCATGGAAACGGAAAAGGGGGATTTTCGGGAAGAATACACGGGCTGGCGCGTTGTCCGGCATGCTGTGGCGATCGGCTGGATTTGAGGATTGTAGCACTAACAAAAGGTTAGCTGCTTGCTATTTACCCACCCCTGTTCCATAATATGAACGTATCCTTTCATGATTGTCTTACTGTCGTTTGAGATAGAGGCCGGGCCCCTCGAGGCGGGGGAGCTGCGGCAGGCTTCGCTCGCATGGACGCGGCGTGCTTGTCATTCGGGATTCCCTGGTGTGAGCTTCGCTCGCAAAAACGAATTAGGCTTTCGATGCCGTTGCCGCTCATCTCGCCGGATGCCCGGCATCGCATCATCCCACCACTTTTAGGAGGTCTTCCTATGCCCCTTGAACGTTCCGTTCCGCTTTCCGTCCTGGACCTGGCGCCCGTCGTGGAAGGCGGGACGCCGGCGGAGTCCTTCCGCCATACGATGGAGCTCGCGCGGTTGGCCGAGCGTCTTGGCTACAATCGCTACTGGCTCGCCGAGCATCATAACATGGCCGGCATCGCGAGCTCGGCCACGTCCGTCGTCATCGGCTACGTGGCCGGCGGCACGAAGCGGATTCGCGTCGGCTCGGGCGGCATCATGCTGCCGAACCACGCGCCGCTCGTCATCGCGGAGCAATTCGGCACGCTGGAGTCGATGTACCCCGGCCGGATCGATCTCGGCCTCGGCCGCGCGCCCGGGTCCGACCAATCGACCGTGCGGGCGCTGCGCCGCGACCTGCGGACGCACGGGGAGGACTTCCCCGAGCTGCTGAGCGAGCTGCGGCATTACTTCAATCCGCCCGAGGGCGAGTACATGCCGGTCCGGGCTACGCCGGGCGAAGGACAGCAGGTGCCGATCTGGCTGCTCGGCTCGAGCGGCTTCAGCGCGAAGCTGGCCGGCGAGCTCGGCCTGCCGTTCTCGTTCGCGAGCCATTTCGCGCCGGAGTACCTGATGCAGGCGATCCACTTGTACCGCAGCAGCTTCCGCCCGTCCGGCGCGCTGGCGAAGCCGTACGTCATGATCGGCGTCAACATCGTCGCGGCCGACACCGACGAAGAAGCCCAATTCCTGGCGACGTCGCAGCAGCAGCAATTCCTCAGCCTGATCCGCGGCCGTCCCGGCAAGCTGAAGCCGCCGGTCGCCGACATGGACGCGCTGTGGCAGCCGCACGAGCGCGAAGCGCTGCGGTCCAAATTCCAGTTCGGCGTCATCGGCGCCAAAGCCGCCGTCGAGAACCGGCTGCAGGAAATCCTCGGGGACACGATGGCCGACGAGCTGATCGTCACGTCCCAGATTTACGATCACCAAGCCCGGCTGCGCTCGTTCGAAATCATCGCCGAAGCCGGCGGGCTGCAAGCCGCCGACTAACGCGAGACGTCAAAAAGCACTCCCGAACCGCCTTCATGGCCGTTCGCGGAGTGCTTTTTTGTCGGCATCGCCGTCAGTTCATCAGCCGATCCAGCCCGATCGCGCTGATCAGCAGCCGTTCCTTCTTGCTGCCGAGGAGCCGCTGCGTCCAATCGACGAAGCCGCCGTCGCCGATCGTCAGCTCCCTGCCCGCGATCGTCGTCTTGACCGCGAACTGCAGCCCCGCGTAATAGCGGTGGTCCGGCTTCGCTTCTCCGATCGAGACGCGGATGCCCGCGCCGTTCGCCTCGCCGTCCGCGGCGATCCGCGCCACCAGCCCTTCGGCGTCCGGATACCCGCCGCGCGCGCTCAGAACCACCTCGATGTCCGAATCGAAGCGCTCGCGGAAGATCGCCCGGTAGACCGCGACATGCTCCCAGAACGCCGGCTTCTCGAAGCCGTAGGAGCCGGTGTCGCGTCCGGCGGTTACCTGGCCGAAGAGATGGAAGTGCGGCAGCATGCCCGGCGCGTCCCCGAAGAACTGCGCGCGCACGTGCCGGTGCGTCGTGCACAGCCGCAGCCGCTCGTCCCTCCGGCGCGATGCTCCCTCGGCCCGGATCAGTTCGCACGCATGCAGCGCCAGCAAATTGGTCGCGTCCGAGACGACCTCCGTCCCCCGCAGAGCGGAGACGACGTTGTTCTGGTCGACCTCCGCGATGACCGACGCCGTTCCGAGCGGCGCGACCGGCGAGAGCTGCACCGGCGCGGCGCCTTGCCGGACCGCGATCGACAATAGCTCGAGCTCCAGCCGCTTCAGCGCGATCGGATCGGCCGCCGCGGGCTTCACGAAGCGGTTATCCCGGTACCGGCGCAGCAGGTCGGCGGCGGACGAAGCCGCGGTCCGCGCGCGGAACACCTCCAACAGCAGCGTATTCAGCTCGCTGCCGGACAATTCTTCCGCCAGCAGCCGGACGACGTCCGGCCGGCGCAGGCGGGCCGGGCTCGTTTCAAGCTCCGATTGCGATTCTTCTCCCATCGGCAAGCGCCTCCTCTTTCTCTCACGATTAGTCCGCCGCATCCAGCAGCGCCGCGCACTGCGCGAAGCTGGCCAGCGTTTCCGTCCGCTGCCGGCGCAGCTGCTCCGGCGACCACTTGGCGGGCAACGCCGCGTCCCGCCGAAGCGCCGCAAGATCCTTCTCGATCAGCAGCAGCATCCAAAGCGAAAACACGGCGGCGAATAACGCATACTCCCGCTTGAAATCGGCTCCGTCCGCCGGCATGCCCCCGCGGGCCGCCTCGGAGACATAGACGTCCAGCAGCCGCGACCGGACGTCCGCGTCCATCGTCTTCGGGAACACGGGATGGGACAGATCGATCAGATGGTATAAATCCCAGTAGGGGCAGTTCAGATGCGCATGCTCCCAATCCAGCACCTTCACGCCGCCCGCGGCGAGCGCGTAGTTGCCGAGATGCAGGTCGCCGTGCGACAGCACCCGCCGGGACCAGCCCGGCGCCGAGGCATGAAGCGCGCCGCCGGCCCGCAGCGGTGCCGCTACCCGCTCCAGCAGGGCCGCCCCCTCCGGCAGGGCGGCGGACAACGCGGCGCGCAGCGCGTCTTCCCGGTTCAGCACGTCCGCGAGCAGCGCTTCGATCATCGGCTTCGGTCCGAGCAGCGGGGCGTCCAGCAAGCCGTCGACGGGCAGCGCGTGCCACTGCGCGATATACGGAACGAGCGCTTCGGCCGTTGCCGCATCGAAGGCGTGCGACAGCGGTCCCAGGTCCTCGAACAGGCACCAGCCGCAGGCTTCGCCCGCTCCGCCATGCCCGGCCGGATCCGCGGCTCCCGCCGCGACGTCCTGGCCCGCGTGCTCCGCGTCCGGCAGCGCGATGCCCGAGAACGCCAGCAGCTTCGGATAGATCGGCGGCAGCAGCGGGAGCACGCGGGCGTACACCCACGCTTCCCGCCCCAGCTGGCTGTCGTTGGTGAGCGGTTTATAGATGACCAGCGCCCCGGTGCTCAGGAACAACCGCTCCACCCGCTGCCCGTTCATGCCCGTATACAACGTCTCCCGTCCCGCGATCAACGCTTCGTTCAGCGTGCCGTCCGGCTTCTTGAAATCGCTTGCCGCCCATTCGCCCATCGTCCATTCGCCCTCTCCGATAGCTTCCTTGTGCCGTCTTGCCCGCCGCGTCAGATGACGACCGGCGAGCCGCCCGCCTGGGATCCGCCCTCCGCCGGCCGCGCGGCGCCTTCCCCGGTCTGCGCCGCGGCCGTCTCGCCCGTCTGCAGCTGGTACATTTTATAATAGCGCCCCTCCAGCGCCATCAGCTCGCGGTGATTGCCGCGTTCCACGATCTCGCCGCGATGCAGCACGAGAATTTGGTCCGCCTCGCGAATCGTGGACAGCCGGTGCGCGATGACGAGCGTCGTCCGTCCGGCGCTCACGACCTTGAGCGCCTGCTGGATCAAGCCCTCCGTCTCGCTGTCGATGTTCGCCGTCGCCTCGTCCAGGATGAGAATCGACGGATCGAACGCCAGCGCCCGCGCGAACGAGATGAGCTGCCGCTGGCCCGAGGACAGCGTGCTGCCCCGCTCCACGACCTGCTCGTCGTACCCGTTCGGCAGCTGCTCGACGAACGATGACGCGCCGACCTCGCGCAGCGCCGCCTTCACCCGCTCGAACGTGATGTCTTTATTATAAAGGCTGACGTTGAATTTGATATCGCCCGCGAACAGAAACGGATCCTGCAGCACGATGCCCATATGCTTGCGCAGCTCCTGCTTCGAGTACGTCCCGATATCCCGCCCGTCGATGGAGATGACGCCCTGCTGCGGTTCGTAGAAGCCGAGCAGCAGATTCAGGATGGAGCTCTTGCCCGAGCCGGTATGGCCGACGAGCGCCACCGTCTCGCCCTTGCGCGCCTCGAACGAAATGCCCTTCAAGACGTTCTCGCCTTCCTTGTAGGCGAACGTGACGCCGTCGAACTTCACGGCGCCCTCCGGACGCGGCGTCCCTTCCGCTTCCTCCACGTCCTTGCCTTCGAGATCCATGATGGCGAATACCTTCTCGCCGGACACGAACGCCCGCTGCGCGTTCATGAGCTGGTCGAAGATGCCGATAATGGGGTTAAAGATCCGCCCCAGATAATCGATGAACGCGTAGAATACCCCGAACGAGATCGACGCCGCCGTCAGCGACTCGTTCCCGAAATACCAGATGACCAGCGCCGTCAACAGCCCGCCGATCGTGCCGACGATGTTGCGCGAAGAGAGCGAGAACACCCGGAACTGCTTCACCTGGTTCGCGTACCGGTCGTGGTTGAGCGTCTCGAATTCGCGAATCGTCGTCTTCTCGCGGCGGAACGCCTGGATGACCGGCATGACGTTGATCGTCTCGTTGAACATCGCGTTCATGTCGCTCAGCCGGGCGCGCATGATCGTGATATAGATCTTGGAATATTTCAGGTGGACGTACATGATGGCGACGAACAGCGGCGGCAGCGCCAGCGTGATCAGCGCGAGCCGGGCGTCCAGCACGAACAGGGCCACGTAGATGCCGGCGAGCTGCACGAGGCTGACGACGAACGTCGCCATGAAGCTCATGAACAGGTCGCGGATCGCTTCCGTGTCGTTCGCGATCCGCGAAACGACCTGGCCGATCGGCGTATTGTCGAAGTACCGCACCGGAATGCGGGAGATATGCTTCATGAGGTCCATCCGCATGTTCTTAATGATGCGAAGCGCCGTCGTCTGCAGCAAATACGATTGCGAGAAATTGCAAACGCTCGCCGTCAGCAGCAGCCCCATGTACAGGGCGAGCAGCCGAAGGACGGCGCCGATGTCGTCTTTGTCTTGCGAAAGATGGTTGTCGATAATGGTCTTGGCGATGTACGGCCCGCCGAGCTCCGCGCCGACGGCGCAGCAGAGAATGAGCATGGCCGCGAGAATGCGGTATTTGTACGCGAGGGCATAGCGTGCCAGCCTGCCCGCGGTCGTTGACTTCATCGTGGACGACCTCCTGTGCCTCCAAGGGCGCTTGTAATGGCTACTCCTCCAGCCCGGCTTCCATCTGCTGGCGGTCCCACTGCTTCCGGTACCAGCCGCCGAAGTGCATCAGCTCTTCGTGCGTGCCTTCCTCCGCGATCCGGCCTTCGTCGAGCACGAGGATCCAGTCGGCGTGGCTGACGGCGGACAGGCGATGCGTCGCGATGAGGGTCGTCCTGCCGGCGCGTTCCTGCCGGATATGCTGCAAAATCCGGGTCTCGGTCCGCGCGTCGACGGCCGAGAGCGAGTCGTCCATGACCAGAATCTCGGCGTTCATCAGGAGCGCCCGCGCGATCGCGAGCCGCTGCTTCTGCCCGCCGGAGAGCATGACGCCGTTCTCGCCGACGATCGTGCCGAGCCCTTCCGGCATGAGCGCGACGTCCGCGGCGAAGGACGCCATGTCCACCGCCTTGGCGATCTCCGCGTCCGAGGCGTCCGGTTTGCCGAGCGCGATATTGTCGCTTATCGTCTTGGACAGCAGCAGATGCTCCTGCGGCACGTAGGCGACCCATGCTTTCACCCGGTCGATCGCGATCGCCTCGACGGGCACGCCCGAGAAGAAGAGCCGTTCCCGATCGAGCGGATACTGCCGCAGCAGCTGCTTCAGCAGCGTGCTCTTCCCGCTGCCCGTGCGCCCGACGATGCCGAGCGTCTGCCCGCGCTCCAGCCGGAACGAGACGCCCCGCAGGCTCGGATGCTCCGCGGCCGGGTACGCGAACGAGAGCTCGCGCATCTCGATCCGCTCCGGCACCTCGACGTCGACCGGCCGCTCGGGATCGGCGAGATCCGGCTCCTGGCGGAAGGACCGCTCCACGCGGTCGGCCGAGGCGTTGCCCCGCTGCAGCACGTTGATGAATTCCCCGAACGAGATCATCGGCCAGATCAGCATCCCCAAGTAGATGTTGAACGAGACGAGCTGCCCGAGCGAGATGTCGTGGGTGAACACCAAATAAGACCCGTAGCCGATGCCGATCGAATAGCTGACGCCGACGATGAGCGAAATGATCGGCTGGAACATCGCGTTCAGCACCGATACTTCGCGGTTGCGGTCCATGACGCCGGTCGTCACGGCGTCGAACGCGTCGAGGTCCCGGTGCTCCTGCACGTAGGAGCGCAGGACGCGGATGCCGGAGATCGACTCCAGCGCGTGGTCGTTCATCTTGCCGAACGCGTCCTGGGCGGCCAGGAAGCGCGTGCGCACCTTGCGCCCGAGGTAGCTGATCGCGACCGCCAGAAGCGGCAGCGGCACGAGCGCCGCCAGCATGAGCCGGTAGTCGATGAGCGAGATCATCGTGATGATGACGACCGACGCGCCGACCAGCGTGTTGACCAGCGTCATGACGCCGTAGCCCGCCGTATTGCCGATGGCGAGAATGTCGTTGGTGGCGAGCGCCATCAGCTGGCCCGTGCTGTTGCGCTGGAAGAAGCTCGGCGTCATCCGCGTCAGATGCGCCATGAAGCGGCCGCGCAGCAGCTTCTCGAGCAGCACCGAATTGCCGTAGAGCGTCGTGATCCAGACGTAGACGAGCCCGTACATGAGCAGCGCGAGGCCGGCCAGCAGCAGAACGGTATGGCTCAGCTCGGACGCGGTCAGCTTGCCGCGCTGGATATGGTCGATCGTGTTGCCGATCATTTTGGGCGGAATCGTCTGAAGCAGGTTCACGGTCGCCATCAAGGCGATGGCCACCGCGTAATACCCCCATCTCGTTTTGAAAAACCACTGCAGCCGCGTTACGAACGACACGCCGTATTCCTCCGTTTCGATTCGAGTGCGGGAACGGTTCTGCGAAGCGGTCCCCGTCGCTCCGCGCCGTCCCCCGCCTTGGCGGGAAGCGGCGCCTTCCTTGCCTTGCCCTTATCTGGCTTGACTCCCCTGCCCTGCCTTGCTTTACTTTGCCTTCCTTACTCTTGGCGCTCCGGCGCGTCCGGTACATGCCGGTACTCGTCCAAATCGACGACGCCCGCCGGATTGACGTACACGCCCTCCTCTTCCAGCAGCGCGCGCTGGAGGAACCGGCCCTCGTCGCTGCCGATGGCGATCTCGCCCTTCGCGTTGATGACCCGGTGCCACGGCAGGCCGTGCTTGTCGCTCATGGAATGAAGGATGCGCACGACCTGCCTCGCGGCCCGGGGGCTGCCCGCCCGCTCGGCGATGCCGCCGTAGGTCATGACGCGCCCGGCCGGGATGTTCGAAACGATCTTCAATACGTCTGCCGTAAAAGGCGTCATGCTCGCGCCCGTCCTTTCGCGCCGCGGCCCCGAACGTCCTCCCGCCAGATCCCGCGGGCGCTGGCCGTTCATGGGGCGAAATGCCAGATTTCTACCTATTATAGCCTAACCTTTCGGTTTATGCCGCATTTTATGCGAAAATATGTTCGTAAAAATTTTCGACTGTTCGCTTGCGCTCCGCCCCCGCTGCCGTTCTCGGGGTCCCGCGGGCCGGTGCGGTCACGCCGTCTTCCGCTTTAGGGTTTAGGCGCCTTTTGTGGTAAAATAACGCTATCCGGAAGTAAGGAGTGTTTGTACTATGATCAATGATTTCGAAGCCAAACTCGAGCGCTACGCGGCTCTCGCCGTGGAGGTCGGCGTGAACGTCCGGCCCGGCCAGACGCTCGTCGTCACCGCCGGCATCACGTCCGCGCCTTTCGTGCGCAAGGTCGTGAAGAAGGCGTACGAAGCCGGCGCCAAAAACGTCCACGTCGAGTGGAGCGACGACGTCGTGACGCGCACGAAATACGAGCTTGCCCCGGACGAGGCGTTCCAGGAGTATCCGCAATGGCGCGCCAAAGGCTGGGAAGACATGGCCGAAGACAACGCGGCGTTCCTCAGCATCGTCGCGGCCAACCCCGACCTGCTGAAGGGCATCCCGGCGGAGCGGATCGCCAACGCCAACAAGGCGGCGGGCATCGCGCTGAAGACGTGGCGTACATACACGATGTCGGACAAGGTCAGCTGGTCGATCGTCGCCGTGCCGTCCGCGGACTGGGCCGCGAAAGTGTTCCCGGACGTCGCGCCGGAAGCGCGGCAGGACGCGCTCTGGGACGCGATCTTCGCCGCGACGCGCATCAACGAACCCGATCCGGTGGCCGCGTGGAAGACGCACATCGACGTGCTCGACCGGAAGGCGTCCATCCTGAACGAGAAGAAATATTTCGCGCTCCGCTACACCGGTCCGGGCACGGATCTGACGCTGGAGCTGCCGCAAGGCCATATCTGGATCAGCGCCGGCAGCGAGAACGCGAAGGGCGATATCTTCGTCGCCAACATGCCGACGGAGGAAGTGTTCACCGCCCCGCTCCGCGGCGGCGCGAACGGCACCGTCACCAGCACGAAGCCGCTCAGCTACGGCGGCAACCTGATCAAGGACTTCGTGCTGACGTTCAAGGACGGCAAAGTGGTCGACATTCAGGCCGAAGAAGGCCTTGAAGTGCTGCAAAACCTGATCGGCACCGACGATGGCGCCGCGTTCCTCGGCGAAGTCGCGCTCGTGCCGCACCGCTCGCCGATCTCGGACACGAACCTCATCTTCTACAACACGCTGTTCGACGAGAACGCCTCCTGCCACCTCGCCATCGGCAAGGCGTACGCCTTTTGCGTCGAGGGCGGCAAAGCCATGAACGAAGAGCAGCAAATCGCCGCGGGCCTCAACTCGAGCCTCGTGCACGTCGATTTCATGATCGGCTCCGCCGAGCTCGACATCGACGGCATCCGCGCCGACGGCACGGCCGAGCCGCTGTTCCGCGGCGGCAACTGGGCGATTTGATTCCGAACGCGATAAAGAACGGCCGTACGGGAACGAATTCCCGTACGGCCGTTTTTTAGTTGACGCTAGGACGGCTCGGCCGGACGCGAACAGCCGCGGACAAAAGCCCTCAAAGGTACAGCGGCATCGTCTCCAAGCCCCGGAACAGCAGGCTCTGGCGCCAATTCGGCTCGGCGTCCGCGAGGCGCATATGCGGATAGCGCGACAGCAGCGCGGACAGCGCGAGCTCGCCTTCCATGCGCGCGAGCGGCGCGCCCAGGCAGAAATGCGGACCGGACGCGAACGCCAAATGACGGTTCGGCGAACGTTCGATGTCGAAGACGTTCGGACGCTCGAACTGCGCGGGATCGCGATTGGCCGCGCCGAGGATGACGTTCGCGGACTGGCCTTGGCGGATCGTCCGTCCGCCGATCGCGCAATCGGCGGACGCGATGCGCGACGTCATCCGCACGGGGCTTTCGAAGCGCAGCGCCTCTTCGACGGCGGAGGCGGCCAGTTCCGGACGCGCGAGCAGGAGGGCAAGCTGATCGGGATGCCGGAGCAGGCAGTAGACGCCGTTGCCGATCAGATTGACGGTCGTCTCGTGGCCGGCGACGAGCATCAGCACGCAGGTCGCGACGAGCTCCTGTTCCGTCAGCCGCTCCCCCTGCTCGTGCGCCGCGATCAGCTCGCTGATCATATCCTCGCGCGGAGCGGACTTGCGCTGCGCGATCAGATCGCGGAAGTAGGCGGAGATCTCTTCCGCGGCTTGCTTCGCCCGCTGCGCGAACCCCGCCGGCCGGTCGCCGCCCTCGAGCACGCCCGCGAAGACATGCGACCACGCTTTGAACAGCTCGCGGTCCTCCGGCGGCACGCCGAGCAGCTCGGCGATGACGATGACCGGCAGCGGGAACGCGAACGACGCGATCAGGTCGGGACGGGATGCCTCGGCCATCTCGTCGGCCAGATACTCCGCGATCCCGCGGACCTTGGGCTCGAGCCGGTCCATCGCGCGCGGCAGGAACGCGTGGCTGACCAGCCTTCTCAGACGCGTATGCGCCGGCGGATCGCGGAACAGCATCCAATTGTCCAGCAGCTCGCCGACCGGCTTCCATTCCTCGGAAGGCGGCGGCAGCTCCTGCCGCTGCGGCTCCGGCAGCGCGTTGCGGTATTCGCGGACGAATACCGGGTCCTTCAAGATCCGATTCACGTCCTCGTACCGGGACGCGACCCAGAATCCGGCGTCCGCGACGTCGGACAGCGGCTCGCTTTCCAGCAGATAGGCATAGAATTCGTTCGGACTGCCGTGCAATCGGGGCGAATACGTTCGGAACCACGCTTCAATGTCGGATGTTGCGAAGGCTGCCGGCAACTCTTGCATCGCGATCACGTCTCCTCGGTTATGGAATGATTCCTCAAGCCAACCCTTCCTGCGCTTTTAACGCCTCGTACATCTCCTCGATCATCTTCGTCGCTTCCTCGACGTCGAGCTCCAGCGCCCCTGCGTTGATCATCGCGCCCATGCCGATCCAGAACATCGCCAGCTTCAAAAACAGGCGCCGCAAGCGGCGTTCCTCCATGTCGCCGAACCGGTCGTCGAGCTGCAGGAACGCCGCGCGCATGGCCTCGTAGAGCTTGTTGTTGTCGTACGCTCCGTACTCGGAAAGGAAGATCGCCCGGAACAGCCGCTTCTCGTTCTTCGCGAACAGCAGGCAGCCGATCGCCATGTTCATGACGGGCTCGTTGTCCGCGTTCTCGTACGTCTCGATGCGGGCCAGCGCGAACCGGACCGCCCGGCCGAACACGTCTTCCTTGACGGCCTCCATGCTGCCGTACACGCTGTAGATCGGCTGCGTCGAACAATTCAGCCGCCGCGCGACCCGGCGCGTCGTCAGCCCTTCGAACCCTTCCTCCCGTACGAGGTCGAAGGCCGCGTTCAGGACGCTTTCCTTCGTGATTTCCGCTTTTGGGGGCATCGGCATCTCTCCGCGTCGTTAATGACATGGATAATTAAAATCGTGAACGACAATCGTTAAACGCATGAACAATGACATCCGTTATATAACATATGTTATAAGGATAATTTTTACATGTCAACGACGAATTTCAGCGATCCTTCGGCGGGTTCCGCGCGCAACAAAACAGCCGCGAAGCGAAGGACCGACGGTCCCCCATGCGCGGCTGTCTTCATTCGTTTGTATCCTTACAATACCTTCGACAAAAACGCCTTCGTCCGTTCTTCCCGCGGCCGCTCGAACAGCGCCTCCGGCGGGCCTTCCTCGACGACGCGGCCCTGCTCCATGAACAGCACGCGGTCGCCGACCTCGCGGGCGAAGCCCATCTCGTGCGTCACGACGACCATCGTCATGCCCTCCTTCGCGAGCTGCTTCATGACGCCGAGCACCTCGCCCACCATCTCGGGGTCGAGCGCCGAGGTCGGCTCGTCGAAGAGCATGATCTTCGGCTCCATCGCCAGCGCCCGCGCGATGGCGACGCGCTGCGCCTGGCCGCCGGAGAGCGAGGACGGATAGGCATCCGCCTTGTGCTCCAGCCCAACCTTGCGCAGCAGTTCGAGCGCCTTCTCCCGCGCCCTTTCGGCCGTCCATTTGCGAATCTTGATCGGCCCCAGCGTCAGGTTGTCCAGCACTTTCAGATGCGGGAACAGGTTGAACTGCTGGAACACCATGCCGAGTTCCGCCCGCACCGCGACGATGTCCGTGCCCTTGGCGAGCAGCGGCGTGCCGTCGACGACAATCTCGCCGCCCGTCGGCTGCTCCAGCAGATTGAGGCAGCGGAGGAACGTCGACTTGCCCGAGCCGGACGGCCCGATCACGACGAGCACCTCCGACGGCGCCACGTCGACCGTGACGTTCTTCAGCACCTCGTTCTTGCCGAACGCCTTGGCCAGCCCCTTCACTTGTATAATCGGTTTCGCAGCCATCGTTATTGCACCCGCCTTTCGATCCACACCAGCAGCTTGTTGAGCGTATACGTCAGCACGAAATATACGAGCGCCGCCGTCAGGTACGGCTCCCACACGCGAATGTACTGCGCCTTCATCGCGTTGCTCCAGTACATGATTTCGGGCACCGTGATGAACGTCAGCAGCGACGAATCCTTCAGCAGCACGATGAATTCGTTGCCGAAGGCCGGGATCATGCGTTTGACCGCCTGCGGAAGCACGATGTAGCGCATCGCCTGCCAATGCGTCATGCCGATGGACAGGGCGGCCTCCGTTTGCCCCTTGTCGATCGACTGGATGCCGGCCCGGAAGATCTCCGCCGTGTACGCCGCCGCGTTCAGCGACAGCGCGACGACCGCCGCGGCGATCGCGTTGGTCTTGCCGTAGACGAGCGGCACGAACGCGAAGTGCACGATGAAGATTTGCACGAGCAGCGGCGTCCCGCGGAAGAAGTTGATGTAGGCTTGCATCGGCCAGCGAAGAATCCAAAAGCGCGACATTTTGCCGAGGCCGACGCCGAGGCCGAGCATCGAGCCGAGAATGATCGACGCGAACGAGATGCAGATGGTGTATAACGTCCCTCGCATGATCAGAGGGAAGTAATCTCCGATGATATCGAATCTGAAATCCATGCCGATTCGCCCTTTCTCCTGCATTGTAACGATAAAAAGAGCATGCGCAACGTTCGATTACGCATGCTCCGCTATTCGTCCGTTATTTCGTTTCCAACAAAGCGGCCGTATTCGGCTCCTCGTCGAACCATTTCTTGTAGAGCTCCGCGTACGTGCCGTTCTCGATGATCGCCTTGATCGCCGGATCCAGCTTCGCCTTCAGCTCGCTGCCTTTCGGATACGCGATGCCGTAATACTCCGGCGTGAAGTTCGTGGTATCCTGTACTTCCTTGTACTTCTTATCCGGATTGCCCTTGATGTAATCCCGCACGATCGCGATATCCGCCACGACGGCGTCGGCCCCGCCCTGATCCATCTCCAGCAGCGCCACCGCGTTGCTGTCGAAGCGCTTCAGGTCGGTGTTGCCCTCGCCCATGATCTTCGTCATCAGAATGTCGGCGGTCGTCCCGCTCTGCACGGCGACCTTCTTGCCCTTGAGGTCCCCCGCGCTCTTGATGTCGCTGTCTTCCTTCACCATGATCACGTTCACGGATTCGAAGTACGGCATGGAAAAATCATAGGTCTGCGCGCGGTCGTCCGTGATCGAAATGCTGGACAGGCCCGCTTGATATTCGGTGCCTTGCTTGACGCTCTCGAGCATCGCGTCCCAGCCGACGTTGCTAACCTTATACTTCAACCCGGCCTCCTTCATGACGGCCGCGATGAAATCGATGTCGAAGCCCTTGAGCTCGTCCTTGTCCATGTATTCCATAGGGCGGTAACTAGCGTCGCTCGCGAATTGGTACGTCGTCTCGTCCCCTCCGCCGGCCGTGCCGTTGTCCGCTGCATTATTGGCGGGTGCTTCATTTTTCGCGCCGCAGCCCGACAGCAAGACGGCCGTTATTAACGTAATAATACCTAACGTTACTCGTTTCTTCATGGTGGTTCCCCCTCTAATATTCGGATTCTGTTACGATGATTCTACCAAGAACACAGGGAAAATATCAAATTAATTTTTTAATTTGTTACGTAATCTAACATAGGTTCCGTGAATCTACGGATTATACGCTTTTATGGAAGGTTTGGGGCCGCGCGGACGTAAAAAAGGGCACGCCCGCCGCCCGGGCGTACCCTTCCCCGTCGCATGCTCGCCGCATCTATGCATGCCGTCTTGCCATTATCGCGCGGCTGCGGCCCCGGATAGCTGCAAGCGGAACCGTGGCCGCATGCGCGCCGCCGATGGGACGGAGGAAGCCTATTCGTCCTCTTCCCCGAGCGCCATGTTCGGATTGAAGTCCGCCACCACGAGCACGTCCATATGGCGGCCTTCCCGCAATATCGTATCGATGACCGGCGTGCGCGTCATGCGCTGCCAGAAGCCGGGGCGGGACTGGCCGAGGATGATCTGCGTGCTCTTCAGCTCGTTCGCCTTCGCGAGCAGCGCGTCGGCGACGTGGTTCCCGGACACGCCGCTCTGCGTCTCGAAGCGGCCGCCGAGCCGGTCGACCAGCGCCTTGATTTCCTCGATCCGCTTGGTGCACGTCTCGGAGCGGTCCCCTTCGGTCCGCACGTAATGGACGTGCCATTCCGCCTTCAGGCGGTAGGCGATGCGGAAGCCGCGGCGGATGAGGCGCTCCGCGTTCGGGCTCGTCGTCACGGCGACGAAGATCGATTCGTGGCGACGCCACGGGCCGCGCAGCGAGCCGTTGCGCTCCCACGCTTCCAGCCGCTCATCCACGTCGTCGGCGATTTCGCGCAGCGCCAGCTCGCGGAGCGCGATCAGGTTGCCCGTCTTGAAGGCGCCCGCGAGCTTCTCCTCGATTTTGTCGGGGCCGTAGATCCGGCCTTCCTTCAGCCGCTCCTGCAGCGCGCTCGGCGCGACGTCGATCAGCTCCATCTCGTCCGCCAGACGGAGCACCTGGTCGGGCACCGTCTCCGTCACGGTCGTGCCGCAAATCTTCTCGATCGAATCCTTCAGGCTCTCCAGGTGCTGCACGTTCAGCGTCGCGATGACGGAGATGCCCGCGTCCAGCAGCTCGCGGATGTCATCGTAACGGTGCATGTTGCGGCTGCCCGGCGCGTTCAGATGAGCCAGATTGTCGATCAGCACGACCTCGGGATTGCGCGCGAGAATCGCGGCCACGTCCATCTCCTCGTCCTGCGAGCCGTTCGCTTCGACCTTCAGGCGCGGCATCGCGGCGAGCTTGCCGATCTGGGCTTCCGTGTCCGGCCTGCCGTGCGTCTCCGCGAAGCCGATGACGACGTCGATGTCCTTGCGGAGCAGGTCGTTGCCCTCGCGCAGCATCATGTACGTCTTGCCCGCTCCCGGCGCGGCGCCGATGTACACCTTGAACCGGCCGCGGCGGATGCGCTCGATCTTCTTCTCGACCTCCTGCTCGCTCAAGCGCCGGTACGGCTCGGACGGCGGCTTCGGCACGGCCCGCTTCGTCGGCAGCACCCGTTCGCCCTCGTGCTCCGCGCGGTCGGCCATGAAGAAGACGTCGATGTTGCGGACGTGCTTCAGCAGACTGCGGGCGATGGAGCCCTGCCGGAGCTCCTCCGTGCGGGTCTGCTTCGAATGGCCCATGACGATCCGCGTCGCGTTGATGAGCATGGCGTAGCGGATCAGCGCGCGCGGCACTTGCTTCCGGCTCGTAATCGCGATTTCCCGGAAGCCCGCGCCGACCTTCTCGACGAGTTTCAAAATCGATTTCTTGAACGCTTCCCGTTCCTTCGTCGGCTCCTGCGAGGCGTCCGTGAAGACGACGACCTGCAGGTCTCCGCCGAGCCGCTTCGCGATCTGCTGCCCGCGGCGGATGTAGATCGACCCGTTGACGTGGTACTGCGCCGCGACCAATATCCGCTCGGACGCCCCGGACGGTCCGATGAACCCTTGCTCCTCGCGGTATTTCTCCAACGACTCGTTCACGCCCTCCGCCATGAGGCGAAGCGCCAGCTCGCGCAGCTTGCCGACGTTGCCGCGCTTCAGCAGCTCGGGGTCCTTGACGTTGTTCAGCCGGCCCTCGCTCAGCCGGTTCAGGATCGTCTCGGGCGATACGTCGATCAGCCGCACCTCGTCGGCGATCTCCAGCAGATCCGCGGGCACCGTGCATTCCGGCGCGATGCCGGTCAGCTTCTGCGCCTGCTCCTTCACGCCCTCCAGCTCGTAGACGTTGACGGTCGTGATGACGCTGATGCCGCGGCTCAGCAGGAACCGGATATCCTCGCGGCGCGTCGGGAACTTGGCGCCGGGCCGGTTCTCGTGCGCCAGCGAATCGACGAGAAGCACCTCCGGGTTGCGCTCGACGATCGCATCCAGGTTCAGGTCCTTCTTCTCGACGTCGCCCTTCATCCAGCGGATGCTCGGAATGCGCTCCAAATCCGCCAGCTGCTCCACGGTTTCCGGGCGACGCATCGTCGACACGGCGCAGACGGCCACGTCGATGCCCTGCTGCTTGAGCGCCTGGCCTTCGCGCAGCATATGGTAGGTTTTGCCCGAGCCGCTGACGGCGCCCACGTAAATTTTCAGACGCCCGCGGTGGATTTTGGAGATGGATAACAGCAGTTCCTCCGGAGTTTGTCGCCGGTAGCCGGCCATAACGTTGTACCCCTTTCATGCCTATACCTATAAATTTGCATGTTGCCTGGAATCTTATGCTCGACACGAAAACGGACATCAAAAAAGAAGCCAGCGAAAGACGGCCTCCAATTCAGAGAACGCTTCTCGCGGCTTCTAGGCACACTATATCCAAAGTGGCTGTTCGCACGCACATTCGTCGCCTCTCTCGGTCGCTTACGAGGTTAGCTGTCGGATTCGGACATGAGAGCCGCCCTACCCGGGACGCGAGGCCATGCGCCTCCGCCCGCGATTCACCCCTGATGGCAAGCCTTGAAGCGCGCGGCTTCGGAAGGACTTGACATGCCGTTGGTTCCCCCGTTTTCCTGTTCGGAAATTCAGCGTTGTCGATTACGTTGTTAAGCATGACTCATGTTACGCCAGAGCCTGCCGTTTGTAAAGGAATCCCGTGCGCACTCCATCCCGCTGTGCGTGCAACGAGAGCAAATATAACGCTTACAAAGGCAACGAGCTTCAGAAATCTCGCGCTACCTCACTTTATGGCCTGTTTCCGTAATTACCGCGATTGCCAGGAGCTGCCTGCGGCCGGGCTTCGGAACGCTCGCCCGGTCCGGCCCCCGGCCCGCCGCGGGGGCGGCCCGGGAATCAGACGTTCCCGGTCGCCATCTCGATGCCCCGCAGCGCGAGGCCGATCAGGAAGCCGCAGAGCGCGCCGTTGACGCGGATCCATTGCAGGTCTTGTCCGACCTTGTCCTCGATCAGCTCGACGAGCTGGTCGTTGTCGAGCCGGTCCAGATTCTCCTTCACGAACGAACCGATCCGGGCGTGGTTGCGTTCGATCAACGCCGCGGCTTGCTTCTTCAGCCAATGCTCGGCGTCCCGCACCAGCCCTTCGTTCGCTTCGATCCGGTCGATAATCCCCTCGACGGCCGGCCACGCCTTCTCGCCGAAATCCGGCGCGCGCAAGAATTCGAGTCCTTTCTCCCGCAGGCGCTCGAACAGTTTGCGCAGTTCGCTCTCGACGTCGAACGCCTGCAGCAGCTCTTCGCGCATCAGGTCCAGCCGGCCGGACTCCGCAAGCCGCGTCACGAGCGTATCCAGCGCTTCGCGCAGCTTGCTCATGACGATCCGGCGGCGCTCCGTCCCCGGAAGCTTCAGCTCGGCGAGCTTGGAGAGCGCGAACTGCTGGAGCATCGCCCCGAGCTTGTCTTCCTCGAGGTAGCCGATGAACGCGTTCACGGCGAACGACATCAAGCCGCCGAGGTTGAGCCCCTTGATCAGCGTCATCACCGCGCTGCCCAGCTCGCGCTGCATGCCCTCCGTGGCGACCCAGGTCTCGGCGCGCTCCAGCAGCAGATCGAGCATCCGCTCGTCCGTCCCGTCCTCCTCGGCCTTGCGGATGAAGCCGCGCAGCGCCGCCTCCAGGTCGATCCGCCGCACCGCGGCTTCGATCTCGCCGGACAGCAGCGGCACGATCCGATCCGCGTCCACGCTCCGCAGCACGTCCGCCAGCAGCAGCGGCAGCCGTTCGCTGGCGACCGCCGAGCGCAGGGCGCCGCGCACGACCGGCAGGAGCTGTTCGGCCAGCTCGACCTGATGCAGCTTCTCGAGCATGCTTTCCTTCGCCAGCAGCCGCTCTTCGAGGACGCGCACGATGCCGTCGGACATCTTCTTCCGGTTGCGGGGCAGCAGGGCCGTGTGCGGAATCGGAATGCCGAGCGGATGGCGGAACAGCGCGGTCACGGCGAACCAGTCCGCCAGCCCGCCGATGACGCCGGCCTCGAAGCCCGCGTGAAGCAGCCCGAGCCCGCCGCCGCGGAACGGCAGCGTCGCCGCGAAGCCCGCGGCCATCGCGCCGAGCGAAAGATTGGCCATTTGCTTGTTTCTCTTCTTTACCTTCGCCATGAGTATCCTCCTAGGATTGCTACTTACACCATACCATTACGGACGCGGCTCTTGCAAAAATCCGGCCTGCCGCGCGCCCCGCGCGTCCGCGCGACCGACGGCCGACGGAAAACGGGACCGCCGCCCGCGCGGCAGTCCCGTATGCGTCACGTTCGCTTCGCGACGAGCATCACTTCGACCTCGTCCAGCCCGATCGGGCCGCGGTTCCACCGGCCCGCCGTGCCGCCCCAGACATGCTCGGCCGCGAGGCCCGCCTCCGCGAACATGCGCGTCAGCTCCGCCGGCAGGTAGCGGCGTTCCTTGATCTCCACCCGCCGCTTGCCTTCGGGCAGATCGAGCTCCTCCACGTAGTGCTCCAGCATCGTGACGGGATCGAAGCGGCCCGACGCCACGTCTCCTTGCGTCAGCGAACGCAGCTTGGCGTAGGCGTTCAAGGTCGTCAGGATGAACCCGCCGCCCGGCTTCAGCGCGGCCGCGACGCCGCGGAGAATGGCCATGTCGTGCGCCGCCGGATCCTCGTCCCGGCCGATCAGGCCGAACGCGCCTTCGCACAGGCAGACGACCGCGTCGTAAGCCTTCGCCGGCACGAACGCGGTCGCGTCGCAGCGGATCCATTCGACGTCGGCGCCGGCCGCGTCCGCCGCCTTCCGGGCTTCCGCCAGCATGCCCGCCGACAGGTCCATGCCCGTGACCGCGCAGCCGCGCAGCGCCAGCCCGATCGCGTGCCGGCCCGTGCCGCAGCCGACGTCGAGGACGGCGTCGCCCGGTTTCAGCCGCAGCTGCTCGACGATGAAGGCCACCTCCGCCTCGGTGTTCGCCGTAAATCCGTTTTCCATATAATGCGGGGCATGCGCGTCGAAGAAAGCTTCCCATTGATTGCGATAGTCGCTCATTGTCGATTAAGGCTTCCGTTGGCGTAAGGGTAAGCCGGAAGCTCGCGCGGACATGACGCGCCTGCATCCGCTTCCGGCAATGATGAATCGTGACTTCCGATTAACGCCGCGCCGGCAGCCCTGCGTTCAATCGCGTTATATACGCTGCATCGCATCCTTTGCCCATCAATACGATGAGTGTAGCCGGGATTTTCGACGATTTCAATCGTTCATTAGGAGGAACTGCGACAGGCGTTGAGGATGGGGTTCAGCCCCCGAAATTCGCGATTGCGCATCCCTGCCTTCTTCGCTACAATGAATGCATAACCCAAAAGTTAAAACGCTTAAACTTTTAATGCCGTAAAGAGATTTGCCGCATCGCGCGCCGCGTTGGGCTGGTTTATTTTATACCCCGAAAGTTAAAGCGCTTAAACTTTATACATCCGACCATTATTGAAGGGAGCTGACGCAGGCCGCATGAAAGTCAGCATTTTCGACGTCGCCAAAAAAGCCGGCCTGTCCGTCGTCACCGTCTCCCGCGTACTGAACGGCGCGGAATCGGTGCGCGAGGCGAACCGGCAGAAGGTGCTCGCGGCGATGAAGGCGCTGGATTACCGGCCGAACGCCGCGGCGCGCAGCCTGGCGCGGGGCAAGACCGGCGTCGTCGGGCTGATTTTGCCCACGCTGCAGGATTCGTTCTTCGACGCGATCGCGGGCGAGATGAACCGCATCCTGGCGGACAGCGGGTATTTCCTCGCCGTCTCGGTCTACGCGAGCCCCGGCCCGGGCGATATCCATTACCTCCTGCAGGAGGACCGCGTCGACGGGATCGTGCTGCTCTCGCCGCTCGCGGAATCGCCCTACATCGACGAAATGAACCGCCGCAGCATCCCGTTCGTGCTGATCGACAACCAGCTGGCGGAGCACGACGCGTTCGCCGTCAACGTCGATAATTTCGCGGGCGGCTACGCCGCGGCGATGCATCTGATCGCGCTCGGCCATACGGCGATCGCGCATCTGAGCGGCAGCGAGCCGTACCGCAGCACGCGGGAACGGCGCGGCGGCTTCCTGCAGGCGCTGCGGGAAGCCGGGCTCGAGCCGTTCGAGCTGGCCGCCGGGGACTATTCCGCGGCGTTCGGCTACGCGCAAGCGAGCCGCTGGGCCGCGTCGGGCAAGCTGCCGGGCGCGGTGTTCGCCGGCGACGACCACATCGCCGCGGGCGTCATCAACGCGCTGCAGCGGGCCGGCCTGCGCGTGCCGGAGGACGTGTCCGTCGTCGGCTTCGACGACCAGCGGATCGCGACCATGCTGCGGCCGTGCCTGACGACCGTCCGGCAGCCGACCGAACGGATGGCGGCCGAAGCCGTCTCGCTTCTCTTGAAGCGGATCGACGGCGCGCCGAAGCGGACCGGCGGCGGACGCCTCGCGGCGGAGCTGCTCCGCCGCGAGACGACGGCCCCCTCTGCCGCGAATTCCACTCTACCCGATAAGGAGCAATCGCCATGACGTATTATCTCGGCATTGACGGCGGCGGAACCAAGACGCACGCGCTGCTGACCGACGAGCACGGCCGTCCGCTCGGCAAAGGCCGGAGCGGCAACGGCAACCATCAGATCGACGCCGCCGGCGCGGCGCGCAGCATCCGGGAGGCGGCCGAGGAAGCGCTGCGGCAGGCGGGCGTCGCGAAGGACGACGTGCGCCACGCCTACTTCGGTCTCGCCGGCGCGGACCGGGAAGCGGACTACCGCGTGCTGCGGCCCATGGTGGCCGCCGTCGGCCTCCCGCGCCATTCCATCGAATGCGACACGATCATCGGCCTTCGCGCCGGTACCGACCGGCCGTACGGCATCGCCGTCATTTGCGGCACCGGCACGAACTGCGCGGGACGCAACAAGCAGGGCGAGCATCTTCAGGTCGGCGGCTTCGCCTACATGCACGGCGACTTCGGCGGCGGCGGCTCGCTCAGCGTCGAAGTGTTCCGCTCGGTCGTCCGGGCCTGGGACGGCCGCGAGCGGCCGACGCGCCTGACGGAGCCGCTGCTCGCGCTGCTGGGGTACCCCGACGTGGAGACGATGTTCCACGACTTCCTGGACCACGACAAGCGGGTACCGGTCGACGCGGCCAAGCTGCTGTTCGACGCGGCGGAAGCCGGCGACGAGACGGCGCTCGCGATTCTGCGGACGCAGGGCGAGGAGCTCGGCCGGTCCGCCGCGGCCGTCGCCCGGCGGCTCGGCATGGAGCGGGACGCGTTCGACGTCGTGCTCGCCGGCAGCCTCGTGACCCGCGGCGACCGCGGCGGCTGGATCCGCGGCCCGATCGAGACCGCGGTGCGCGCCGTCGCCCCCGGTGCCACGGTCGTCAAGCTGACGGTCGATCCCGTATTCGGCGCCGTCTGGTCGGCGATGGAAGCGGACGGCCGGACGATATCGGAGGACGTCTACGCGCGCATGCGCGCCTTGGGCCAATTCGACGAGATCGCTATTTGACCGCCCTTCCCGCTAGCGCCTTTACGCACACAAGATTGGATAGGAGTGACCGTACATGAAGAAACAAGGGTTGAAAATCGCCGTCATCGGGGGCGGCTCCTCGTACACCCCCGAGCTGGTCGAAGGGTTCATCCGGTTCCATGCCGAGCTGCCCGTCCGGGAACTCTGGCTCGTCGACATCGACGCCGGCCTGCATAAGCTGAACATCGTCGGCGCCCTGGCCAAGCGCATGGTGGAACGCTCGGGGCTCCCGATCGAGGTCCATCTGACCACCGACCGCCGGGCCGCGGTCAAGGACGCGGATTTCGTCAGCACGCAGATGCGCGTCGGCATGCTCGAGGCGCGCGGCCGCGACGAGACGATCCCGCTGAAGTACGGCGTCATCGGCCAGGAAACGACCGGCCCCGGCGGCATGCTGAAGGCGCTCCGGACCATTCCCGTGCTGCTGGACATTTGCCGGGACATGGAAGAACTGGCGCCGAACGCGTGGCTGCTGAATTTCACCAACCCCGCGGGCATGGTGACCGAAGCGATCCAGCGCCATTCGCGCGTGCGCAGCATCGGCCTGTGCAACGCCCCGATCGGCCTGACGAAGTGGCTGTCGAAAACATACGGGACGGAGCCGTCCGCGATCGATACCGAGTTCGTCGGCCTCAATCACCTGCACTGGGTGACGCGCGTCGACGTGAACGGCGACGACAAGCTGCCGGAGCTGCTCGGGCAGACCGAAGGCTTCACCGGCAAGAACGTCCCGTCGACCGGCTGGAATCCGCGGTTCATCCGCTCGCTGGGCGGGCTGCCGTCGTATTATTTGAAGTATTTCTACATGACGGACGAAATGCTCGCGGAGCAGCAGGAGGCGTTCCGCCGCGACGGCAACCGCGCCGCGGTCGTCAAGCGCGTCGAGGACGAACTGTTCCGGCTGTACGCCGACCCAAACCTCGCCGAGAAGCCGAAGCAGCTGGAGCAGCGCGGCGGCGCGTTCTATTCCGAGGCGGCCGTCAACCTGATGAAGTCGCTCCATAACGGCACGAACGACATCCAGACGCTGAACGTCGCGAACCGCGGCACGCTGGGCTTCCTGCCGGACGACGCGGCGATCGAGGTCAACTGCCTCGTGACGAAGAACGGTCCGCTGCCGCTCCCGCTCACGCGGGTGCCCGAGAACGTCAAAGGGCTCATCCACGCCGTCAAAACGTACGAGCGCCTGACCATCCAAGCGGCCGTCACCGGCGACCGCGACATCGCGCTGCAGGCAATGGTCCACCACCCGCTGGTGCCGAACGTAAACGTGGCCGCTCCGATGCTGGACGAAATGCTGGAAGCGAACCGGGCGTATTTGCCGGCGTTCTTCCCGCAGGGATAACGACGAAGGCCGCCGGGTTCGGCGGCCTTTTTGGTATGGCGGCGGCAGGGCTGCGGCAACAAGCCGGGTAAGAATCGCGCACCCAAGTCTTGTCCGCGCCGGCGGACAAAAACGGGCCGCCCCCGAACCAAGCTTCGAAGACGGCCCCGTCGCGGGCACGCCCCTTCCGGGTCCAGGGACGGCGTCCCTGGGGTCCCCCTTAGGCAAGGGGGATTTAGGGGGTTGCGAAACGCTTAAGGTTGTGAATTTAGAGGGTTGCGAAACGCTTTCGAATTTCACGCCCGTAATATTTAAGCTCATGTACTTATAAATTTTAGCTCATTAAAATGAAGGGGCTCAGGGGGGGGGGGAGAAATCCCCCCGTCACCGCTCCGCGAGAAACTGCTGCCGGTACTCCGTCGGCGTCACGTTCATCTTCTTCCGGAAGACCTGCGTGAAATGCCGCACGTCCCCGTAGCCGATGCGCTCCGCGATGTCGGCGAGCTTGAGCCCCTGCCGGCGCAGCAGCTCCTTGGCCTGTTCCATGCGCAGGCTGATGACGTAGTCCTTGTACCCCTGCCCCGTCTTCTGCTTGAAGAGCTGGCTGAAGTAGATCGGGTTCAAGAACACGACGGACGCGACCTTCTCCAGCGACAGCTCCTCGTTATAGTGCGCCTTCAGGTACTGCAGCGCGACCTCGATCGCCTTGTCGCCGCCTTCGGGCCGGTCGAGGCCGGGGACGGAGCTGGCTTGGCGCAGCTTCTTCACTTCGGCCGCGATGTTGCGATAGTCCGATATTTTGCACGACGGCGTCACGTGGAAGGGCACCTTCAAGTAATGCCCGAGATGCGTCTTCAGCTCCGTCAGCAGCGCGTCCTGGGCGGCGGCGCTCGGGAAATGGACGATGCCGAGCAGGCTCTGCCGGTCGAAATTGACGACGAACCCTTCTCCGTGGCGGTCCACCAGCTCGGAGAGCACGTTCTCGATGATGAAATGCTCCAGATGCACCGGCTTGACCGCTTCCTCGAGATGCGCGAGGACGAGATGAAAATCCGGGTACCGCTCGAACAGCGGCGCGATGTCCATGTTGCCGATGTCGAGCCCGGACGCGAGCCGCTGGAACACCGCCTCGCGGAGATATTTCAGGTTCCGCTTCATCATCTCGCTCTCCGCCGTCTGCTCCGACTCCGCTTTCGCTTCCTCGGCCAGCTGCGCGATAAGCTCGACAAGCCGCTGCTTGCCGATCGGCTTCAGCAGGTAGTCCCGCGCGCCGAGCCGCACGGCCGTCTGCGCGTAGGCGAACTCCGAGTGCGCGGAGATGACGACCCATTTCGCCTGCGGATAGCGCCGCCGCGACATCTTCATGAACTCCAGGCCGTCGATGCCCGGCATCAAAATATCCGTCAGCACGATGTCGACCGGATGCTGGTCCAGGATCCGCACCGCCTCCTCGGCGGATGCGGCCAGATGGACCGTGATATCGGGAAAAGCCCGTTTGATCGTGCGTTTCACGCCTTCGCGGATCACGTGCTCGTCATCCGTGATGAGGATGTTCGCTGTCAAGCGCAGCGCCCCCTTCCTTATGCAGCGGGAGCGGAATCGCGATGATCGCCGTCGTCCCTTGATTCGGCTCGCTCCGCAGAGCAAGCCCGTATGCCTCGCCGAACATGTGCTGGAGCCGGCGCTGCAGGTTGACGAGCCCGATGCCGCCTTCCCGGCGCTCGGACTCGGCGTTCACGTCCCGGACGGTATCGTCCTTCGCCCGCGCGAGCAGCGCGTTCAGCCGCGCCAGCGTTGCCCGGTCCATGCCGGCGCCGTTGTCCTCCACGAGGATGCGCAGCTGCCGGTCGCCTTCCTCCACGTGCACGCGGAGGACGCCGGGGCGGTCGAACAGCGGCTCGAGCCCGTACTTCACGGCGTTCTCGATGATCGGCTGCAGCGTCATTTTCGGCAGGACGATGCGCGTCAGCCAGGTCTCGCTCACGTCCACGTCCACCGTCAGCCGGCCTTCGAGCCGCGTCACGATGATCGTCAGGTAGTGCTGGATCTGCTCGATCTCCTCGCGCAGGGTGACCGCCGCTCCCGGCTCCCAATGGCTGCTGTAGCGGAACAGCCGGGACAGCGACAGCACGACCTCGCCGAGCCGGTCATGCCCCTTCTCGTCCAGCATCCAGTAGATCATGTCGAGCGTGTTGTACAGAAAATGCGGATTGACCTGCGACTGCAGCGCCTGCAGCTCCGCGTTCTTCTCGCTCACGGACGCCACCTTCACCCGCTCGATCAGCTCCGCGATGTGATTGACCATCTGATTGAACGACGCCACCAAAATATTGATCTCCCGGTACGACGTCACGTTCAGCGAGCCGCGGAAGTTCCCGATCTCGACCTGCTTCATCTCCGAGATGAGCCGCTTGAGCGGCGACGAGAGGGTCCGCGAGAAGACCGACGCAAGCAGCACCGAGAAGATGACGAGAATCGCCCCGACGATGATCAGGAACCGCTTCGTCTCCGTCAGCTCGACGTTCAGGTCGCGGTCCGGCGTGACGCCGAGCACCGTCCAATCCGCGAACGGCAGCTGCGACGACACGACCAGCTGACCGTCGTGCTCCTCGACGACCGGCGCGCCTTCCTGCGGGCGCGGCAGGCTCCTCAGCCAGGCGGGGTCCCAATGGTACGCGGTCGTGGAGATAATATTCCCCTCGCGGTTCATCAGGTACACCTCGCTGTGCTCGCCGAGCTTCAGGTTATCCATCGCGGCGATGATCGCCTGCGGGTTCGTCTCGAACAGGGCGATGCCGACGGGCCGGTGGTTGTTCAGGTCGTAGATCGGCCGGCCGAACGCGAAGACGGGCCGGTCGTCGACCTGATCGATGATGGAATGGTCGAACACGCCGAGCCACGCCATGCTGCCGGCCGACGCCGCGATCTGGGCGTACCACGAAGTCGATTTGTAGTCCGGGCTGATCACGTTGGCATAATTGCTGTAGTTGTAGACTTTGCCTTTATCGGTCAGCACGTGGATGCCGATAATGTCCTCTTGCGACAAAAAAGCGGCCCCCAAAATATTGGTGATGGCCTGCTCATTAAAATAATCGACAGCGGGGCTGTCGACTTGGGGATTGCTCAGAATGCGAGCAAGATCGTTATTGCCGATGACGGCCTTCGACAGGCTGTCGTATCCTTTCAGCAGGAGATCGAACAAGCCTGCCGTCTGCGAGACGTTCTGCTTCGACAGGCTGCTGATCTTCTGATGAAATTGGACCGTCGTCCGGTTATAGTACAGGATGCTGACCGTCAGCACGATTGCGGACATGCTGATCAGGAACAGCACGAACAACCGGTATTGAATGGAATGAAATCCGCGCGTCACCGCCGTTACCGCCCTTCCGTGGCAGCATCCCTCGCCGGCCCCTTAGCCTTTTACCGCGCCGGCGACCATGCCTTTCGTGATCCGTTCGGAGAGGACGAAGTACACGAGCAGTACGGGCAGCGCGCCGAGCACGAGGAATGCGCCGATTGCGCCATAATTGACGTTGTACTGGCTCACAAAAGTATATATGCCGAACGGGAGAGTTTTCAACTTCTCCGACGAAATAAACGTCGCGGCCATGATGTACTCGTTCCAGATCGTGATGAACGTCAGGATGACGACCGTCATGATCGGGGGAACCGAGATCGGCAGGATGATGCTGCGGAAAATCCGGTACACGTTCGCGCCGTCGATGAACGCCGACTCCTCGATCTCAGCGGGAATGCCGCGCATGAAGCCGCTCAGGATGAAGACGGAGATCGGCGTCGAGAAGGCGATGTACGGCAGAACGAGCGCCCAGCGCGTATCCAGGATGTGCATGTGCTTGAAGATGACCATCAGCGGCAGCAGCGTCGCCTGCATCGGGATCATCATGCCCATCAGGAAGATCAGCGTGACGATCGGCCCGTACCGCCACTTGAACCGCGAGATCGCGTAGGCGACCATGGAGCTGAGCACGATGACGCAGATCAGCGTGACGAGCGTGACGAACACGCTGTTGCCCAGGTATTGCAAGTAGTGACCGCTCTTGTAGGCGTCTCTATAGTTAGTCCATTGCGGCGTCGTCGGCAGCGAGAAGAAGCTGGAGCCGAGAATCTGCTCGTTGTTCTTCAGCGAGTACAGAATGAGCCAGAACAACGGATAAATTTGCGTGATCACGAGAATCGCGAATACGGCGTAGACGATTCCTTTCGATAATGCTTTCATGATTGCCGTTCTCCCCTCAGCTGTACTTCGCTTCGACTTTTTTGAACACGAAATTGATGACGACCGTAAAGGCCAGGCACACGAACACGAGGAACGTCGCCAGCGCGCTTCCGTAACCGTATTTCAGGGACAGGAAGGAGCTGTTGTACATGTGCGTGGAGATCGTATCCGTCGCGTGCGCAGGTCCGCCGCCCGTCATGACCCAAACGAGGTCGAACTGCTGCAAAGAGCCGATGAAGGCCAGCACGATGGAAATTTTGAAGATCGGCACGGCCATCGGGTACGTAATGTACCAGTCGGCCTTGAACCCTTCGGCGCCGTCGATCTTCGCGGCTTCGTACACGTCGGACGGAATGTTTTGCACGCCCGTGAATTGAATGAGCAGGTGATACCCGAAGTATTGCCACAGCGATACGAAATACAAGCAGTACATCGCGATCTTCGGCTCCGTCAGCCAGCTGTGCGTCCAGCTGTCCAGGCCGATCGTCGTCAGGATGCCGTTCAGCATGCCGCCCATGTCGGCGGGGTTATAGATCGTTTTCCACAATTGACCGATGATGACGGTGGACAGGATGACCGGCACGAAGTAGATCGAAACGAGCGTGTTGCCCCGTTTCACGTAGCGGTTCAGCAAGCCCGCCATGAACAGACAGATCGGAATTTCCGCCATGGAGAACACGGCGTACAGCAAGGTATGGCGGACAGAAGGCCAGAAGTTCGCGTCGTGGGCGAACATCGTTTTAAAGTTGTCCAGCCCGATGAATTTCGCCTTATTGATGCTGTCCCAATCCAGCAGGCTGTCGTAGATCGAAACGAGAATCGGAACGAACACGAGTCCGATGTACACAATCAGGCTCGGCAGGACGAATACTGCGATTGTACGGGCCGGTACTTTTAAAACATTCACTGGGGTTGCCTCCTGATTCTTAGCGGGATTGCGAGAAGCGCGCGGCCGGCCCGGAGGCCGGCACGGCTTCTTCGGTGTCGAAAGGAGATCGGGGCGGAGCCGCCGGAGCCGCTCCACCCGATCCGCCTTCATGGCTCACAAGGTGCTTATTTGTTGGCGTCGTACGCGGATTGGTGCTCGGCCGCGACGGCTGCCGGATCGACTTTCTGCACGAACATGTTTTGGATGCTGCTGAGGTGCGCTTGGGCAATGGCCGGTTTCATCGTGTTGTCGAACGCGAGGTCGCCGCCTTTGACGTTTTGGAACAGCGCCAGGACGTCCTGCGCCAGCTGCGAGTAGCCCGCCGCTTTGAAGTCCCCGGTGATGATTTGGCCGCTGCCGACCGCGTTCTTCAGCTCGAACTGCTTCTTCGGCATTTCCGTCATGAAGTAGTTCAGGAAATCCTTCGTTTCCTTCAGGTGCTTGCTGTTGGCCGATACCGCGAACGCGGAGCCCGGCGCGAGCATGAATTGGTCCGGATCGCCTTTGCCGCCGACCGTCGGGAATTTGAAGACGCCGACTTTCGGGCCGACCGTGGACGAGTCGATGGCGCCCGTTTCCCACGTGCCCATGACCATCATCGCCGCTTTGCCCGTCTTGAAGAGGTTGCCGCCCGTGTTGTAGTCGATGGACGTCGCGCCGTCTTCGAACGCTTTGGCTTGGATCAGGTCCTGCATCGCGGATACCGCGTCCGTGAACGCCGCGTCCTTGAAGGTCTTCTTGCCGTCGAGCACGTCCTGCAGGAAGCCCGGGCCGCCGTTCGTGCGGAGCAGGATGTTCATGAACAGGAACGAGCCGGTCCAGGAATCCTTCTCGCCGATCGCCATCGGGGTGATGCCTTTCGCCTTCAGCTTCTTCACGTCGTTCACGAGCTCTTCGAACGTCGTCGGCGTATTCGTGATGCCCGCTTGCGCGAACAGGTCCTTGTTATAGTACACGACTTCGATGTTGTTGCCGTCCGGCAGGGCGTAGATGTTGTTGTCGAAGCTGTAGTAGTCGAGCAGCCCTTTTTGGAACGTGTCCTTCAGGCCGTTTTGGTCCAGCATGTCGTTCAGCGGAGCGAACAGCTTCGCGTCGACGAACGGCTTCATTTGCGCGGCCGGGTTGACGATCGTGATGTCCGGCACTTCCTTGGACGCCGCTTGCGTCTTCAGCTTCAGCTTCTGCTGGTCGGTGTTGAGGGAGTCCAGCTCGATCTTGACGTTCGGGTGATCCTTCTGGTACTGGTCGACGATCGAGTGGAGCATTTTGTACGAAGGCGTCGCCGGGTCCGGGTAGATGTTCTGGAACGTAATCGTCACGTTCTTGTCGCCGCTGCTCGCGTTGCCGCCCGCGCCGGTCGAGGTGTTGCCCGCGTTTGTATTGTTCGAGGTGTTGGTTTCGTTTTTGCTTCCGCAAGCCGTCATGCCCATGACCAGCGCTGCCGCGGTCAGTGCGATGGCGGCGGTTTTCGTCGATTTCTTAACCATCTGTTGGTTCCCCCTTGGGTTAATATACGCTTATTATCATGTACCAACCTTTTTTCAACAATGCGCGAAATTAAGGAGTGAGGTTTGCGTTTTCAAGGTCGGTAGCGGAGAAAAGTGAAGTTTGCCCACCTTCGTGCTATGATGAAGGCAGCTTGGTAAATATGGCCTGCGGACCGCGCGGCCGCCCGGACGCGGCGATTGCCGCAGGCGGCGCCGGGCCGGACGCGGGCATTCGCAATCGAAACGAACGCCGCAAAGGAGAACGCGAACATGGAAGCAATCCGCAACATTTACTGCGTCGGCCGCAACTACGCGCTGCACGCGAAAGAGCTCGGCAACGACGTGCCGGAGGAGCCGATGATTTTCTCCAAACCGACGCACGCGCTGCACCCGGCGGCGGGCAAGCTGACGCTGCCCGGCAAGATCGGCGACATTCACCACGAGCTGGAGGTCGTCGTCCGCATCGGCAAGGACTATAAGCCGGGCATGGGCGCCGCCGAGCTCGTGGACGGCATCGCGCTCGGCCTCGACCTGACCGCGCGCGACGTGCAATCGCAATTGAAGGAGAAGCGCCATCCGTGGTTGCTGGCCAAAGGGTTCGTCGGCTCCGCCGTGCTCGGGCCGTTCCGGCCGTTCCCCGGCGAGTACGCGTTCGGGGCGCTGGCGTTCAGCCTCGTCAAGAACGGCCAAGTCGCGCAGCACGGTTCCCCGTGCGACATGATCTTCTCCCTGCAGCGGCTGATCGACTTCATCGGGCCGCGCCTCGGACTCGGCGCGGGCGACGTGATCTACACCGGCACGCCGGCGGGGGTCGGTCCGCTCGCGGACGGCGACGAGCTGGAGCTGAAGCTGGCGGTGGGCGGCAAGGAAGAGACGTTCGGGCCGCTGTACGTGAACCTCGGCTAAGACGCGCGAAACTAAGAAGGGCCATCCCGCCGCGATTCGGCAGGATGGCCCTTCTGGTTTGTTGCGGCCCGCGCGGGCCGCTTTTTCCATCAATTCAGGAGCCGTCGCGACCGCCGCCCCGCCGGCTGCGTCGCGCCGCGCAGGCGAGGCTCTCTCGCTTCGTCACGAGGGATCGCTTACTCGTAGAGTTTGAACGAATCGACGCTGATGGCCTTCACTTTGTCGTCCTTCAGCTCGAATTCCATCGCGAGCCGGTTCGTCTTGTCGAGATAGCCGATCGTGGCCGACGGCCCGCTGCCGCCCCGCTCGTAGTAGCTTTCTCCGTACGCCTTGACGACGTCGGCCTTGGTCGCGCCGAGCTTCAGCCCTTTCCCCGTCGCGGACCGCGGCCCGAGGGAGTAGCCGACGACCTCGTTGTCGACCGACGCGTATTGGTAGTCCTCGTACATGAACAGGAAGCTCCGCCCGCCGTCGTTGAGCGTCCGGATCGGCTTGCCCAGCCGCTTGACGAGCTCCTGCTCGTCGATGCCGAGCGGGACCTGCGCCTGCTCCGCCCCGAGATTCGCCGAATCTACCTTGTCCGCGAACGCGAGCGGCGTTTCGGTCTTGCTGCAGCCCGCCAGCAGAAGGACGATCGCCAGGACCGCGCAAGCGAGCGGCGGCATCCATCGTGTGTTCTTGCGTTTCATTCCCCTATCCGCTCCTCGCTTATCGGCCGTTGCCGCCTACTCCCTTCGCCCCGCCGTCCCGCGAATCCTGCTCCCGAGACGCGCAAAAAGGCACGAACCTGTTACAGTTCGCGCCTTCAAGACCGCTTCCAAACCGATTACGGCTCGCGATTCGCGTCCGGCTGCGCGCCGTTCGGCACGCTCCCGTAAGACTGATACGCCACGAGAACGATCTCCTCCGACGTCTGCTCGCGCAGCTCGCTCTCGAACCGCTGCAGCTGCGCCAGCGCGGCGCGGTCCAGCATGGCCGGCTTGAACTCCATCCGCTTCTCCCCCTCCCGGGTACGCTTCGTTCCCGAATGCGTCGCTTCCCGTCTAACTTCAGTGTTGACGGGACGGGGAGGCGTTATACCGCGCGGAAGCGGAAGGCTTGCCGGTTAAGGAAGGTCAATCAGCATGAACCGGGCGTCCGACAGCGCCCGCACGTCCAGCTTCGCGGTATCCGCGATGCGCGCGGAGTCGCTGCGGCCGAGCGGCTCCCCGCCGTTCAGCGAGACGCTGCCCGCGATGACGAAGAGGAATAGTTTGCGGGACGCGTCCCCCTCGTACGCGACGGTGACGCCGGCGTCCGGCTCCGACAGGTAGATCGTCATGTCCTGGTGGATATCGAGCACGGACTCGCCGCGGATCGTATTCGAGACGATCGGCGCGAGCGCGTTCTTCATGCCGGCGCGATCGTAGGCCTTCTGCTCGTAGGACGGCGTCAGCCCTTTGCGCTCCGGCAGGAACCACAGCTGCAGCAGGTTGGCGACCTCCGTCTCGGACGGATTGACCTCCGAGTGCAGGATGCCCGAGCCCGCCGTCATCCGCTGCACTTCGCCGGAACGGATCACGCCGGAGCCGCCGGAATTGTCCTCGTGCTTCACTTCCCCGCTCAGGACGACGGTGACGATCTCCATATCGCGGTGAGGATGCGTGCCGAAGCCGCGCCCCGGCTGGATGTAGTCTTCGTTAAATACGCGCAGCGGGCCGAAATTCACGTTGTCCGGATCGTAATAATCCGCGAACGAGAAACTAAAATTAAACTGAAGCCAGCCGAGATCGCCGGAAAAACGGGATGAAGCCGGGTAAACGCTAATCAAGGATATCCGCTCCTTTTGGTCCCGCGGGACCCAGAAATTTACGAACGAAACGCTCATTAACTTACTTTATGTAAGTATCATAGTGTGCTATAGTTAGCATGTCAAGGAGGAGTAAAATCATGGACCATCTGTACATCCGCCATACCGTCGGCGGCCGCTTGTTCCTCGATTCCAAGAAGCACGAATTGCCTTTCGCCATCGCGCCCGCCGAAGGCCGGGCAGGCTGGACGATCGCGATCGACGTGCACGACGCGGCGCTCGCCGAGAGCGTCGTCCGTCATCGCGACGAGCTGAATATTTTCTTCGTACCGGCGGGTTCGACCGACCGGAAGACGTGGTACTTCTCCACGCACGGGGAAGTCGCGTACGACCCCGCCGCCGCCAAGCTCGTCATTGAAGCCGACGGGCGCATCGATTACGACGTGTGACGCGCGGGCACGGCGGGCGGGCGCGTCTTCCGGGCGCGAACGTCTTCCGGGCGCTATCCGACGATGCCAGTCCGCTCGGCGCATCACGCATCGATCACGACGCGTGATGCGCCGAGCGGCGGGCGGGCGCGTCTCCCGAGCGTGATCGTCTTCCGGGCGTGATCCGAACGGGCCGGATGCCCGCCCGTTCGCCCTGCTACGTCCATGCCCAGAAGAACCCGTCCCGTTCCCACGCCGCGCGGCCGCCGTGCAGCTTCTTGAACCGCTTCTTCACGTCCTTGTCGATCGAGACGTTGCCGTTCTCGTGCCGGTAGAGGTAGCTATCCCCGTAGCGCGACAGGATATGCGCGACCGCCCGGTCCTGCTCCAGCCTGCCCGACGCTTCCAGCTCCGCCAACATCCACCGCGCGATTTCCTCCGCCGTTTGCTCGCGTTCCATCCGTTTCGTTCACCTCCGGCGATTTTCCTTTAGTTTACCAAAATTTGTTGCCACTTTCCCGCTCCCCGGGCGTATCTTCTACTACACGCCCGCCCGGCGCCGATGGCCGTGCCGGCAAGGGCTATTCATGGGAGGGGTATCGATGCATGTCGTGGAACCGCAAGTCAACCGGCCGCGCTTTCCGGTTCGGACGGTCGTCTGGACCGTCCTGCTCGCGCTGGCCTTGCTGCTCGTCGTCTTCAATTCGTTCGCGACCGTCCAGTACGGCAACGTGGGGCTGTACAAAACGTTCGGCAAGCTGAACGACAACGTCCTGGCGCCGGGCATCCATCTCAAAATTCCGTTCGTGCAAACCATCATCCAAGTGAACGTGCAGGTGACGAAGGCGGAGACCGACACGTCCGCGTCGTCCAAGGACCTGCAGCCCGTCTCGACGCACGTCGCCGTCAACTACTCCGTCGACAAGGAGTCGGCCTACAAGCTGATGAACAACGTCGGCGGCGCGTTCGACAACGTCATCGTGAATCCCGCGATCCAGGAGATCGTCAAGGAAGTGACGGCGCGCTACCCGGCGGAGGACCTCATCGCCAAGCGGGACGTCGTCGCCGCCGAGGTCCGGGACGCGCTGACGAAGCGGCTGGCGCGGTACGACCTGGTCGTAAACGACATTAATATCGTCAATTTCAAGTTCTCCGATGCGTTCAACCAATCGATCGAGGCGAAGCAGGTCGCCCAGCAGCAGGCGCTCAAGGCCGAGAACGACCTGAAGCGCGTGCAGATCGAGGCGCAGCAAAAAGTCGCGCAAGCGCAGGCGGACGCGGAATCGCTCAAGCTGAAGAAGCAGGAAGTGACGCCGGAGCTGATCCAGCTGAAGCAGATCGAAGTGCAGGAGCAGGCCGTGGAGAAGTGGGACGGCCGGCTGCCGAGCGTCACCGGCGGGGCGACGCCGTTCATCGACTTGAACGCGCTCGGCGCCGGCGCGGGCGGCGCGGCCGCTTCGGGCGCGAACGGCGCCGACGAGGAAGGCGCGGCCGCCGATGCCTCGAACGACGCGGCGGCGCGGGAGAGCGGCACGGCGCAGCCTTAAGCGCCCGGCGCGGCCGGCGGCGCGCCGAGAAGAAAGGCGCAGCCTCCGAATTCGGCATGCGCCGTGCGGCGCGATCGAGCCGCGCGGCGCAATCAAACGGCGGCCGCGCCGGCATGGCGCGCGGCCTTAAGCGCGGCGCATGCGGGAACGGGCAGCAAGTCCTACGGGGCTTGCTGCCCGTTCGGCGTTGACGCGGCCTCCCGCCTCGGGGATCGCCCGAATGACCGAAATTCCGCCCCAAGCCGCATGACAGACGGTCCGAAGTGCCGAGGATTCGCGCAAAACCACTTTGTTTAGCGAATGCGCACTACCTTTGTCACCCTTGCAGGGACGCGGCGTTCGCGTCGCGAATACCCTTAGCAATCCAACGGAAGCGGAGTGATGAGGATTGAGTCTCGTGAAGAGCAAAGACGCTGCTGTCACGCTGAACGTCAGTCAAACGACGGTAAAACGCTGGGCCTCCTACTACCCGACGGTATTTCGCAAAGACCAGTTCGGACATTATATTTTCAACGAACAAGACCTGGCGCTGCTCGGCTTCATCAAGGCCGCGATCGAGCGCGGCGAAACGATGGAACAGATCCAGCTGCCGATGCCCGCAGGAGCGCCGGCGGGGGAAGCGGATCAGCAGCCGCGGCTGCTCGAAGCGTTCCTCGAGACGGCCGCCAGCTCCTCGCTGCTCCAAACCGCCGAGAACGACGTGCTGACCCGGATTCTCCAGGTGGAGCGACGCCTGGACCAGAAGGCCGACGAGGTCGTCAACGCGCAGATCCGCCAGCATCGCGAAGAACTGGAGGAGCTGCGCCGCATGGTCGAGCGGCTGGCCGCCTCGGTCGAGCAGACGCGCCAGCCGACGCCCGCGGAGGAGCTGCGCCGCAGCGCGGCGGAGACGAAGCCGCCGGTCCATGCGCCCGCCCGCAAGCGGGGCTTGTTCAAGTCGATGTTCATGTGGTTTTGAGGCATGCCGATGCCGGCAGGCTTGGATCGCCGAAAGCCCTGACCCTTGCCGGGGGCCGGGGCTTTCGCGCGTCCGGGGCATGGAGCGGAGCCGCTCGGTCCGTTCGATCCGTCTCCGTTAAGAAACGCGGCCACCCCGCCATGGATGCGCCCCCGCCACGCCGAAGAAGCCCCCGTCCCCGCGTCGGCCGCGGTTCCGGAAGCTTCTCTCTCTACTTGCTTTTCAATATGTCTTGCTCGCCAGCTCGCTCAGCGGCTTGAACGTATACCCCTTCTCGCGCGCGGCGTCGATGATGCGCCCGAGCGCGTCGGCGTTGTCCTTGGACACCGAATGCAGCAGAATCACGGCGCCGGGGTGCAGCTGCGCCATCACGTTGTCGTAGGCATATTTCCAGCCGCGCTGCGCGCTCGGCTCCCAATCGCGGTACGCGACCGACCAGAAGACGCTCGTATAGCCCTGTTCCTTGCTGACCGCGAGCACCCGGTCGTTGAAGATCCCCCGCGGCGGACGCAGGAACGTCATTTCCTTCTGATCCGTCAGCTCGGCGACCGCGTTCTTCACCTTCGCCAGCTCCGCGCCGATTTGACTGCTCGAAATCACGCTCATGTCGGGATGGCTCCACGAATGGTTGCCGACGAGATGCCCATCCGCGACCATGCGTTTGACGAGTTCCGGCTTATCCTTCACGTAATGCCCCGTGACGAAGAAGATCGCGGGCACGCCCTTGGCCTTCAGCACGTCCAGGATGCCCGGCGTGTAGCCGTTCTCGTAGCCGTTGTCGAAGGTCAGGTACAGCTCGCGCTGCGTCGTGTCCCCGAGGAAGATCGCCCCGTGCTGCTGCAGGATGTTTTGAAACCCTTCCTCCTTGATGGACGGCAGGGCGCCGCCGACGCTCTTCTTGAAGCCGAAATGAAACGGCCCGCCGCCCGGCGCTGCGGATGCCGGCCGCAGGTAGGCGAACCCCGAGGCGATGAGCAGCGCCAGCAAAATGATGATCCATTCTCGACGTTTAATCATAGTCTCCACCACTTTCCCAGGTTGAACGATGTTTCCATACGCGTACTATGCCTCAAGCCGAGGGAAATTATGTGAGGCCGCGATCGGGAAGCGGGCGCCCGGAGGCTTGTGCTACAATAGAACCGACAACCAAGCGCAAAGGAGGCGGAATCGCGGTGGCGACGATCGTCAAAATCAGGGCCGGCGTCTTCGTCGGCGGCGTGCACTGGCTGCCCGCCGTGCGGGACCCGGAGACAGGCCTCGCGTACGAGGAAGCCGGGGACGCGCGGGAATCCACGCCGCATGCGGCCCATGCCGGCCGCTCGCGCGCCGAGCAGGAAGTCGTCGTGGATTTCGCGAAGCGCAAGCTGTTCCGGTTCGCGGATACCGGCGAGACGATTATCCGGGAGACCGGCGCGGACGGCGTATCGGTCAAGCGGCAGGCTAAACCGTCCGCGGACGGCATCGTCGCGGAGGACGAATCCTGGGAAGCGGCGGCGGTCTCGTTCACGATGCGGGCAAGCGTCGGGAACCCGCTTCGGCCCGATGCGCCGGCCGCGGGATACGCGGTGCGGGTGACCGTGCGCGGCGAAGACGGCGCCGTCGAGCTTCGCGGCGGCCATGACGGCTTTCCGTGCTATGAGTTTTATAAGCAAGTGGATTTTGGCGAATTCGAGCTGCTGCACCTCCACGATTACCGCGAGGCCGGGACGGCGGCGCCCACGGGCGGCACGGCGGTTCGCGTCGAGCGCAGCCTGTAAGGGGCAAGCCGAGGACACGGCTTTACGGAAAGGAGCATGAGGAATGGCATTATACCGGCGGCTCGTATCGGACGAGGATTTTACGGAGGCCATGGAGCGGCAGTTTCGGCTGCGCGTCTATAAGGACGACCATATCGTCGACTCCGGCGGCATTATTATCCGGTTCGACGACCAACTCGTCGTCAGCCAATCCAGCGTCAGCGACGTGACGTACCACGACCGCGCGGCCTGCGAGTTTTTTGAAATTCGCCGGCGCTGAGCGGCGCGGAGAATGCTGCGCGCCAAGAAGCCCAGACGCCCCTTGCTTCAAGCGCCGGCCGCAGGCAAAGCAGGCATAAGGCGTGAAAATCGCTGCGGTCTGGCAGTGAGCCGGGCGCGAAGCAGGCCGAGCAAGCAAAAAGGATGCCCTCCCAACGGGAAGGCATCCTTTTTGCGTTCGCGGCGCGGGACTTGCGGCCGCTGCTTATCGCAACGGCCGCGGCAGCCGCACGCAGCGCATCGACATGCGGCGAATTACGCGCTTTTGCGCTTGACCGGCACGTAGATGTCCATCTCCCACAGCTCGTTGCCCGGGCCGCAGCGCTCGTCGTAGAGCTCGAACTCCGGCTTGCCCGCGTGCTCGTAGCCGGAATGCGGGAACCACTCGGTGAAGATCGCGTTCCACGTGTTTTGGATGGAAGGCGAGAACTCCTGCTCCGGCACCTTCGGCGTGGTGAAGACCGCGTACTCCGCTTCGCCGAACTCGCGGCACGCCAAGCCTTCCGGCACGTTGTCGAAGTCCGTGGCTTCCATGCCGATCAGGTAGAGGAACGTCCCCTCCTCCATGTTGAAGCCGTGGCAGATCCCCAGCTCCGCGGGGCTGTCGGCGTGAACGCGGTTCGGAATCTTATGTCCCCAGCCATTGCGAAGGTATTCCTGCCAAAAGGCCGGAATCTGCTTCAGGTTCTCCCCGTCGTTGGTCGTTTGCAGCTCGTAGCCGATCACCTTGAATGCCGGTTTCGTGACGATCCGATACTCCATGTGAATGCCTCCCAAATATGGATTGGTATTGCGCTGCAGCACGTCCAGCTTCCCGTACGCCGGCGGCCGGATGCCGCTCTTGCGGTAGTCGGCCGGCGTCATGTCGAACATCCGCTTGAAAGCGCGGGTGAACGTCTCGTGATTTTGAAAACCGTGCGCGAGCGCGATATCGAGGAGCCGTTCGTCCGTATGGGCGACCGCATAGGCGGAGCGCGCCAGCCGCCGCTTGCGCACGTATTCCATCACCGTCTCGCCGGCCATGACCAGGAAGACGCGGTGAAAATGAAAATCCGAGATCCGGGCCACCGCCGCGATCCGCGACAAGGACAGCTCTTCGTCCAAGTGCGTCTCGATGTGGTCGATGGTCGCCTGAATCTGCCGCAGGTAGTCAGTTCTCATCCGAATGTCCGGCTCCTCTCTTGTTCGGTTCTCATTGTATCGCGGCCCGCCGTGCGGATTCTTGATGATTCTTGCCGTCTTGCGGAAGACCATCCAGCTTTACAAAACATCCATTACAGCTACAGGAACTGGATGGTATTGTATAAGGATCTACTTTGAAGAGGAGCTGCAATATTGAAGCGTACCGCCATTAAAGTACTTACCATCGTTCTTATCGGCGCTTTATTGACTTCGCGCGGCGGCGCCTGGGCGGCCCCCGCCAAGCCAGAGCCGCTGTTCATCATCGAACAAGGCGGTAAATACGGGTATATCAATGCATCCGGTAAAGTGATAATCAAACCGCAGTTTCGTTGTGCGGAAGATTTCTCGGAAGGACTCGCCCAAATCTGTACCGGGACTTCGGAAAAAAACCGAAAATACGGATTTATCGATGCAACGGGGAAAACCGTCATGAAGCCGATCTACAGCTTCGTCGAAGATTTTCATGAAGGGCTGGCGGTGGCCATGCTCTTCGAAGAGAACGGCGTGCATACGCTGTTCATCGATCCAGTAGGCAAAGTCGTTGCGGATCTTGGCGACGGAATCCCGTTTGGAGGTTTTTCGGAGGGCTTAGCCGCTTTCACGCCCCACAACATCTTCGGCGCGAATGCGGATCCGCGCGAGGCAAAACTCGGCTTCGTCGACAAAAGCGGCCGCTTCGTCATAAAACCACAATTCCAAACGAAAACCGGTCAGTTCGGTCCTTCCTTCAAGCAAGGCATATCGCCGGTTATGCGCGACGGAAAGATCATTTACATTAATAAAAAAGGCCAACAGATATTTCAAAACTTACGCGTCACCGCTGCCCGACCGTTTCAAGAAGGTCTGTCGCTCGTGATGGCCGACGACGAAGTGATGGGGTATATCGATACGTCAGGCCATTATGTGATTACGCCGCAATTTACGCATGCGGACTCTTTCAGCGAAGGCTTGGCCGAGGTCGAAATCAACGGAAAATGGGGGTTCATTAATAAGAAGGGCGCACTGGTCATCCCGGCAATTTACGAGGAAACGACTCCCTTCTCGGAAGGCCTCGCGGCCGTCAGCGTTGCCGAAGGCAAATGGGCGTTTATCGACGCTAAGGGGAAACTCGTAATCAAGCCGCAGCCGTTCCAGTATGTCGAACCGTTCCACGGCGGGTTGTCCATGGTCTATCCCCTAGAGGATGACGATGCCTACGGCTACATCGACAAACAAGGCAAGTACGTCTGGAAGCCCGCCAAATAACCCGGAGGGGCGGCTGGCCGGCATGCCTCCATTGCCGGCCATTCGCCCTATCAACTTCGCCGGTCCCTGCATCTATTACTACTAGCAACCATTTCAGGTAGATTAAGAGATGATAGAAAGCAGGGATAACCGATGACGATCGCCAAACCTACCGGGTCGCGCAAGCCCCGGAAGAACGCCTCCGCGCGAAGCCGGACGGCGAAGCGCGGCGGCACGAACGGGAAGCCCGCGCGCCAAGCGGTCGCGGCGGACGGCAAACCGTCGGCCGCGACCGCTTGCAGAATGTGGCGGTGCTGCAAGCCGGTGCCCTCCTTCGGCCGCCGGCCGCGGCCGCGCAGATTCATCAGGCGCGCGCGAACGGTCTTTACGACCGGGATTCTCCGCCGCCATCCGGGCACGACGTACGCGCTCGTCGACTTCGTCAACCTGAGCGCAAGGGTCGCGCGGTGCATGACGGTGCAAATCTTCGACTGGTCGAGCGGCCTTCCGGTGGCCCTGAACGTAACACCGTGCGACGCGAAGAAATGCAACGTATCGCTTGCGCCCGGTACGTCCAACTTCGTCTACGCGGATATCTCCTCCGTGCAATTCAAGTACGAGGTCCGGATCGCGAAGCCCGCCCGCAACAACAACGTCGTCCTGAACGTCTGGGGGCTCAGCTCGGAACCGCTGGTCCCGCAGTTCGGCAACAACGTGCTGCAGCACCAGCTGTTCCGCATCAAGGCGGGCAGCCTCAACGCCGGCCGCTTCTGCCCGTAACGCGCGCGGAAGCAGCCCGCGGCGCGCCGGGAGAAGACTTCCCGATCAGCGTCCCGAATCGGCCGCACGCGAATCTTCGGCCATAGGCGCGACCAATCCTTGCTCGCGAGACGTCTCTCGTAGATGGCCGCCAGCTCGGGACGCGACCGGAAATAGGGCGTCGGCCGCACGATCATCCGGACGGCGTCGCCGATGCCGCAGGGCGCCGTCAGCCGGACCCGGTCGTCCGCGTCCAGCGCGAATCCGAGCGCCGTCGCCGTCTCGGGGAATTTGCCGATGGCGTCGACGGACGACGCATACGGCGGACTGCCGTTCAGGACGTGCATGCGCGCTTCGTTCTTGACGGACCACGGCACGCCGGGCAGCCGGTCGCGCAGCTTGCGTTCCAGCGCCTTTTCGACGCCTTCGTCCAAGCAGCCGGCATCGTAATAGACCACGTCCACGTCGGCGAGCGGCGTCCGCTCGGCATAGCCGTGAAGCGCGTCCCAGACGAGGGAGCGGACGAAGCCGGCGCAGATCCACCAATCCGGCAGCTCCAGCGCCCGCGCGGCGCGCAGCGCCTCCATCCGCCATGCATCCGATTCGACCAGCCGGATGATGTCCCGTTCCGTCAGCATGCGCGAACACCCCCTTCATGAATGCGAACATATATTCCCATTATACCGGATTCCCGACTATTTTCAACCGATTTCTCCCAACGCAAAGACCCCGGCTCCCATCCCGAAAGATAGGGCCGGAGTCTCGGAACGGCCACGGCGACGGGGAATGCGGACTCCTGCCAAGCCGGGCAGGGCAGCCCGCCTACGCTTTGACCGGGAACGCCGCTTCGATGCGCGCCAAATCCTCGCCGTCCAGCTCCCAGCCGATGGCGCGGATGTTATCTTCGATGTGGGCGCGGCTCGCGGCTTTCGGAATCGTCACGAGCCGTTCCGGCCGGAGCACCCAGTTCAGCGCCACTTGGTACACGGTTTTGCCGTGCTTGGCGCCGATGTCGTCCAAGAGCCGGCGCTGCTCCGTGCCCGGCTCGGGGAAGCCCTGCCCGCCGAACACCTGCGGCGCGTACCCGAACGGCGAATAGCCCATCACGGTGATCCCGTTCGCCTCGCAATACGGCAAAATCCCGCGCTCGATGCTCCGGTCGTTCAGATGGTACGGCACCTGGTTGCACGCGAGCGGCACGTCGCCGAGCCCCCGCCGCGCCTCTTCCATGAGCGCGGCCGAAAAATTGCTGACGCCGATATGCTTGACCATGCCGCGCTTGACCAGCTCGGCCATCGCCGACATCGTCTCGGCGACCTCGTGCCGGTCGCTCGGCCAATGCTGCAGCAGCAGGTCGATATGGCTCGTGCCGAGCCGCTCGAGACTCGATTCCGCCGCCTGCAGCACGCCTTCGTACGAACAGTTGCGCGCCGCGACCTTCGTCACGAGAAACACCCGGTCGCGCACGTCGCCGATCGCCCGTCCGACGACCCGCTCGGAGCCGCCGCTCGCATAATCCTCGGCCGTGTCGACCAGCGTCAGCCCCTGCTCGATGCCGAAGCGCAGCGCCTCGATCTCTTCCCGCTCGCGCCGGGGATCCTCGCCGAATTTCCACGTGCCTTGCCCGATGGCCGGAATGTCGATTCCGGTCTTGCCCAGTTTGCGCTGCAGCATATGATTCCTCCTCATCCTTGTTCAAAAATTAAACGATCGTCTTCGCGTCCGGTCCGTCCTGCTCGCTGCCGAAAGCCTCCAGCCATTGCGCCAGCGCGTCGATCCGTTCCGCATGCCGTACGACGGCTTCCAGCGTCGCGACCGCTTGTTCCGTCCCGATTCGGCGCTCGTCCGCGGCTGCGGTCCCGCTGCCGGCGGAGCGTTCCAGGTTGTAGGCGAGCCAGCCCAGCTTGCCCAAGAAGCCATGCTCCAGAACGGGACGCCATTCGGCGTGCCGCGGCAGTCTCCCGCCCCGGGCATACCCGGACATAAACGCCCCCAGCTTGTCCCGGTCGATCAAGCCGGCTGCGTCTTCGGCCCAGTACAGCGCCGTTTCCGCCGTATCCAGCAGCGGGTGAATAAGGCCGGCTGCCTCCCAGTCGATGAGACCCGGGCGTCCGTGATGCCACATCGCGTTCTTGGGACCCAAATCCCGATGACTGACGACCGCTTCCGGTGCGAGCGCCGCGGCGGACCGGTTCGCCAGCGCTTCCCACGCGTACAATCGTTCCGCCAGTTCCTGAAGCCGCGGAGCCCAGACGAATCCGCCGTCCAAGCCTTTCGCCAGCAGGCCCAGCCAATCGGCAGGCGCGGGCGGTTCGCCGGTCGGCTGCTCGCCGGGCAGTTCGAATCCCGCGACGTCCATCCGGTGAATCTCGGCCAAAATCCCGCCGATGCGCGCGCAATGGCCTTCATTGATCTCGCCCGGCGAACAGGCTCTGCCTTCGACCCAGTCGAAAACCATGTACCATTGCCCTTGAACGTCATGAAGCACGCCTCCGCCCAGGGATTTGGCCGCCATTGCGGGGATGCGCGCCTCCATGCGCGCCGCGATTCGTTCCGACCGCAAGAAATTCGCCTTCGCGGCCGGCCGGCTCATCACGACGGGGTTCAGCGCCTTGACCGCGTAATTGCCGCTCGCGGTCGTCAGCGCGAACGTGCGATGCAGCAGACCTCCGGATCGTTCCGCCGGGTTCCCGGCGAGCGGGCCGAGTCCCAGCCGCTCGCACAGCTTCGCGATTTGCAGATGGTACCGGTTGTCGCTCATGGCTTCTCCTTGGCGGGACAAGATCAATTCCTCCTCCCTATCGTACCATTAATTGGGATTCAAGGAAGTGCTTTTTTACCCCGTTTGGAAGACCCGTCAAAAACAAACCGCACGGGGCCATAGCCGCCGTGCGGTTTTCGTGTGCATACGCCGAATCAGAACCCGCCTTGCAGGAGCTTCCGCTTCCACGCCTTCTCCCGCTCCCCGACGAGCGGGAATTCGCCGATGCGCAAACGGGCGCTGCCGTACGGCACGAGCGTCAGCTCCTCCGTCTCCTGCCCCTCGACGTCCGGGTAGATCGGCGGCGTGCCGGCATTGTTGCCCTCCATTTTCCAGCCGCGCACGAGCTTGCCGGACGCCTTGAGCGTCACCGGCGCTTGCTCCGCGTCGAACGGCTGGTACGGCACGTCGCTCTCCCGCACGGCGAAGCCGCCGTCCGCGAGCAGGCCGTATTTCCAGGCGGAGCCCGGGTAGAGCTCCCAATCGTGGAACCGCTCGCGCTTGGTCAGCCGCTGCCAGTTCTCCCGAATCGGCAGCGCGTAGACGAGCGGACCGCGCTCGACGCTGACCGCGTACAAGTTGCGCGAGACCGTCTTCACGGCCATCGGGAGCGTCAGCGTCAAGCGGTCGCCATTGCCCCACGCGCGCTCGACCTTGGCGTACCCGTTCACGACGTTAAGCGCCGCCAGAGCGCCGTTAACCGTCAGCTCCGGCGCTTCGCACCAGCCCGGGATGCGGAGCGAGAGCGCGAACGTCTCGCTGTCCCGGTCGAGCCCGATGTCCATCGTCACCGCGTCGCGGAACGGATACGCCCCGCCGACGGCGATCGTCGCGGACGCGCCGCCGCCCACCTCGGCCGTCACTTCGCACGGCGCGTAGGATACCGCGGCCAAGCCGCCGCGGCCGTCGCCCATCCAGAGATGCGAGGCGAATTTCGGCCAGCCCTGGTGCATGTTCGCCGTGCAGCAGCCGAAGTTCGGCTGCAGCCCGAACAGGTTCGCGTCCGGCCCGTTGCTCCAATTGCGCGGCGCGACGTTGCAGAGGATCTGGTTGACCTGCTGGTCGTACTGGTGCGAGCCCCAGTCCTTGGCGATCGTGGCCGGCAGCGCGTTGAAGGCGACCTTCTCCAAGATATCCCCGAAGCGCCCTTCGCCGAACACCCGGGTCAGCTGCTCCATGGAGAACATGTACTCGACGACCGCGCACAGCTCGACGCCTTGGCTCGGGCTCGTCCCGGACAGCCATTCGTCCCCGGAAAACATGCCGTGCGCCTGGCCGTGGTACGTCATTAAGCTGTCGATGCCGCGGTGCACCGCGTCCCGCTCGACGTCCTCGCCGGTCAATTCGTAGCGGACGCCCGGCGCCTTGATGCCCATCGCCACGTTGACGACGTGCGTCGTCCAGTCCCATTCCTCGACTTTGCGCCAATACGGGAAGTCGTGGAACACGTCCGTCCAGTCCGTCGTCTGCTCGGCCACGATGCCGGCCAGCGCCAGCAGGGCGTCGTCGCCCGTCCTGCGGTGCAGCCAGAGGATGCTCAGCACGAGCTCCGCGCCGCGGGCCTTCGCCCAGCCCTGCAGCGGATGCCGCTCGATCGAACGGGCCAGGTAGCCGAAAAATTTCGTCAGGAACGGCACGACCCGCGGATCGTCCGTCGCTTCCCCGTACTGCGTGAACACCTTCAGCATGATCATGTAATGCCACCAATCCTGCTGCTTGTTCAGGTCGTTGTTCACCGTCTGGATCGGTCCCGCCGGACCGAAATTGCCGTCCTCGCGCTGGCTGGCCAGCGACCATTCGATCCAGCGCTGCGCCTTCGCGATCAGCCGTTCGTCGCCGAGCGCGTACGCGAGCGGCAGCAGGCCGTCCAAATAATACGGTCCCCGTTCCCAGCTCTCGCCCGTCCCGCCGATCCAGCCGTTGTCCGGCCCCACGTCGGCCCAGTGCTCCTCCAGATGGCCCGTCAGGCCGTCGGCCTGAATCCGCAGCTGGTCGCGCAGCCAACCGGCCGGCTTGACCGCGCCGAGCGGCAGCTCCCGGAACGCCGCATTGGCCTGTTTGTTCGTCGTCGTTTGCATATCGGTTCACGTCTCCCTTGCGCCTCGCGATTTGCCTTGCCCCTGTCCCGAATATAGCACGCGAAGGCAGCTCGGACCGATAGCCGATGACAACGCCGAATTGACCGATCGCAACCTTTCCGGCAACAAGCAACGGTTGGCGGGAGACCCGATAGGCCCGTATACTAGAGGAAAGTTCATCGAAAGGAGAGGCAACCCAATGTTCCGATTCACTTCTCCGCCCATGCCGCATTACATCGCGTCGGGACAGGACACGTACCCGGCCGGCGGCGGCCACGCGGCCCGGACCGGCATCGGCGTGTTCGACCTGCTCGCGACGACGCGCGGCTGCCTGTACCTCGAGGAGGAAGGCTTGCCGCTGCCGGTGCCCGCCGGCGGCTTCGCCATCCTGCGCCCGGACCGGTCCCACCGGACGCTGAAGCCGTGCGACGCGGAAACGCATTTTTATTGGCTGCATTTTCAGACGCTGGGGAGCTGGAGCGAGGTCACGGAGCGGGAGCCCTATGCGGCGTCGGACGGTTCCGCGCCGTACCTGCAAATCGAGACGTTCGTCTACCATGTGCCGCGCGCGGGCGCGCTGCCCGTCAAGGAGGAAGCGTACGCCTGGCTCGAGGAGCTGATGCGGCTGCAGGCGACGCCCGGGGCGGGCGCCCGGTTCCGGCAGCAGGGGATGTTCCAGCAGCTGCTGGAACGGCTGCAGGAGGAAGGCGGCGCGTCCGCCAAGGACCCGCAGCTCGCGCTGGCGGACGAGGCCGCCGCGTACCTGCGGCGCAGCTACCGGGAGCCGATCGGTTACAAGGCGCTCGCGGAGCAGCTGCATTTTCACCCCAACTACATCGCGCTCTGCATGAAGAAGGCGTTCGGCTGCACGCCGCTCGATTACTTGACCCGCTACCGGATCGAGCAGGCGAAGCAGCTGCTCATCCACACCGGCGAGCCGATCGGCAAAATCGCGGAGGACACCGGGTTCGTCACGTTCTCGTACTTCGTCCGCTGCTTCGGCAAGCATACGGGGACGCGGCCGAAGGCGTTCCGCCAGCGGTATCGGACGTGAGGACGGTGCGCCCGCGGCTTCCCTAGAAGCCGCTTCCGCACAGGATGCGGTTCCATGCCGCGAGCGCGGGGATCGAGCCCGGCGCGCGTCCCGCCGGCGTCACGGCGCATACCTGGCGGGGCTTGCCGCCCGGTCCGAAGGCGAGAATCGCTTCCGTCTCGAGCGTTCGCCCGTTCAGCTCCCACGTAAGCCGCGCATGTCCCGTATTGTACCCGCCATCGTCGTAGTCGGCGCTGACCTGCCGGTAGGCGGCGAGGCGCAGTCCCATTCGGCGGACCTCCGCCATTCGTCGTTCCCGTTCCGGCGCGTGCCCGGACGCATCCGCCGCCCGTGCCGCCGCTTGAAAGCGCTGGTCTTGGACGTGTTTCAAAAAGGCTTCCGTCCGCCGCTCCGCGGCATACCCGTCCCAACGAACGAGCGCCCCGTAGACCGCAGGCAGAAGCGCATATGCGGCTACCGCGGTCAATCCGATGATGATGCCGATTTTCATCGCGTATACCTCCGAGAGGGAGTGCATGGCTCCCGTTTGTCCTCAGCGTACCCGAGCGGTTAACGGCGCAAACCAAAAACCGCATGAAGGACCATGCGGTTAATCGTGAGAAGCGTTAATTATTGGCGGCGCTGAATATTGCGGATGCCGGCCTACTGCGATTTTACCATGATCCCCCACCCCGTTCTGCGCCATAACCCCGCTTACCGCGTACGAACCGGCGCGCCTTTGCCCTGCCGCAGCAGGAGCGCATAGTAAACGATGTAATAAGCGAACATGATCAGCATGAGCCCGGACGCCCAGCCGCTTCTGCCCGCGGCGAAGCTCGCGCTGCTCCAGCCGCCGCCGCCGGAAGCCGTCGTCATCTCGTAGACCCGGTACCCCAAGCGCCCGATGAACAGCACGGTCACGATGCCGCCGATCCACGCGTTGCCTTTATAGTACAAATCCGCCCCGCGCCGTTCGTACGACGTCATGGCCGCGCCGACGATGCCGAGCGCCGCGCCGATCAGAATGCCCAGGATATCCGAGACGACGCCGACCGCGCCGAACCCGCCCTCCGCCAAAAATATCGCGCCGACCGCCGCCAGCAGGAGCATCCGCGTCCCCATCCTGCCCGGACGAATCGCGCTCCACGAGAAGTTGCCTTTCACCCTGCGAACGATCCGATACCCCACGAAACCAACCAACACTAAAATGATAAGCTGCTGCACTGCTGCCGCCTCCCCGTCTAATCGCTGCCGAACTGGTACCATCATAGCCCGAACCGGCTTGTCCGCTCGACCGCCGACGGATAGAACCCGGCGAAGCCGCGCCTCTATCCACGGATAGAGACAGCCGGCGGCGGTCTTGGGCCGCGTTGCGTTCCGGCTTGCGGCGCGGCTACAATGAACGTATCGAATCGCGTACGTACGATTACGGCCGGCGCAAGAATGCGCGGCGAACGGGGGCGACACTCTTATGGACTTGCAGGACCGGCGCTTCGTCATCCGCGCGGCCGCCGTCACGGTATTCATCGCCCTGCTGATGCATCTGAACGGATTCTTCGCGGGTTCGCCCGTCAAAATCGCGCTGAACGTCCTCATCTGGGCGACGTTCGTCAGCCGGTTCGTCCTGCGGGCGTTCTGGCAGCCCCGCGCGATGTCGATCGCGTTCGTCGGACTGGTCGCGCTGGAAACCGCGGCGGGCATCATCTGGTTCAAGGAAAACGTCCTGATTTATTATCTCGCGGCGATCGTGGTCACGACGGCCATCCGACTGTTTCTCGGCCCCAGGCGCGTGCCGCTGCTCGCCGCGATGATCGCGGTCACTTTGCTGTACACGGCGCTCGGGGAAGTGAACCTGACCAGCTTCGCCTCGTTCGTCATCATCGCGGTCTTCTTCTATGTCAACGTGCGGAGCCGCCGCGAGCGCGACAGCGCGTACGAGGCGAACAAGCGGCATTTGGCGGAATTGCAGGAGGCGTACGCCCATCTGCAGGAGGCTTCCGCGGCGTCGATGCGCAACGCGGTGCTGGACGAACGCGCGCGGATCGCCCGCGACATCCACGACGCGGTCGGGCACAGCCTGACCTCGCTGATCGTGCAAATGCAGGCGCTGCGCTACATGATCGCGCAGGACCCGGCGCAGGCGGAGCAGTCGCTGTCCGGCATGCTTGGCGTGGCCCGGCAGGGGCTGCAGGACATCCGGACGTCGGTTCACGCGCTCGCGGACGATCGGGCGGTGTCCGGCTTGGCGCCGCTTCGGGCGCTGCTCGCCCGCATGGAGGCGACGGCCGGCGTCGGCTACGCGTTTCGGTCGGAGCTGGCGGAGGACGAAGCCGGGGAAGCGGACGGCGCGCTGCTCTTCAGCGTGCTGCAGGAAGCGATCACCAACCTCGTCCGCCACTCCGGGGCGACGCGCGCCGACGTGCGGTTGTATCGCGAGAACGGACGGATCGTCCTGCTTGTCCGGGACGACGGCCGGGCCGGGGCGGCCGGCGGCGTGCGGGAAGGCTTCGGGCTGAAAACGATGCGGGCGCGGCTCGAGGAACAGGGCGGCCGGCTGACGTGGCGAGCGGCGGAGCCGCACGGGTTCGAGATCAAAGCGGAGCTGCCGGACGGCTCCGGCGAGGAAACGGGGGATCGCGATGACGACGACGGACGGTAAAATCAAGGTGCTGCTGGCGGACGACCAGAAGATGATCCGGCAGGGCTTCGGCTACGTCATCGGCCTGCAGGACGACATGACGCTCGCGGGCGAGGCGGCCGACGGGCGGGAAGCGGTCGCGCAGGCGCTCGCGCTGCGGCCGGACATCATCCTGATGGACATCCAGATGCCGGAGATGACGGGGATCGAGGCCGCGAAGGCGATTTTGCGGCAGCTGCCGGACGTGAAAATCGTCGTGCTGACGACGTTCAACGACCCGGATTACATCTACGAGGTCATCCGCGCGGGCGCCGTCGGGTACCTGCTGAAGGACGCGGACGTGGAGGATATGCTCGAAGCGGTCCGCTCCGCGCATCGCGGCGAAGCGGTGTACCGGACGGACCTCGCGGCGGGCGCGCTGTCCCGGGCGGTGTCGTCCGCCTGCCTCGTGCCGGATGCGGGCGCGGCGCCCCCGCTGCTGGAGCCGCTGACGGAGCGGGAGCGGGAGATCTTGCAGGAGATGGCATACGGGCTGCGCAACGACCGCATCGCCCGAAAGCTGTTCATCACCGAAGGCACGGTCAAGTCCCACGTGCACCGGATCTTGCAGAAATTCGGCTGCGAGGACCGGACGCAGGTCGTCGTGGCGGCGCTGCGGCACGGAATGGTGAAGTAGGCCGCTGTGCGGCATGATCACCTCGCGAAACCTTTGACATAAGCCTCCGAAGCCCGTTATCGACGCGGAGTTCGGAGGCTTTTTGTAGCTGCGGGCCTGCCGGCCACGGATTGCAGGACAGCGGCGCGATTGCGGATATGCGTTACGGTTCGGCTAGCTCGACCTTTTTCCCGTCCATGATGGCCGGGTAAGAATCATCGGACACCCCGGTCGTCCGTACGCGGACTTTGTCCCCCGCCTTGAACTTGCTCGCGCCGCCGTAGTTCAACTCCCCCGCGTTTGGCGCCGCCTTATCCAGCAGCTCATTCAGCGATAGCGTCCCGACGTCCTCCTTGGACACGCCCCAGACGATCAGCAGCCGCTTCTTTTCGACTTTGGCGACATACCCGTGCAGGTCGAATTCGCCGCCGCCCGAGCACCCGGACGCCGGCAGAACCAAGAATACCGCCAGCAACAGCAATAAGCACGCGCGCATGCCATCTCCCCCTTTGCTCTCCAGACGCCGGGTTCGGCTGGAAAGTTTCGGAATCCCGCTATTCCTCTGCGTTGGAGAACCATACTAAAAGAAAAGGTTCGCACACGGTTTTGCGGTCTCGCACCATATTTCTTTGTTAGCGAGCGATGCATGCGCGTTCTTCCTGCCGCCGCCATAGTCCTTTTAGGAAAACAGTCGGGCTGCAGGGCCGATCATCGACTTTCCAATTCGAAATTTACTTACTATTCTTGAGAAACTATCCGTTATTGCGTACACTGGAGAAAATGGAGGGGGCACTCACATGGCAGAATTGGCAAAAGCGATGGAAATCGGGATCAGTACGTTTTTGGAAACGACGCCGGACCCCGAGACGGGCGCGGTGATCGGCCACGCCGAGCGGCTGCGCCGGGCGGTGGAAGAGATCGTCGTTGCCGATCGCGCCGGCCTGGACGTGTACGGCATCGGCGAGCATCATCGCCCCGATTACGCGGGCACCGCGCCGGCCGTCGTGCTGGCGGCGGCCGCCGGCTTGACGCAGCGCATCCGGCTGACGAGCGCCGTAACCGTGCTGTCCTCGGACGATCCGGTACGGGTCTACCAGTCGTTCGCGACGCTGGACGGCCTCTCGAACGGACGGGCGGAAATCATGGCGGGCCGCGGCTCGTTCATCGAATCGTTCCCGCTGTTCGGCTACAGCCTCGAGGATTACGACGAGCTGTTCGAGGAGAAGCTGGAGCTGCTGCTCCAGATCCGGGCCTCCGAAAAAGTGACCTGGCGCGGCGGGCACCGGCCGGCGATTCAAAACCTCGGCGTCTACCCGCGCTCCGTCCAAGATCCGCTCCCGGTCTGGATCGCGAGCGGCGGCAATGCGCAGTCGGCCATTCGCGCGGGGCTGCTCGGCCTGCCGATCGCGTTCGCGATCATCGGCGGCATGCCGGAGAAATTCGCGCCGCTCGTCGACCTCTATAAGCGGGCGGCCGCGCAGGCGGGACACGACCCGGAGAAGCTGCCGATCGCGACGCATTCGCACGGCTTCGTCGGCGACGACAAGGAGGCGACGGCCGAGCTGTTCTTCAAGCCGACGCAGGCGCAGATGAACAAAATCGGCAGCGAGCGCGGCTGGAACCAGCCATACACGCGCGCCACGTACGACGACGCGCGCAGCCTTCGCGGCGCCCTCTACCTCGGCGACCCCGAGTACGTCGCGGAGAAGATCGTCCTGCTGCGCAAAAACCTCGGCATCACGCGCTTCTTCCTGCACGTGAACGTCGGCACGATGCCGCACAAGGACGTGCTGCGCGCCATCGAGCTGCTCGGCACGAAGGTGAAGCCGCTCGTGCTGCAGGAGCTGGCGCGAATCGAAGGCACGAAGTAAACGCGAAAAGGCTGGTCCGCTATGATGCGGGCTAGCCTTTTTTGGATTGCTGATGGCGAGAGCGGTACCTCGTGCCGCTCTTGCGGCGATTTCGCCGATTACGGCCTCATGTACCGTACCTCGTACCGCTCTTGCGCCGATTTCGACAATTTCGGCTTCATGTACCGCGCCTCGTACCGCTCTTGCGCCGATTTCGCCAATTTCGGTCTCATGTACCGTACCTCGTACCGCTCTTGCGGCGATTTCGGCCAGTTCGGCTTCATGTACCGTACCTCGTACCGCTCTTGCGGCGATTGCCTGCCAGCTCCGCCCGGGGCAGAAACGCCTGCGCCGCGGCGGCGACGGCCGCGCCGAAGATCAGGTAGCCGCCCATGTCGAACAGCTCCCCGCCGGCATGATGAAGAACGGCGAAGAGCTTGTTGCCGCTCCCATGGCCGCGTCCGTGGCTTGCGCCCCGCGAATGATCGTGGCGATGCGTTCGATGCGCCGGATGCTTTTGATGAGCAGGATGATGCGGGTTAGGATGCGAGTGTTTCATGATGATGGTCGTGAGCGTGAACTTGAGGACGGGCGGAAGCATGCTCCGGCACCTGCGCGGAAGCGGCCGGGGAACCGCCTCGCGGCTGATCGCCCCGCACGAAGAAATATACGAACGGCCCGGACGTTTCCGCATCCATCTACGGACACCTCCTTCGTTTCGTAGCGATTGTCGGCGCTGCCGGTGCTTCGGGAAACGAAGCTTTTCCGAAGCGCGTCAAACGGTTTGGCGCCTTTTCGGCGCGATTTTATTTGTAAACTTTACGAAAAGGCATTGACGTCCGAAAGTCGCCGCGCCTATAATGGCGTCATGTCCTTAAATCGTAAATATTACAAATAAGGAACGGAGAGAGAATAAGAATGAACAAACGTCTGATTCACAAGCATGCCATGAAACGGGGCGCCGCGGCGGTCCTGCTGGGTTCCCTTCTCGTGCTGGCCGGCGGCTGCGGAGCCGGCGGCGACAACGCGAACGGCAGCGACGGCGCAAGCAACAGCGGCAACGCAACCAACCGCTCCAACGCAACAGGCGGCAACGGCGCGACCGGCGGAGGCGCGGCGGACGCCGGCAAAATCCGCATCGTCGCGGCGGAAAACTTTTACGGCGAGGTCGCGGAGGCGGTCGGCGGCGCGTACGTCGACGTGACGTCCCTGCTGACGAGCCCGGACGCCGACCCGCACGATTACGAGCCGACGCCGGACGCGTCCAAGGCGGTCGACGAGGCATCCGTCGTGATTTTCAACGGGATCGGCTACGACGAATGGGCGCAGAAGCTGATCGACGCCTCCGGCAAGGCCGCGGACAAGACGGTCATCCGGGTCGCGAGCGACGTCATGGCGCGGAAGGACGGCGACAACGTGCACGTGTGGTACAACCCGGACACGATGGGCAAATACGCGGATTATTTGGCCGACCGGCTCGGCCGGCTCGATCCGGACCATAAGACGGACTACGCGAATCAGGCTTCCGATTACAAACAGTCGCTGGCGCCGCTGACCGAGGCGGTCGCGTCGCTCAAGCAGGCGGAGCCGCTGCCGGTCGCCGTCTCCGAGCCCGTGTTCGATTACATGGCGCGGGCGCTGAACCTCCGCATCACGGACGATACGTTCAAAATGGCCGCCGAAGAAGAAACCGACCCGGCCCCGCAGGACATCGCGCGGCTCCAGGACGAGATCAAGGGCAAAGAAATCGCCTTCTTCGTCAACAACGCGCAGGCCACCAGCCCGACCGTGCAAAACCTCGTCGACCTCGCCGGGCAAAGCGGCGTCCCGGTCGTCGAGGTGACCGAAACGCTGCCCGCCGGCAAGGATTACGTCGCGTGGATGACGGACATTCTGGGCCAAGTCGAAGCCGCGCTGGACTGACTCCCGGCTTCGGCCGATTACGCACGAAGGAGGAACCGCCATGAACCCCTTGGCCGTCAACGCGCCTTATCCCGCGCCGGCTCCGCCTGCCGCCCCGCCCTCGCCGGCTCCCGTGCCGCCCTTGGCGGACGGCGCAAGCGGCGCCGCGCTCGCGGTCCGGCAGCTAACCGTGCATTTGGACGGCAGACCGATCCTGAACGATCTCTCGTTCCATGTGAACCCGGGCGAATTCCTGGGCATTCTGGGCCCGAACGGCGCCGGCAAAACGACGCTCTTCCGCGCCCTGCTCGGCCTCGTCAAGCCGCAGGCGGGCAGCATCGTCCTCCCCCGGCCGGCGGAAGCCGGGCAAACGGCGGTCGGTTACGTCCCGCAGTCGCGCCAGATCGACCCGGAGCTGCCGATGCAGGCCTGGGACTTCGTCTGCCTCGGCCTGCCGCACGCCGTCCGGCCCTGGCTGAACCGCGCGGATAAGCGCGCCGTGCAAGAGGCGCTGGAGCTGACCGGAGCCGCGCGGCTCGCCCGCAAGTCCGTCGGCCGGCTGTCCGGCGGCGAACGCCAGCGGATCTATCTGGCGCAGGCGCTCGTCCGCAATCCCCGGCTGCTCCTGCTCGACGAGCCGACGTCCAACCTGGACCCCGGCGCGCAGGAGGAGATGGCCGCGGTCATCGACCGCGTCCGCCGCGGGCGGAACGTCGCCGTGCTGCTGATCAGCCACGACGTGAACCTCGTGAACCGCTACGCCGACCGGATTTTGTACCTCACGCCGCGCCGTCACGCGGTCGGCACCGTCGACGAGGTGATGCGGACCGAGGTGCTGCAGCGGCTGTACGGCGGCAAGGTCGACGTCCTGCGCGCCGACGGCAAGCTGCTCGTGACCATTACCGGCGAGCCGGCCCCCGGCATTTGCCGGCATTAACCGTTTGTACCGGTGAATGCTGCATTCCCTGGCCTTCGCCAGCGAACGCAAACCAATCACCTTTGCCGCCGTTAACTTGTAACGCCGCGAAGAGGAGGAGTACCATGCTTCATTATGCGTTCATGCAGCACGCGCTGCTGGCGGGCACGCTCGTCGCCGTCATGGCCGGCGTCATCGGGGTGTTCGTCATTGCCCGCCAGCTATCGTTCATCGCCCATACGTTCTCGCATATCGGCTTCTCGGGGGCGGCCTTCTCCGTGTACGCGGGGTGGACTCCCATCGGCGGGCTGCTGCTGTTCCCGGTCGCGAGCGCCTTCGCCATCGGCGGCCTCGGCGTCAAAGCGTTCCGGCGGGAAGTGACGATCAGCGTCGTGCTGAGCCTGTTCCTCGGCCTCGGCCTGCTCTTCCTCTCGCTGTCGACGAAGAAGGCGACGGCCATGACCGCGCTGCTGTTCGGCAGCGTCGTCGGCATCAGCTGGGACAACGTGCTCGAGATCGTGTATTTGTCGGCCGCCGTGCTCGCGGCGCTCGCGCTCCTGTATAAGCCGCTGAAATTCGACTCGTTCGACCCCGCCGGCGCCCAAGCGGCGCGGCTCCCGGTCCGCCTCCTGTCCATCGGCTTCCTGCTGCTGCTCGCGGTCACCGTGTCCGAGGCGATCCTCATCGTCGGCGCGCTGCTCGTGTTCACGCTGATGACCGCGCCGGCCGCGGCCGCGCGGCAGATGTCGCACGCGGTCTCCCGCATGATCGCCTGGTCCGTCGCCTTCGGCGTGACCGGCGTCTGGGGCGGCCTGGCGCTCAGCTACTACATGAACGCGCCGGTCAGCTTCTATATCACGGCGCTGGAGGCGGCGTTTTACTTCGGGGCGCTGGCTTGGCGGCGGCTCCGGGAGCGGCGCACGGCCGCGCCGGACGCCATGCCCGGGCAAGCCGAACCCGGCGGGGCGTGAATCGCGAAATGCGAAAGAAGCCGGTCCTTCCCGGAGGGGAGGGACCGGCTTTTGGCATCCGTTAGCCGCAAATAAGAAGCTTCCTATCTGGCTGGCTAAATGAAACGAACGCGGTCGGCCGCAGCCGAAGGCGGGGGTATTCGCCGCTGCCGCCTTCGGTCAAAACAATCCCCTGCGAATCAGATTCGCCGTCACGGGGACTTTGCCGATCTCCCTCGACCACACCGACAATTGCCCGATGTGATGGATTTCATGGGCGATGACGTGCCGCATGATTTCGCCGTGCTTGAAGGAGACGGGGTCGCCTCCCGGGGCGATCTCCGACAGCACCCTGTCTTCCATCTCGCCGGTCCACGCCATGACGAACGGGCGCACCTCCTCGTGAAAGCGGGCCGACAGTTCCGTCACGCGCCGCAAATCGGCGTAGTTGTCGAACGGCTCCGTGAACTCCGGCTTCCCTTGCAGCACGGACAGCCAGCTGTATTCCACGTCCGCGACATGGAACAGCGTATGCAGGATACCGCCGACCCCGCCCGTCCGCTCCCGGAGCAATTCTTCTTCGGGCACGTCTTGGCACCAAGCGAACCAATCCTGCCGAACCTGCCAGTTATAGGCGAATAATTTCAACATTCGTTTAGCCTCCTGCTCCGTTTGAGATTGAAAAAAAAGCAAAAAAAGACCGCGGGCAATCTGCCCGCGGCCGGAATCCGCGCGAACGCGCGGCGCGTCCTAGAGGGACATCCGATCCGTAAGGGGGGCGAATTGCGACATCGATGCTATGCGATTGGTCTTCATTGCCCTCACCTCCTTTATCGTCGTCATCATCTTACCTAAGCGGCCGGCGGCGCGTCAACCCTGATTTTCCCACAGCCGCGCGGCGGCCCGCGCCCGCCCCCCGCCCCTTTCAAACCGCCGGACGGGAAGGTATACTTGAGCCGACGGCACTATCGCAAGCAGGCACCCGGGGCATAGGAGCCCTGAAAGCGAACCCCCGGACCTGATCGGCAAAACCAAGGAGGCGATCGCCGCATGACCCATCCCCTCACGCTGTCCGCCATCCAATCCATGTGCGGCCGGCTTTCTTATAAGCGCGGCGAGGCCGCGTTCCGCGCCGGCAAGGTCGCGGTCACGTACTACGACGCCGCAGCCGGCCGGTGCGAGGCGACCGTCGAACAGCAGGACGCGTTCGACGTGGCGCTGCGCATCGACGAGGACGGCGACGTCGCGGCCCGCTGCAGCTGTCCGTCGCTGTCGTCCTACGATAAGTACTGCTCGCACGTCGCCGCGGTGCTGCTGCTGATCCACGACGCGCGGCAGACGGGCCGCGCGCCGGGCGCGCCCGCGGCGGAAGCCCGCCCGGCGGGAGAGAACCGCCGCGGCTCCGGCGCTTCCGCGGACGCCGCCGCCGACGCGCGCGAAGCCGACGCCCGGCGCGGCGCGGAGCTCGCGGACGGGCTGCTGCGCCTGTTCGCCCCGCCGGCGCCGCCGGAGCGGCAGGCGCCCGCGGCCGAGACGCGCTTCGATACGCGCCCGCCGCTCGAGCTCACGTTCGTCTGCAAGCCGTTCGTCCGCGCCGGCGGCAAACGGATGCTCGGCATCGAGATCAAAGCCGGCGCGAAGCGGCCGGCCGCGATCCCGCGCATCCGCGAGTTTCTGCGCTGCGCGGCGGACGGCGAGCCGTGCGTCCTGTCCAAGTCGCTGACGTACGATCCGCGGCAGCACAGCATCCAAGCGGCGGACTATGCCGTCGTCGCCCGGCTGATCGCGATGGAGGAGCAGGAGCGCCTCTACCGCGACACCGCCGGCGTGTACGCCGCCCACGCCGCGCCGGTGACCGGCGAGCGGATGCTGCCCGTGCCGCCCGGCGCCTGGGACGCGTTCCTGCCCGCGCTCGCCGCGGCGCCGTCCGCGGTGCTGGAGCTCGACAACGTCGTCTACGCCGGCATCGCGCCCGCGGACGAACGCCTTCCGCTGCATTTCGAGCTGGAGCAGCGCAAACGGCCGGGCTCGGAAACGGCCGAAGACGCCGGGTACCGCCTGCGCGTGCGCGGCTTGGCGGACATGACGGTGCTGGACGACTACGGCCTCGTCCTCGCCGAGGGCAAGCTGCTGCGGGAGACGCCCGAGGCGTGCGCGCGGCTGCTCGAGCTGCAAGCGCTGCTGGAACGCGCCGCCGAGCCGGACGAGCTGCCCTTGCCGCAGGCGCAAATCGAGCCGTTCATGGAGCGCGTCATGCCCGGCCTGCTGAAGCTCGGCAGCGTCCGGATCGCGGAGGACGTCGCGGAGCGGGTCGCGCACCGGCCGCTGAAGGCGAAGCTGTTTCTCGACCGCGTGCGCGACCGGCTGCTCGCGGCGCTGGAATTCCACTACGGCGACCTGGTCGTCAATCCGCTGGAGCCGGAAGCCGAACGGCGCCGCGGCGGACCGATTCTCGTGAGGGACGGCGAGAAGGAACGCCGGATCCTCGCCCTGATGGAGGAAGCGGCGATGGCCAAGACGGAATCGGGGTATTTTCTCGGCGACGAGGAGCGGGAGTACCATTTTCTCCGCCGCGTCGTGCCGCAATTGGAGCAGCTGCTGACCGTCCACGCCACCTCCGCCGTCCGGACGCGCATCCAGCTCGGCGCCGCGCCGCCGAACGTGACGCTCACGATGAACGAACGCACCAACTGGCTCGAGGCGAAGTTCGATATCGACGGCATTCCCGCGGCGGAGATCAAAGCGGTGCTGAAATCGCTCGAGGAGAAACGGGCCTACCACCGGCTGCCCACCGGCGCCCTCCTGCCGCTCGACACCGAGGAAATGCGGGAGATCGCCCGGTTCATCAACGAAGGCCGGATCACGGCGAAGGACCTGCGCGATTCGGGCATCCGAATCCCGCTCTTCCGCGGCCTGCACTTGATCGACGCGCCGCGCGGCGGCGCCGTCAAGCTCGACAAAGCGTTCCGCCGGCTGCTGGAAAACCTGCGCAACCCGGACAACCTCGATTTCCCGGAGCCCGAGGGGCTGCTGCATCCGCTCCGGGATTATCAGGCGTACGGCTACCAATGGCTGCGGACGCTGGCCCACTACGGCTTCGGCGGCATTCTCGCGGACGACATGGGCCTCGGCAAAACGGTGCAGGCCATCGCCTTCCTCGCCGCCATGCTGCCGGCCATCCGCGAGGAGCGGCTGCCCGCGCTCATCGTCGCCCCGGCTTCGCTGACGTACAATTGGCGCAGCGAGCTCCGCAAGTTCGCGCCGCATATCCGCGCGGCCGTCGCCGACGGCACGAAGGCCGAGCGGGACGCGGCGCTCGCCGCCGGGGCGTCGGTCGACGTCGTCATCACGTCCTATCCGCTGCTGCGCCGCGACATCGCCGCATACGCGGCGCATTCGTTCCACACGCTCATCCTGGACGAGGCGCAGGCGTTCAAGAACGATGCGACGCAGACGGCGAAGAGCGTCAAGCTGCTGCAGGCCCGCCATCGGTTCGCGCTGACCGGGACGCCGATCGAGAACCGGCTCGTCGAGCTGTGGTCCCTGTTCGACGCCGTCTGCCCGGACCTGTTCCCGGGACGCAAGGCGTTCGGCGAGCTCGCCCGCGAGACGGTCGCGAAGCGCGCGCGGCCGTTCCTGCTCCGGCGGGTGAAGGCGGACGTGCTCAAGGAGCTGCCGGACAAAATCGAATCCGTCCAGGCGTCCGCGCTGCTGCCCGAGCAGAAGCGGCTCTACGCCGCCTACCTCGCCAAGCTGCGGGAAGAGACGCTCCGGCACCTGGACAAGGACACGCTGCACCGCAACCGGATCCGCATCCTCGCCGGCCTGACCCGGCTGCGCCAGCTCTGCTGCCATCCCGCGCTGTTCGTCGAAGACTACGCGGGCGGCTCGGGCAAGCTGCGCCAGCTGCTGGAGCTGATCGACGAATGCCGCGCCGCGGGACGTCGGATGCTCGTCTTCTCGCAGTTCGTCGAGATGCTGAAGCTGATTCGGCAGGAGCTGCAGCAGCGGAACGTGCCGTACTTTTACCTGGACGGCAGCACCCCGCCGAGCGAGCGGCTCGAGCGGAGCAACCGGTTCAACGACGGCGAAGGCGACCTGTTCCTCATCTCGCTGAAGGCCGGCGGCACGGGCCTCAACCTGACCGGCGCGGACACGGTCGTCCTGTACGACCTGTGGTGGAACCCCGCCGTCGAGCAGCAGGCCGCCGACCGCGCCCACCGGATCGGACAGAAGAAGGTCGTGCAGGTCATCCGCCTCGTCGCCCAAGGCACCGTCGAAGACAAGATGATCGAGCTCCAGGAGCGCAAGAAGAACCTGATCGACGACGTCGTCCGCCCCGGCGAGGAGCCGCTCGCCGCCTTGACCGAGGACGAGATCAAGGAGCTGCTGACGCTCGCTTGACCCGGCTCCGCGTCTTCCGTCCGTCCCGCCGAAACCGTTAGGCTCGCGGCTTCCGCTCCCGGCTCTCGGATCGCTGTTCTCCAGTCCAGACTCGCGACGAATACGACCGCGTTATCCGCCAAGAACGACTTGGCGGATTTTTTATTTTCCCGGTTGCGCAAATTCTGTATGCATAATATACTGTTATTACAATATACTGTTTATAACATACACCATAACGAAAAGGAGCATGAAGCACATGACCGCATTCGCGATCGAAACGAAAGGGCTTCGCAAAGCGTTCGGCAAGCAGACGGTGCTGAACGGCATTGATCTAAACGTGCAAGCCGGCACGATCTTCGCCCTGCTCGGCCCGAACGGCGCCGGGAAAACCACCCTGATCAACATCCTCTCCACGTTGACGAGGCCGGACGGAGGCACCGCGGCCGTCGCCGGCCGCGACGTCGTCCGCGAGCGCGATGCCGTCAAGCGCGCCATCAGCCTCACCGGCCAATTCGCCGCCGTCGACGACATGCTGACCGCCCGCGAGAATCTGACCATGATGTGCCGGCTGTCGGGGTTCTCGCCGTCCGAAGCCCGCGTCCGGACCGCGGAGCTGCTCGCGCTGTTCGACCTGGAGGCGAGCGCCGGCAAGCTGGCCAAAACCTACTCCGGCGGCATGCGGCGCCGCCTCGACCTGGCGATCAGCCTCGTCGCCCGCCGGTCCGTGCTGTTCCTGGATGAGCCGACGACCGGGCTCGACACCGTCAGCCGCCGCGCCTTGTGGGATACCATCCTGCAGCTGCGGAACGAAGGCATGACGATATTTCTCACCACGCAATACTTGGAGGAGGCCGACCAGCTGGCCGACCGCATCGCCGTCATCGCCGGCGGACGCATCGTCGCGTCCGGCACCGCGCACGAGCTGAAAGCCCGCGTCGGCGGCGAACGGATCGAGCTCGTCGGCGAGGACGACGAGGCGCTCGCGGTCTACGCCACCGACGGCACCCTCCACGACATCCGCCGGACGCTGAACGAGCTCGCGGGCAAAGCGCCCGCCGGCACCCGGATCACCCTGCGCAAACCGAGCATGGACGACGTCTTCGTCGCCCTGACATCCGCCGATTATAAGGAGGCCGCCCAATGATGAACGCCGACCGCAACGTCCCGGCGCGCAACGCGTCCCTCGGCGCCGTGAACGCCGTCTTCATCGCCCGCAGCATCCGCCTCAGCCTGCGCAACGCCGAAGCGCTGATCATGGCGATCATGCTCCCCGTCATGCTGATGCTCTTGTTCACCTACGTCTTCGGCGGCGCCATCGATCCCGGCGGCGATTACGTCGACTACGTCGTGCCCGGCATCATCCTGCTGTGCGCCGGGTTCGGCTCCGCCAGCACCGCCGTGGACGTCGCCCACGACATGACGAACGGCATCATCGACCGCTTCCGCACGATGCCGATCCGCAGCCTGAGCGTCATCACCGGCCATGTCGCCGCGAGCCTGGCGCGCAACCTGCTCGCGACCGGCGTCGTCATCGGCGTCGCGTTCCTCGTCGGCTTCCGCTCGTCCGCCGGCTTCCTGGAATGGCTGGGCGCCATCGGCCTCATCGCGCTGTTCATTCTCGCGCTCACCTGGCTGTTCGCGGCCATCGGCCTTATCGCAGGCTCCCCGTCCGCGGCGTCGGGCTACGGCTTCATCCTGCTCTTCCTGCCTTATCTCTCCAGCGCGTTCGTGCCGACGGAGACGATGCCGCGCTGGCTGCAGGGCGTCGCGAACCATCAGCCGATCACGCCGGTCATCGAGACGATCCGCGGGCTGCTCACCGGCACGCCGATCGGCGACAGCGCCTGGCTGGCTGCCGTCTGGTGCCTCGGCATTCTGCTGGTCGCCATCGTGTGGAGCATCGCGGCCTTCCGCCGGAAAGCCGGCAAGCGCTAGAGAGGCGCTGCCCGACGCCGCGTTCGCGGTAACGATATTCGCCAATTCGTTCGCGCATGCGTAAAAAAGCACGCCGGTTCCGCTGGATGCGGAACGGGCGTGCTTTTTGTTTTCGTTCATGCCGGCCGGTCGCCGCAGGACAGGCGGCGATTAACGCCGTTCACGGTTAACGGCGTCAACCGCCGCGCCTTCGGACCGGCATGCCGGTCCATGCGGCTGCGCGGCTGCGTGACTATGCGGCTACGCGGCGGCCATGCGGCCGGCTGCGGTTAACCTTCGTCCGGCCCGGCCGATCCGCCTTTCGGCGCCTGCCGCCGGCGCTCCACATACAGCTCGACGCCGTCCAGAATACGCTCCAGCCCGAACGCCAAATCGTCGCCGACCGTGCTTTCGGCTTCGCGCTCGCCGCCATAGATGCCGGACATGACGATCGGATACAGGTCGGGGAAGCGCTCCGGCGTCACCAGCTTCTTCAGCGCGGGGCTCATGGAGAGGCCCGCGAAATCCTCGGGCGTCCCTCCCGCGCGAAAGGCCGTCTCCATGTCGCGCCGGATGAGGCCGACGGAGCGGCCGTAGCTGCTCAGCAGCAGCAGCACGGACATTTTCTCGTAATCGTCCAGCTCGAGCGGGCGCAAGGTGCGAATCACCCAGTCGATCAAACGCAGGACGTTCGGCGTGACCGGCACGCTCTTCACCGGAATGTCGCCGTACCACGGATGCTTGACGAACACGTCGACGCACGCGTCCACGTAGGCGCGAAGCCCGTCTCTCCAATGCTGAGCCGGATCTTCCGGCGGGATCGGAATCTCGCTCACGGCCTCCTGCATCAGCAGCAGCAGGTCGTCCTTGCTCGTGATATAGCGGTACAGCGACATCGTCGTGTAGCCGAGCGACTGGGCGACGCGGCTCATCGAGACGGCCTGCAGCCCGTCCGCGTCGGCGATGGCGACGGCCGCGCCGACGATTTGCTTGATGCTGAGCTCGCCCTTCGGCCCCCGTTTCCCCTGCTTCACGAGGCCCCAGGCGAGGGCGACGCCGACCGGCAGCCGCCGGAGCGCTTCATCTTCCAAATCATGGCCGTCTGGCATGGGCAATATCCTCCGTTATGATGCTTTCGCGAAATTGTATACGCCATAAACAGTGTACCACAACCGCTATGTCGGAACAATTCCGCGGGGCCTTGGAACGGATGCGTAGCCAAAAACGCCGCGTCCGCCGAACGGCGGACGCGGCGTTGCGATGAACCGGCTCAGGCCCGGAGCTTCGGCGCCCGGAGGTCAGCACGCCCCCTGGCAGGCAGCTCAATACCCCGCCGCATATGCCGCGGCGGCGGCCTGAAGATAATACGCCAGCCCCGTCTGCTGCTCCTCCAGCATGCGCAGGTGGAAGGCGTCCTGCAGGAAGAACGCCGTTTGCGCCGCGAACGCCTCCGGCGTAACCGCGTGCCCGCGCGCGTTCAGAAACGCCAGGTGCCCGCCGACCAGCTCCCGCACCCGCATGTCCGCATGCATCGCGCCGCCCCGCAGCGCGTCCGCCATGCCGTTCATGAACAGCATCGCTTCCCGCGCCTGCTCGTTCATCTCCGCGGCGTCCGGCGCCGTCTCCAAAATATCCACGCCGTAATTATCCTTCAGATACGTCCGCTGCTCGTCCAGCGCCTCCCGCCATTCCGCTTCGCTCTTCAAGCCTTCGAACATCTCGCTCACCTGCATCGCCTCGCCTTTCTCCATGGATTCCAACGTCTTCGCCAACGTCCCGATGACCGCGTCCAGCCGCTTCCGGCGTTCCTGCAGCAGCCGCTTCTGGGCGCCCAGCGCCTCCCGGGGATCCTGCTCGCCGTCCATCAGCGTCCGGATCCGCTCGAGCGGAAAATCCAGCTCCTTGTAGAACAGGATCCGCTGCAGCCGCTCCAGCTCCCGCCGGCCGTAGTAGCGATAGCCCGCCTCGCTGATTTCGCCCGGGAGCAGCAGCCCGATCTTGTGGTAATGGTGCAGCGTCTTGATCGTCGCGCCGGACAGCTCCGACAGCTCCTTGACCGTATGCTTCACTTGCCTTCGCTCCTTTCAATCCGTAGTGTAAAGCCTCCTCTAAGCGGAGAGTCAATGCCCCTTCGCCGAATCGTTTCCGCGCCCGTGGCTGCTCGCCTCTCTCCCAAGTATGCAAAGCGCAGGACGCAAAAAAGCCGGGACGCCCCAGGGGCGCTCCCGGCCAGCCGGCCCGGCGGCCGCGCTTCAGCGCGCGGCGTTCAGTTCGATGATGTTGCGGTCGGGATCCGTCAGGAAGATCTGCGCGAAGCCCGTGATGCTGTTCCGGTTATGCCGGTGCTCGATGCCGTGCTCCGACAGCCAAGCAATCGTCTCGTCGAAATCGGCGACGCGGATCGCGAAGTGCCCGTCGCGCGTGTCGATGCCGCCGCCGCGCAGCGTCTCGCCCGGATGCACGATCAGATGCAGCTGCTGCCCGCCTTCCCCGATGCCGTACCACGCGCCGGGGAAATCGAATGCCGGCCGCGGGATTTCCCGGAGGCCGATAACGTCTTCGTAAAAACGTTTTGCCCGTTCCAGGTCGGTTACGATCAAGCTGACATGATGAATACCTTCGTGGCGAATCATCGCGGAGGTCCACCGCCTTTTTCGCCTATTATAGCATGGCCGGACCGCTTGCGGACGTCAGATTTTGAAGCGGCCCACCATGTCGGACAGCTCCTGCGCGATGGCGCTCAGCGACTCGGCCGCCGCGGCGATCTCCTGCGCCGACGCGAGCTGCTCTTCCGTCGTGGCCGCGACGGACTGCGTCGCGCCCGCGGCGTCGCGGGATATCGCGCTCATGTCCTGCACGGACGCGGACACCTGCTCGGAGCCGGCCGCCATCTGCTGCGCCGCCGCGGCGACCTCCTGCACCCGCTCGGACACTTGGCGCGCGGTCCCGGCGATGCCGCGGAACGCCTCCTCCGCGTCGGCGACGGCCTGGATGCCGAGCCGCACCTCGCCCTGGCTCTGCTCCATCGCGCGCGCGGCCTTCAGCGTATCCCGCTGAATCTGCTCGATGACCTCCGCGATGCCGCCGACCGACTGCGCCGACTGCTCGGACAGCTTCTTGACCTCGCCCGCCACGAAGGCGAAGCCTTTGCCGTGCTCGCCGGCGCGCGCCGCCTCGATCGAGGCGTTCAGCGACAGCAAACCCGTCTGCTTGGCGATGTCGCCGATCAGGCCGACGATCTCGCCGATGCGGCCGGAATGCGCCTCCAGCTGCCGGATGTCCGCGCCGGCGCGGCCCACCGAGCCGCCGATGGCGTTCATTCGCTCGACGGCGGCCCCGATGGAGACGTTGCCCCGCTCCGCCAGCTCGCTCGCCTCCACCGACAAATCCGATACGGTCGAGGACGATTCGGCGATGCGCTGGATGCCCGTCGCCATTTCTTCCATCGCCCGGCCCGTCTCATCGGCGCTATGCTGCTGGCGCTCCGCCCCGGCGGCCACCTCCTGCACCGCCTCGGCCACGTGCTGCGTCGCCTCCGCGTTCTGCCCGGAGCTCGCGAGCAGCTCCTCGGACGACGCGGCGACGGACGCCGCCGTCTCGTGGATCCGCCGCATCGTCGCCCGCAAATTCGCCGTCGTCTCGTTCACCGACGCGGCGAGCTGGCCGATCTCGTCCTTCGAGCGCGCCTTCAGCGCCTCGACCGTCAGGTCGCCCGCCGCGACTCGGCGAAGCGCGGACGACGCGCGTTTGAGCGGCCGCGAAATCCGGGCGTTCAAGAACGCCGCGAGCCCGACGGCGATCAGGACGGCGGCCGCCAGCACGACGATCGCTTCGATGACGCTGCTGCGGTAGATGTCGCGGCTTTCCTTCGCCGCGTCGGCCGCGCCCTTGTGGTTGAGCTGCACCAGCTTCGACATGTCCTGCTGCATGGCGGCGTAAGCCGTTTCCGTCTGCTGCAGCAGCTGGACGAGTTCGTCGCCGTTCGCTTTCGCCCCGTGAATGAGGTCGACATGCTCGCTATACGCGATCGCTTTGTCGTACAGCTCCTTGTAGGCCGCCCATTTGTCCCGCAGCGCTTCCGCGGTCGCCTTGTCTTCGGCGTTCGCGTACGTCGCGGCGTACCCGTCCAACTGCTGGTCGACCGCCATGATCGTGCTCGAGGCGTCGACCATGTAATTCATCTTTTTGCCCGGATCGACGCTCGCCAAAATCTTGTATTGAAACGTCATGACGTGCTCCGTCAAGTAATTCACGTTATTCGCGATTTCGACCCCGTTCATCCAGTTCTTCGCGATGCTGTCCGTCTTGTCCGCCATCCGCCGCTCCGACAGCAGCGAGATCGCGCCCAACGCCCCGATCAGCACGATTAACGCCATGAACGACAAAAACAATTTTTTTCCTACGCCGAATGTCATGATGCCTGGTTTCAATCGGTATCACTCCTATGGTCTCTTTTGGAAGTGATATCGACAGCTTTCGACCCATTTATGAGGCGTTTTCTGAAAAAAAGCAGGAAGAACGGCTTATTTTTTCAAGCCGTCACCATGAAGGCGCTCTCACTCGCCTGATGCCTGCTCCGCAATGAGCGCGCGGCGCGGGAAAAAGCCCCCGAAAGCCGCGATTCGCCGCGTCCCCGAGGGCTTCCGCCTGCAACCTCCGGCCTAGGAACGGGCCGGAAGCGAGAAGAGCTTCGTCCATGTCTTGCCGCCGTCGGCCGTCTTGTAAATGCCCGGCTTCTCGAAGCTCGTGACCGCCAGGTAGCCCGTCGTCGGCGTCAAGAACGAAAGCTTCGCGTCGTAGCCCGGCGCGGCGCCCGGCAGGTTGGTCCACGTCTTGCCGTCGTCGAGCGAGCGGCCGAACTGCAGCGCGTCGAGCGCCCCGCTGCCCGCGACGAGGAAGGCCGCCTGGCGTCCGACGACCGCCATGTCGGTCGGTCTGCCGGCGGGTCCGGCCAGCTTGCCGGCCGGTACGACCGGACCGGGCGCCGGGCCTCCGCCCGCCGTCGGGCGGGAAAGGATCTGCTTCCACCGCGCGCCCGCATCGGAGGTGTGGTAGACGGCGTACGACGTCTGCGACATGCCGGAAGCGCCGTACAGCAGGACCCAGACGTCCGCGCTGTCGGTGCCGTAGATCATGCCGCCGACGACCGTATCGGACTTCACGCGCAGCGAGCCGGTCCAATGCCGCCCGCCGTCGACGGTGCGCTTCACGTCATAGCCGCCGGCGGCCAGCACGAGCGCCCAGCCCTTCTGCTCCGTCATGAAATGCGCGTAACGCGTGTTCGGCGGCGTCGGCAGCTTCGTCCACGTCTTGCCGCCGTCCGCCGTCTTGTACGTGAACGCGCGCGTGAAGCCGAAGCCCGTTTGGCCGTTCATGAATGCGATGCGGTCGAACGGATGGGCTCCGGTCGGAATCCACGTATAGCTCGAACCGCCGTCCGTCGTCTTCAGCAGCGTGTTCGGCTTGCCGTACGCGACTTGGGCCAGCACGTAGCCCGTCGTATTGGTCAAGAATTGCATTTGCGCGAAGTTCAGCGTTCCGGTGTTGTAGATCGTCTGCCAATGGCAGCCGCCGTCCGACGTGCCGATCATGAATCCGTTGCCCGCCGCGCGGCCGATGGTCTTGCTCAGGAATTGGATCGACTGCAGGTACGGGTCCGACGTGTCCTTCATCGCCTTCAGCTGCAGGCCGTGCGCGTCGGTGCGGCAGGCCGGCGCCGGGGACGCCGAAGCCGCGGCCGCGGGCGCCGGGGCCGCCGCGCCGAAGCCGGTCAGCGCGCCCGCCGCCAGCACGGCGGCGAGCGCGAGGCCGGTCAATGCTTTTTTCATGGTCATCACCTCGTCCATGTATTACCCTTCTTGGGCCGATTTCTATCTACTTCCTTGACGCCGGGACGGCTCGTCAAGTTGCGGGCGCGGGGCACCGGCTGGCCCGAAATCCGCGCCGGCCCGGATATTCCGCGGGCGCCGTGACGGGCGCGGCGGGTAAACATTCGCCGAACAAACGGTCCCGATTCTTACATTCCGTTCACACTTTCGGCATCGCCCGTTAATAGAGCGCCGCTATACTGGGAGCAATTCAACGGATAAAGGAGTCTTCGCAATCATGATTTCGAACCCGGCCATCGTGTACGCCGACCGTCTGTGCGACAGCGATACGATGACGACCAAGCTGATTTACCGCATTCGCCAACACCAACTCACCCCCGCCGAGCTGGACCGGCTGCAAGCCCGCTGCAACCGCGAGCTGAGCGAGCTCCGCCGCGAGCTGGACGACCTCCTGAACGAGCTTCGCGCAAAAGCCGACCGTTTCGCCTCCGAAGAACCCTCCCTCCCGCGCAAGACCGCCGCTTAGCACGCGCCGCTCTCCGGCTTTTGGCCGGTTCGTCTCCAAAACGCTATCAACCCACGCCAACCCGCGCAAGACTGCCGCTTGACCCGAGCCGCTTCCCGGCTTACCGCCGGATTCTTCCCCGGTTGCCGGTTTGTCGCCGATTGCCTGGCTTACCCGCGCGCATCTTCCGGTATGCGCGAGACGCTGTCCGGTTTTCGCGCCGGAACCTTCCGCTGTTATCTGCTTGCCTGCAACGGTCTGGCCTACCCGCGCGCAACCTCCTTCCGACATCGGTGCCGCCATGCGCGAATTCTTCGCTTGGACAGGGCCGCGCTCCCGTTCCCGCTCTGTTACGCCCGGTCCGCGACTTCCCAGCGGCGGGCATGTTCCCCAGCAGGGGATGCAGGGTCGACGGCTCCGACGCGAGCAGCAGGCGCACCTTGACGATCCAAGACTCGAACGAGGAGAACGAAGCGAACCGATTCGCCATCTCCGGCGTGAGATACAGGAAGAGCGGGGACGGATACGCGTCCGCCAAATGGCGAAGCGCCGTTTCCATCGGCGTGTATTTCTTGCGTTTGCCCTCCAGCCCTTCGACGAACACCCGGACGCCGGCCCGAATGAGCGTCTCCTCATAGCTCCGCTTCCACTCGTGCAGCCGGTCGAGCCGCTTATGGTACGGCAGCACGGCTTCCTTCGTCATGCGCCGCACCGTGTCTTCGTGCAGCGGGTACAGCACCAGCGCGGCGAAATCGCGCTTCTTCGCCGTCTCCGCCGCCCGCGCGAGCGCATCGTCGGCCAGCTGCTGAAACGTATCGTACACGGCTAAAGTGCCTTTGCGGTTGTCCGCCGGCGGCTCGTAGCCGTACGGAACGGACCCGGCAATCGGATGCATGGTCATTTCCTCCTTTGGCATGATTTGCTATAGCAAGTATACCCTAGCGGCCCGCAAAGCATGAACGGGCTTAAAGGCACCTCGCCGCGCATGTACCGTAATCCGTATCGCTCTTGCTCCGAAAATCGCGCTAGGCGACGTATGTACCGTACTACGTACCGCTCTTTCTCAGAAATTCGCCCATAGTGACGCATGTACCGTACCGCGTACCGCTCTTGCTCCGAAATTCGCCCTTGGCGACGCACGTACCGTACCGCGTACCGTTCTTTCTCAGAAATTTTCCCATAGTGACGCATGCACCGTACCAAGTACCGCTCGCTCTTGCTCCGAAAATCGCCCTCGGCGACGCACGTACCGTACCTGACACCGTAGTTACCTTCCTTGTTCCCCATTGCGCCCCGCGATAGCCCCCGTGCTTGGGAGCCCTGGGCAGCCGCCCCCCGCCGGCGCACAACAAAAGACGAGCCTGCCGCTCAACGGCAAGCTCGTCCTTTCGCGAACCTACCGGCCGCGGGCGCCGGGGGCATCCTGCACGCCTCCGCGGCACTCCGCCGGACCGTTTCAGAAATACACGCCCTTCAACACGTACATGCCGACGCCCAGCACGACGTTCGTCCAGCCGAGGAACCGGGACAGCTTCTGCTCCGCCGGCATGTTCTTCTTCTTGTAGCCGGCGGCGTCGAAGCGGACCAATATGAAACCGGTCACGAGCAGCAAGGGCGCCGCATAACTGACGAAGCTGATGGTATAGCCGCTGATTAGCATCCGTTCCCTCCGGTTTCCGCGCGGTCAAGTCGCTTTCATGCCGACGCGTCTGACGTTGACGAAGGCGTGGATGTCGAAGGTCATTTCCTTATAGGCCTCCTGCCATTTTTCCTTCGTTTTGATATTGGCGTTCCAATAACTCGGCTTCTTCGCGCGAATGTATTCGCCGAAGCCGAATATGTCGCTGCCGGCCGTCTGCGTCTGCCGGATCAGCTGCGCGCAGAACTTCTCCGCCTTCCTCGCTTCGATGTCCTGAATCTGCCGGACGATGCCCGCGTTGTTCAGATTGAAGCTGCGGCTCATCTTCTCTTCTATGTTGACCTCCAGGACGATCTTGATCGAGAAGTGGGTCTTGCCGTCCTTGATGCTCGCCTTCCACTTCGTATTGCGGTGCGTCGTCGTGGTCATGACCATTTTCTTGGTCCCTTCGAGCATGACGTAGACGCGATAGCCGGCGGGATTGGAGCCTTTGATCGCCATGAACGAACCGATCTGAAGCGGTTTCGTCTTGCCCATCATCCGCGAGCCTTGGAAATACGCGAGACCCATGATTTCGACGTTTTGCTCCTTGCGCAGCGCCACGTACGGCAAATAGCCTTCCTCGCCTTTTTTGGACGAGTTGCTCCAAAAAATGCCGATGTAATCCCGAGGAAACTTGCCCATGTTGATGCCCTCGTCCAGCGCGGACATGAGGTAGAGCGTCGGGATACGTTCCAGCTTCGGACCCGCCTTCAGGAGCGCGAGCGCGCTGCCTTTGGAGACCATGAGCCACGCCATCCGCCGAACCTCCGAATTGCGCCGGAAGAAGTCGTTCACGTTGTCGATGCCGCCCTTGGCGTATTCCTCCGACATGATGATAACGCGCAAATGCCCGAGGAAGATCCGGCTCGACACCTGCTGCTGCAGCTTCATGAACGCGTCGTCGAGCGTAAAGCCGACCACGTTGATGACCCATACCGTCTGCTGCGGATCCGTCGTTCCGCCGCCGCCTTCCCCGGGGCCGAGCGGTATCCGGCCGGGCAGCGCGATTTGGACCGCGACCCGAATCAAGCCCATTTTCGGAGCCGGCATAGTATTGCTATGATGCGTCACCTCGTCGTTGTCGCTGTTCCCCTTGGCCTTGTCGATCGAGACGCCGAGCACGACGGCGCGGTCTTCGATCTCGAGCCGGTCCCAACAGCCCGTAAGCAGCGGAACGAGCATCGACAACGCGGCGGACAGCTTAACGAGCTTGCTCCATCGTCTGTTCATTCGGTTGATTCCCCCGCTTCCTGCGGATCAGCGCCACGATCAGCAGCAGCCCGGGATAGCCGATCGTGATCGCCAAGCCGACCGTGCCGACGAGCTCGATGACGTCATACATCTGGAAGATGTTCCGCGGAATGAGCGCCATCACGAAGACGAACGGCAGCACGAAGGTCGAGAACGGCTTATGGTCCCGCAGCCGAAACAGCTCGCTGCTCAGCCGGATCGTCAAAAAGTACGTGGACAGGAGCGTCGTGAAGACCGCCGTGACCCAGACCGCCAGAAAAGCCGCGTCCAGCCGTTCCAGCACGTTCGCGGGCAGCGTCGTCGCCTTCGCCAGCTCCAGCGTCGGCCAGAGCAAGTGCTTGATTTCCTCGGCGCCGAACACGCCGACGGCCGCGATGACGATCGACATGTACATCCCGCCGGCGATCAAGATGCCCCAGAAGCTGGCCTGCATCGCCCGGTCGGGCCGGCGCATGGCGGGAATGACGAGCGTCATGACGAACGAGCCCTGGAATAGCGCCGCCACGGTCATAATGCCCCGGAGCATGCCGCTCGGATCGTTGCCCCAGACCGGCTGCAGGTTGATCATGTCCGCGTTCTTCATGGACAGCCCCACGATGAGAAACCCCGGACCGAGGAGCAGCGGGAAATAAAAATGGTGGATGTACGCGAACGTCATGATGTCGTTGCGGCTGGAGATGGTCGCGAGCGCCAGCATGACGATGACCGTGACCTCGACCGGGGTGGTTTTCAAGACGGAGGTGACGACGACCTCCCCGAATTCCCGCGCGGCCAGCGACGTCAGGACGGCGAAGAAGAGAATGATCGCCGCGCTGCCGATCCACGCCAGCCCGCGGCCGATGATGTCCTCGCTGTACTGGACGATTGACTGATTGGGAAACCGGACGCCCAGCAGCGTGATGAGAAAGAGGCCGACGTAACCGAGCCCCGCGCCGAGCAGCGTGACGAGCGGCGCGCCGGAATCCGCCGCCCGAACGGCGAAGAGCGGCAGCGCGAGCACGCCGACGCCGATGATGGTACTGGCTAAAACCGCCGACGATTGAATCGCCGTGATACGGCGTAAATGGTCCATCGTTTAAGTCTCCTTTCCGCCGCCGGACGGTTGATTCGTCCCCGCGTTCGGCTGACCGGATGGCGCAGCTTGTTGTTGACCGGAGGCCGGGCTGCCCGGCTGGCCTTGGTCGCCTTGGCCGCCTTGCCCGTCTCCGCTTTCCTGGCCGTCTTGCTGGCCTTGGCCGTCTTGCCCGCCTCCGCCCTCCGGGCCTTTCGGTTGGCCTTGGCTGCCCTGCTCGCCTCCGCCTTCCGGGCTGCCTTGCTGGCCTTGACCGCCTTGCCCGCCTCCGCCTTCCGGGCCGCCTTGCTGGCCTTGGCCGTCTTGCCCGCCTCCGCCTTCCTGGCCGCCAGGCTGCCCTTGGCCGCCTTGCCCGCCGTTTGTTTGGCCGCTTTGGTGGGCGTTCTGCTGGCTATGCTCGTTCGTCTGTCCTTGCCGCGTGTCGCTCTGCTTGGCCATGATCGTGCTGGGGTCGAGCACGTCGTGCACCGGCTTCTTCATTTCGTCCATCGTCGCCCGGCTGACGCGGGTTTTATCCTGCGGCATCATGAAGGACGGCCGCTCCGGCATCCAGGACAGCGGCGCGCGGATGACCAAGTCCTTCATTCCCTGGAAGCTGCCCGGGACGAGCGGGCTGAGGTACGGCACGCCGAACGACTTCAGGGACAGCAAATGGTTCGCGATCAGGATGAAGCCGATCATGACCCCGTACAGCCCGAACACCCCCGCCATGATAATGAGCGGAAACCGCAGCAGGCGCAGCGCGAGCGCCGAGTTATACGCCGGCGTCGCGAAGGAGCCGATGGTCGTGAGCGCGATGATGACGACGGTGATCGGGCTCGCGAAGCCCGCGGCGACGGCCGCCTGGCCGACGACGAGGACGCCGACGATCGAGAGCGCGCCCCCGACCTGCTGCGGCAGGCGGATCGTCGCTTCGCGGAGCACCTCCATCGAGACTTCGATGATGAGCACCTCGACGACGGCGGGCCACGGAACGCCCGCGCGCCCGCCGGCGACCGCGACGGCGAACTCCGTCGGGATGAGCTCGGGGTTGAAGGAAATGATCGACACGTACAGGGACGGGAAAATGAGCGAAAACACGAGCGCGATAAACCGCGCGACGCGTATGGCGCTCATCAGCAGAAACCGTTCCGTGTAATCCTCGACCGTTTGGTAAAACTGGTTGAACACCGTCGGCACGATCAGCGCGAGCGGCGAGCCGTTCACGAAGATGGCGATCCGGCCTTCCAGCAGGTTCGCGGCGACTTTATCGGGGCGCTCCGTATACTGCACCTGCGGAAACGGCGAGTAATGGTTGTCCTCGATATACTGCTCCAAGTACCCGGAATCGAGCACCGCGTCGATATCGATCACGGACAGCCGGCGGACGACCTCCTCGAGCAGCTCCGGGTTCGTGATGCCTTCGATGAAGCAGACGGCGACGCGCGACTTGCTGCGGCGGCCGATGACCATCGAGCGGACGCGAAGCTCCGGCGTCTGCAGGCGGTACCGGACGAGCGCGATGTTCGTGTCGAGCAGTTCGATGAAGCCTTCGCGCGGGCCGCGAATGACCTGCTCGGTCGCCGGCTGGTCGATCGCGCGCTTGTCGATATTGCACGTCCGGATGAGCATCGCCTGCTCCAGGCCTTGGACGAGCAGCGCCGTATTGCCGCACAGGATGCCCTCGACCACCAAGTTCAGCTGGCCTTCGACGTTGACGTTGCTGTGGTACAGCGTGTCGTTCAGGATGAGGTCCGGCAGCTCTTTCGCTTCGATCGTCTGGTCTTCCTCGTCGGACGGCTTCTTCATGAGCGGCCTCATGAGATCGTGGTTGATCATGCTTTGGTCGTTCATGCTGGAATAATAGATCAGCGCGGCCTCGAAACGGCCGAACACCTTGAAACGCCGCACGATAAAATCGTACTCGTCCGCCATGACGTCCTCGAGCGCTTTCAGCGTGTCCTCGAGGTTTCCGTTCATGTGCTGCTCCGCCAGCCGCTCCAAAATAGGGGAGGATGTCTTCCGGTTCGGGCTTTTCGAACCATTCGAGCCTTTCGAGTCTTTCGACGTTAACCAGCTGCGCATGGACATGCAAATCCTCCCCCTTTCGCGATCGATCGGTATGCTTTCATAATTAATCCAAGGTTACTATGCGCAAAAAATCCAAAATTATGTATATGCGCAAAAATCGGCATAACAAAAGCGCCCGGGATTTCCCGGACGCCGTCTTCAGCTTCGCCGCGCGTTTCGTTTAGCTCAAGTAGCGCTCCAGCACCCGCGCCACGCCGTCGTTGTCGTTCGTGTCGGCGACCTCGGCCGCGGCCGCCTTCAATTCCGGGACGGCGTTGCCCATCGCGACGCCGTGGACGGACATCGCGAACATCTCCAGGTCGTTGTGATCGTCCCCGAACGCAAGCAGCTCGGACGCCGCGATGCGGTCGCGTTCGCACACGGCCAGGATGCCGGTCAGCTTGGAGACCGACGCGTGCATGATCTGGATCAGCTTCCCTTGATCCGTCGCGATGAAGCGCGTCTTGGGGGCGAACGCCGCCCGCAGCCGGGGCTCGGCATCGCCGAATTCCGTCAGCAGCAGCTTCGTCGCCGTCTGGCGCTTCATGTCGTTAAGCCCGCAAATCGTCGGCTTGTTCCACGGACTGAAGAACGCCGAGTCCCGCAAGGCGCGGTTCGAGAACAGCCGGTCGTTCGACTCCAGGCTGACCCGCGCATCCCCCGGCAGCCGCTCCGCGCAATAATCGAGGATCTCCGCCGCCGTCTCCCGCTCGATCGGCGTGTGCAGCAGGAGGCCTGCCGCCTCGTCCACGACGAGCGCCCCGTTGTAATAGACGAACGCCGCCCCGTCCAGCAGCTCCGGCGGCAGCAGGTTCCGCACCGAGCGGGGCGGCCGCCCCGTGGCGAAAATGATCCGCATTCCTCGGCGCTTGCAGGCCAGCAGCGCGTTCGCGTTCCGCTCCGACACCTGCCTCGCCGAATTGAGCAGCGTTCCGTCCAAGTCCAGCGCGATTCCCCGCATGGCTTCTCCCCTTTTCGTGTGTAATATGGCGGTTGCCTGTTACTGCCGATACCGGCATAACCGCTGACTGGCTGGCCTCCGGGCATTGCTTCATAATGACGCCATACCCATGAAATCATGTCGAGGAGGCGTTCTTTTTATGCATGCCGTTCAAACGATGCGCGCCATCGTCATCCCCGCGTTCGGCGAAGCCGACGTGCTGTCGCTCCGCGAGGTCCCCGTTCCCGAACCCGGCCCGCGCGAAATAGCCATCGACGTCGCCTATGCCGGCGTGAACTACGCCGAAGTGCTCTTTCGCAGCGGCGGCGTGCCGGAGCTGCCCCTGCCGTTCGTGCCCGGCATCGAGGTGTCCGGCACCGTCCGGGCGCTGGGCGCGGAGGTGACGGCGTTCGAGATCGGCCAGCCCGTCGCCGCGCTGTCGATCGTAGGGGGCGGCGGGTACGCCGAAGTCGTCACCGTGCCGGCGGAGCTCGCGTTTCCGCTCGAGCCGGACCGGATCTCCGAGGAAGCGCTTGCAATCGCGGCCGCGAGCCCGTCGAATCTCGCGACCGCCTATCTGATCCTCCGGGAGGTCGCCCGCATCCGGCCGGGCGAAACCGTGCTCGTGCATGCCGCGGCGGGCGGCGTCGGCAGCCTGATCGGGCAAATGGCCCGCCGCCTCGGCGCCGCCTGCGTCATCGGCACGGTAGGCAGCCCGGACAAAGTCGCGTATGCCCAAGACTTGGGGTACGACGCGGTCTTCCTGCGGGACGGATACGCCGAAGCCGTCATGGAGCTGACCGCGGGCGAAGGCGCCGATATCGTCGTGGACCCCGTCGGCGGCGCGCTGCGGGAGGAAGCGCTGCGGCTCCTCAAGCCGCTGGGCCGGTTGGTGGCCATGGGCAACGCCGGCGGCGCCGGCGACGTCCGGCAGTCCGTGAACGAGCTCTGGTTCGCGAGCAAAGCCGTGCTGGGGTTCAACCTGCAGCAGCTGAGCGGCTACGCGCCGCGGCTCGTCGCGGATGCCGCGACGACGGCGCTCGCCATGGCCCTGCGCGGCGAGATCCGCGTGGACGTGACCGGCGTGCTGCCGCTGCGCGAAGCGGCGGAAGCCCATCGCCGCATCGAAGCGCGCCGGACGACCGGCAAGCTGGCGCTGAAGGTGCGCTGAGCGGGGCGGCCGCAGCCGGTTCCGAGAGGCCCCGGTTCTGTGCAAGCCCCGGTTTACAAATCCCGGAGCCGCTCCTCCGTGCCCGTGCCTTCCGCGGGGACGAAGATGCAGCAGTGGATGTTCGCGTTGCCGTTGATCTGCGAGAACGTGTTGACGGCGAACGACAGCTCCCCGCGCTCCGGATGCCGCAGCCCGAACGAGCGGCCGCTCTTCTCGGCGACGTCGTGCGTGTCCCACAGCGCTTTGAAATCCGGGCTGGCCGCGAGCAGCCGTTCGATCAGCCGCTGAAATCCGGCGTCCCTCAAATTCCGATCGTACCGTCCGCGCAGCACGGCGACGGTGTACCCCGCGTACGCGTCCCAATTGACGATGGACCGCCGCAGCCGCCCGTCCATGAACGTAAGCCAGGCCATGTACCGGTCCTCCCGCGCGAAGGACGGAAAGTCGCAAATGACGCGGCGCGCCTGCTCGTTCCAGCACAACACCTCGGTGCTGTCCGTCGCGACGAAGGCCGGACCCGGCAGCTGCGCGACGAGACGCGCCAGGTCCGGCGAGACCGCTTCCGCTTCCTCCGCCCTGTCGCCCGCCGGGAGGTCCAGGCTCGCGAGATGCAGCAGGTGCTGGTGCTCGTGGTCGTCGAGCTGCAGCGCCCGCGCCACGCTGTCCATCACCTGCCGCGATGGCGCGGCGGCGCGTCCCTGTTCCAGCCAGGTGTACCACGTCGTGCTGACGTGGGCGAGCTGCGCCACTTCCTCCCGCCGCAGCCCGGGCGTTCGCCGCTTGCCGTAGCCGGCGGGCAGTCCCGCTTCCGGCGGGCTCAGCTTCTCGCGGCGCGATTTCAGGAAAGCGCCGAGCAGCTTCGCTTTTTGGTTTTCCGTGGACATGCGCCCGCCTCCCCTGCTTCGTCTGTTGTCACCATTATACCCGCGCGACCGCGGCGCGGCCACTGCGCTCCGCAGCGTGCGCCGGCGTCGGCACGGCGGCCGATTGGAAACCTCGAGATCCCGCATCCAGGCCCCGACTCTTCTCCGGCTTTGCGGCACGATCCAGCGGACACAGGATCCGCTATTTCGGCGAAAAGCGGAAATTCGCAAGCTGAGCGGACACAGGATCCGCTATCCGCGCGATTCGCAGCCGATCGGGCTCCGCGGAGTGCCGATAAGCGCATCCGTGGCCGCGAAACGCAAAAAACCGTCATCGCGCAAATAACGGCTGTCATGGCCGCCAAATCCCCGCGAACGCTGCGCGGCGTCGGACCGGGTTATGCCGAACGCAGCCGGCAAGGCGCTCACCGCGACCGCGACGTGGCGGAAGCGGTGCGGCGGCGTGGCGGGGGTGGTGTAACGGAGGCGGCGTGGCGAAGACGGCGTAACGGAGGCGGCGTGACGGAGGCGGCGGAGCGCAGCGCTGAGCGGCCGACCCTCACCGAGCCACGTACCGCACTCACGCGGGCATGCACGCCGGGATTCGGCCCCGCTGCCCTGCTGCGCCCCCCGGCCCCGCCGCCAGGTGCCGCCCCCCACGCCGGCCCGCGCGCCGTGGCTCGGCACCGCCCCAACCCAAAAAAACCAGCCCCGCCATGGACGGGACTGGTTTCGGGCAATACGGCGCCTTACTTCGCGCCGAGCGCGCGCAGGCCGAGCGCCAGCGAGCCGCTGAGGCCGGCGTTGTCGCCAAGGCCCGGCGGCACGATGTACGCGTCGATGTCGTCGAGCACGGCTTTCGCGTTGACGTAGCCGTTCAGGTTCTTGCGCACTTCCGCGCGGATGAGCGGGAACAGCTGCAGCTGGTGCATGACCCCGCCGCCCAGAATCACCCGCTTCGGCGACATCAGCAGCACCGCGTTCGCGACCGCTTGGCCGATGTAGAACGCTTCGATGCCCCACGCCGGGTGATCGACGCCGAGCTCGCTGCCTCTCGCCTTCCAGCGGCCTTCCAGCGCCGGACCGGCCGCCATGCCCTCCAGGCAGTCGCCGTGGTACGGGCAGAAGCCTTCGTACGCGTCTTCCGGATGGCGGCGCGTCAGCACGTGGCCGCCCTCGGGGTGAACCAAGCCGTGCACGAGCTTGCCTTCCGCGTACACGCCGACCCCGACGCCGGTGCCGATCGTGTAGTAGAGGCAGCTGTCGAGTCCGGCCGCCGCGCCCCAGGTCGCTTCCCCGAGCGCCGCCGCGTTCACGTCCGTATCCCAGCCGAACGGCACGTCGAACGCCTTCTTCAGCTCGGGCAGGAACGGATAGTTGCCCCAGCCCGGCTTCGGCGTCGTCGTGACGTAGCCGTACGTCGGGCTCGCCGGATCGATGTCGATCGGGCCGAACGACCCGATGCCGATCGCGTCGACGCCTTTATCTTCAAAATAATTCACGACGTTGGCCAGCGTCGCTTCCGGACGCTCCGTCGGGAAGCTCACCCGCTCCAAAATCGTGCCGTCTTCGATACCGATGCCGCAGACGAACTTCGTGCCTCCGGCTTCAATGGCTCCAATGCGCATGCCTCACTCGTCCTCCTCAGATTCTCTCTCTCAGCCATGGCCAGACGACGCTCAGCGTCAACCGCAGATTCGTCAGCCCCAGCTCGTTGATGAACGGTTCCCGTTCGCGAAAATAGTCCGCGTGCTTCCCGATGATCGGCACCTCGCGGCGCTCGCCCGGGGCGTGCTTGTCCCGCCGCCAGCCGCCGAACGTGCCCAGCCGGCTGACGCCGTCGGCCCGCCTGCCCGCCGCCGCGCCTTCCGCCCCGCCGGCGTACGCGAACAGCGTCGACGCCCGCATGGCGGCCGGGATGCGGCAGCGGGGCGAGCCGATCATGACGACCGGGCTCGGCGGCCCGCCGAGCAGGTCGTGCAGCATCCACGCGGCGTGGACCGCCGCGACGCCGCCGCCGCTATGGCCGATCAGCGCGATGCGGCCGGCCTTGCCCGGCTCGGGCCGCCAGCCGGCGCCGATCGCGTCCACGGCTCTTCGGCCGCCGATGGAGCGCCCGATGATCCGCCCGGGGGCGAGCCGCATGTCCCGGCCGATCTCCCACAGCTGGGGCACGGCGCGGCGGCTCCAATCGCCGTACGGGAAGAGCAGCTGCGACGTCCGCACGGTGAACCCTTCACGCTCCAGTATAGCATGCAACGCGCCGCGAAAGCTCTCCATGAATTGCGGCGCGGTCGCCAGCCCCGCGAGCAGGTACAGCGACACCGCCTCCTCGTCTCCGCGCGCGCTCATGCTAGTCCGCTTTCTGCCCGCGGGCTTGGGCGAACTTCATCGCGGCGACGATCCGTTCCATGTCGCTCGGATGGTCGTCGCGGAACCAACGCACGAGCAGCGGCGGATTAACGTCGCTCAACGTGATGACGCCCGTCTTCTGCTGCATGGACACGGAGCCCTCCGCGCTGTTCAGCAGCCGCATCGCGTAGGCGTCCGCGGACGATTCCGCGTTGCGGGACACGGCGTTGCTCGCCGGCAGCGAAACGAACGACAGCACCGCCATGATGAGCAGCAGGAGCGGCAGCGCCGTCACGTCGGACCGGCCGCGGATGCCCCACGCTTCGCCCCAGCGGCGGAGGCTCCAGACGTAGATCCCCCCGCCGATGCAAATGACGGCGAGCGAGGAGCCGACCGCGCCGGCCGCGCTCCATTCCAGATGGTGCATGACGTAATGCCCCATCTCGTGCGCCATGATGAGCAGGATTTCCGGCTCCGTCAGCTGCTTCAGCGTCGTATCCCACAGCACGATGCGCAGCGAAGGCCCGATGCCCGTGACGTAGGCGTTGATCGCGTTCGTTTTCTTGGACATGTCCGCTTCGTAGACGTGGTCCGCCGGGATGTCCGCTTTGGCCGCGAGGTCGAGGATCTTGCGCTCCAGCTGCGGGTCGGACAGCGCCGTGAACTTGTTGTACAGCGGGTCGATGACGACCGGCTCGACGTACATCATGAACACGGTGAACGGCACCGAGATCAGCCACAGCTTCAGCCACCAGCGGCCCCGCCGCGAGAGGATCCAGAACGCGACCGCCGACACCGCGAGCATCGTCAAGTAGCCGATTCCGAACGCCACGAGCTTGTCCCGGATCCAGCCGGGCACCGGCTGCGTCGTGATGCCGTAGCTCTTGGACAAGGCGTAGCTGAAGATCTGCAGGGGCAGGTACAGCACGAACGACACGGCGTCCACGAGCAGCACGAACAGCGGGAAGCGGAGGATCAGCGGCAGGCCGCCCAGCGCGTAGCGCCACGATTTGGCCCAGCCCGCGGAGAGCATCAGCAGGTAGATCAGCCACTCCCACGGCACGCTGGTGAAGAAAATCCAGTTGCGGATCGGGTTCAAGGTCTCGCTGTCCTTCAGCTGCCGGGGCGTGAAGTACGTCGCGGGGTCCGCCGGCGTGCCTTTGTACGCGGCGGGCACGTTATTGGGCGAGGTATACCAGACATAGGCGGCCGCGGCTATCGCGTAGACCAACAGCAGCAGCAGCCATCTTTTCTTAAAGCGCGTGCGCGCCGGCATGCCACCATCTCCCGTTTCTTCCAGTGTAACGACACGCCTATCATAGCATGTTTCCCCGCGAAAACAGAATGCGAGCGCCCGCGGGACGCGTGCCCCGGAGCGCTCGGTTAAGGCAGGCTATGGCGTGCGTTAATGAACGGCGCGAGCCGTTCGCGGCGTGAACGATTCAGGCGCTAAATGACCTCGCGGCCGTCGTTGTCCGCCAGCTCGGGGAACGCGGCATGCGGCTCCGACTGATACCAGAACGTCGTCGACGCGATGTCGCTTTGCTGCGGCAGGTAGCGCCCGCCGGAGCGCCAGCCGAGGTCCTGGATCGTCACGCGCAGCCCGTTCTCGAAGCGGATCGGATCCTGCACGTGCCAGCGGTACATGCCGAAGCGCTGCTGGCTCCGGTACAGCCCGTCCGGCTTGATGACCTGGTGCATGCCGAGGAACGGCGTGGAGTAGGTGCCGTACTCGCCCCGCGGATGCTCCCAGTTCCAAGCGCCGCCGAAATAATCCTCCGTGCCGGTGCCGCAGATCGTCGGGAATTCCTTGTCGTCGTCGAGGAAGAACTTGATCTCGCCCTCGCCCCACCAGCCGGTGTTGTTGACCTGCCACGCGAGGTAGCAGCCGACGTAATGCCCTTTGCCCGAGACGCCGTCCACGAGCGTGTGCACGTCCTTGTACGCCACGGGATTGCTGCGGCGCCACTGCGCGTGGAAGTACGCCATGTCGTCCGGCACGTCCGTCAGCGTGTAGTCGATCTGGTAGTAGAGCACGCCTTTTTCGGTGCCGGTATTCTCCATCGTGATGCGGGCCGACCGGCGGAACGGCATCTGCCAGTAGCAGTTCATGCCGCCCGCCGGGTTGACGGCCACCGGGAAGGAATTGACGTTGCAGCGCTCCTGCCAGCCGTTGCAGAAGAAGTCGCCGACCGGCGCTTCGACGGAAGGCGTCTCCTCGCCGTCCCAGTACATGCGCAGGATGAAGTTGCGCCACAGGTTCGGCCCGCACGTCAGCCAAATATGCTGAATGGCGCCCGGCCCCGCGATCTCGCCCATCGTGAACGTCTGGCCCGCCTCGATCTCCACCGACGGCGACACTTTCCAGCCGAGCCCGAGGTCGCGCGCGCAGTTCGCGCCCGTGCCTTCGGCGGCCATGCCGCCCTTGCCCGCCTCGCCCGTGAAGTTCTCCGCGCTGATCGACCTGCTTTTCGCGTCCGACAGTCTCGCCAGGTTGCCCAAGCCCATATCCAAGCCGTTAAAACCAACCATCGTTTCCTCTCCCTTTGCGAACGGATGAAACCGCTTTATTGGTTCAATCTGGAACCTATGCTATCCCGTCGGCCACGGCCTGTCAAGCTTCGCCGGCGCTAAAAACAAGGCGGCGCTTCGCGCTCCGGACGGCTCGGCAGCTGCGCTCCCGTACCGTCAATGCCGACTAGCGGCTCCCGCGGGCTTCGCGCCAAAGCCGCTCTCGTTCGGGATGGCGGCGCTTGTGCTTCGGCCCTCGCCCGGCGCCTGCGGCACCGCTTGGCGCGCTGCGCGCTTTGGGTCGCGACTCCTCGCCGCTCTTGGTGGCCGCGCTTCGCGCTCATCGCGGCTCGGCAGCCGCGCTCCAGGGCCGTCAATGCCGACGAGCGCTCCCGTGGTGCTTCGCACCAAAGCCGCTCTCGTTCGGCATGACGGCGCTTGCGCTTGACTCTCGCCCGGAGGCGCTTGCGGCGCCGCTTGGCGCGCTGCGCGCTTCGGGTCGCGGCTGCACGCCGCGCAAACAAAAACGCCCTCTCCGTCACGACGAAGAGAACGTTTGAAGCAGCCGGTACAGCGTATCGACCGACCGCATGGCGTATTCGGCTTGCTCGGGCTCGCCGTCTCGAACCAGCACGAGCGCCGGCACGCTGGCGATCCGCCAAGCGTCGCGCAGCTCGGGCGCGTAATTGATGTTGATCTTGGCGATCGGCACGTCGGCGCCGGCCGCCTGGGCGATTTCGAGCATGCGCAGCCCGATCTTGCACGTGCCGCACAGCGGGGTGAAGAAGAACACCGCCTCGCGCGGCGCTTTCTCCCGCGCCAGCCATTCCCGTTCCGTCTGTTCCTCGATGGCCATGGATGCCGCCGCCTTTCCGTCGGACTTGCCGCCTCCGCGAGCGGGGCGCCGCGGCCGCCCGCCCGACGTCGCGAGCCGGACGGCCGTTAGGACCATTATAGGGCTTCGCGAAGCGTTTGCGAAGGCGCGGGGATCGAAAGACCGGCTCCGCGGGTCTACGAGCCGCCCAAAACGGGCATCCTCGTACCATCCGAAAGGAGTGCTTCCGATGTCCAAATCCTTCGCCTCGCTCCTCCTGGTCCCGCTTCTGCTTCTCGGCCTGGCCGGCCGGCCCGCCCACGCCGAAGCCCGTCACGCCCGCGCCGATGCCGCCGAAGTCGTGCTGCACCGATATGTCGATTACATCAACCAGAAGAACTGGCCCGCCTTCGCCGGATTGTGGTCCGCCGGCCTGCAGCCGATGTGGAGCAGCTTCTTCGGCAGCGGGGACAATCGCAATAACCATGTCGGCGTGCTGGGCATCAAACGCGCCAAGCTGGTCGGCTATCACGAAGTGCCCAAGGCATTCGGCCTGAATTTCGTCGGAAACGGCACGGGCCGATGCTTGGAAACCCCCGGCGCGGAAAGCAGGTTCTTCTACACCGCCATCCGTTACGACGTATTTAACGAATCGAAATACATGCTCAACGGCATTAACTACGTGTTCCTCGTCCTGGTCAAGGAAAACGGGCACTGGCGCGTCTGCCAATGCTCCGTCGCCCCCGCGGCGCATTTCATCGAGGGCGGCTACGGCTTCGGCACCGCCGACGAGCGTTCCTACGACGAGCGCCGGATGCGCTTCGCGCGTTGACCCCGGCCGGTCCGGATGCGACAAAAAGGGACTTCGCCGCGAAGTCCCTTTTTGCCGTGCCGGCGCTTATTTCCGGCCGTAATCCGCCTTGATCTCGCCCCACTGTTTCGTCTGCCATTTCAGCACTTTGTTGCTGTACGTGTTGGTCTGCAGCCAGCGCAGCGCGCGGTCGACCATGCCCCAGATCTCCGCCGTGGACGCGTCTCGCGGGAGCGTCGTCGAGACCGCCTTCTGCTTCACCCACTTGAGCGCGTTGACGGAATCGCTGTACACGGTCTTGTCGCTGCCCTGCTGCTTCAGATGCGCCAGCGCGTGCACGATGGCGAGGAATTCGCCGAGGTTGTTCGTGCCCTTCTTGACCGGACCGACCGCGAAAATGACCTCGCCCGTCCGCGTGTCCACGCCCTTGTACTCCACCGGGCCGGGATTGCCGCTCGTGCCGACGTCGACGGAGATGCTGTCGTAGTCGATCTCGCCCGGCTCCTCGAACGCGGCGGCCGGCCTCCGGCGGAAGCCGCCGGCCTTGGCCGCGCCTCCGCCGCCCTGGCCCCAATGCTTCTGCCAGCCGCCGCGGTACGCGTCCTCCGCTTCCGAACGGCTTTCGTACGATTTGAATTTCGCGTCGTCGAACTTATTGATCTGCGCCTGGCACTCGCCCCAGCTCGTGTAGACGCCCGGCTTGCGGCCGACCCAGACCACGTAAAATTTTTGCTTCGCCATGAATGCTGCCCTTCCTCCGCTTCTCTTGGGTCCGGCCGGCCCGAATCGCCGGCCGCCCTTTTCCTGCCGCTCCCCGAACCGGGAGCCGGCGGACAAGCTCCCTGACCGTTTCGACGGCCCGGCCGCCAATCCCTCCCTGCCCGCGCGAAAAAACGCGCGCCGCCGCGCCCCGCTCAATGGCTGAACGCCTCTCGGCGGCGTGTTCGCGAAAGGGCTGTACGCCGTCATCTTCACGTTCCTGCTTATCATACTGTTTGACACGACCGGCACGATGCTCGGCGTCGCGGAGCAGGCGAAGCTGCTGCAGGACGGCAAATTCCCGCGCTCGCAGGGCGCGCGGCTGGCGGACGCGGTCGGCACCTCGGCCGGCGCGCTGCTCGGCACGAGCCCGACGTCGGCGTACATCGAGTCGAGCGCGGGCGTCGCGATCGGCGGCCGCACGGGGCTGACGGCGGTCGTCGTCTGCGCGCTGCTCGCGATGACGCTGTTCTTCTCGCCGGTCGTGTCCGTGCTAGCGGGCATTCCCGCCATCACGGCGCCGGCGCTCGTCATCGTCGGTTTCCTCATGCTGGACGTGCTCCGGCGAATCGAATGGAGCGAACCGGAGCACCGATCCATATGCAAGATGCCTCCTCTGCGGCGCGGGCTTCCCGCCCGGCCGTTATACGCTAGACGGCCGCCATACATTATACGGCCACTATACAATCGATATCCTCTATCTCTGCCCGTATCGCGGATGCCGTAATCTCGCGAAACGCCGCGCGCGGAGGCCCGGCGGCCGAATTTTAAGGGGCGTTCGGGTCCCGCGGGCGGCAGAGCTGGTATAATAAGCTGGTATAATAGAGAGCGAAGTTTTAAGATTACATGACGACGTAACCGGGAGTCAACGGATATGGAAATGGATTACATGCTGGATGACGGCGCGTGGCGGCGGCTGCTGGAGGGCGTCGCCGAGCGCTTCGACGAACTGACGGTCATTCGGGGCTTTCAATACGTGAAACAAGGCCGGGTCGAGGAGCTCGCGCTCCGCGACGACGGCGCGCACGTGGACGCGCGCGTGAAGGACAACCGGATGTACGACGTCGCCGTCGATCTGGACGACCTCGCGGCGAGCGAATGCGCCTGCTCCGCGAACCGCGCCTGCGCGCACATGGCCGCCGCGCTGATGCGCTACGCGGAGCTGTGCGGCCGGCCGATCCAGGCGCTCGCCAACGCGCGCAGCGCCTTGAAGAGCGCGTCCGCAGGCGGCAAGCCGGGCGCCGCGCCGGACGGCGGGCGCGGCGCGGTCCGCGCCGGCGTGATCGGGACCGGCGCGGAGGCGCCGTCCCGGCCGGGCGACGGCTTGGGCGCGAACCGCGGCGCCGCCCCGGCGGCCCCCCGTCCCGTCCGGCCGACCTTGACGGAGGCGGAGCTGACCGGGCTTCCCGTGGCCGAGTGGCACGAACGGTTTCAGGCGCGCCGCGGGCCGATGCACCTGCACGTCCGCACGGCGCAGGAGGCCGGCGAGCTGCTCGCCGACCTGCAGGCCATGCGGCCCGAGCTGCCCTTGGCGCTGGAGCAGCTGTTCACGCTCCACGCCCTGCTGTTCGTGCTGGAGCGGATGGTCAAGCCGGCCCAAGCGGACTGGCGCCAATCGGGCCTGTTCATGGGCTACCATACGCAGCTCGCGCTGGACGGGCTGCGCGGCCAGGCGCGAAGCCTGCTCGAGGACAAGCTCGCGCTGGCGGGCGACGGCTCGGCATACTGGGACCGGCTGATGGAGACGGCGGATTTCCTCCGGGAGCGCATGCTGACCGAGGACAAAACGCTCGGCTGCTTCGCGTCGGTCTACGCGTCGCTGTGGCTGCACTGGCTTGGTCCCGGCTCGGCCGGAAGCGCGCCGCTATACGAGGAGGAGCTGCGCAAGCTGCGAGCGGCGGAAGCGGAGCTCGGAACGTCCTTGTCGCGCTTGCCGTGGACGCTCGCGCAATGCCTGCCGCTGGTCTATCTGGCGCGCGATGCGGAAGCGATGGCGCTGCTCGCCCGCGGCGGGAGCGCGCTGATGCCGAAGCCGGAGCATCTCGCGCCGCTGCTCGGCATCCTGGAACGCGGCGGGCAATGGGCCCGGCTGCGGGATTGGCTCGCGGAGACCGGCCCGCTGCTCGTCGGCTTCCGCGGCGAAGACCTGGCGCCCTACGGCGACTATTGGGAGGCGGTCGTGGCGCATCTGCCCGAGGCGGAACCGGCGATGTGGCGCACGCTCAAGGCGATGCTGCCGTTCTCGCGGACCGTCTACGAGGACGCGCTGGCGGCGCACGGCCGGTGGGACCGGTGGATCGACCTGCAGATGTGCATGGGCCAGGATCCGCTGTCGTTCCGCGCGACCGCGCTGAAGCCGGTCGAGAAGGACGCGCCGGAGCTGCTGCTGCCCTTCTACCATCAGGCGGTGGAACGGTACGTGCTGCAGAAGAACCGCGACGGCTACAAGGCCGCGGCGAAGCTGCTGAAGCGGCTTGCCAAGCTGTACGCCCGGCTGAAGCGGGGCGAGCGGTGGGAGCAGTTCATCGCCGCGTTCGCGAGCCGGAACAGCCGGCTGCGGGCGCTGCAGGAAGAACTGCGCAAAGGAGGACTGCTGTCATGAACGCGTACGCCGATACGCTTACGATTCAAGCGAGCCTGACCGAACAGGGCGACGCGCTGATCTTCGGCGCGGACGCGTCCGGCTACGCGCCGGGGCTGCTCGTCAAGCAGCGGCTGTTCGCGCGGCACGAGCCGTCGTTCTACGGCACGGAGCTCGAGATCGAGAAGCTCCGGGACGAGCTGGAGCTCGTCGTGCTGCCGGCGGAGATGGTGCTGCCGTTCTTCGCCGACCCCGAATCGCTGCCGATGCACGTGACCTGGCGGCTCGAAGGCGGCGCCGCGCGGCTCGCCGCGCTCGCGCCGGCGCTTGAGCGCGGCGTCGCGGAGCGCAAATTCGTCCCGAGCTTCGAGGCCTACAAGGCCGGCAAGCTGCGGTGGACGTGGGACGCGGAGGCGCTGGACGCGAAGGCGCGCCGGGCGCTGCGCGCGCTCGCGGACGGCGCCGGCCGGGCGCGCGGCGGCGGCTTGTACGGAGGACCGGACGACGACGGTCGGGACGAGGACGGCGTGCGGGACGAGCACGGCGTATGGGATGGCGATGCCGCGGACGCGGAAGCCCCGGAGTCGGATGCGGCGGACGCCGCCTTCCTCGCCGGCCTCGGCGCCGCCTTCTCCGCGGCGGTGTTCCAGCGCCATTACGGCACGGAGGAAGCCGCCGGCGACCTGCGCCGCGACTTCCCGCTGCTGTTCGCGCGCGACCGCGCCGCGGCGGCCGCGGGCCTCGACGAGCGCGGCTGGCTCGTCGCCGCCGGCTGGAAGGCCGACACGCTGCCGTTCCGGCCGCTCCTGCAGCTGCTGGAGCCGGAGGACGGCGAAGCCGGCGGCTGGCGCCTCGCGCTCCTGCTGCAGGACAAGCTCGAACCGGCGAAGCTCGCGCCGGTCCGGCTGGCCGCGGACGGCGAAGCCTCCGGGACGTGGCCCTCCGGCTGGACGCCGCACGTGCGCGAGCGCTCCGCGGCGTGGCTCGCGCATCTGCGCGCGAGCCTGCCGGCCGACCGGCTGGCCGGCAGCCCCGCGGACGTGCTGAACACCCCGCTGCCCGACGACGACGCGTGGCGGTTCCTGACTGCGGACAGCCAGCGCCTCCTGGCCGCCGGCTGGCAGGTGCTGCTGCCCGCCTGGTGGGAAGAGGCGAGCCGCAAGAAACCGCGCCTGCGCGCGAAAGTCCGCCCCGGCGAAGGCGAAGGCGAAGGCGCACGCGCGGACGGCGGCCGGTCCTTCTTCGGCCTCGACGCGCTGATCGATTTCGACTGGCGCGTCTCCATCGGCGATACGGACCTCAGCGAGGAAGAGTTCCGGGAGCTGGTCGCCCGCGGCGAGCGGCTCGTGCAGTTCCGCGGCCAATGGGTGCCGCTCGATCCCGCCCTGCTCGCGCAGATCCGCAAGGCGATGGCGGGCGTCGATCCGCGGCGGGGGCTGTCCTTCCAGGACGTGCTGCAGCTGCATCTGCGGCGCAACCGCGCTTTCTTCCTGCCGGCGGGCGCGGACAAGGCCGGCGAGCGCGGCGGCGAAGAAGACGGCGAGAACGAAGGCGAGCTGGAGGTGGACGTCGAGCTGAACGCCCGCCTGACGACCGTCATGGCGCAGCTGACGCAGCAGACGGACTGGCCGTCGGTCCCCGTGCCGCCGACGCTGCATGCGGAGCTGCGCAGCTACCAGCAGGCCGGCTTCTCGTGGCTTGCCTTTCTGCGCCGGTTCGCGCTCGGCGCCGTCCTGGCCGACGACATGGGCCTCGGCAAGACGATTCAGTTCATCGCGTACCTGCTGCACGTCGCGGAGGAACCGGCCGCGAACGGAGGACGCCGTCCCGCGCTGCTGATCTGCCCCACCTCGGTGCTCGGCAACTGGCAGAAGGAGGTGCGCCGCTTCGCGCCGTCGCTGCGCATCCTGCTCCATTACGGCAGCAAGCGGCTGAGCGGCGGCGCGTTCTACGAGGAAGCGGCGGAGGCCGATCTCGTGCTGACCTCGTACGCGACGTCGACGCTGGACCAGGAGCTGCTCGGCGGCTATACCTGGTCGGCGATCTGCCTCGACGAGGCGCAGAACATCAAGAACGCCGGCACGAAGCAGGCCATGGCGGTCAAGAGCTTCCCCGCGCGGCACCGCATCGCGCTGACGGGCACGCCGATCGAGAACCGGCTCGCGGAGCTGTGGTCGATTTACGATTTTACCAATCCGGGCTATCTCGGGAGCGCCCGTACCTTCGCCGAGCGCTTCGGCCAGGCGATCGAGCGCGAGCGCGACGAGAAGCGGACGCAGGAGCTGCAGCGGCTCGTGAAGCCGTTCATGCTCCGGCGCAAGAAGAAGGATCCGAACATCATGCTGGACCTGCCGGAGAAGAACGAGATGAAGACGTACATCCACCTCACGGGCGAGCAGAGCGCGCTTTACGAGCAGACGGTCAAGGAGCTGATGGACGAGGTCAAGAAGCTGGAGGGCATTCAGCGCAAAGGCGCGATCCTCTCCGCGCTGACGCGGCTGAAGCAGCTGTGCGACCACCCCGTGCTGCTGACGAAGGAGGCCGTGCCGGTGCCGGAGGACGAGCGCGAGGAAGCCGCCGAATCGGCGATGCTGATCGGCCGCTCCGCCAAGCTCGAACGGCTGCTCGACCTCGTGAAGGAGCTGCGCGAGGAGGGCGAGCGCTGCCTCATCTTCACGCAGTACATCGGGATGGGCGAGATGCTGCAGCGCGTGCTCGGCCGGGAGCTCGGCGAGCCCGTTCTGTACCTGCACGGCGGCTCGTCCAAGACGGCGCGCGACCGGATGATCGAGCAGTTCCAATCCCGGGAGCTGCCGGACGCGGAACAGCCGAACGTGTTCATTCTGTCGATCAAGGCCGGCGGCGTCGGGCTCAACCTGACCGCGGCGAACCACGTGTTCCATTTCGACCGCTGGTGGAACCCCGCCGTGGAGAACCAAGCGACGGACCGCGCCTACCGGATGGGCCAGACGCGCGACGTGCAGGTGCACAAGTTCATCTCGCTCGGCACGCTGGAGGAACGGATCGACGAGATGCTCGAGAGCAAGCAGCAGCTGAGCGACGACGTCATCACGAGCTCGGAGGGCTGGATCACGGAGCTGTCGACGGACGCGCTGCGCGAGCTGTTTACGCTGCGGCGCGACTGGTCGGAGTAACGGAGCAACGCGGCAACGTACGCATAGCGGCATCAGGATGGCCCCGCGCCATCCTTTTTTGCGTTTTTCGCGCAGTACCCCCTCCATTGATTCATGGCCCGCTACGCCGGGTAACATCAAACTACATGGCAGACAAGTCCTCCGTACCCACTTTTCGCCATGCCCATAGGCGATTTGGATCAATCCGCAGCATCGGCCATTACGATCTTCTCAGACGATCTCAAATGCGCTCCGCTTGGCACGACGCACCAGCAGGAACGGTTTGCCCACCCTACCCATTCATTAAGGAGCGTGACGTATTTGAAGACGAAAAAGCTGATTCTTCCCCTGCTCGGATTGACCCTGATGATGCCCGCGCTGGCGAACGCCGACGCGATGCCGAACGAACCGGCGGCGCCGGCGTCCAGCGCGGCGGACATGCCGGCCGCTCCGATGAGCGTGTACACGGTGAAGCTGAAGGTGAACAGTCCGATGCTGAACAATAACGGCCGCATGGTGACGATGGACACGAGCCCGATGTTCTGGAAGGGCATGGTGTACGTGCCGGTGCGCGCGCTCGCCGAAGGCGTCGGCGCGAAGGTCGCGTGGGACGCGATGACCGGAGCGACGGTCGTCTGGGCCGGGCCGGACGTCATGAAATTCCGGGTTGGCCGGGACGCGATGGACATCAACGACGCGAAAGTCTCCATCGGCTCGAAGGTCGTGCTGAACGACGACGGCCGGGTCATGGTGCCGCTGCGCTTCATCGCGGAGCAGCTCGGCTGGGAGCTCGACTACAGCGCGCTCGACTGGTCCTTGACGCTGACGAAAATGGTCAACCCATAATCGCGCCCGCGCCGCAAGGCGCCGCCGCGCATGCGCATAACGATAAGGCCGCCCGGGATCGCCCGGGCGGCCTTTCGTTCGTCGCGCTCCGTTCGGACGCGCGGATTCACGGCCGCGAGACCGCCTGAGCGACGAAGCCGCGCACGGCTTCCGCGAATTCCCGCGGGCGCTCGACATGGCTCATATGGCCGCCCGCCTCGAACGTATAAAGCTGCGAATCCGGCAGCTTCTCATCCATTTCCGCAGCCCAGCGCGGGCCGCAGTTGAAATCATGTTCGCCGACCAGGATGAGCGTCGGTACGCGTATCCCGGTTAAAACCTCTCTCGCGTCCCACGTATGCGGCTTTCGGGGAACGAGGTAAAAATTCAAGTTGTCCCGCCACGTCTTGAAGGCTGCCGGGAGGTTCCGATAATCGCCGAAGAAAGCGGGCAGCAACCGTCCCAACAGGTGGAGGAACGATTCATTGTCTCGCGCCGCGCCCGACCCCATGTCCTTCCACGCCTGCCAAGCGTCTTGAGCCTCGGGACGATCCGGCCAGCGCCGGGCGTAGAGCTCGATTTGCCGAGCCTGCTCCTCCGCGAGCTCCTGTACCATGCAAGGCGCGCTGCTATAGAGAATGAGACCTTCGAGCTCATCGGGGTAATCGAGCGCATATTGAAGTCCGACAAAACCGCCATGCGAATGGCCCAGGAAGTAGGGCTTCCGGGCTCCGACGCGCTTGGCGATCTCATGCGCGTAATAGGCATACCGCGGCATCGTGTATTCTCCGTCCGGCAGCAGCCCGGAATCCCCCGTCCCTGCGGGCTCGATATAGACGACGGTCATGGTTTGTTCGAGCAGCGGCATGCGCATATAATTCCAATCGAAACCGGGACCGCCCGGGTGGACCAGGCAAACCGGCCCTTTGCCGGCGACGCGGAAGCTGTGGATGACGCCGTCGATCGTGATCTTGTGCTGCAGGGGCTCCGACGAAGAGAGAGCGTTCGTCATCAGGTGTTCCTCCGTTCTTGTCATGAAGTGCGGCATAGCCGTTCAAGCGTTCAGAGATTTTTAGAGGCCCGGATAGGTGATATTGTATTTTTTGGATACTTCGATGAGTTTTTGAAGCAGCTCGGGCGTTGGAGGCTCCATGTTCGCTTCCATGCCCTCCTCGTAAGGAACGCCCAATTCCTTGACAAAGGAATCGAAGCCCGCCGGGTAGGCCGTAACCAGGAAACGAGCCTGCTCGGACCTAACCTTGAACGTATGCGGAATGCCGCGGGGGGCGAAGACGTACTCTCCGCTTCGCACCGAAAACGTGTCGTCCCCAAGCGTCATCTCGATCTCGCCGTCCAACACGTAGAACGATTCGTCTTCGCTTCCGTGGACGTGAAGCGGCGGGCCGTCATTCTCGCGAACCGAGCAATGCACCACGCAAAATTCCCCGTTCGTGTCTTCCCCGCTGACCAGGATGGAATTAATGTCGGTCAGGAATAAATACGTATTTTCGTTGTCCGGCTTCCGGCGCATTGCACCTGCTTTTGGATGGTTCATGGTTGCTCGCGTCTCCTCTAAGCTGTCGATTTTTTACCTGCGCAGTATTTAGATCGATCATTCCCATATTTAAAACCCGTTTGCCTCTTTTGTCAACTTACCTAACGCAAACTTCATATTTCATAAAAATTCCCGCCTATAAGGGAAACGATTATCGCTTCGGTACGCTAGTCCCAGGGATGATTGAGGCGAAAGCACAATTTATCTTTTACCGGTTGTTCTCATATGCTAAAATCAGGTCGAAGAGGGTGAACACGATGGCAAGAAGCAAAGAATTCGACGAACACGACGTCCTTCTAAAAGCAATGCGTTTATTCTGGGAACAGGGGTACGAAAAAACCTCGCTTCAAGACCTCGTTACGCATATGGGCATTCATCGCAGAAGCCTCTACGATACGTTCGGCGACAAGCACAGCCTCTTTGTGAAGGCGATGGAACAGTACAAAAAGACGGTCGCAACCGTGAAAGCAGAAGCGAGACGCGGGCGTACGGCGCAAGAAGCCATTCGCTACATCATCGACTATCTGATCGAAGCGAACGACGAGCGGCCGCTAGGCTGCTTAATCGTCAATTCGGCCACCGAGCTGGCTCTGAGGGATCCGGAAGTTGGCGAAATAACCAACCAAAGTTTTAACGTCGAAGAACAATACCTGACCGACATCATTCGGACAGGCCAGCAGACGGGGGAGATTCCGGCGGATAAGGATGCCAGCCTGCTTGCGGCCAGTCTGCAGGCGACGATAATCGGCTTGCGCGTATTAACCCGAGCGTCCACGGACAAGAAGAAGCTGCATCGAATAGCGGATGCAGCCATCGCGATGCTTGACGCGCCATGAGCGCCGCATGCGGTTGACAGCCGCCGGGCTTGAAGCCATGCGCAAGCGAAAAAGCCGCCCGGGTTGCCCGAGCGGCTTTCGTTCGTCATGCGGCTGTCTTGGAGACCCGAAATGGTTTATTTTGCGTCATCCGCATCGCTTCCCCTTCGGGGCGCCTTCAGGCGGACGGTTTATCCATGCATCAGCTTGCGTTCGAAATCGTTCAGCCCCATCCCGCCCGAGATGAACAGCCGCTTGAGCAGGTACGGGTTCTGGCCCGGATCCGTCCAGCCGTCGTCGAACGTGAAGGCGTACGCGTAGCCGCTCTGCTTCACGAGCCGCATCGTCTCTTCGCTGCGCAGCCCGTACGGGTACGCGAGGGCGGTCACCTCGGTGCCGAGCTCGCGCTCGATGGCCGCCTTGGAGCCGGCGATTTCGTCGCGCTGCACGCTCGCCGTATGCAGCGGCAGGAACGGATGCGTGCGCGTGTGCGCCATGATGTCCCAGCCCGCGCCCCGCAGCGCCTTGACCTCGTCCCAGCTTAAATAACCGGCGCCGCCGACCCAGTTCGTCACGAGAAACTCCGTCGCCCGAAATCCGTATTCCTCGAGCACCGGCAGCGCCTCGGCGTAGTTGTTCTCGTACCCGTCGTCGAACGTGATCAGGACTTCCTTGCCGCTCGGCTTCTCCTTGCCCGACAGGAGCGCCCCGAATTCCTTCAGATCGATGCTATGGTAGCCTTGGCCGCTCAGCCACGCCATCTCCTCGCGGAACCGCTCCGGCGAGACGACGTATTCGTTGCTTCCTCCGTTATCCGCGATCGAATGGTAGCACAGCACCGGAATGCCCGCCCCGGACGCCTCGGCCGACGCGAACGCGACCGTCCGCTTGAACTGCAGCAGCTGAACGGCCGTGACGGCCAGCGAAACGGCCATGAACGCCAGCAAGGCGGTCATCGCCGCGACTTTTCGTTTCTTCATAGCCAACTCCCCCGCTGTCTGTGCCTTTTGCGTCCTTCTATCATACGACAGGCGCCGCGAACGGACTACTGCAACTTCATTCCTGAGCCGGGCGCGGCTTCCGGAGGGGCTGCTGCGACGCGGTAAAGGGGCGAAAGCATGTTCCCTTCGCCGCGGACGACCGTGTATAATGGGGAAGCCCAACCCACGAAAATCCGGCAACCAGAGGAAGTTGTACATGCGAATCCGCGATTGGGATACGAATTTAAAGCTCCGCCTCGGCGGAGAAACCGCGTTTAACGTCATCTTTTGGACGTTCTTTCCGTTCCTGTCCATTTATTTCACGAATGCGTTCGGCAAAGGCTGGACGGGCATGCTGCTCGTGCTCTCCCAGCTGCTGTCGGTTTTGGCCAATCTGATCGGCGGTTACTGCGCCGACCGGTTCGGCCGCAAGCGGATGATGGTGTTCGCCGCGAGCGGACAGGCCTTCGGCTACGCGCTGTTCGCCTGCGCGGCTTCGCCCTGGGCGAATCTGCACGCGCCGGCGTTCGTCGGCTTCACGCTGGCGAGCTGCTTCGGCGCCCTGTACTGGCCGGCGAGCCAGGCGATGGTCGCGGACGTCGTCGACGAGAAGCATCAGTCGAGCGTCTTCGCGATCTTCTATACCGCCTCGAACATGGCCGTGGTCGTCGGTCCGCTGCTCGGGTCGCTTCTGTACAAGGACAACCCGTACGCCGTGCTCGCCGCGGCCGCGGTCATCTGCGCGGCGATCGCGCTCGTCATGCGCGGCCGGCTGAGCGAGACGCGGCCCGCGCACGTGGCGGACCGGCACAAGACCGCGTCCGGCGCGCCTTGGTACGCCGCGGTGACCGCCCAGCTGCGGGATTACCGGGTCATCGCCGCGGACCGCGTGTTTCTGCTGTTCAGCATCGCGGGCGTGCTGCTCGCGCAGACGTTCATGCAGCTCGACCTGCTGTTCCCGGTCTTCCTGAAGGAAACCGTGCCGCTGTCGACGCTCTTCTCGTACCGCGGCTGGGACCTGACGCTGACCGGCCAGCAGCTGTTCGGCCTCATCGTCTCCGAGAACGGCCTGTTCGTCGCCCTCTTCACGGTCATCGTGACGAAGTGGATGACGAAGTATCGCGACCGGATCGTGTTCATCGGCGGCGCGCTCTTCTACGCCTTCGGCATGATCATGTTCTGCAACATGTCGACGTTCTGGGGCTTCACGGCCGCGATCGCGGTGTTCACGCTGGCGGAGCTCATGTCCGCCGGCCCGCAGCAGGCGTTCGTCGCGCGGCTCGCGCCCGAGGAGATGCGGGGACAGTATTTCGCGGCGGCGAGCCTGCGCTTCACGCTCGGCCGCACCATCGCGCCGATGTCCATCCCGCTCACGGGCATGCTCGGCTTCAAGTGGACGTTCGCCGCGCTCGCGCTGCTCGCCGTGCTGTCGGCCGTCATCTACAACGCCATGTTCAACAAGCTCGAAGAAGCGCCCCGCCGGCCCGAAGGAAAACCGCGGCGGGCGAAGCCCAAGCCTCAAATGAAATAGCCTAGCCGCGGACCCTAACGGCCCGGATCGCCTCATCAGGCGGATCCGGGCCGTTGTCGCGTCGCTGGACTTCAAGGGGACAAGCATGTCGGGCGTTCTTGGCGCGGCTCCTTCGTCAAGGACGATCGTAATACGGTTCCGCCTGCTCCGTCTCCGTATAGACCGCGATGAGCACGACCGCCGTATCCTCGCCGATGTTGCGCACGAGATGCGGAATGCAGGCGTTCCAGCTGAAGGAGTCGCCTTCGCCGAACTCGGCCGCGTCTTCCCCCTGTCCGGCGTAGATCCGACCCCGGACGACGAGATGCACTTCCTCGCCTTCATGCGCCCGCGGCTCCTCTCCCGTCGATCCGCCCGGCGGCAGCTCGACGAGCATCATCCGCATGCTCTTCGCGGCGCCCAGGTGCTCCACCTTCAGCCGCTCCGGCCCGCTCGTCGTGACCTTACGGTCCCCCTTGCGGACGATCTGCATGCGTTCCTCCTTCTTCAGCAGCAAATACGCGAGCGGCACGCCCAGCGCGCCGGCGATGTTCTCGAGCGTCGCGATGGACGGGGACGTCTTATTCGTCTCGACCTGGCTCATGAAGCCTTGGGACAGGCCGGTATCTTCGCAAATTTGCGCGATCGTCATGTTCTTGCGCTTCCGGATCGCCCGAATGTTCGTGCCGATGTCCATGCGCGGATCCCCTCCTTGAATATTAGTGATACGTATGTTCCATTTATATTATCAATTTTTAGGTTGACACGCCATCCTGTTCGGCAGTAAATTAGGGATATAAATTTTATTTCGTTATCGCTAATATTTCAGGCACGGAAGGAGCGAATCTTATGAAGACGGCTTTTCATTACGACGTTCATCTGCCGCCGGGCCGCAACGAGGGCCAGCGGTATCCCGTGATTTTCACCCTGCACGGCAAAGGGTCTAACGAACGCAACATGTTCGGCCTCGTCGAGCCCCTGACCGACGATTTCATCGTGATCGGCATCCGCGGAAACCGCCTCCTCGGCAGTGGCTTTCAATACTACGACCTGAAGAGCCTCGGCAACCCGATCCGGGAGCAATTCGACCAAGCGATGGCGGAGCTGACGGCTTTCATCCGGTACGCGACGGAGACGTATCCGGTCGATCCGAAGCGGCGGTACGTGCTCGGCTTTAGCCAAGGCGCCATTCTGGCGATGTCCCTCGCCTTGACGATGGGCGACGAGCTGAAAGGCATCGTCGCGCTGAACGGCTACGTGCCGGGCTTCGTGAAGACGGAGTACCCTTTGCGCAACGTGGCGAACGTGTCCGCGTTCATTTCGCACGGCGAGTTCGACGGCGTGTTCCCGGTCGCCATCGGCCGCGAGAACGCCGAATATTTCGGCGGATTGACCGATCGCCTGACGTTCAACACGTATCCGGCCGATCATGGCGTCACGCCCGAAAACCAGCGCGATTTCGCGGCATGGCTTCGCGCGGACGCCGAACCGGCCACAAACCATGAAGGAGTTGATGTACGATGATGCCCGCCTATTTCTTCGCGCACGGCGCGCCGTCCCTCGTGCTGGAGCGGCATGCCTATACCGATTTTCTCGGCGATTTCGCGGCCGGTCTGCCGAAGCCGAAGGCGATCGTCCTGTTTTCCGCCCACTGGGAGCACACGACGCAGACGGTCAGCACCGCCGACACGTACGAGACGATCTACGATTTCTCGGGCTTTCCGGACGCGCTGTATCGCATAACCTACCCGGCCAAAGGAGACCGTAAGCTTAGCGAAGACATCCGCGCGTTGTTCGACAAGCACGGCATCCCGAGCCGCTTCGACGGCGAGCGCGGCCTGGATCACGGAGCGTGGGCCGTCCTGAAGCTGCTCTTCCCCGACGCCGGCGGCATCCCGGTCGTGGCGCTGTCCGTGAACCGTCACCTGACCAACGAGGAGCAGTACCGCATCGGCAGCGCGCTGGCGGAGCTCCGGGAGCAGGACGTGCTTATCATCGGCAGCGGCGGCACCGTCCATAACCTGCGGCGGCTGAGCTGGGGCGCCGAGATCGCGGACGATTGGGCGCTGGCGTTCGACGCCTGGCTGCAGGAGAAGCTCGAAGCATGGGACACCGCGGCGCTGTTCGATTACCGCAGCCAGGCGCCCTACGCCCTCGATGCCGTACCGACGAACGAGCACTTTATTCCGCTGCTCATCGCGATGGGCGCCGGCAGCCGGAACCGCAAGGCCACCCTGCTGCACCGCAGCTATCAGCTGGGCAGCTTGAGCTTGAGCTGCTGGCAGTTCGATTAAGGGACGGCCGGGCGCGGAACGCGACGGGGCGAAGAGCTCGACGAGGCGAGAAGCATGACGGGGCGAAGTTAACGCCTCGGCGAAGCGATGCCGGTTGGCTTTAGGCAGCGCGAGACCCGCGGTCCCCATGGGATTGCGGGTCTTTTTGGCGTTGGCGCCCGGCTGCGCGCGGCTGCGGGTCGCGGCGGTTGGCGCGGCATTGGCGAACGCGGTTGCGTCGCTGTTCGCGACATCGAGCCTACCGCAGCGCCTCCCCGGGAGCCAAGGAAGCAACTGTCGGGCCGTATTTTAGCCTTTTTTTCGAATTGGTTTATGGACCTTTTACGGTTGGAGACTACAATTGGAAGGGAGGTGAAGCCGATGTCCATCCGAACGAAATTGTTGCTTTCTTATATCGCCATGATCGCGGTGCCCGTCGTGCTCTTCGGCGCGGTCGTCATGACCGCGGCCGGCCTGTACCTGCGGGACATGGCGCCCGGATCCGGCCATGATGCCGCGCGGCAGCATCGCCCCGCCCTGCCCTTCGAGGCGTTCCGCGACCTGTTCGGCGGGCGAAGCGAGCTCGCGGGCGGGCTGCGGTTCGTCGCCGCGCACGACCCGCGCCTGCTGGACGATCCGGCCTTTCTCGCGGACGCGGAAGCGGAGCTGGCGAAGGTCGACGCCGGGCTGCTCGTGCTGCGCGGCGAGCGGACGGCGTACGCGTCGCCCGGCCTGGACGCGGACGCGATCACGCGGCAGCTGCAGGCTGGCGGCGCCGAGGCGGCGAACGCCTGGCCGCCGCGCAAGCCCGGGGGCTACGGCTTGGACCGCATCGCCTACACCGCCGCGGACGGCCAAAGCGGCACCCTCGTCATCGCCTCGGACATGGAGCCGGTCGCCGGCTTCTTCCGCCGCTTCGTCCCGACCGTGCTGCTCGCGCTCGTCGGCGCGCTGGCGCTCACGAACGGCGTCCTGACCTACTTCGTCTCGCGCAGCATCATCCGGCCGCTGCAGGCGCTTCGGACCGCGGCCGGCCACATCCGCGAAGGCGAGCTGGACCGGCCCGTGAACCTGCGGCGGCAGGACGAAATCGGCCAGCTGGGCGCGGCGTTCGAAGAGATGCGCGTCCGCCTGCGGGACTCCATCGGCGACGGGCTGCAGCTGGAGCACAGCCGCAAGGAGCTGCTCGCCTCCATTTCCCATGACCTGAAGACGCCGATCACCGCCATCCAAGGCTGCGTCGACTGCCTGCAAGGCGGGGTCGCGGACACGGAGGAGAAACGGCGGAAGTACGTCGCGATGATCGCGGGCAAGGCCTCCGACATGAACCGGATGATCGAGGAACTGTCGCTCTATTCCACGCTGGACGTCGGCCGGCTGCCGTTTCGGTTCGAGCGGCTGGAGCTCGGCGAGTACGTCCGGCGGACGGTCGAGGAGCTGCGGCTCGACCCTCGCCTCGCCGGCGTCCGGCTGGAGCTGGATCTGCCGCAGCTTGACCCCGCCCCCGCCGATCCAAGGCCGCTCTGCGTGCAGGCCGACCGGGAGAAGCTGCGCCGGGCGATCCTGAACGTCGTCGAAAACAGTCTGAAGCATATGGAGCGCGAGCCCCGCATTCTGCGTTTCGCGCTGGAACGCCTGGCGCCCGGCGCCCCGGACGAGGCCGTCGCCATCCGGATCGCGGATAACGGCACCGGCATCCCGGAGGACGCGCTGCCGCATGTCTTCGACCGCTTCTTCCGCGCGGAGCCGTCCCGGCGGACGGAATCGGGGAGCAGCGGCCTCGGCCTCGCCATCGTGAAAGGCATCGTGGAGGAGCACGGCGGCCGGGTGCGCGCCTTCAGCCGTCCCGGCGAGGGTACGTCCATCGTCATCGCGCTGCCGGCCGACCGAAGTTCCCGGAGTACGGAATCGCCGGGAAAACAACCCACAGGAGGAGGAACGCCGACATGAAACGGATTTTGATCATCGAAGACGATCCCGTCATCGCCGAGGTGCAGCACGACTACCTGGAGGCAAGCGGCTTCAAGGCCGACGTGGCGGACCGCGGCGAGACCGGGCTGGAGCTGGCGCTGCGCGACCGGTACGATTTGATTTTGCTCGATCTGATGCTGCCCGGGCTGGACGGCTACGAGATTTGCCGCCGGGTCCGCGAGGCGAGCAACGTGCCGATTCTCATCGTGTCCGCGAAGAAGGAGGAAGTGGACAAGATCCGCGGCTTCGGCCTCGGCGCCGACGATTATATCCTGAAACCGTTCGGCCTCGGCGAGCTGGTCGCCCGGGTCAAAGCGCACCTGGCCCGCTACGACCGGCTCGTCGGCAGCGGCGAATGGCGGCGCGACGAGCTGCGGCTGCCGGGCATCCGCATCGACCGCCAAGCCCGCCGGGTGTACGTGAACGAAGCGGAAGTCGCGTTTACGGCCAAGGAGTACGAGCTCCTCCTCTTCCTCGCGTCGAATCCGAACCGGGTGTTCCGGAAGGAAGAGCTGTTCGAGCGCATCTGGGGCATGGACGCCCTGGGCGACTATGCCACCGTTACGGTCCATATCGGCAAGCTGCGGGACAAGATCGAACGCGATCCGTCCAAGCCGGCTTACATAGAGACGGTCTGGGGCGTCGGCTACCGTTTCAACCTGTAACCATCACATCCGAACGGGAGGGCTGCTACCCATGTCCAAACTCACGCTGACGCAGCGGCGCGTCCTGCTGCTGCTCCACCTTGTTTTCGCATCCATCATGCTGGGCGGCCAGGCGACCTTCATCATTCTCGCGCTGACGGCCTCGGCGACGGACAGCGCGGACACGCTGCGCACGTGCTACGCGGTCATGCGCCTGCTCGCCGACTCGAGCGTACGCGCCTCGACGATCGGCACGACCGTGACCGGCATTCTGCTGTCGGTGCTCACCTCGTGGGGCCTCTTCCGCTACTATTGGCTGATCGCCAAAGAAATCCTGACGCTCGTCACGATCGGCATCGGCTTCGTCGGCCTCTATGAATGGACGCTGCGCGGCGTCCGCCTGTCCGAAGCGCCGGTCGCGAACGCCTGGGCGGAGCCCGGCTTCACCGTCAACCATGCGTGGCTGTGGATCGGGATCCTGCTGCAAACGATCTCCCTGCTCCTCATGTTCATCCTCTCCGTGTGGAAGCCGGGCGGTAGAACCAAGATGTCAGCGAGAGGAAAAGCGGTTACGGGGCGCTAGCCGCCTCGCGCGCCGACAGGGCTGCCCCGTGTACGTTGTTCCGTTTTCGCGGACTGCCTTTTGCCGCTGCTTGTCCGACTCAGCATGCCAATCCGCCCCACCGGACGCACGCCCTCGCGCTTCGCCGAACGTACGGCAGACCGCAACCTATCTGCGCGGCAAGGCGTCTTGGAGTAAAAAGGGGGCTGAAGCATGCGAAACGCGATCCTGCCGGCAGCGATGCTCTGTCTGTGTCTGGCGCTGATGACGGGTTGTAAACCCGCCTGGACCGGCAAGCCCGAAACGGTTCTGACCATCGCCCAGATCGAGGAGGCTTTCGCCGCCCAGGGCATTCCGCTGCAGCCGGAGACTTCCGGCGAAGCAAGGACCGCCAGCGTCCTGTCGATGCCATTGAACGGCGTCGCTCCCGTCCTGTTCGTCATCCATGACGGTCAGCGCATCGCCGTCTATCTCTACGCGTCCGCGAAGGGCGTTACGCGAGCGGAAGAAGATTTTGCGGAGAAAACCGCGGCGGCGGACGTGATTGCCCACGGCAGGTACGCGGCGGCGAACGCGCTGGTCGCGTACGATTATGCGAGCTCACGGAGCGCGATGGGCGAGGATATCCGCGTCGCGCAAGCGGTGCAGGCTTTGGCGAAGCGTTTATGAGGTAAATCATGAAGCCGACCACCAAAAAGCCGACGCCGCGTCCATCTCTTCTTTCGGCCGACGCGAAGAGCCCCGGGCATCATCGGATGCCCGGGGCTCGCGTAGAAATCTGTCCTTACCCTACTCCCACGGATACTTCGTCAGCAAATAATCCGCGAACTTCTTGCTCTCTTCCCGCCGGTGCTTCCGCAGCTGGGTGCGGTACTCCGCCGTCTCGAACAGCTTCTTCTCCTCGTCCGTCTCCGGGATGACGCCCGGCACGGGGATGGGCCGGTTATCGTCGTCCAAGGCGACGAAGGTGAGGAACGCCGTGGCCGCGATCGTCCGGTCGCCGGTGCGCATGTCCTCGCGGATCACTTTGACGAACACCTCCATGGAGCTGGTGCCCGTGTGCGTGATGAACGACTCCAGCGACACGGAATCGCTCGGCCGGATCGGCTGCAGGAAGTCGACGGAGTCCGTGGACGCCGTCACGGCCGTGGCCCGGCACAGCTTGGAGACGGAGATCGACGCGATGTCGTCGATGTAGGCCATCAGCTTGCCGCCGAACAGCGTATTGTGGTTGTTGACGTCGGTCGGAAACACGCGGGACACCTTGAAGCAGCGCGTCTCGCGGATGAATTTCGGTTGCATGCGTTCACTCCGCTCTCTTCGAAGATCCTGTTACACCGGATGATTTCGAGACCGGCAGCAATTCTCCTGTTTTATCGCGGATCAGCTCGGATACGGTCACGAGCCTGAAGCCTCTGCGCTCCAGCTCCGGCAGGATCACCTGCAGCGCCTTGACCGTATGTATGGAGCCCCCCGACACATAGTCGTGCAGCAGCACGATGTCGCCGTTGCGCGCGTTCTTCAGCACCTTGTTCGCGATATGCCGCACCCCGGGGCTGCGCCAATCCTCGGTATCCTGGTGCCAGGACCAGAGCACGGTCGTATACCCGAGCTTCCGCGCGATGTCGATCGACTTGTCGTTATAATACCCGCCGGGCGGACGGAACAGGAACGGCTTCTTGCCGGTCAGCTGCCGGAGCGAACGGTCGGTGCGCGCGATTTCCCGCTGGATCGTCTCGGACCCGACTCCTTTGGTGAAGAACACATGATTGAACGTATGATTGGCCACTTCGTGCCCCTCCGCGATTTCCCGCTTGACGATATCCGGGTATTTCTCCACCCGGTAGCCGATGACGAAGAAGGTCGCTTTGGCGTGGTACTGCTTGAGCAGATCGAGAATCTGGTTCGTCGTCCGCGGTTCGGGACCGTCGTCGAACGTCAGGGCGAGCTCCTTGCGCTCGAGCGGCAGCTCCCAGATGATGTCTCCCCTGCTTTCGTAAAAATACCGGTCTTTCCGGGGAATGCCGAAGCCGCACAGCACGGTCAAACAAAGCGCGACGGCCAGCAATCGTAACCCCACATGGCGCATACTGCTACCCCCTTGCCCAGTCGGAGAACCCGACTGCAATCAACGTTTACTATGGCACGGAAACCGGTATTTTATGCCGTGCGCGGCAAAGTCGCGGCCCGCCGAAGTTCGAAACTTCCCTTCGAAACTTCCCTTCGTCCCGCGGACGCGAAAAAAAGAGAACGCCCGCGGGCGTTCCCCGATCCTAAACCCTATAAGCGCTTCACGCCATGATACGCGCCGTCAATCGAACCGCGATAACCCGCGCTGCTTACGACGCCGATTGCGTCCGCGGCTTCGAGGAGTCGAAATGCTCCATGTCGATGCCGCTCCAGATGTTGCCCGCGTCGAAATCCTCCGGATGGTCGAACACGAGGAAGGCGGACGGCAGGTAGCGCATGCCGTATTGGCTCGACGGCTTGTTGACGACCGCGTCGTCCTTCACGAGCACCGTCGAGGAGCCGCCGTCCAGATTCGCGGCCGTGACCGCGCCCCGCGCCAGCAGCAGCTTCTGGATGTCGTAGAGCGTCGCGCCGACGGAATATCCCGGCTGGCGGCCGTCGATGACGACGAACAGGATCGTGCCGTCCTTCTGCTGCGCCATGACCGTCCGGGGCGCGATGCCCCAGCCGTCGGCCTCGTTCTTGATCAAGCCTTTGCCGTTGACGATGAACTTCGGCTGGAACGTGACGGCGTCCCGGACGCCCATCGCGAGCAGCTGCGAAGGCTTGTAGCGGCCGGCCACCATCAAGCCGTCGCGGTCGATGCCGACGACGTTGACCGAAGCCTGCATGCCGTCGCCCTTGTAGAGCACCTTGCCGCCGGACATGACGATGCCGGCCGGCTTGAAGCCGTTGCCGTCCCAGTTCGGGTCGTCGAACGCCCCGCCGTTGACGCCCGCGATCGCGCCCGTGCGCTTCACCATGCTGAGCACCGTTTCGCCGGAGCCGACGATGCTCGTCGTGGCGACGCGGATCATTTTCGGATCGTGCACGTACATGATGTACCCCTTGTACTTCGCGGTCGAGATCCGCTCCAGCTGCACGTCGCTGTCGGGATGCGCGGCCAGGGCGACGTTATGCTCGTCCTTGATCCGGCCCATCTCGTCGAACTTCTTGGCGTACTCCGCCACCCGGCGGTCGAGCTCGCTCTGGCCGATCAGGTACTTGGCCAGGTACCGGTGCTGGCTCGTGATGAGCGTGTCCGCCATCATGTAGCGGATGTCCGAGCCCGAAGGCGTCAGGTAAAACCAGCCCGCCCCGCCGAGCATCGCGACCAGAAGGCCGGCGAACAAGAGCGACAACCGTTTTCGCCACCGCTTGGGCCTGCCTAATTTCTTATACCGTTTGCTTTTATAATGAGGCTCGAACGGAGCCTGCGTTTGCGTGTCCATACGATTCTCCTTTGCTAGCGCGTAGTTGGCGATAATGCCGCGTCAAAACAAAACGGACGTCCGCCGTCCGCTGTTTTCCCCACTATACGCCCGCTAGCTTAAGAGAAGCTGAAAATCCGCCGTGCAAATGATGGAAGCCCGCGGCCGCGCCGCGCCTCGGGCCGCGAGGCGCGCGGAACGGCCGCGGCCGCGCGGCCCGAATCCGCCGCGGCTACTGCAGGTCGACCTGCAGCACCTGCGGCAGCCGCTGGATGAGGCGCAGCAGCCGTTCCGCGTCTTCGGCGCCGGCCACCTTGACGGCGATGTCCAAGCGCAGCTCCGGCGCCTCGCCCTCCCGCCGCTTCTCGGCATGGAACTGCTGCACGGCGATGCCGGCCGACTTCAGCGCGTCCTGCAGCGCCTCCACCGCGCCGTCCTCGTCGGCCAGCCGCACGGACAGCTGCTCGTTCTTCGGCGCCGCGATCCAGCCGAAGCCGCTGTGCAGCAGCTTCTGCGCGGCCAAGAGGAGCACGGTCACGCCGATGCCGAGCACGTAGAGGCCCGCGCCGACCGCCATGCCGATGCCGGCCGTGGCCCAGATGCCCGCGGCGGTCGTCAGCCCTTTGACCGTCTGCCGCTGCGTGAAGATCATCCCCGCGCCGAGGAAGCCGACGCCGCTGACGACCTGCGCCGCGATCCGCGACGGATCGAGCCCGACGCCGTCGTCGCCCAGCATGTCCGCGAACGCGTATTTGGAGAGCACCATCATGAGCGCGGAGCCGACCGCCACGACGAAATGCGTGCGGATGCCCGCTTCCTTCATCCGGTTCTTCCGCTCGTAGCCGATCAGCAGCCCGCACGCGCCAGCGACGACGATGCGAAGCAGCATGTCGTACTCCACGGTCCCCGCCTCCTTTCGTCCTCTAGATGTACGCCAATTCGGCGCGATCCAATCATCCCCTTATTATGGCAGTCCCTTCGCGGACTTGCCAGTCCCGGGCGGCTCGGAATTCCCGATCAAGCACCTCATGGACGGACAAAGAAAAAGAAGGCCGGACGGCCTTCTCCCGCTGCTGCGTCTTCATCGCCGCGTCCGATCGGCCGCGGACGCCCGCGAAGGATGCGGCCTCTCGGCCTCGCTTCCGCGTCCGGCCGCTCAGTGCGGCTCCGCGGCGTACGGCGTGCCGCACGGCCCGCCGCCCTCGCCGCGGGCGACCGTGACGACGCGCCCGTCCGCCGCGTGCAGGTCGTCGTGAATGTGATGCCCGAGCCGCAGCGTCGACGCGCCGACGTAATGGCAGATGAACGACCGGCGGAACCGGTCCGCCGAGCGGTTCGGATACGAGCCGTGAATCGTGCTGCCGTTGAAGAACAGCACGTCCCCCGCCCGCATGTCGGCCGGCACGACGACCGCCCCTTCGGGCAGGTCGACTTCGTCGGGGAAGTACGACAGCGTCGGATCCGCCTCGTGCGGGCACTGGATGGCCTCGCGCTGCGTCTTCGGCACGAGCACGAGGCCGCCGTTCTCCTGATCGGCGTCGTCGATCGCCGTCCAGGCGGCGATGCACGTCCCCGGCTCCGCCTGCAAATAATAATTGTCCTGGTGCAGCGCCTGCCCCCGCGCCCCCGGCGGCTTGAAGTAAAACATGCTCTGCGCCGCCAGCGGTTCCTCGCCGAACAGCTCCGCGAGCGCGGCCATGACCCGCGGGTCCAGCATGCACGCCCGCGCCGTCGCCAAGATCCGGTGCGGATACAGAATGCGCGGATACATCAGCAGCGGCTCCCCGCCCGCCGCTTCGAACGTCTTCGGCTCGAAATACCCCGGGATGCCGCCTTGCTTCACGACCTGCGCGAAGCACGCGCGAATCTCCTCCGCCTGCGCCGCCCCGAACAGCCCCCTTGCGATCACATAGCCCTCTTCTTCGAACTGCCTCCGCTGCGCTTCCGTCAAGATCGTCCCGATCGCCATCGCTCACCGCTCCCGTTTTGTGATACGTTTATTGTAAGCGGCATCGGGCGCGCCCGGAAATGAAGGCGCCGGCTGTCGTGTTGCACAAAACGGCTGCGCGGGAACGCGCGGCCCGGGGAGGCCCGCCGGTGCCGAACAAATATCTGTACGAATACGAGCAGGAAACTTCGCCGACGTCCGGCGTGCTCATGGCGGACCATTTCCGCCGGTCCTACGGCTTCTACGGCCATCGGCCGCGGGGCACGGTCGATTGGCTGCTGATCTACACGGTCGCCGGAAGCGGCGCCTTCCGCGTCGACGACGCGGTGCTGACCGCCGGGCCCGGCGACGCCGTGCTGCTGCCGCCCGGCGTGCCGCATCATTACGCGGCGGGCGAGGACGGCGGCTGGGAGCTGCTGTGGACGCATTTCCTCCCGCTCCCGGAATGGCGCCCGTACCTCCGGCTGCCCCGGACGGAGAAAGGGCTGCACGCGGTCGCCGTCGCGGACGGACCGGGCCGGCCGCGCCTCGAGGACGCGTTCCGCCGCCTGATCGCCGACGCCCGCCGCCGCAGCCGCTCGGGGCAGGCGCTGGCCCTGCTGGCGCTGGCGGAGATCCTCATCCTGCTGCACGAGAACGCCGAGCGGGAATGGCGCCGCGACGACGCGCCGGTCGGCCAGGACGAACGCATCGCGGAGGCGCTCCTCTACATCGCGGACCATGCGCACGAGCCGCTGGCGCCCGCGCTGCTCGCCCGCCGCGCCGGGCTGTCGGAATCGCGGTTCCGGCATCTCTTCAAGGCCGAGACCGGGAAGTCCGCCGCGGCCTGGGTGACGGAGACGCGGCTGCATCAGGCGGCCAAGCTGCTGGAGCTGACGAGCCGCCCCGTCGGCGAGATCGCGGCCTATGTCGGCTTCCAGTCGGCCTATTATTTCACGCGCCGGTTCACGGCCGCCTTCGGCGCGAGCCCGACGGCCTTCCGGCGCCTCGCCGCGGAGCGGCGCGACGCGGCCGCGCGGGAGCCGGAATAACGGCCGGCCGCGCGGGTTCGCGCGCGGACGCGCCCATGCGTTGCCCTAATACGAGAAAGAAGGCGCGCCGCCATGGACTGCCTCGGCTGCCGCATCGCGAACGGCCTGGAGCCGGACGCGAACGTCGTCTACGAGAACGAGACGCTTGCCTGCGTGCTCGATATCGCCCCGTTCAACGAAGGCCATCTGCTCCTTCTGCCCAAGCGCCATGTTCTCGACGTCGAGGAGATGGATTCCGCCGCCGCTTATGCGATCATGGACGCCGCGCGGCTGCTGTCCGCGCTGCTCAAGCGGACGTTCCGCCCGCACGGCATCGCGATGTGCCAGAACGGCGGCCGGTTCAACGACCTCGGCCACTACCACCTGCACCTCATTCCCCGTTTCGAGGGGGACGGGGTCTCTTGGAGCGAGCCGCTCCGTCCGCACGGCGCCGAAGAACGGCTCGCGGCCACGAAAGCGAAGCTCGTCGCGGCGCTCGATGGACATGAAGGGCAGCTGCCCGATACGCACGCGCGGCTCCGCTAACCGGGCGGCTCCCGGGCGGCATTTGCCCGTCCGGCATTCGCCGTTCCGGGCTAGCAGTCTGGCGTCCGCGTACCGCCCGCAACCGAAAAATCTCCGCCGCGCGGCCCGTATCGGCCCGCACGGCGGAGATTTTCTCTTTTGTTTTGCTGCCTTGCCTTTCGCTTCTTCCGTTTACACCATCACCTTGCAGATATCGTTCGTGAACGCCACCGGATCCTGGATCGGCAGCCCTTCGATGAGCAGCGCCTGGTTGTACAGCAGCTGCGTGTACAGGCCCAGCTTCTCGCTATCCTTCTCCGCGGCTTCCTTCAGCGACTGGAACACGGGATGGTTCACGTTGATTTCCAGCACCTTCTCGGCTTGGATGCCTTCGTTGTTCGGCATCGCGCTCAGGATCTTCTCCATCTCGATGGACAGCTCGCCCTCGCTCGTAAGGCAGACCGGATGGCTCTTCAGCCGCTTGGATGCCTTGACCTTCGTCACCTTGCCGCTCAGCAGCGTCTGCATTTGCTCGAACAGCGCCTTGCTGGACGGCTCCTCCGCTTCCTGCTTCTCGTCCGCGTCCGGCTCGATGCCGAGGTCGCCGCTCGAGACCGATTTGAACGCCTTCTCCTTGTACGTCATGATCGCCTTGATCGCGAACTCGTCGATGTCGTCGGTGAAGTACAGGATTTCGTAACCTTTGTCCGCTACGAGCTCGGTCTGCGGCAGCTTCTCGATGCGCTCGATCGAACCGCCCGTCGCGTAGTAGATGAACTTCTGGTCTTCCGGCATGCGCGCCACGTATTCGTCCAGCGAGACGAGCTTGTTCTCCTTGGAGGAATGGAACAGCAGCAGATCCTGCAGCACGTCCTTGTTCACGCCGAAATCGTTGTACACGCCGAACTTCAGCTGGCGGCCGAATGCCTTATAGAACGTCTCGTAGCGCTCGCGTTCGTCCTTCAGCAGGCCGAGGAGCGTGCTCTTGATTTTGTTCTTGATGTTCTTCGCGATCAGCGTCAGCTGGCGGTCATGCTGCAGCATTTCCCGAGAGATGTTGAGGGACAGGTCCTCGGAGTCCACCATCCCTTTCACGAAGCTGAAGTAGTCCGGCAGCAGGTCGGCGCATTTGTCCATGATGAGGACGCCGTTGGAGTAGAGCTCGAGCCCCTTCTCGTACTCCTTCGTGTAGTAGTCGAACGGCGGGCTCTCCGGCACGTACAGGATCGCCCGGTAGACGACCGCGCCGTCCGCGCTGATGTGGATATGCTTGAGCGGCTTGTCGAAGCCGTAGCGCTTCTCGTGGTAGAACGCCTCGTAGTCCGCGTCGGTCAGCTCGTTTTTGTTTTTGCGCCAGATCGGCACCATGCTGTTGATCGTCTGCTCTTCCGTGTACGCTTCGAATTCCGGCGTCTCGCCTTCGGCGGCGCCTTCCTTCGGCCGCTGGCCCGAGACGTCCATCTTGATCGGATAGCGGATGAAATCGGAATATTTCTTCACGATGGCGCGCAGGCGGTACTCTTCCAGAAACTCGTCGTAGTTGTCCTCTTCCGCGTTCGGCTTGATATGCAGCACGATTTCCGTGCCGACCGCCGCCTTCTCCGCCGGCTCGATCGTGTAGCCGTCGGCGCCTTCGGATTCCCACTTGAACGCCTGGCCGCTGCCGAGCGCGCGGCTCGTGACCGTCACGCGGTCCGCCACCATGAACGCCGCGTAGAACCCGACGCCGAACTGGCCGATGATGTTGTGGCCGTCCTTGCTCTCGTTCTCCTTCTTGAACGCGAGCGAGCCGCTCTTCGCGATGACGCCGAGGTTGTTCTCGAGCTCCTCCTCGGTCATGCCGATGCCGGTGTCGGCGATCGTGAGCGTGCGGGCTTCCTTGTTCGCCGTGATTTTGACGAAATAGTCGGCCGCGTTGAACGCGATGTTGTCGTCGGTCAGCGCCTTGTAGTAGATTTTATCGATAGCGTCGCTGGCGTTGGAGATCAGCTCCCGCAGGAAAATTTCCCGCTGCGTGTAGATGGAGTTGATCATCATTTCAAGCAGCCGCTTGGACTCGGCTTTGAACTCTTGCTTCACCATGTTACGGAATGCCCTCCCCAAAATGGAATGAATAATGTTAGCACTCAAGCCATCGGAGTGCTAACGCTACTTCCTTTTATAGCATAGTTGGAGGGCCCGGCTCAAGTCCGAACTTGAAGAAAATGCGTTTCCATGCCGCGGGCGGCGCCGGGTTTGTTTTGCCCGGGCTTTTCAGCCGGCCATGTATGCCGCTGGGCCACCTTTTTCGGTCGTTGTAGGCCGACTCGCCCCCTATGTAGGTTGCCGGGTCACCTTCTTGCCTCGGTTTCGGCCGGTTCGCCCCCTATGAAGGTTGCTGGGTCACCATCCGCGGCCCCTCTACCGACGACCCCACGCCAAGCTCCGCCGCCGTCTCGAAGCGCCTGCCGCCGAATCGGGCATGATCCGCCGGAGCCGTTCCTCCCTCGCGCGCCTTAGCAACATGTACATCCCCCCGCCGGGATGAAATCGGGGGCTCGGTTATGCTACAATACGAGGATTGAACACCGCCAAGGAGGCTGCTTTGCACAATGCTCATCATCGGAATCGCCGGGGGCACCGGCTCCGGCAAAACGACGGTCGCGCGCTCCGTCATCGAACGGCTCGGCACGAACGACGTCACGTTCATTTCCCAGGACAATTACTATAAAGATCATCCCCATCTCTCCATGGCCGAACGGGCAGCGCTCAACTACGACCACCCGCTCGTCTTCGACAACGAGCTGCTGATCGCGGATTTGAAGCAGCTGCGGGACGGCCGAACCGTGCAGGCGCCGGTCTACGATTTCACCGTCCATGCCCGCTCCAAGACGGAATCGGTCGGGCTGCGCCCGAATCCGATCGTCATCCTCGAAGGGCTGCACGTGCTCTCGGACGAGCGCCTGCGCGAGCTGCTGGACATCAAGGTGTTCGTGGACACGGATCCCGACGTGCGCATTCTCCGCCGGGTGCTGCGGGACATCGAGGAGCGCGGCCGGACGATCCAGTCCATTCACCATCAATATTTGACCTCGGTAAAACCGATGCACGAGGCGTTCATCGAGCCGTCCAAGAAATACGCGGACATCATCATCCCCGAAGGCGGCGAAAACCAGATCGGCATCGAGCTGCTGACGACGCTCACGGAGAAATACGCCAGGAGCGGCGGCGAGCTGCCGGACGGCATTACCGGACGTTAGTTAGCATGAGCGATAAGGAGGCGGCGGCATGAACCCGATCGGCGTGGTACGGGGATTTTTCGAGCAGGTGCGTTCGGGGCGGAACCCCGATGCGGCGGCGGCCTTCATGGCCGAGCGGGTGCTGGCCCGCCAGGTGACGGCCGAGCGGGAGACGACCGTCGAGCGGTCGCCCGCGGACTACGCGGCGCATGTGCGCGAGATGAAGGATGCCTATGGCGAATTCGACCTCGCCGTCGAGGAGCTGATCGCCCAAGGCGACCGCGTCTATGCCCGCTGGCGGCAGACCGGCGCGCATATCGGCGAGGTCGACGGCTTCGCGCCTACGGGCAAGCCGGTCGTCGAGCTGGCGAGCGCCGTCTACCGCGTGGCGGACGGGAAGATCGCCGAGTATTGGATCCAGATCGACCGCGAGGGCATCCGGCGCCAGCTGGAACGGAACGCCGAAGCGGAATAGTTATAAGAACAGGTATAGAATAGGAATAGCAAACGCCATGACGGCCGGGACGAGTCCCGGCTTTTTCGTCGTCCGCGGCCGGCGTACGGCAGGACATCATCCCTCCCTTGCGGAAGGGCAGGAAGAAGCGGCCCCGGCGCTTGCCTGCGCAGATCCGCCTCCATACTTGTTGTGTACAATTATGCAAAAACGCCGAATGCGCTGACCCGACACTTCGTTATATTCCTTTGCTAATTGCAATTTCGCCGACAATCCTGCTGCGACCGGCATTGATTAAAAACAGGCAAATTAATTTTCGCGCCAAACGCGCAAAGAACCAGCCATTCACGCCGAAAACGAGAGGAATCACGCCCCTCGCAAAATCCGCATCATCGGCTCGGTCGGCAGCGGCAGGTCCCCGCTGGCGCGCGAGCTGTCCGCCCGGCTGGACGTGCCGGACTGCGAGACGGATAATCTCGCCTGGCGGCGAAGCCCTGGTGGGCCGGATGTCCGCAACGACGTTAAGACGCGCGACGCCCTGCTGGACGCGGCCATCGGCGCGAACGGCTGGATCGTCGCAGGCGTGCACGATAAGTGGACGCGCCGCCGCTTCGAGGAAGCCGATCTGATCGTCTATTCGGACACGCCGGTCTGGCGGAGAAGCGTTCGAATCCTGAAACGGTACGCGCGGCAGAAGCTGGGGCTCGAGCCCGGCAATTACAAGCAGACGCTCGCGATGCTCGTCAACATGTACCGATGAAGCTATGGCCATGCGCGGCGGGACAAAGCGGTCATCCTCGAACGCCTCGAAACGCACCGCGCGAAAATGCTGATTCTGCGCGACAATTCGGGCCTTGCCTCCATCTAAAACCGCCCCTGAGCGACAAGGCCGAAATGAGGGAGGGCATGTCAGGTTTCATGAAAAGCGCCGATCTCACATATCCTTACCGTGTGCGATTCGAAAAGGAGGAGGCGGAGCATGGACGCTTTCGTGGCGCGTTCGCTGGAGGAAATCCGTTTTTGGGCGAGGATCATGAAGGAGCATTCCTTATTCCTGCGGTTGGGGTTCCGCTGCGAAGACACGCAGCTGATTCAGGAAGCCAACGGCTTCTATGCGCTGTTCGAGGGGATCGAAGCGAGGGCGCATGCCTTTACGGCAGCTACCGACCCGCAGCAAATCCGCGCGTTCAACGCGGAGGTGCATAACGCCGTTTCTCACATCTGGGTGTTCAAGCGCAAAGTACTGGGACTGATCTTGACCTGCCAGCTGCCCGGGGCCAATAACTTCCCGCTGCTCGTCGACCACGTGAGCCGGGAGGCCAATTACTTCCGGAATCGTCTCGCGGAGCTCAACAACGGCCGGCTCGAGCCGCTGCCGGACGCGATCATCGACGAGAACGTGTTCTTCTTGAAAATCATGGCCGACCATGCGAAGTTCATCGGGCATCTGCTCGATCCGTCGGAACGGAAGCTGGTGGATCAAGCCCGGGAGTTCAGCAACGATTTCGACCAGCTGCTCTGGCAAGCCCAAGACTTGAGCTCGATGCGGCCGCAATCGCAGACCAAGCCGCTGCTGTCGCAGTTCCTCGACCAGAACCGCGTATCCGTCGCGAGCCTGCGCGATTTCAAGAAGACCGCTCGCGACCTCATCGAGGCGTGCCGGATCAAAAGCATCATCCATCCGCTGCTTGCCGATCACGTGTACCGGGAAGCGGTTCATTTCCTTGCCATCATCGACTTGTTCGAGCAGGCCCTGACCGGCCAAGCGCCGATGCCGCTGCCAGCCGCGCACTAGACGCGAGCGCCGTTCCGTTTCCCAAGGAAAAGGCCGCCGAGATCCTCGGCGGCTTGTCGTCGTTCTTCGGGCATGCGCGATTCCACACGCGACGCCTAACCGGCCGGCCGGGCAAGCCGCCGTTTACGCGTGCCGAAGCCTGTAGAGCGTCGGATGCAGCCCCTTCAAGCTCAGCGTCGCCACCGCTTCCCAGCCCAGCCGCAGCCGCTCGGCGGCCTCCCGCAGGGCGCCGTCCGCATCGGTGAGGCACAGGATGCCGCCGTCCCGCGCGACGACGCGCTTCAGCTCGCGCAGCAGATCCGCGTACAACGCGGGCATCGCCTCGCCGGCCGAGATTTGGCGGCCGAACGGCAAGTTGGTGACCGCCTTGTCCACGGCGCCCGCATCGATCGGCAGGCGGCGGGCGTCCCATTGCCGGATCGCCAGCCGCTCCCGTCCCCCCGCGTTGCCGCGGGCAGCGGCCACCGCCTCCGGCGACAGATCGCCGCCGTCAAGGCGGGCGTACGGGTACCCGAGCCGTTCGGTCAGAATCGTGCCCGAGCCGCAGCACGGGTCGAGGAACCGGTCCGCGGGCGCCGGGCGCGAAGCCCAGACGAGCGCGTGCGCCACCGTGGGGCGCAGCGCCGCCGCGGCGAATGCCCGCTCCCCGCCGCGATAGCGGTAGGCGGCATCCGTCAACCGCACCGCGAAGAGCGCCTCGTCGTGGCAGAGATCAAGGCGGAATTCCACCTCGTGCCCGCCGAGCGCCTCGGCCCGCCATCTCCCGCCCTGCCTCGCGATCCCCCGCGCGGCCGCCTCCGCCGCGTCGAACCGGGAGTACGCGTGCTTCCCCGTCCGGCCGGCGTTGACCTTGAACCGGACGGGTCCGCGGCCCGGCAAGAATTCCGCCGGCAGCCCCTCCAGCCCGGCGCGGAATACGGCCTCCTCAAGATCGGCCAAATGCTTCTTGTGCGGTCCGACGCGGAAGCGGAGAAGCGGCCGGTACAGATTATCCGCCGTCCGCAGCGCCTTCAACGCCTCGAGGGGCAAGCCGGACGCAAAGAATACTTTGCCCCGCTCGCTCCCCAGCGCTGCCGCTCCCGGCAGTTTGAATCGGATTTCTTGTTCCAACAAGGGCTCGAGCCCCGGCAATACGGTCGCAAAATAAGGCGTCATCGCGTCCCGCTCCTTCGCATGGAATAGGCGGCGCAACGCAAAAAAGCGCGAATGGACCAAACGGCCATTCGCGCTTCGGCGCGCGCCAATCGGACCCTCCCCGAGAGGGAGAAGCCCGCGGCTGTACATGACGGCGGTTCCGTTTCTTGATGCCGCAAGCAGCGCGATGCCATGGCGAAACAGAACCCGAACCTGACGGTATCGAATCGGTCGCCTGGCTGCTCTTCGGCTTATTCGGTTGCGTTAACGAACCGCAACCGTCAAGAACACGGCCATCATCATCATGCACAACCCCTCCATTCCTACGAATACGCCCATTATATAACGCTTTCACGAGCGGCACAACCCGCTTCCCCGCGCCGGGACAAGCCGGACAAGGAGCACGCCGACACGAACCGGCATGCGCCGCGGCATGGAGGGCGAACGCAAAAGGCGCCGAAAGACCGGCTTGCCGCCGTCCCTTCCGGCGCCCCAATGGCGCGTCCCGCTTAGATCCCGTTGCCGTCCGAGCCGTAACGGTCCGAGTAATCCGTTTCCTTGTCGGACTTGTCCCATACGTCCGCGTATTCCGGATGGCGCTTGAACTGCGCCAGGGCGTACGAGCAGGCGGGGATGATCTTGCGGCCCTTCTCCCGCGCCTCGTCCACGACGAGGTTCAGCAGCTGCTTCGCGAGCGTGCCACCGCGGTATTTCGGATCCACGTACGTGTGGTCCAGCACCCATGTATCCACGTCCACCAGCTTGTACGTGATCTCTCCGATCGGCCCGCCGACGCCTTTCAAAATATAGCCGTTGCCGTGCTTCTCCGCGATAATGTCTTCCGCCGGCACCGTCTCCGGACGCACGTCGTTTCCTTCGTTCATCGCGTTCCACCTCCCGCAGTTTGCATCCGCATGCTTGTTATTCTTTACCCGCTCCGGACGGATTTGATGCATATCGCCGATCGAAACCGCTCCTCGTGCGCCCCCGCCTTATCGGGCAGCCCCGGTCCTTCGGCCGCCGATAACGAAAGCCGGGAACCCGCGACGGCTTCCGCCGCTTGCAGGCGCACCCAACTCGCCAACGACTAGTCCCTCTTCGCCATGCGTTTCATAGAATACTAGAAACGATAGAAAGAGGTGATGAAGATGGCGATTCAATTTTTGGACACGCGCATCTCGATCCACAGCGATAACTTCGGCGGCGCGGAGCCGTTATCCGATCTGCCGCTCTTGATCGGGGATATCGGCCTGCAAGTCGGCGCCGCGATTCCCGCGAATACGTCGAGCGTCCGCGTGGCGCTGACGGGGACGGCCGCGATCGATTTCGTGACGGTCGTCGAGCCGCCGGCGGAGCCGACCGTCGTGTCGCTTACGGTGGAACGCGGCGGAGACGGATCGGCCGGAACGGGCGTGACGATTCTGAACCAGCAGTTCGAAATTTCGGCGCTCGGCCCGCTGTTTCCCATCAGCGTCACCGCGGCCGACTTCCCGCCGGCCGCGGACGTCCTGGCGGGCGAAATCCGCTACACGCTGTTCATCGCGACGGACGGCTTCATCGATTTGGTCCTGTCCGGCCCCGCCGTGTTCAACGGCACCGCCGCGGCGGGCACGACGTAAGCTCGACATCGGTTCACCCTCAAAAAAAAAGCAGCTCACGGCGCGTCGCCTGAGCTGCTTTTGCTTGTCGGGACCGATTCCCCGCCGGCCCCCTCGCCGCCGGCCGGCGACGGGTCGAACGCCGCCTTCGCGCCGCGCACGAAGTCCCGCATCTCCGCCGTCAGGCCGCCGAGCCGCCACAGCGCGATCTCGTGCACGCCGGCGTCCCGGGCCGCGCCGATCCAGCGCTTCACCGTCTCCGCGTCCGCGTACCAGACGGTATGGATCTTGCCCTTCCCGTCCGCGTAGCGGAAATGCAGGCTGCCGCTGGCGGCGTCGCGCGCGGCCGGCTCGGCGCCCGGGCCGCGGGCCAGCTCCGCCGCCTGCGCCTCCGTGACCGCGGTCGCCTGCTTGTCCGCGGTCCAATCGAACCCGCCGAGCGGCAGCGCGATCGCCTTGTCGCCCGGGAGCCCTTCCATGCGCGCCGCGACCTGCGCGATGAAGGCCTCGTCGGCCTTCGGCCCGGGACCGCTGAAGCCGCCGTACAGGTTGTACGCCATCATGACGTACGCCGGACCGGCCGGCAGCCCGACGTCCGCGAGCGGCGCGCGCGGCTCCAGCACGACGCGCAGCGTCTTGCCCTCGGCCCGCAGCCGCCCGTACAGGTCGCCGATGAACACCGCGAAATTCGCCCAGTCGCCGTCCGGCACCCGCTCGTAATCGAGCTCCAGCCCGCCGAAGCCGTACGTATCGACCGCGGCCATCAGGTCGCTCAAGTGCTTGCCGCGGCTCGCCTCGGTGGCCAGGAGCCGGCCGACGAGCGCGGGATCCTTCTCCGCCGCCGGCGTGCCGTCCGCCGCGTACCGGTCGTTCACGACCGTCAGCGCCGTCCGCCGCAGCCCGGCCTTCTTCGCCGCGGCCAGCACTTCCGGCAGCGCCTTGCGGTCCTCCTCCGTCAAGTACAAGCCGTCCTTGTCGTCGAAGTACGCCGCGAAGGCCTGCACGCCGTCCAGTCCGGACGCGGAGGCGGCGAAATCCGCCAGCCCCGCTTCCCACTGCCAATCCACGATCCAGGCCGACAAGGTCAGCGGCGGCGCCGCCGGCACCGCCCCTTCCCCGGGGGGCCGTCCCGCGCCGTCCCGGCCATGCCGGTCCGACGCCGCGTAGATCACCGCGATAATCGCCGCCAACGCCGCGGCCGCCAGTCCCAGGAGACCCGCCGTCCGTCCGCCGGACCGTCCGCTCTTCCGTATGCCGGGCATGCCCCGTTCCTCCCGTCCGCCGCGCGGGCGCGAAATCCTGTTAAAACGTCTCGATAACCCAGTCGACGACCCGATCAAAGCCGTGCATCGCTTCGGTCGCCGCGCCCTGCAGCCCTTCGTTCGCGTTGCGGTAGATCCGCGTCCGCTCGCCGCCGGCGCCGACGCCGCTCACCGTCACGTCGACGAAGTGCCCGTCGTAGATGTCGTCCTTGGCGTTCTGCTTGCTCGCTTCCGCCGCGAGCGCGACGCCGCCCTTCGCGATGGACGCGTCGATCGCGCGGTCCGCGAGCAGCGTCTTGCCATCCACCCGCAGGGTCAGCTTGCCGCCGAGGACCTGCAGGTCGACGTTCCGCGTCTTCTTGATGTTGGCGGGAATGCCCGCGTCCGGCGCCAGCCCCGCCGCCGTCTGCGCTTTCGTGTAGACGGCCGCCTTGCTGAGCGCGAGATCCGCCTCGTTCCACGACACGTCGCTCAGCTTCGCGCCGTACAGGCGCTCGACCGCCTGGCCCGGCTTCTTCTGCTCCACGGCGATCTCGTTGTCGGCGAGCACCGCGCGGACAAACGAATCCGCCGCCCGGTCGTAGCGCAGATAGAGGCTCTGCTTGCCGACGACGTTGCCCGCGAGCTTGGCCGCGACCGCGACGTCGGCGTCGTCGTCGCTCCCCTTCAAGGACGCCAGCCCGGCCGCGCCGGGCGCCGAGGTCAGCACGAGGTCGTTCTCCCGGAATTCCGCCGCGCCGGACGCCGTCTCCCAATGCGCGGCCCGCGCCTTCTCGCCTCGCGCGAACGTCATCGTTCGGCCGGTATCCTTGCCGATCTTCATCAGCAGGTGATTCGTCGACCAATACGGCTGCGGCTGCACCCGCGTCAGGTCGTACAGATTGCCGCCCTTGCCGTTGAACGCGCTGCCCTCCCGGGCGAAGTGCAGTTGGAACAACGCCCGGATGTCCTGCTCGTTCGCGTCCGTCACGAGCCGGTTCATGCCGCTTCCGAGCGAATTGGCGTGCATGATCATGTACAGCCCGGGCACGAAGCCGAGCTTCTTCGTATACGCGTCCTTCATTAGCGCGTAATCCTTGGCGATGCGCGCCTCCATCTGCTGCCGGTCCTCCGCCGGAATCATGTTCTCGTCGCGGATGAAATCCATCAGATAATGGTTGTAATACGCGACCTCGCTCTTGTTCTTCATCTCGCTCTCGGTCTTCTGGCCGAGGAAGCCGCCGCCGTTGTCGAACACGTTGATGTACGACAGCCGGTAGCCGTTGCTGCCGAGCTCCCAGAAGCCGGTCTTGCGCATCTTCAGCATGTCCTTCGCCTGCAGGAACTTGTTGTCCCCGTTCCCCAGCTTGCCCGCGTACGACAGGAACGTCGCCTTGTCGTTGTACTTCTCGAGCAGCGGGTCGGCGAACAGCGCGGAGTCGTTGCGGCCGTCCTCGAAGGCCAGGAACAGCGCCTTGTCCGGCAGCGGCTTGCCCGCCTTGTAATAATCGAGAATGTCCTGCTGCGAGATCGTCCGGTAGCCTTGGCCTTGCAGCGCCTTCAGTTGCCGGTCCAGCTCGTCCTTCGCGATGAGCTTCGGCGTCCCCGAGCGCCCCACGCCGAAGTACGACAGGGCGATGAACCCCTTGTCGCTGCTCCAGGCGCTCTTGTCCGGTTCCCGGTACGCCGCCGCGCCCCAGACCGCCCGATAGACCAGCGCCGCCACGGCGACGAGCACGATCGCCTGCACGGCCGTTTTCGCGGCCTTCAAGCGGTTTTTCCTGCGGTAGTCCAGGACGGTGTCGCGTTTCTTCCAAATCGCCATTGCTGCCATCCCTCACCCTGAATCATCCGGCGCCCCTTGCGTTACTGCCCCAATCCGATTCGCTTTTTTGATTTGTTCCTCCGCGCTTCCTTGCGCTCGCGGGCTTCGATGTCCTGCGGCGTCTCGCGCGTGCCCCAGGTCGACTTCCAGAACGTCACCCAGGCGACCGGCATCTGCCACAGCAGCACCAGTTCGTAGAAAATGCAGAACACGAGCCCGAACAGCCACAGCCTGCTCTTGCGGAACAACAGATGCGCGAGGCTCATGAGGAGCGCCATCATCAAGAGCCCCATCAGGAACGTGCTCGGAAACACGTGATGCACGAGCGGCACGTAACCGAGGTTGTACAGCACGATGACCGGCGCCGCGATCGGCACGATCAGGCCGATGTAGAAGAACAGCGCCATGAACGGCTCCTTGCGCCAGATGAACGCGCCGGCGCGCAGCGATTCGCGCAGCCAGGAGCGCTTCCAGCGCATCTGCTGGCGCAGGAACACGCCGGTGTCCGACGGCACGATCGTCGAGCAGATCGCCGAATCCTGGTAGCCCGTGCGGTGCGTGCGGAGAATGAAGTTCGTCATGCTGCGGTCGTCCCCGAACGTCGCCGGCTGGCCCAGGAACGTCTGGTTCAGCCACGCGTCGCGGTGCTGCAGGATCAAGTCCTTGCGATAGCACGACAGCGGACCGGACAAGCAGGTGACGCTGTCGAAATACGATTCCGCCGCCTTCATGATCCGGAACGCGATGTAGTACCGGACGGTCTGCAGCTTCGTGATCGTGTTCGTGTACTTGTTCTCGACGTCCGTGCGGCCCGCGACCCCGCCCATGCGCGGATCCTGGAACGGCTGCACCAGATGCCGGATCGCCGTGGGCTCGAGGAAGCTGTCGGAATCGACGAAGACGACGAGGTTGTGCTTCGCCATCTCGACGCCCTTGACGAGCGCGACGCGCTTGCCGCCGTTCTCCTCGAGCACGTGGAACTTCACGCGGTCCTTGGTCGAGTAGCGCTCCGCCTCTTTATGGATGAGGGCGATGACCTCTTCGATCCGCCGCGCCGAGTCGTCGAGCGACTTGTCGTCGACGACGATGATTTCCAGCTTGTCGGTCGGGTAATCCTGGTTAACGCAGCTCAGAATCGTCCGGTGGATCCACTCTTCCTCGTTGAAGCACGGGATGATGATGGAGACGCCGGGCGTGTAATGGCGGTTGATCGGCACTTCCCGGTACAAGGCGCCGAACAGGTAGCGCGTCAGCAGGAACGCCGCGGCGACGAGACTGTACAGGTACAGCATCAGGTTGTATTTGAAATAGATGATGCTCTCCGCGCGCATGAGCATGATCAGGCAGACCGCCAGGAACAGCGCGCCGCTCGCGGTATAGACCGAATACCCCCACCGCTTGCGCTGAAAATAGCTCGTGAGCGGCTTCGCGAACTCGAACGCGAGCATGAGCCGTTCCTCTCCGTCCTGCTCGCCGGCGAACGTCCGCACGAGCCGCGCGTCCAGCCGGACCGCGGATTCGAACCCTTCCGGCATCGTGCCGGGCGGGATTTGGAAGCGCAGGTTCACGGTCTGGCCGACGACGTACCGGTCGTCGGACGGCGGCAGCGCCACGAGGATGCCCGTCGAGGAGACGTCCGCCGCCTTGCCCCGGTACGCCGACTTCTTCGTCTGCCGCGGGCCGGTCAGGACGACCTCGAAATCCGCCGTGTAGCGCAGGCTCAGCAGCCGCAGGCGCTCCAGCCGCTTCGCGTCCCGCGTCCCGTCGTCGTCCGTCCCCTCGGCCTTGCCGCCCCGCCTGTCGGTCTGCGTCCGGATTCGCTCGGGATCCGGCACGTTCGAGAGCGTCCGGCGGTCGCCGCGCGGCACGGTCAGCACCTCGACGGCGCGTTTTTTGTTTCGTTTAAACAGCATGACTCGTTTCATCCTTCCCGGAGCCTCCGCGGCCGAACGCCGCTCCCCGCTTCCTTAGAGGCTCCAGTAGTGGAACCCGCCGCGCTCGTAGTCGCTCTTGTCGTAAATGCCTTTGATATCGACCATGATCTTCGCCGTCCGCGGATCGTACAGCGGCTCGAAGTCCGCCGCGCCCATCCGCTTGAACGGCGCGTGCGGCACGGCGACGACCACGGCGTTCAAGCCGCGAAGCTCGTCCATGCCGGACAGCTCGATGCCGTACTCGCGGTAAGCGGCGTCCTTGTCCACGCAAGGGTCCGCGACGAGCGGCGTGATCCCGTATTCCTTCAGCTCTTTGATGATGTCCGTCACCTTCGTGTTGCGGATGTCCGAGCTGTCCTCCTTGTAAGAGAGCCCGAGGAAGCCGATCCGCGCGTCCGCCAGGTTCTGCTTCAGCTTCACGAGCAGCTTGACGATCTGCTGGGCGACGTACTTGCCCATGCCGTCGTTGATGTGCCGGCCCGCCAAAATGATCCGGGAGCGGTAGCCCGTGTCCTCCGCCTTGTACGTCAAATAATACGGGTCGATGCCGATGCAGTGGCCGCCGACGAGTCCGGGCGTGAACGGCAGGAAGTTCCACTTGGTCCCCGCCGCCCGGAGCACCGCCTTCGTGTCGATGCCCATTCCGTTGAAGAGCATGGACAGCTCGTTCATGAACGCGATGTTGATGTCGCGCTGCGCGTTCTCGATGACCTTGGCCGCCTCGGCCACCTTGATGCTCTCCGCGCGGAAGACGCCGGCCTCGATGACCAGTTCGTACAGCCGGGCGATCGTCTCGAGCGACTGCGCGTCCATGCCGGAGACGATCTTGACGATGTTCTCCAGCCGGTGCACCTTGTCTCCCGGGTTAATGCGCTCCGGCGAATAGCCGACCTTGAAATCGACGCCGCAGCGCAGGCCGGACGCCGCCTCGAGAATCGGCACGCACACGTCCTCCGTCACGCCGGGATAGACCGTCGATTCATAGACGACGATCGCGCCGGGCTTCAGCCGCTTGCCCACGAGCCGGCTGGCCTCCCGGACGTAATGCAGGTCCGGCACGTTGCCGCTCTTGACGGGCGTCGGCACCGCGACGATGAAGAACCGGGCGCCGTCCAGCTTGTCCGGGTCCGAGGTGAAGTCGACGCCGCTGCCTGCGATCGCCTCGCCGCCCACGTCGCCCGTCGCGTCGAGGCCCTTGCGGTAGTCGTCGACCTTCCGCTCGTTCACGTCGAAGCCGACGACGTTCGCCTTCCGGGCGAAAGCGACGGCGATCGGCAGCCCGACGTAGCCGAGGCCGATGACGGCCAGCGGCTCCCGGCGGGAGGCGATGCGCGCGTACAGCTCCAAATCCGTATCCGTGCTCCTGCTCGTAATCATGCTATCCGCTCCCTTGTGGTTGAAGTCCGATCAGATCCGCCATTTTGACAAAGGTAAAGCCCTTCTTCTTGAGCTGCTCGATGGCGGTCGGGAGCGCCTCGATGGTATGGATGTCGTCGAGCATGTGGAGCAGGATCACGCTGCCGCCCGTCGTCTGCTTCACGATGCCTTGGACGATGTCGGCCGCGCTGTTCTTCGCGTCCCAGTCGAGCGTCGTCACCTCGTACATCGCGATGACGGGATAACCCGTCGCGGCGACGACCTTGCCCGTCGCGTCGTCGATGACCCCGGTCGGCGGCCGGAACAGCATCGTCGGCTGCTGCTGGATCGCTTCCGTGATGACCCGGTGCGCCTTCACGATATCCGCCTGCAGCGCCTCCGGCGACAGCGTCGTCACGACGGGATGGCTGTACGAGTGGTTGGCCACGTCATGGCCGCCCTCGATCATGGCCCGGGCGAGGTTCGGATTGCTCTCCGTCCCCTTGGCCCGAAGGAAGAACGTCGCCTTGACGTCCTCGGCGGCCAGAATGTCCAGAATCTTCGTAATCGTCTTGTCGCTGCCCCAATCGTCGAACGTCAGGGCGATTTGCTTGTCCTTCAGCCCGTCCTTCCGGTAAACGAGCTTGTACTGCGCGCGCTTGTAGTCCGGATTGATTTTCGCCGCGTCCCAGCCGGGAATCCGCTCCAGCGGCTTGCGCTCGCCGCCGTTCTTCATCAGGTCGCGCAGCGGCACGAGCTTGTAGCCGATATCGTCCGCCGCACGGGCGATGTACGCTATGGCGCCGATGACCTCGGGGTTCGCGTCCGTATCCAGATTAATGATCCCGCCCCGCGTCATGAACCGTTCGACGTACTTGCCGATCTCGGCCGCGCCCTGCATCTCCCGGTCCTTCGGGTTGATGTTGTAGCTGACGACGGCTTCCATGCCGAGCTGCGCGGCCGCCAGCCGGACGTCGTCCGTGTAGTCGCCGGACTTGGTCCGCACGTACCGCGGGACGGCGCCCGTCCGCTTCCGAATGGCGTCGTTGCTCAGCTTGATCTCGCTGTACACCTGCTCGTACGGCAGTTTGCTCATGTCGAGCCGGTTCAGCGTATTGTTCTCGATCTCGTGGCCTCTCGCGGCGATCGCCTTGGCGATGTCCGGCTCCTCCGCCACCCGCATGCCGGGCAGGAAGAAGGTCGCCCGGATGCCGTATTTGTTCAGCTCGTCCAGCAGCCGGTCCATCGTCGCGGGATCCGCCATGCCGTTGAACGTCAGCGACAGCTCTTTGCGCGCCGTATAGACGAAATCCACCGCCCGGCTCATCGGGCCGTCGTAGCGGACGATCTCCGCCGCCGGCTTCGCGGGCTCGCTTCCGCCGTCCGCGTCTCCGCCGACGCCGAACAAGCCGCAGCCCGCGAGCAGGCCGGCGGCCAGCAGCAGCGCCGCGCCCGCGGCGAACCGTTTGCCGAAACGCGCCGCCTCGCCATGCGGCGGTTTCCATTCGTTCATCCCCTGTTGCAAGTCGTAAAATCCCTCCGATTGGGGTCGATTCGATCGTTCCCGGTTCTTCGCCCGATTCGTTCTTCTTTCAAGTAAGATGCGCCGCTTAGGGCGCCTTCCCCTTCGACGCGCCCGCTCCCATCAGCTCCGACATCCGCACGAACGCGAAGCCTTCGGCGCGAAGCTCCCCGATGATCGCCGGCAGCGCATGGACCGTCTGGATGTCGTCGAGCATGTGCAGCAGCACGACGCTGCCGCTCTTCGTCTGCGCCTTCACCGCCCGGGCGATCTGCGCCGCGGTCCGCGTCTTGACGAAGTCGTCCGGCGTGACGTCGAAGATCGCGACGTCGCGGTAGCCCGTCGCTCCGACCGCCTTCAGCGTCTCGGCGTCGAACTCCCCGGTCGGCGGCCGGAAGATCATCGCCGGCCGCGCTTGGATCGCTTCCGTGATGATCCGGTGCGCCTTCACGATCTCCTCCTGCAGCTGCGCCGGCGTAACCGACGTGATGACGGGATGCGAATAGGTATGATTGCCTACGTCATGGCCGCCTTCGGCGATCGCCCTCGCCAAGTTGGGGTTCCGCTCCACGCCGTCGGCGCGCAGGAAGAAGGACGCCTTCACCCCGTAATTGGCGAGCGTGTCGAGAATCGGCGTGACCGTCTCGTCGGTGCCCCAATCGTCGAAGGACAGCACGACCTCCTTCTTGGCGTCGCCGGCTTTGTCGTACATGACGTTATAATCGGCATCCGCATAATCGGAATTCATCTTCGCGGCGTCCCAGCCCGGAATATCCTCCAGCGGCTTGCGTTCGCCGCCGTCCCGGACGAGCCGGTCCAGCGTGACGAAGCCGTAGCCGGCGCGCTTCGCGCCTTCCGCGATCAGCTTCACGTCTTCGTCCATCGTCCGGTTCTCCTCCGTATCCAGCTCGAGGATGCCGCCGCGGTTGATGTACTTGCGGATGTAATTCCGTTTCTGCTCCGGCGTCTCGTCCTTCCAATTGTGGAGGAACAGGCTGCTGCCGACGACGGCCCGCAGCCCGCTCTGGGCGGCGGCCAGGCGCACGTCGTCCGTGATCGCGCCCGACATCGTCCGGACGTAGCGCGGCGCCGCGCCGGTCTTGCGCGCGATGACGTCGCCGCCCAGCTTGATTTCCCGGTACGTCTCGGCGTACGTCAGCTTGGCGGCGTCCGGCCGGCTCAGCGTGTTGTTCTCGATCTCGTGGCCGCGCGCCAGGATGTCCTTGGCGATGTCCGGCTCCTCCGCCACCCGCATGCCCGGAAGGAAGAACGTGGCCTTGATCCCGTACGCGTCCAGCTCGTCCAGCAGCCGCTCCATCGCGTCTTTGTCGGCCATGCCGTCGAAGGTGAGCGAGAGCTCGCGCTTGGTCGTGTAGACGAGCGACACGGTTTTGCTCTCCGGTCCGTCGTAGCGCGCGACGGCCGGCGCGCCGGCTGCTTTCGGAGCCCCCGGCGTCGCCTCGCCGCCGCGCCCGAACAGGGAGCAGCCGGACAGCAACGCGGCCGCGAGCAGAACGGGAATGAGTTTCGTAGCGTTCATGACGTCTCCTTCCGAACGTTCCGTTGTCGTATGACGTCGGAAGTATACCAGATCTTTCTAGGATAAGTAGTCTATTAGAACTAGATTCAAGTATTGTCTATTATAGAGAAGCCTACCGGGTTTGTAAAAGATTATTACCCGAATTCGACAACATTGCCTACACATTTTGATTAAATTGCGGCTCTTCGTTGCGGCGGCTCGCCGGAAGGATTAAGATTTCGCAAACCGGCCGCCGCTCGCGGATTCGCGCAGCGCCCGCCCTTGAACGCCTGGCGGCTGTCTATCAATCTCGCGAACGCGGCGATTCTGCGTCCGGCGGCTCGCCGAACGCAAAAAAGAGGCACGCCAGGCCGCGGCCTTCGTGCCCCTTCCGTATCGTATCAGCCCTACAGCAGCAGCGCGCGCAGCTCCGCGTAGCTTGACGCCTCGCGCGTCGGTTCGTGCCCGCTCTCGCGCGCCGCCCGGCGATGGTTGAACCAGACGACCCGCCAGCCGGCCTCGAGCGCGCCGATCACGTCGTTGCGCCACGAGTCGCCGACGTAGACGCTGTTCTCCGGCCGCGTGCCCGTCCGCGCGTTCGCGTGCCGGAACAGCCGCGCGTCCGGCTTGTCCCAGCCGAGCGCGCCGGAGACGAACTGCAGCTCGCGCGGGATGAGCCCGTCCAGCCGCATCGCCTCGATTTTGCGGCGCTGATGCCCCGGCGCCCCGTTCGTGATCAGGCCGACCGCGTCGCCGCGGCGGATCAGCGCCTCCAGCAGCTCCCGCGCCCCGTCGAACATCGCGATGTCGTATTGGCAGCCGATGTAGGCCGCCTGCATCGCTTCCGCCTGCGCGTCCGTCAGCGCGAGCCCGAATTCGGCCATCGTCAGCTGGAACCGGCGCATCCGCATGTAATCCGTCGCCGCCCCCGCCTCCATGGCGCCCGCGCCGCCGAGCTCGAGCGACAGCATGTCGCTGTGGTAGCGCAGCCGGCCGTACGCCGCTTCGTACGGAAACGCCGCGAGCGGGATCAGCGGTCCCGCGACCTGCTCCACCGTCTTGCGAAACGGAATCAAATGATCGTACAGCGTATCGTCCACATCGAAAAACACGGCCCTCTTGGCCTCGTCAAGTCTCATCCTGCCGTCACTCCCGCGCTTCATTCATGCTTTGTCCGTCCCGTCGCGGCGTCGCCCGCGCGCTTGTCTGCACCGCCGGCACCGCCGCTCGCCTCTCCACTATACGCGATCGCGGCGGCCGTCACAACGCCGCGCGGGCTGCCGGCGCGCGGATGCCGGGCGGCCGCGAAATTCCGCTGCATGCGGCGGCGATGCCCCCGCTTGCTCACTCCAGCTCGAGCGGCGTCAAGTAGACCGTCTCGCCCGCGCGCTCCTTGCGGAAGGCGCCGGGCGTCGTCCCCGTCCACTTCACGAACTGCCGGATGAAGCTCTGCACGTTGTCGTAGCCGATGCGCCGCGCGACCTCCTCGACGGCGTGCCCGCCGCCGGTCAGCAGGTGCATTGCCTCCTGCCGGCGCAGCACGGCGAGGTATTCCCGCGGCGACAGGCTGTACGCTTCGCGGAAGACGCGGTAGCAGTGGCGGCGGCTGAAGCCGAGCCGTTCGGCCAGCGCCTCCATCCACCCCGCCGCGATCGCCTCCTCGGCCTGACGGTCGGCGACGAGCGACTCGATCGCCTTCGCGATGCGGATCGGCAGCACGTCGGCTCGCGCCCCCGGGCCCTCCAGCCCGGCGATGTGCGTCTCGAGCAGGTCCATGATCGTGTAGACGGCGCGGAACAGCTTCGTCTTCGGCGCCTCGCCGTCCTCCGTGACCAGCCGCAAAATCCGCTTCGCTTCCGGAAGCAGCAACCGGCTCAGCCCGTGCTCCGGCTTCAGCAGCGGCAGCTTGGCGCGGTTCAGCAGGTTCAGGAACGCCGGATCGTCGACCTGCACGTGCATGACGAAGAAGGCGAACGGCTCCGCGGCCCTGTACGCGTGCAGCGTCATCGGCGGCACCAGGATGAGCTCGTCCTTGCCCTGGCGGTAGGAGACGCCGCCGACCTCGGCCAGCTGCGTGCCTTCGAGCACCAGGTTGAGCTCGAACATCATGTGATGCAGATGACGCCGGCACGACCAGCCCGCCGGCACGCGCCCCGTCTGCGCCCCGTAGAAATAAGCCTCGGACTTCCGGTTCGGGATCAGCCTTACCGCTCCGGCGGCGTCGGACGTTTGCGCGGCGGCGGGCGCCGCGCCGCCCGAGCTCGCGGCGCACGCGCCGGCCTCCGCCGCTTCGGACGCGGACGCGGCCATCCCGCCCGCGATCCCCGCCGCTCCCGCGCCGCCCGCCGCCGTCGCTCCCGCCGCCGTTCCCGCCCGGCCCGCGGCTTTTCGGTTTTCCGCCACCGTTCGCACGCCCCTTCGTCCCGATGTCTCAGTTGGTTAATAATTGCCGCCGTTTACGACCCGGTTAGTTATTCATCGCGCGGCCGAGCCCGGCTATACTGGTGTCATTGTCCCTATTATAAAGGAGGAAGCGAAATGGAAGCTATCATGCGATTGGGAGCGCCGGACGCCGTGCTCGCGCGGACGGAAGAAGGCTGGCGGGCGCTCGGAGGCGGCGGCGGCGGCTGGACGGCCAAAGGGCTGGCGGTCTCCCTCGCCGAATCCGGCGGCGCGTTCGCGCTGGAGCTCGAGGCGCCGGAGCATGCCGTCCGCCAGCTCAAGCTGCGCTGGAACGCGAAGCAGGAAGGCCGCCTTCTTATCCTGGGCGACCACTGGGAGCGCGGCTACGGCGAGCTGGAATGGCGCGGCATCGTGCCGGAACGGGTGCTGCCGTGGTACTTCCTGCGGCATGACGGCGCGCGCACGGCGGGCTTCGGGGTGAAGACCGGCCCGAACGCGTTTTGCTACTGGCAGCTCGACGCCGACGGCATCACGTTCACGGCGGACGTGACGAGCGGCGCCGAGGGCGTCCGCCTCGGCGCGCGGAAGCTGCTCGTCGCCGAGCTGCTGCACGATCCCGGCGAGGAGGGCGTCTCCCCGTTCGAGGCGGCGCGGCGGTTCTGCCGGCTCCTGTGCGACCGGCCCGTCCTGCCGAAGCAGCCGGTCTACGGCGGCAATAACTGGTACTACGCGTACGGCAACAGCTCGCACGAGGAAATTCTGGCCGATTCGCGGTTCATGTCCTCGCTGTCCGCCCATCCGACGAACCGGCCGTACATGGTCATCGACGACGGCTGGCAGCTCGTCAGCGGCGGCGGCGCGTGCAACGGCGGCCCGTGGGTCGGCAACGCCAAGTTCCCGGACATGGCGCGCCTCGTCGACGACATGAAGGCCGCCGGCGTCAAGCCCGGGCTCTGGTGCCGCCCGCTGCTCACGGCGGAAGACGTGCCGGCGGACTGGATCCGCTACGAAGGCAGCGGCGGCCGCGTGCTCGACCCGAGCGTGCCGGAGGTGCTGGAGCATGTGCGCGCGTCCGTCGCCGCGATGGCCGGCTGGGGCATCGACCTGCTGAAGCACGACTTCACCTCGTACGACCTGCTCGGCCAATGGGGCTTCACGATGAAGTCGCGGCCCCACGCGCTGAAGCCGTCGTTCCGCGACGGGTCCCGGACGACCGCGGAAATCACGCTGGCGCTGTACCGGACGATCGCCGAAGCGTCCGGCCAAGCCGACGTCATCGGCTGCAACACGTTCAGCCATCTGTCCGCGGGCTTGTTCGAGATTCAGCGCACCGGCGACGACACGAGCGGCCGCTGGTGGGAGCGCACGCGCTACATGGGCGTGAACACGCTGGCGTTCCGCATGCCGCAGCACGGCACCTTCTACAGCCATGACGCGGACTGCGTCGGCCTGACGCCGGACGTGCCGTGGGCGCTGAACGAGCGTTGGCTGCGGCTGCTGGCCGGCAGCGGCACCCCGCTGTTCGTCTCCGCCGCCCCTTCCGCCGTGACGAAGGAGCAGGAAGCCGCGCTCCGGCGCGCGTTCGAGCTGGCCGCGGAGCCGCAGCCCGCCGCCGAGCCGCTCGACTGGCTGGACAATACGTGCCCGGCCCGCTGGCTGCTGAACGGCGAAGAGACGTCGTTCGCCTGGAACGACGTCAACGCGGAGACGCTCGAAGAGAAGGAGCACGGCTGGTGGCTGTAAGCTCCCGCGCGGAACAAGGCCGGCCGCGGTCATCGTCACGGTGACCGCGGCCGGCCTTTTTTTCGGGACTCACCGCCACGCTTTCGCCGGCGGTCCCTTGCGCAGATGCCGGTTGATCGCGTCCCCGGCCAAGAGCATCAGGAACATCGTGACGAACCGGTACGCGAAATCCCACCAGCCCCGGCTCAGCAGAATGCCGGAAGCCGCCAGAATCCCGTCGACGCCCAGCACCGCGGCAGGCCCGAGCACGTAGATGAGCCAACGCGTGCCCCCGCGCTGCAGGAGCAGCCCCGTGAAGAAGACGCAGATCGCGATGCAGTAGGTCGAGGAAAAGGCGATGTTGTCGTGCTCCCGGCTGCCGAACCAATGCACGTTGTAGTCCCGCCCCGCCAGCAAGATGATTTCGAGGGCCTGCGGCGACGTAAACGCCCACTGGATTATCATGATCGTCACCGCATGGATGAATCCCCGCTGCGGCCGCATGATCCGGGCGAACCACAGCTTCGCCGCCCAGAAATAGAAGACGAGGCCGATCGACGTATACCACGTCCGCCACCAATAATGCTTGTAAATGCCGATGCGGATAAAGAACCACTCCACCGCGGACATCGCCGCGATCGCGGCCAGAATGGGAATCCACCGCTTGCGGAACACGGCGATCGCGACCGCGATCGCCGGCAGGATCATCGCGTTGGACACGATCGCGCCGGCCAACTCGTCGTAATACGGTTTGTCGCGGATAAGCCGCGGCTCGTAGCTGTAGCACCCGAACAGGATGAAAATGACGTATTCGATGCCGTAGCCGAGTCCGCTCATGCCGAAATAGAGCAGCACGCTCCGTTTGTTGCCCGATTTGAAGTAGGTAAACAGGAGCAGCGTAACGCTGATCACGATAAGGCCGATATACCAGACCGAATGGTCATTCATGGCTGCCATTCCCTTCCGCCGCGCCGAATAAAAGATAGGATGCGCAAAATAGCCCGATTTTATCGGTTAGGCGAGACGCGCCCGGAGCTTTCTCTCGGAGCCGCAACGGAGCCGATCGGCCCGGGAATGCCGCTCGCGAAAATTTTGCAAAATCGCGCGCCGCTCTTGTCAATCCGCGTCTAAACCCGTCGTCCCCCCGAATAGGATGGAAGACGGGAACAACAGACCTGCGTTCGGGAGGCGGCGGCATGCGGATCGCGGTCGGCATCGTGCACGGCATCGGGCAGCAAACCGGTGATTTTCATACGGCGTTCGCGGAGAAGCTGCAGGAAGCGATGGTGCGGCTCAATCCGCGGGTCCGGCTTGTCGTGGAGGGCATCTACTGGGGGGACATCACGGATTCGCTGGAGAAGAAGCTGTGGGAGCGGACGTCGGCAAGCCGGCTGCGGTGGAACGAGACCTTGAAGCTGCGCGCGTTCGTCGTCAATTATTTGGGCGACGCCATCGCCTATCAGGCGATTCCGAAGACGAGCGACCCCTGCCCGCACGATTACATCTACGACGACATCCACGCGCGGTTCGCCCAGCAGCTGCAGCGGCTGTCTCGCAGGGCCGGCGAAGGCGCGCCGCTCTGCATCGTCGCGCACAGCCTCGGCACGATCATCGCGAGCAATTACTTCTACGATCTGCAATACCGCAAAATGCGGCCCAAACCGGCCGATTTCGTCCGGTCCTGCCGTTCGCGGCTGGTCGGCGGGGAGACGCTGACCCATTTCTACACCGTCGGGAGCCCGATCGCGCTGTGGACGATGCGCTTCGAGCATTTCGGCTTGCCCATCTCGGTGCCCGCGCCGGCGCTGCGGCCGCTCGGCATCGGGGAATGGCTGAACTTTTACGACCGGGACGACATCATCGCCTACCCGCTCAAGGGCTTGAACGCCGAGTACGCCGCGGCCGTCACGGAAGACGTGGAGGTGCGCTGCCCCGGTCCGCTGGGCTGGACGCCCGCCTCTCATGGGGGCTATTTCAAATCGAAGCCCATGCTGCAGCGCATCGTTCAATCGCTCGACCGGATGTCCCGGACCGTGCCTTGCGGGCTGCCGGAGCGGTAGCGGAGCAGAGCGGCGGCATAACCCGGCTCCGCTTGGGGATAAACCCGGCCCTCGCGGTGCCATACGATACGGAATCTACACAACATCGAGAAAACGGGGCAGAGCGGCATGGCGGAAATCATCGGGGCGAGCAGCCGGGCGGCTGCGGGGCTCCTATGGGGAGACTGGCGGAACTGGCGCGCGTACCACGCGACGATCTTATTCTTCATCATCGGGGATTTGCTGTACTACCTGGGGCAGTACCCGGCGGGCGCGCGCCGTATCCCGGCCGTGGACGGCCCTATGGGTGCTGGTCTATTCGCTGAACGAATGGATTCCGTTGTTGACCGGGACGTTTCGGTACGACCACGGCTGGACGCTCCCGTACTCCGCGCCGTTCAACGTCGGCCTGTTCCTGCTGCTGCGGCTGCACTTCGGGCATCCGCTGCTCGCCTACGCGGTCAGCGCGGCCTGCTTCCTCGCGCTTCTGCTGGCGGACGTCGTGCCCGTCCGGTAGCGCGTCTCGCCGTTATCGGCCGCCCGCGGCTTCCGACCACGCCCGGAGCGACGGCAGCAGCCGTTTGGCGTCCTCGTACCCTTGCCAGTACAGCGCGTCGAGCTTCGCGGCGTTCTTCTCCATCCGGCCGACCTCGAGCGGCCGCTGGGGCCGAATGACGAAGACGTTCCCCTGCGCCTCCTGCTCGCGAATATACGCGGTTTGTCCATTGTAAATCTGGTGGCGGCGCAGCATGACCTTCACGAACGCCGGAAATTTGCGGTAGACGCGCCGCACGACCCAGGCGAACCGGTTCGGCGACTTCAGGTAGCCGTCGTCTCGCGTGAGCACGACGACGTTGCGCTTCATCCCGTCCTTCTCCGCCTGCTTCAGCGGGATCGGATCCGAGATGCCGCCGTCGAGCAGGCGGCGCCCGTCGAAATCCACGATCGGGGCGATGAAGGGCAGCGAGCTGGACGCCCGAAGCACCGTCAGGACGTCGAAATCCGGGTCGCTCTTGCGGTAAAAAACCGTTTCCCCCGTCGCGACGTCCGTCGTCGCCGCGACGAATTCCTCGCGGCTCGCCGCGAACGCCCCGAAGTCGAACGGCACCAGCCTGTTCGGAATTTCGTCGAAAATAAAGTCCATGCCGAACATCTGCCCCATGCGGAAGTAATTCCCCCACGAGATGTACCGCTTGTCCGTCACCATGTCGACGTTCACGATCTTGTTCCGGCCCTTCTGGCGGGACAGGTAGCTCGTCGCTACGCAGGCGCCGGCCGATACTCCGACCGTATACGGAAAGTACACGTTCTGCTCCAAAAAATACTCCAGCACACCGGCCGTGTACATCGCCCGCATGCCCCCGCCTTCCAACACCAATCCGATCGCGTCCATCAACGTGCTCCTGCCCCTTTTCCCTCTTCAATCGTTTTGCCGGGTTAACTACAGTCATTTTACCTATGCGAAATCGGCGAGTCAATCGGGCTGAAAGGGAATGAAAGCGCGGCCATTGCCAAAACGGACCGCCGTTCCGAGGCATGCGGACGCATCCGCCGCGGCCCGGCGCGGAGCTGCCCGGCGGAGCGCTGCCACGGACAAGCTTGCGCCGATTCCTGCCGTCGGCGCTGCCGGTCCCGAGCGGACGGTGGAGCGCGGAAAGCCGGCCGCTCCCCGAGGGGAACGGCCGGCGGCCGCGCATGCCGGCGCTTTGAGGCGCGGCGTCTATCGGTCTATTCGCACAGGCGGCGGTGGATCCGCGCGCCCTGATGGTTTGCTTCCAGCCGCAGCGCGGCGTCCAGCTGCTCCTTCGCCTGCTCGTAGCGGCCGAGGCCGATGAGCCCGAGGCCGATCATGTAGCGGCAGTGGATTTCGTTGCGCTTCTTCAGGTCGTCCTCGAACACGAGGAAGTCCGGCAGCGACACGGCGAAGTAATCGAACTTCACGTCGTCGCGCAGATGCTTCTCGCCGTAGTCGACCAGCTTGTTGAAGCGCCGGTTCGCTTCCCGCTCGCTGCCGAGCTGCAGCCACGCCATGCCCTGGTAAAAGATCATATCCGGCGGCTGGTCGTTGTAGTACATCGCGCTGGCCGGTTCCTCGAGCCCCTGCGACGCGGCGCGGAAGCGCTCCGCCGCCTCTTCGGGGCGGTTCAGGCCGAGATACGCGCAGCCGAGGTAATAGTTCACGTTGTTCTCCTGCGCGCCGGCGAGCTTCCCTTCCCCGAGGTTCTCGGGGTAGACGAGCGCTTCGTTCAGCAGCGCGATCGCGTCCTCGAAGCGGCCTGCGTCCATCTCCCGTTTCGCGAGCTCGACGCGCGCCAGCACGTGCTGGCCGGTCGCCTTGCCTTCGCCGCCCTCCCACGGATGGAACTGGCGGGAGGCGAGCGCGGCGGACGCCTCCTCGTGGCGGCCGAGCGCGTTCAGCAGCGCGACGCGCTCGAGGTACAGATCGTCGCGCTTCCGCACGAGCTCGGGGTGGCGCTCCAGCTTCTCGAACCGGACGTCCGCCTCGGCGCCGAGCTTCTTGTAGAGCTGGTCGAGCTCGTAGAACACCCGCGCGTCCCCGTCGTTCAGCGCGAACGCCGTCTCCAGCGAGCGGAGCGCCGCGTCGGCGTCGCCCAGCTTGTTATAGTACGCGAGCGCGAGATTGCGGTGCGCCGTCGCGAACGAGGCATCCTGCTCGCGCGAGGCTTCCCAGTAGGCGACCGCGTCCGCGTGCCGCTTCTTGTCGTACATCCAGTTGCCCAGATAGTAGCGGGCGCGTCCGTCCGTCTCGTCGGCCCGCGCCGCGCTTTCCAGCACGAGCAGGTCGAACAGCGTGTTCGGGAAGCAGTAGTCCGCGCTCGCGGCGCGTCCCGCCCGGCGGTAAGCCGCCGCCTTCCCCGCATCGCCGGCCAGCTCGTGCAGGTGGCCGAGCGCGTAATGCACCATCGGGTACGCGTCCGCGTCGGCGTTCGGCGCGAGCTGTCCGAGCACCGCGACCGCTTCGGCGAGCAAGCCCGCTTCGGCGTAATCCGCGGCGAGGTTCAGGTAGTTATGCGCGTCGCCGCGCATGAGCCGCTCCAGCTCCGCCGATACGGCCGCGGAGCGGACCGGATCGCCGAGGTCGGCAGCGGCAAGCGCCAGCTCCCATGCGGCGCCGAAATCGGCGACGTCGAGGCGCAGCGTCTCTTCGGCGTAGGCCGCCGCTTCGGCCGCCCGGCCGAGCTTGCGCAGCAGCGCCGCATGCAGATGGCGCGACTTGTAGTTGCGCGTATTGCGAACGAGCGCGCGGCCGGACAGCTCGAGCGCCTCCTCGTACGCGCCCCGCCCGCTGGCGATGCGCGCCAGCGAGAAGTAGCCGGCGTCCTGCCAAGCGACGGACCAGACCGCCTTGTAGAAGGCGGCGAAAGCTTCCTCCTGCCGGCCCTGCAGCTTCAGCGCGAGGCCGAGCTGGTAGAGCGCTTCGCTGTCGTACGGATTCGGGTTGCGCCAGGTCAGCGACTTGACCGCCGTCCGGAAATGGCCCTCCGCCTCCGCGAACAGCCCGCGCCGCAGCAGCAGCGTGCCGTAGGCGACGTTGATCCGGATGTCGGACGCGTCGCGCTTCAGCCCTTCGAGGTAGTATGCTTCCGGCTCGAAGGTCGCGTGGCGGTACTGCTCCAGGTGAAGACCGGCCAGGTACAGCTGCTCGTTCGTGCGCAGCTCCGCCGGCTCCGGCAGCGGCTTCGCGGCGTCCGGCACCTGCTCGATCGACGGCTTCGCCGGGCGGTACGAGACAAGGACGCGGCCGTTCGCGTCGCGGACGGTCAGCGTCAATTCGTGCGCGCGGTCCGCTTCGTCGATCGGCACGATCGATTTGAACGTCGACGTCGGCGACAGCTCGACCGCCGCGTTCAAGTATTCGCGCTTCGCGCCGCGCAGCTCGACGACCGCGCCCGCGAAGACGGACGTCGCGTACGCCATGACGGTCGCCTGGCGGGTCGCTTCGTCGACCTCGAGGTTGACGGCGGCGTCGATCGTCGCGTTCTTGACGACGCCGATGTCTTTATACGGCATGAAATACTGCTTGAACGACTTCTCCTCGTACGGCTGCAGCCACGTGAAGTCCGGCTGGTTGTCGGTGTAGACGCCCGTCATCAGCTCGATGTACGGCCCGTCCTCGTCCGTCAGGTTGCGGTCCCACGCCTGGCCGAATTCGCCGTTGCCCCAGGTCCACTGCTTCTTGCCCGGCGAGATATGATGGTTGGCGACGTGGAGCAGGCCGGCCTGCACGCCGTGGTCGTAGCCGCCGACGAAGTTGTAGTCGGACTTGTACGCCATGTACGACGTCGGCACCGGAATGTTGCGGTAGCGGGAGATGTCGACGCCCGCGGAATAATCCATTTTGTAATAGGTGCCCGTGGCGATCGGGAAGCGCGAGACGTCCCGCTTGCCGTGGTCGAACACGGCCGTGACGTCCGGCGGGAACACCGACTGCGTATGGTCGTTGACCGCGACGGCCGGGTTGGCCCACCAGAGGAACGTCTGCGGCACCGGCGTCCGGTTGTAGAGCTGCGCCGAGATTTCCAGGTATGCCTTGCCGGGATGCAGCGTGAAGCCCGCCGTTACCTTCGTGCCGTACATCCGGTCGATCTCGCTGACCCAGACGGTCGCGCTGCCGTCGGCGTTCCCGGCGATCCGGTATTCGACCGGGCCGTACGTGTTCGGCCGGTGATGCTGCGGCCAGTTGAACTCGATGCCGCCGGAAATCCACGGGCCCGCGAGCCCGACGAGCGCCGGCTTGATGACGCGGTTATAGTAGACGAAGTCGTAGTCGTTCGTTTTGTCGAGCGCCCGGTAGATCCGTCCGCCGAGCTCCGGCATGATTTCGATGCGCACGTATTCGTTTTCGAGCACGGCGACGGCGTACGTTTGAAGCTTCTTCTCGTCCTCGATCCTGTCGATCACGGGATGCGGGTAGACCTTGCCCGAGCTGCCCTGATAGACGCGCTTCTCCAGGAACATCGGGTTGCGGTCCGGCTCCCCGATGCCGTACGTCGGGATGGCGACCGCCTCTTCCCACACCTTCACGGCCGGTTTGACTTGCGCTTGCGGCTGCGTCAAGACGCATTCCTCCTTCGATGGTTCGTATGCTTTAACAATACGCCGCGAAGCCGCGCGTTCCAATTCACGAAATTCGGTTTATAATGGAGGATATTCGGATTTCAATATTGGAACATCGCCGCAGCGGGCTTTCATAACGGCAGTTCATGCACGATGTTCTTATTTTCACGAATCGAGGCGACCCAATCATGGAGGATCCCCGCAAGCCCGAAGGCTTTCCCGAGCAGAAGCTGTACGTGCTCCCCGCCTACCAGACCGGGGAGCTGGCGCGCCACCCGCTCACGCGCGGCCTGTTCGTCAGCGACATCGGCGTGTTCCCGCACGCGGAATACCATTACCGCGAACGGCCGGAAGGCTGCGACAGCCACATTTTCATCTACTGCTTCGCCGGGGCGGGCTGGCTCGAGCTGGACGGCCGGACGCAGCCGGTCGGCGAAGGGACGCTCGCGGCCATTCCGGCATGGGCGCCGCACCGCTACGGCGCGGACCCGGCGCGGCCGTGGAGCATCTATTGGTTCCACTTGAAAGGCGCGCACGTCGCCGACTTCGTCTCGCTGTACGGCCTGGACGCCGGCCCTGTCCGGCTGCCCGCGCGCGTGCAGGCCGACTGGGCGGCCGAATTCGAACGGGCGTACGCGCTGCTCGCGGACAAGCCGTACTCCATGCCCGTGCTCGTCCACGTCTCGCAGGCGCTCGGGCAGCTGCTCGGCCGGATCGGCCTCGGCGTCGGCGGCTCGGCGCGCGACCGCAAGCGCGATTCCGACCTCGAGCGGGCGGTCCGCTATCTTGCCGAACGGCTCGGCGAGAGCGTCGGCCTGCCGGAGCTCGCGGCGCACGCCGGGCTCTCCAAGCAGCATCTGATCTACCTGTTCAACCAGGAGACCGGCTTCCCGCCGATCGAATATTTCCTGCGGATGAAAATGCAAAAGGCCGGCCAGCTGCTCAGCCTCACCGGCCTGACCGTGAAGGAGATCGCCGCCGCCGTCGGCATTCCGGACCCGTATTACTTCTCCCGGCTGTTCAAGAAGCGGATGGGCGTGCCGCCGACGGAATACCGCAACGCGCCGAAGGGGTAGTCCGGCGCGGAGCGGCCGGCGTGCGCCGGCAGCCGGCCGGTTCGATCGAATAAGCAAGGCCCGTAATCGGCCGGAGCTTGCGGCCGGCCAAGTGCCCAATCATAGCGGATTAACTGGCCGAAGGAGTAACTAGTCGGAGCGAATGTCCGCCTCGAACAGCGGGCACGCCGGGGCCGTGCCCCGCTTCCGGCGCGCGCCGCCGGCCTGCGGCAGTTCGCGTCTCACGCGCCCAACGCCAAAAAGAGCTTGCCGCCCGCGGTCGCGTCATGCGACCGCAAGCGGGCAAGCTCTTTTCCCCTATTCGATTGTCCGCCCGGGTCGTCCCCGGCCTACAGCCGTTTCAAGCGCAGCAGCGTGCTGCCGTAATCGCCGCGCAGCGTCAGCGGCACGCCGGCGCCCATGAGCGTCGCGCCGCGGCGCGAGACCGGCTCGCCCCCGTCCCGGCTCACCTCGTAACTCGTCTCCGCGTCCAGCCCCTGCAGGCGCAGCCGGCGCTCCGCCGTGCCGAAATGCTGCGACTGCAGGAACGAGAAGACGACCGCTTCGCCCCCGTCCTCGCTCACGTACTGGTACGCGGCCACGTTGGAGCGGCCGAGCGGCTCCAGCCGGTACAGCGCGCCGTTCAGCACGGTGCCGCGGATCTCCTTGTACAGCGCGACGAAGCCGCGCGCTTCCGCCATCTCTTCGTCGCTCCACTTGCCGATGTTCGCCCCGATGCCGAGGCCGCCCATCATGGCGCTGTGGAACCGGTACGAGAGCGGCAGGCTGCGCCCGTTGAAGCCGCTCGGCGACTCCGTCACCCAGCACATCATGACGGACGGGCTGTACGCGTACGCGAATCCTTCTTGGATCGCCAGCCGGTCGCGCGCGTCGGTGTTGTCGCTGATCCACGCCTGGTCCGCGAAGCGCAGCATGCCGAGGTCGATCCGGGCGCCGCCGCCGGCGCAGGTCTCGAATTCGACGCGCGGGAAGCGCCGCCGCAGTTCGGCCCAAATCTCGTACACGTGTTCGACGTGCCTCTGCCAGACCGGCAGCCCCGCTTCGGACGAGCCCGGCTCCGTGACGGTGCGGTTCATGTCCCACTTGATGAACGCGATGTCGTGCTTCCCGAGGAGCTCCGTCATGAAGTCCAGCACGAACGCCTTCACCTCCGGCAGGCCGAGGTTCAGCAGATGCTGGTTCCGCAGCTGCGTGCCCTCGCGCGTCGGGAAGCGGTAGATCCACTCCGGATGCGCCCGGAACAGGTCGCTGTCGGGGTTGACCGACTCCGGCTCGACCCAGAGGCCGAACTCCATGCCGAGCCCCTTGACCTCGTCGATGAGCGCCTGCAGCCCGTTCGGGAACTTCTCCGGGTTGACCTGCCAGTCGCCGAGACCCGCGCGGTCATTGTTGCGCGCCCCGAACCAGCCGTCGTCGACGACGAACCGCTCGACGCCGAGCGCCGCGGCCCGGCGGGCCAGCTTGATCTGTTCGTCCGCGCGGACGTCGAATTCGGTCGCTTCCCACGAGTTGTACAGCACCTTGCGCGGCCCGCGCGCCGGCAGCACGTGCGCCCGCTCGTACGCGTGCAGCTGCCGGCTCATCGCGCCGAAGCCGCCGGCCGTGAAGCCGCCCGCGAACGTCGGCGACGTGTACGACGCGTCCGGCGCCAGCAGAAACGCGCCGTCGAAGTCGTTGATCCCGCCGACGATCCGCAGATGGCCGAACGTCGATTTCTCCGCGACGATCTTCCAGTTGCCGCTCCAGCCGAGCGCGCCGAACCAGACCCGGCCGTGCGTCTCGTCCGCCCGGCCGTCGTCGATCGCGAACCACGGATTGGCGTGCGGGCCCGTGAAGCCGCGCCGCGACTCCAGCACCTTCTTCCCTTCGGTCAGCACCGTCGTCCGCAGCTGGTATTCGCCCGCCCAGCGGCCGGACACGTGCGTCATCCGGTAGTCCGGCAGCCCCTGCACGGACCAGACGGCCGCCATGACCTGCTCGACGCGGACCGGCTGCGCCTCGCCGTTATGCACGCGGACGAACCGCTCGACGATGTCGTGCTCCGGGTACGCCTTGTAGTGCACGTCGACGCGGAGCGCGTAGTGCCGGTCGGCCAGCCGGATCGTCAGCTCGTCCTCGCCCGTCCGCTCGTAGCCCGCGTAATCCAGCTTCAGGTCGCGGACGCCGTCGCCGAATTCGACCTTCAGGCCGGGCTCCGCGTAGTGGCTGCCGCCCCAGCCGCCGAACTCCTCGGTCTCGCGGTCCACGTCCGCGTCGAACGAGCTGTGCGAGCGCCCCTTCAGCAGGTCGGCGCATTCCGCCGCCTCCACGTGCTCGCCCCAGTAGACGTGCTGCACCGTGCCCTTCCCGTTGACGCCGAACAGATACGAGGTCCGTTTCGTGCGGATCTCGAACAGCTTCGCTTGCTCCAGAACTTGAATCGGCAATGTTAGCTCCCCCATTTCGACTGCATGATTCGCGCGTGCGCGTTCGGAACATTTTAGCCTCAGCGTCCGCCGGAAAGGAAGCAAAAATTTTGTGCGGCCGATGTTCAACTTTTTGCAGGACCCGGTCCGGAACGCGAAAAAGCCGGACGGCTCAAGGCTTGGCGCCCTATGCCGTCCGGCTTGATGACCCTAATGTTTAACCGCATGAACGAGGCGAGACGCCGCGCGTTCCTTCGGGATCAGCCCTTGATCGCGCCGGCCGCGATGCCTTTGATGATGAAGCGCTGCATGAACAGGAAGAACGCGACGATCGGAATCATGCCCATGACCGCGTAGGCGAAGGCGAGATTGAGGTCGCTGCTGTACTGCCCGAAGAAGAAGTACTGCTGCAGCGGAATCGTCCGGTAGCCCTTCTCCTGCAGGTAGAGCAGCGGCAGCAGGAAATCGTTCCAGATGTACAGCGCGTTCAGCACGAGCACGGTGGCCGTGACCGGCTTCAGCAGCGGCAGGATGATCCGGGCGAAGATGCCCGGCGTCGAGCAGCCGTCGATCCGCGCCGCTTCCTCGATCTCCCGCGAGATGCCGCGCACGAAGCCGGTGTAGAACAGCACGCCCGACTGCACGCCGAAGCCGCCGTAGATGAGCATGATGCCCCAGTGGCTGTTCAAGAGATGCAGCGACTTGCCGAGCTTGTACAAGGGCAGCATCGTCACCTGGAACGGCACCATCATGCCGGAGAGGAACAGCAGGTAGACGAGGTTGTAGAACGGCTTGCCGCCCCGGGCGATCGCGTAGCCGCTCAGCGCCGAGACGACGATGATCAGCGCCACCGACAGCACCGTGACGATCAGGCTGTTCGTGATGGCTTCCGGGAATTTGGACGTCTCCCACGCATGGGCGAAATTCGCGAAGTTGAGGCTGCCCGGCAGCGCGTAGAACGAATCGAACGTCTCCTTGGCGGACTTCATCGCCATGAGCAGCGACACGTACAGCGGGAACATGAACACGGCGGCGAGCAGCAGCACGACCGCGAATACGATGATTTTGGCGCTTCGCATCAGAGGTCCACCTCCCGTCTTCTGAAGATGGATACCTGCACGACCGTGACGATGACGAGCACCGCGAAGAAGATCATCGACATCGCCATGCCGTAGCCGGCCTTGAACGACGAGAACGCGGTTTTGTAGATGAACGTCGTGATGACTTCCGTCGAGAAGCTCGGGCCGCCGTTCGTCGTCACGTAGACGAGATCGAACACTTTGAGCGCGCCCGTCAGCGTAAGCAGCATGTTGATCGTGATGGACGGCGCGAGCAGCGGCAGCGTCACGTTGCGGAACGCGCGGAAGGCGCCCGCCCCGTCGATCTTGGCGCTCTCGAGCAGCTCGCCCGGAATGCCCTGCAGCCCCGCGATGTAGATGATCATCGGCGGGCCGATGCCCTGCCAGACGGCGACGACGATCAGCCCGAACAGCGCGTGATGCGGATTGCCGAGCGGGCTCGTCACGTCCATGCCGAGCGCGGCGAACAGCTTCGGAAACCCTTGGCTGTAGTTGTAGCTCCAGATGTAGCCCGCCAGCACGACCGACAGGACGCTCGGCAGGAAGAACATCGTGCGGAACAGGTTGCGCAGCGGCAGGTAGCTGTCCAGCAGCAGCGCGAACAACAGGGAAATGACGTTGACGATGACCGTCATGATGATCGCATATTTAAACGTGTTGCCCAGCGCCGTCCACAAGGAGGCGTCCTGGACCGCATTCACGTAATTGTCCCAGCCCACGTACGTCAGCTTGCTCGAGATGCCGTCCCAGCTCGAGAACGAGTAGCGCGCCCCCGTGACCAGCGGGACGATGACGGCGAACGTGAACAGCAGCAAGCCCGGCACGAGAAACAGCACGTACCACATCTCGCGTTTGAACGATTTTCTAAGCGCTTGCATTCCTTACTCCCTCCCCCGGGCCGCGAGCGGCGCCGGCCCCATGCCCGCGCCGCCGGCGATCCGCGATGCCGTTCGTCGGTTATTTGTGGTTCTTGGACACCCAGTCGTCCATGTCCTTGATGATCTGATCCGGCGATGCGCTGTTGAAGAACACCTTTTGCACGTATTGCGAGAACTGCGTCGTCCAGTCGATCGTCGTCGTGATGTAGGCTTGGGAGTTGTACAGCTGGCCGTTGTCGAAGTACGGCTGCAGGTCCTTGAGCGCCGGCGCGATGTCCGTGCTCGTGCCCTTGACGTAGCTGAGCGTGTTCGTGTTCTTGACCCACGCGTCGCCGCCTTCCTTGCTGGCCATGAACGCCAGGAATTTCAGCGCGGCTTCCTTATGCTCCGACTTGCTGTTGACGGCCAGGGAGGCGTCCGGGTTGAATTCGAGCTTGTTCAGGCTCTCGTCGTTGCTGAACGGATACGGGAAGTAGCCCATCTGCGAGTTGTACAGGTCCGGGTTCTTCTTCTGGATGTCGGCGAGCGGCCACGTGCCCATGTACATCATGGCGGCTTCGCCCTTCGCGAACAGGTCGACCGCGCCGTTGTAATCGACGCCGAGCTGGTCCTTGTTGCCGAATTTGTACAGGTCCTGCGCGTGCGCGATCATCGTCTTCGTCGACGCGGCGTCCGCGAATTTCGTCTCGCCCTTCTCCAGCTTGTCGAAGAAATCCGCCTGCTTGTCGACGAGCGCCACGTTGCTCGGCAGATCGCGGCTCAGCCACATGCCGAGCGTCCAGCCGTCCTTCCAGCCGAGCGCGAACGGCGTCTTGCCCCCGTCCTTGATCTTCTGCGCCGCCGCCATGAGCGCGTCGTACGTGCGCGGCACTTCGATGCCGAGGTCGCTGAAGATCTGCTTGTTGTAGAACACCGCGATCGGGCCTGCGTTCAGCGGCATGATGTAGTTCTTGCCGTCCGTCGCCTGATCCTTCAGGACGCTCGCGTCGAAGTTGGCCATGAAATCCTTGCCCGTCAGGTCTTCGAGGTAGCCGCCGTCGCGGAACAGCTTCGTCTGGCCGCCCGCGTTCAGCGTGAATACGTCGACGATGTCGCCGCCGGCCATCTTCGTCTTGAGCAGCGTGTAGTAATCGTCGTATTTGACCGGCTGCACGTCCACCTTGATGTTCGGGTTCTCCGCTTCGAACTGCTCGACGAGCTTGTTGATGCCGTCCGTGACGTCGCTCTTAAAGTGCATGAACGAAATCGTCACCGGCTCCGAGGCATCGCCGCCCGCCGCGGCGTCTTCCGTGCCGTTCGCGCCGTTCGCCGCGCCGTTGTCCGTTCCCGCCGCCGCGTTCGCGTTCGTCGATGCCGTATCGTTGCCGCCGTTGCTATTGCCGTCGCCGTTGCTGCCGCACGCCGCGAGCGCCGCCGTCAGCAGCAGAGCGGTCAAGCCGAGACCCAGCTGTCTTTTCATGTGCATATCCCCTTTATCTCCAATGTCGGTACGGCGGAGGCTGTCTCCGTCCTGCCCTTACTGTACCGCCGCGGACATCCTTCGCGTAATAAAATAAATGGTCGGCGCCATGTTCAATTTTTTGCATCCGGGCTCGCCGCGGCCGCGCCGTCGCGGTATTCCGACGGGGTCAGGCCCGTGAACTTCTTGAACACCTGGCTGAAATACCGCTGATTCTCGTAGCCGACGAGCTCGGATATATCGTTGATCTTCAGCTCCGAGCCGCGCAGCAGCTCGCACGCCTTCTCCATCCGCTTGCGCGTCACGTACTCGATGAAGTTCTCGCCGGTCACGGCCTTGAACTGCTTGCTCAAGTAGCTGGCGTCCATGTGGTAGCGGGTCGCGACGTCGATCAGGCTGACGTCCTCGAAATAATGGGCGTCGAGGTACGCCGCGACGTCGCGCACCGGGTTCGGCGCATCCGCGGCCGGCCGGCTGCCTAGCCGCTCCTCCACCGCCGCCGCGAGCGCCTCGACGAAGCCGCGCGCGCCGGCTTCGCTCAGCACGGCGTCGGCCGCGCGCGGCGCGAACGCGTCCGCTTCGGCCCGCTGCCCGAGGCCCGGCAGCTCGCCGCTGGCGATGTCCGCGAGCCGGCGCAGCTCCCGCTGGGCGCCCTGGATCGTCAGGCCCGGCGCCGCCTCGATGCGCCGCAGCAGCTCGCCGAGCAGCCGGCGCGCGGTCCCGGCCTGGCCGGCGGCCAGCGCCTGCTGCAGCAGCTTCGCGTCGAAGCCGCTCAGCACCTCCGGCGCGGGCGCGCCCCCCGCGCCGTGCGGCCCGTCCGCCGCGACGAGCGAGAAGCCGGCCTCGCGCAGCGGCCCGGCGAGCAGCCGCGCATTCGCTTCGGCGAACGCCTCCGGCAGCCGCTCGAGCCGGTCGTACGGCGCGCTCAGCCCCGCGGCGACGCCCGAATCGAGCATCCGGCTGACGGCGTCGTGGAACGGCGCGAGCAGCCGCGCGGCGCCGTCCAGGCCGTAAGCCGGCTCGGGCAGCAGGACGCACAGCTTCGTCTTGTCGTCCGACTTGTAGACGAGCGCCTCGCCGCCCGCCGCGAGCTCGCGCAGCATGTTGTCCACGCTGTACATGAGCAGGTCGGAATTGCCGCCGAACTTCGTCGCGGACAAGTCTCCGAACCGGCGCAGCATGCATACCGCCACGCGGTAGCCCGCCGCCGGGGGCACGGGCAGCAGCTCCGCCGACTGCGCGAGAATGTCGGAGGCGTTCGCGATCCGCCGCGCCGTCACGTGCTGCAGGAACGTCTCCGTCCGCAGCTGGCGCATCTCGCCGGCGAACCGGCGCCGTTCCTGCGCGCTCAGGTGGCTGCGGCTCAGCTCCATCGCCTTGACCAGGGCGTTCTTCAGCTCGGCCAGCGAGACCGGCTTCAGCACGTATTCGCACGCCTGGAACGCGATGGCCGCCCGCATATACTCGAACTGCGAATGGCCGCTGATGACGATGACTTTGATCTCGTTATGGCGGCGGTACAGCTCCTCCAGCAGCCGCTGGCCGTTCATGACCGGCATGTTCATGTCGGTCACGACGATCTGCGGCTTGACGATCGGGATGAGCTCCAGCGCCTCCGCGCCGTTGCGCGCCTCCGCCGCCACCTCGACGTCCAGCGCCAGCTCGCCGATCATTTTGCCGACCGACTTCCGGCCCCACGGCTCGTCGTCCACGACCATCACTTTAAGCATGCGCTTCGCCTCGCTTTCGATAAGGAATCCGGATGCGGATCGCCGTGCCCGCCTCCGCGCCGGGGCCGCTGTCGATCTCGAGCCCGTACGCGTCGCCGTACATGAGGCGGATCCGCTCGTGCACGTTCTTCAGGCCGATCGAGACGCCGGTGAACACCTCGAGCGAGCGCTGCTCCAGCCCGCTGCGCAGCGAGGCGAGCCGCGCCGCGTCGATGCCCGGGCCGTTGTCGCGCACGGTCAGGACGACGTCCTCGCCGTCCCGCTCCGCGCGGACGCGCACGAGCAGCCGCCGCTCGTCCGGCCCGCCGAGCGCGTGGACGACGACGTTCTCGATGACCGGCTGCATGACGAAGCGGACGACGGACACGTCCATGAGCTCCGCCGGCACGTCGAACTCCGTCCGGAGCGCGTCCTCGAACCGGAACTGCTGGATATAGAGATAATTGCCGACGTGCGCGAGCTCCTGGCCGACCGTCGATTCCGTGTTGCCCTCGTAGAAGCTGTAGCGGAACATGTCGCCGAGCGCCCGGCACATCTCGTGAATGTCGTAATCGCCGCTCAGCACGGCTTTGCCGCCGATCGTCTGCAGCGCGTTGTACAGGAAATGCGGGTTGATCTGCATCTGCAGCGCCAGCAGCTGCGCTTCCTTGTTGCGGAGCTGCAGCTGGAACCGCATCTCGATCAGCTCGCGGATCTTCTCCGTCATGTAGTTGAAATTGCGGGTCAGCTCCGAGATGTCGTCGCGGTAATGGATCGGCTGGTTCAGCGTCACGTGGAAATTGCCCTTGCGCACCGTCTTCATCGCCGCGCCGAGCCGCTGGATCGGACGCGTTATATATTGCTGCGCGAGCATCGACAAGAGCGCGATGCAGGCCATCGCGAAGAAGAACGCGCCGACCGTGATGTACAGCGTGTTCGTCCGGTGCCGGGCCAGCTCGTCGTTCGGATAGACGACCGACAGCGACAAATTGCCGTTGTCGAGGTAGGAGGTGCCCACGAGCAGGTCCTTCCGCTTCTCGAACGCGATGAGCTTCGGATTGGTCCGCGCGTTCGTGTCCGGCGGCGGCGCGTACGCGGGAACGCTGTCCGCATAGCGGTCGTTCGTCGCGTAAAACGCTTCGCCACGGGAATTCTGCAGCACGATGACGTTCGGCGCCTTGTTATTCGCCTCGACGGCCTTCATCAGCTCCTTCTCCTGGATGTAGAAGACGAGCGAGCCGACCTTCGTATGCTTGAACGGATCGTAGATCGTGATCGCGTAGACGAACAGGTTCTGGTTCAGCACCTTGTCGGCGTACGTGAACGACAGGCTCTGCTGGAACGGCAAATCGAGCATCTCCGCGTAATGGGGAATGCTCGGGTCGAACGGGATGGCGTCGTAGCTCGCCGCGCGCGACCAGGAATCCCGCAGCCGGTCGTCCGCGCCGTAGATGAGGATGCGGATGATGGCGTCTTTATTCTTGTTTCCCACCGCTTGATAGTAGTTCTTGAGGGCGTCCCGCTTGTTGAAAAAATCCGCGTCGCCGCTGCTCCCGCCGTGCGCCATCAGATCCAGGATGCGATTGTCGTAGCCGTACACCTGCAGCGCGGACGATGAGATGTCGCGGAAGTATTGGTTCAGGTAGCCGGCCAAATATTCGGCGTTCTGGTTCGTCGTCCTGTAGATCGTCCGCTCCAGCGAGCGGGTGCTCGTCGCGTAGAACAGGAACGACAGCACGAGCATCGGAATCAGCGAGGTCAGGATGGTGCTCCAGACGATCTTCGTCCGGATGCTGCGGTTGATGAACAGCCATTTGATCATGATGCGCTCCCGCCTTCCCTTCTAGCGTACGGACAGCTCCAGATGCCACAGATACCGTTCCCCCGGCGCGACCGTCGCCGCTTCGCCGCGGTTCATGGCGTGCGCGAGGTCGTCCATCCGGCCCGTCGCCGGCTCGACCGCGACGTGGTAATGGCCGCCGTAGCCGCCGTAATTCGCCCATACCGCCAAGTACGGCACCCGCTCCGCCGGAAACCGGAACGTCACCGCCTCGCCCGTCCGCGGATCGTCCAGCTCGGCCCAGCCTTCCTTCAGCTTGCCCGCAAAGTAATATTTTTCCGCATGGCGGCCCGCATCGGGCTCGACGACGGACAAGTCGACGCCGGGCGCCGCCTCCGGCCAGGGCCGCACGTCGCCGAACGCGCCGAGCCGATCGCCCGCGGAGTACGACACCTCGACCGCGTCCAGGCCGTCCGGCACGCGCAGCCGCATCCCCGCGGAGGCGCGCATGAGCGGATGCGCCGCCCAGAGGAACGAGAACGGCGCGTCCGCGCGGCTCGTCACGGCGTAGTCGATGCGCACCGTATCCGGCGCGGGGAAGCTGTAACGCTTCTCGAGCGCATACGGGAAGCGCTTGCCCTCGACGGCGCATAGCAGCCCGTCCGCGTCCGTCTCGGCCTGCCATGGCAGCGACCAGACTTCCCCGTGGTCCGGCACGGCTTCGCCCTGCCACGGCGCCTCGGGGTACGCGCACGCGTTAATGCCGGGAAACATCTCGTCCCAGCCGCTCTCGTCCGACTCGCCGAAGGGCGTGCCGAAGCCTTTGCCGCCGAGCGGCTTCCCGCTGCGCCACAGCCACTCCCTTCCCGTCCGCCGGTTCAGCAGCGACACGGCTTTCGCGCCGAGCTCCGGCACGACGGTCACGGACAGCAGCCCGCTGTCGCCCGTCCACGCCTTGCGGCCTTCGATTTCGCTTCGCGTCCAGTTCGTCATCGTCATTATGGGATCCCCCGTTTAATCCGGGCTTGCCCGGAATCGTCGTATTGGCGGCCCGCCGTTCGTTCACGGCGTTAAGCGCCTCGTTAAGCGCGTCAAGCGCTGCGCGCATGAATCGTTCATGCCGTTAGGCATCATAGAATTATAGCGCCCGCGCCGCGAACGCACAATTCAATATTTCGTAAGGCCGCTGTTCAAATTATTGGCCGTTATTAGGGTGAATGGCACGCGGGAATTCGGGCGGGTTATGACAGATATATCCTACCCGAATAATAAGGATTAGGTGTATAATGGAACCAACGACCTCATTCCGAACGGAGGCAGCCCCCATGACGACGCCATCTTTGAAGCTTGACCCTTATGCCTGCATCGACGAAGTGCCCCTCCACCGCGTCCGCGGCAACCAGCTCGGCATCCTGCTGAGCGTCATCGCGACGATCGCGGCGCAGCAGTATTGGATTCTCCTGCTGCCGCTAGCCGTGCAGCTCGTCGGCCGCGCGTACGGCGTGCGGTACAACCTGTTCGTTCGCGCGCTCTCGCCGCTCCTGCCGGCCAGCGCCAAGACCGAGAGCCGCGAGCTGCTCCGGTTCAACAACCTGCTCGCGATCCTCTTCCTGGCCGTCGCGCTGCTCGGCTTCGCGCTCGGCATCGAGACGCTCGCCTACGTCAGCCTCGGCATGCTCACGGCGGCCGTCGTGCTGGCGCTGAGCGGCTTCTGCCTCGGCTGCTTCATGTACTTCCAGTGGAAGCAGTTCCTGGCGCGCCGGCGGCTGCGGAAGAGCTGACGGCGCCAGGGGTAAGCATGAAGGCGGGAAGCATGCGACTGTTCAACCATGGCTCCGGCTTGTGTACATATCCACTTGTGGATATGTTGACAAAACATCAAAAAGCGGCGGATTTTCCTTCTTCTATCGCTGCCGGCATTGTGTATAACCCTGTTGATAAGTGGATAGAACCGTGGATAGCGCGCGTCCGAGGCCGCGCGAAAAAGCCCCGGCTCCAGTATGGAGCCGGGGCTTTTGCTATTGATTCGAACCGCGCCGTTCGGGCCGGGATTAGTACGCCAGCGAGAACAGGCCGTTGATGTGCGTCAGGTAACGCGCGTTGGAGGCTTTCTTCATCAGGGAAGCCGGCGTGCCTTTCAGCTCGATGCCGGATTCGCCGATCGCGCCGATGCCGTCTTTGCGGCCCAGGCTTGCCAGCGTGCCGGAGAAGACCGGGTTGAAGCTGTCCATCTTGAAGTTCTTGATGGACGCCGCGATGTTCGCGCCCGCGAGCTCGCCCATTTGCCAAGCCAGCTGCGCCGTCGGCGGGTACGGACGGCCTTCCGGTCCGAAGACGACCGCGCAGTCGCCGGCCAGGAAGACCTCAGGGTGCGACGTGGATTGCAGGTGCTCGTTGACCGTCGCGCGGCCGCGGTTGACTTCGATGCCGCAGTTGCCGACCAGCGCGCTGCCTTGTACGCCGCCCGTCCAGACGAGCGTGTTCGTTTCGATCGTGCGGCCGTCCTTCAGCGTCACGACGTTGCCGTTCACTTCCGTGATGGCGAGGCCCGTCAGGAATTCCACGCCGCGCGCTTCGAGGCTCGATACCGCGCGTTGGATGAGATCCGGCGAGAAGATCGGCAGGATCGTCGGCATGGCTTCGACCAGCGAGAGGGAGACGTCGGCGAAATCAACGCCGTATTGACGGCAGACGGCCGGCAGCTCGTCCGCCAGTTCGCCGACCAGCTCGACGCCGGTCAAGCCGCCGCCGCCGATAACGAACGTCGCGTCCGCTTTGTTCTTGCTCGCCGCGTACGCTTTGATCCGGTCTTTCACGTGGGCGAACACTTTGTTGGCGTCCGCGACGGATTTCAGCGTCAGGCTGTTCTCCTGCAGGCCCGGGATGCCGAAGTAGTTCGTTTCGCTGCCCAGCGCGAGGACGAGATTGTCGTAACGGTACGAAGAGCCGTTGCTCAGCGCCACTTGCTTGCCTTCGACGTCGATCTTCTGCACTTCGCCGACGACGACGTTGATGGATTTGCCCTTCAGCAGCTTCTCGAGCGGCAGCGCGACGGCTTTCTCGGCCACGTTGCCCGCCGCGAGACGGTGAAGCTCCGTAATGATTTGGTGCGAACCGACGCGGTTAACGACCGTAATGCCGGCTTCTTCCGTGGTCAGATGCTGACGCGCGGACAGCGCGCTGAGCAAGCCGCCGTATCCGCCGCCCAGAATCAGAATTTCTTTTCTCATGGATCTCATCCTCCGTGCTTCGCTTAGTATGAATCGCTTGGCAAACTGGTTATATTACGCAGACCGTTTATTGCTACTCCTGGTTTCTTCTTTCACCCAGAATGTCGAGGTACGCTTGGCCAAAACGAAGCATCTTTTGCAGCTCCGGATCCTTCAGCAGCTTGATCATGCCGAACAGGCCGATCACGTTGTCGCTTTGCTCCGCGCGGTCGTTGGCTTCGATCGCCGCGGACGCGTAGCCTTTCACTTTTTCCGTCAGCGGCTTGACGACTTCTTGGATGCCGCCCACCGTGTCTTGGATGAAGACGCGGTCCGTCGCGACCTTTTGCGCGAGATCGTACGTTTTGGTCATGAGAGCCATCATTTCGGACAGTTTAGGAAGCTGGTCCACCAGTTGCGTCAGCGCTTCCTGCACTTCCGGCTTCAGCAGTTGATCGAGCACGTCCGATTTCGCCAAAGCCGTTGCGGAGTCTTGCTGCTCCAGGTTCGATACCATAGTTTCACTCATTGTATTGCCTCCTTCAGATGTAGTCACTCACTCAGCTGCAATCATCGCATAAAGATGAACTTGCCCGGACATCAAGCAAGTTTAATCCCATTAATGGAGGAACGCGGTAAAGCGCATTCGCAAAAAGGGAGAAATGTGAAATTTATCACAAGACCCTTCGAGGATGACAGCAGCCTTTCTTCTTCCTCTACTGTATCGCTTTTTGCCCTGCGCGACTATAGGTAAATCTAAAAATTATTTTTATTATGACAATAAAAATAATTAATCATGCAAAAGGGAGAAGCCCGACTCCGGCCTTCTTGCGGATCTCGGGCATCGCGCCGCCAAAATTACCCATAAATTGGTATATTCGTTCGCCGTTCAGGCCGATCTCCCGCCTACGCGACGACCATCCCCGCGGTCGCGGCGAGATCGCGCGTCTCGCGGCGATCCGGCACGGGCGGCTCGAACCGGAACGGCGCCGTCCCCTGCTTGCCGTCCGTCCCGAAGGCGCGATGCCCGGACGTTCCCTCCTCCGCGGATTTCGCTTGGCCCGCGGCGCAGGAGCGGCACATGCCCAAGGGATGGATCACCCGGTAAAAGCCCGTTCGGAACGTCCGCGCGGCTTCCTCCCGATCCGGAAAGGCGCGGCAGCCGAGGCAGTAAAACGGCGTTTGCTCCTTGTTCATTATGATCTCCCCCTGCTTAAAAAATCATGTCCTCCCCGTTAATGCGGCGCCGGGCGCGAGCCGTCCTTCTCGCTCAACGCCCGCCGCAGAAAATCGAGAAACCGCGAACCTTCCTCGAACGTCAGCCGTTGGTGGCCGGACACGAATTCAAAGCGCTTCAAGATGCGGTCGTTGTCCTCGTCCAGACTGCGCACCAATCGTTCGATTTCCTTATCAAGCTGGGGCATGCTCCGTTCCTCCGATTCTCGAATGTGGGCTTGGCCTCTTCGGTCTTGCTATCCCACACTATTCGCAGCCGGAGCGGATTTTGGGGTTTCGCGCGGCCCGGGCCGGCACAAAAAAATCCGCGGCGCCGAAGCGCCCGGATCAGTCATCGGCAATCGCGTTAAAGGTCCGCGTTTCTGGCCATACTTCCTACTAACCATACTTCTTACTGATAAGAGGAGAGGCGGCGAGCGGCATGAACAATTCATCCTCCCGATTTCTGATCGGGCTCATATGGGGAACGCTGATCAGCGCATTGCTGTGGACGGCTTTGATGATCTCGGTCGTGGGCTGGATCCGATACCTGCGCGCGTAAGCCATGCCGCCCCTGCGGCGGCTGGCTTCTTCTAAGCAGCGCGAACGTGTCGCCGTGCCACCGGAAGCTCGCGAACGTCTCCGGCAAGCCGTCGAAGCCCGGATGGCGCGCTTCCGTCCGTCGCATCGCACGGCAGCCGATTTCTTTCCGCTCGCTCCGGTACACCGTACCGCCCAGCGCTTCCGCCAGCATCTCTGCCCGTTAGATCAGCTTATGCCGGTACCATTTCTTGCCGCGGAAGCGCAACAGGAAGATCGTGCCCCGCACGCCCCATTCGATGTTCATCGCCAGCCAGACGCCGATGATGCCGAACTTGAACACGATGCCGAGTATGTACCCGAGCACGATCCGGAACAGCCACATCGACAGCAGCGAGACGATCGACGTGAACTTCGAATCCCCCGCCGCCCGCAGCGCCGACGGCATGATGAAGCTGATCGACCAGAGCGGCACCTGCATGGCGGCGTTGATGAGCACGATGACGAAGATGTCGTGCTTGATCGCCTCCGGCGGATGGAACAGGCTGACGAGCGGGTGGAACAACGGCACGACGAGCAGCGCCGTGAGCAGCAGGAACCCGGTCGAGACGCATAGGAAAAACCGCGTGTACCTGCGGGCCTCCTCCACGTTCTGCCGGCCCATCGCCTGGCCGACGACCGTAATCGCGGCGATCGAGAGCGCCGCGGACGGAATTTGCGTCAGGCCGGCGAACGAGCCGCCGATGGCGTTGACCGCGATCGCGTTCGTGCCGAGGTGGACGATGAAGATTTGGGTGACGATTTTGCCCCCGTTGAAGAACATCTGCTCCGCCGCGAACGGCAGCCCCACGTGGAGAATCCGCTTCACCATCTCGAAGCGCACGCGCACGATGTCCTTGATCCGCAGATGCAGATTGTTATCAAGCTTGAGGATGTAATAGAGCGCGAACAGCGCCGCGCCGTACCGCGCGATGTTGATCGAGATGCTCATGCCGAGCACGCCCATGTGCATCACGTTGATGAACAGGACGTTCAGCAGCACGTACGACAGGTTCATGATCAAGGACAGCGTGAGCGACGCCCGGGACCGCCCGATGCCGCGCAGCGCGCCGCAGACCGCCTCCGTCAGCGCGATCCCGGCGAAGGACGCGCAGCTGCCGATGAAGTACGTCTTGGCCTTGGCGAAGACGTCCGGGGAGGCCGCCCCGAACAGCAGGTTCAGCGCCGGGCCGTGCAGCGCGATCATCGCGAGGCCGATGACGACCGCGAACAGCGTCACGGACGAGACGGAGCTGGCCGCCGCCTTCGGCACCATGGGGAGATTCCCGCTCCCCTTGTACTGCGCCACGATGACCGTGCCGCCCGTCGACACGGCGACGAACACGCTGATGAGAAACATATTGAGCGAATCGACGATGTTGACCGCGCTGACCGCGGCCACGCCCGACGAGCTGATCATGGCGGTGTTCAGCATGTTGAGGCCGATGATGAACGCCTGGTCGATCAGGATCGGGAGATACAGCGACAGCAGCGCGCGGTAATCGCCGATGGCGATCCGCGCCAAAAACCGTTCCAGAAACGCTTGCCTCCGCTGCCGGTAAGCAGGTTGTTCCACGTCATCACATTCTTTTTATCGTATTTGGGTTGAAGCTCCGATCAAGCACGCCGTCTCTATTATAGCAAAGATCGCCCCGGACGGGGTCCCGAATCGGCGGCAATGTTTTCCGAGCGGGACCGGGCGCCCTTGAAACGGGGCGTCCGGTGTGTCACAATCGGATGGGGAGCGCCGGCTCGTCCACCTTTGTATTCACCGTCGACCCGCCCGGCCGAACCTAATTTCCTCATTTGAATGGGAGGCAAGGAATCATGAGAACGATCAAGCTCGGAACCAGCAATCTGGAGGTCCCCGTCCTCGCGGTCGGCTGCATGCGCATCAACCAGCTGGACAAGGCGGGCGCGGAGCGCTTCGTCCAAACGGCGCTCGAGGCGGGCGCGAACTTCTTCGACCATGCGGATATTTACGGCGGCGGCAAATGCGAGGAAATCTTCGCGGACGCGATACATATGAGCGACGACGTGCGCGAGAAAATCATGCTGCAATCCAAGTGCGGCATTCGCCAAGGACAGTTCGATTTCTCCAAGGAGCATATCCTCGGATCCGTCGATAAAATCCTGCAGCGCCTGCGCACCGACTACCTCGACGTCCTCCTGCTGCACCGTCCGGACGCGCTCGTCGAGCCGGAAGAAGTAGCGGAAGCGTTCGATCAGCTGGCGAGCTCGGGCAAGGTGCGCCACTTCGGCGTGTCCAACCAGAACCCGAACCAGATCGCGCTGCTCAAGAAATTCGTGAAACAGCCGATCGTCGCCAACCAGCTGCAGCTCAGCATCACGAACGCCAACATGATCTCGAACGGCGTCAACGTGAACATGGAGAACAACTCCGCGATCAACCGCGACGGCAGCATTCTCGACTATTGCCGCCTGCACGATATCACGATTCAGCCGTGGTCGCCGTTCCAATTCGGCTTCTTCGAGGGCGTCTTCCTGGACAACCCGAAATTCCCGGAACTGAACGCGCAAATCGACGAAATCGCCAAGAAATACGACGTCAGCAACACGACGATCGCGATTGCTTGGCTGCTCCGCCATCCGGCCAACATGCAGCCGGTTACCGGCACGACGAATATCGAGCGTCTGCAAGACTGCATCCGCGCCGCCGAGATCCGTCTGACGCGCGAAGACTGGTACGCCATCTACCGCGCGGCGGGCAACATCCTGCCGTAAGCCAAGCTTGCCGACCGGCGCGCGCGGCACTCCGCCAAGCGCGAACGAGATACAGCCGCGGGTCCTTTCGGGCCCGCGGCTGTTTTTTTGTCCCATTCGATCTCCTTCGTCGGCTGCTCCGGTACCCTTCTATTCTTTTTTCATATATTTACTGACTGCCTGCGGCTGTCTATGAAATATCCAAGCCATTTTCATAGGACGCGCATATGCTGGAGAAGCAGAGAAGCACGTCCCCCCGCGCGGATGCGGCCGCGGGAAGCAAGGACGCGATTCGCCATGTCGTTCATTCCTTAACGAAGGAGGTGACCCGCCGCCATGCCGTCCTTTAGCACCGGAGCCATGCCCAACCCGGATCCCGGTCCGGCCGTCAGCCTGCAGCTCCTCATCACCAACGAAGATCATGCGACCGAGGCGGTCATCGAGCTGGAGGCGTTCCTCGTGCCGACGGGCTCGCCGGACGACGCCAACGTTCCGGCCGCGCACCAGCTGTTCTCTCTCGCCCCGCTGAGCGCGACGCTGCGAACGATCAACATCGTCGGCTTTCCCGCTTACGAGGCGCGATTCCACGTGACGGGAGCCAACGTCGTCGTCGACCTCTTCGCCATCGATGAAGCCGGCGGCCTGAACGCGGTCCGGCGCGCGCTTCAGGCGGAGCAGCCGTCCGGTTCGGCGAATGCGCCGCTGCCGTAGCGGTCCGGTTCCCCTACGCAAAAAACCAGACACCCCGCGGGGTGTCTGGTTTTCGTTTCGGTCATTGTCCGCGCGAGCGGATCGCAAACGCGGTCAGCCTTTGCGATAATGCGCGCGCCCGTTCTCGAGCTCCGCGTCGCCGCGGCTCACGGCCGCCTGCAAGCCGCTCCGCAGCGCCTTGTCCAAGGCGCTGCCCGTACGGGAATAGCCGAGCAGCTTGACCGTCTCCCGGATCAGGTCGTCCACCGGGAGGCTGCCGTGCAGGAACAGCGTCTCCTTCACGGCGCTCGCGACTTCCTCGGGCGGCAGATCCTCGGCGTTCCGCCTTTCCGGCTCGCCCTCGGACACGCGGAACACGCCGTATTCGGCAGGCTCGACCCCGTCCGGCCAATAGAAGACGGTGCCGTCCCCTTCCGTCGCGCGCAGCGCCAGCCCGCCCGCGACTTCGTCGAAGCGCCGCTCGATGCGGGCCCCCGAACGCGCGATGCCCCAGGCTTGGAGCACCCGCTTCACCAGCAGCGCCCGGCTGATCGGCCCCTCCTCCCGCACGACCGTCGCGATCTGATCCCGCACGAGCCCGGTATTGGCCGGCGCGTAAAAGTCATCGGACGCGCGGCCGACAGCCGGCAGCTCCGCGGCGCGGTACGCCGTTCTCCGCGTCGGACGCGCGGCGGCGGGCGCCGCGGGCTCGACGCCGTCCGCGGGCGGCGCCGGCGGCGGCACGGCCGCGACGCGCGCCTGCGGCCGTTCGCCGGCCGCCGGGCCGCGCTCCTCGGCCGGCGCGGCCGGGGCCGCTTGCGCCGCCCGCGCGGCGCGTTCCGCCTGCTCGGCGCGTTCGGCCTGCTCGGCTTCCGAGACCGCCGCCAAAACGCGCTGCGTCTCCTTCGCGGGATTATCCAGCCAATCCATCGACCAAACGCGATGAATGCGCCAGCCCAGCTGACGCAGCACCTGCTCGCGCAGCATATCCCGGTCGCGGGCCGTCCGGCCCGACCGGTAATTGTCGCCGTCGCACAGAATCGCGAGCCGGTACGCATCCGGCTGCGCGGGATCGACGACCGCGAGATCGATGCGGTAGCCAGACTCTCCGACATGCAGGTCGGCCTTGTAGCCGTTCGCGGTCAGCGCCTCCGCGATCTGCGCCTCGATCCCCGTCTCCTCGCGCTTCAGCTGGGCCGCGTTCAGCCCGAGCGCCGCATGGCCCTTCTCGGCGTATTCCAGGAACGCCTTCAGCACGCCGACGCCGTTCGAGCGCGTGCGCGACGCGTCCAGATGCTCGGCGCGCAGCGCGGAGAAGACGTGCATTTCGTGCCGCGCCCGGGAGACCGCGACGTTCAGCCGCCGCCAGCCGCCCTCCCGGTTCAGCGGTCCGAAGTTCAGCACCACCTTGCCCGACGCGTCCGGACCGTACCCGATCGAGAAGAGGATGACGTCGCGCTCGTCGCCCTGCACGTTCTCCAAATTCTTGACGAAAATCGGCTCATGCAGCCGCGAAGCCAGCCGTTCCAGCTCGCCGTCCTTGCGGAACGCTTCGTCGAGCAGGTCCTCGATCAGCGTCTGCTGGATGCTGTTGAACGTGACGACGCCGATGCTCCGCCGCGGCCCCTCCGCATCCCGCAGCCGCCGCGCGATCTCCGCCACGACCTGCTCGGCTTCCGCCCGGTTCTGCTTCGTCCGGCCCCGGTCGTAATAGCCGTCCACCGGATGCCAGCGCACGCTGGACCTCCGCTCGTACGGCGACGGGAAGGTGAGCAGCTGGTTGTCGTAGAAGTGCCGGTTGCTGAACGCGATCAGGCTCTCGTGCCGGCTGCGGTAATGCCACAGCAGATGGGCTTCCGGCATGCCGAGCGCGAGGCAGTCGTCCAAAATGCTCTCGAGGTCCTCCGGGATGCCGTCCTCCTCGCCGTCCTCGCTTGCCGCGGCCGAGAAGAAGCTGGTCGGCGGCAGCTGCTTCGGATCTCCGACCACGACCACGTTGCGGCCGCGCGCCATGGCGCCGACGGCTTCGCTCGTCGGCAGCTGGGACGCTTCGTCGAACACGACGAGATCGAACGGCGCGTACTTGGGATCAAGGTACTGCGCGACCGACATCGGGCTCATGAGCACGCACGGGCACAGGCGGTTCAGCAAATTCGGAATTTGCTCGAACAGCTTGCGCAGCGACATCCCCCTGCCGCCGCTCCGGATCGCCCGCAGCAGGATGCCGGCCTCCGAATTGGAGGAGGCCTGCTGATGCAGCGGCGGGATGTTCGCCGAGAGGCGCGCCGCGATTTCCTGGCGGGTCAGGCGCTCGAACCGCTCCGACAGCGCCTGGAAGCTGCGGATCTTATCCTCGAACAAGCGGCCGGAGAACGAAGCCAGCTCCGTCTCCTCGGCCAGCGCGAAGTCGATGGCCGCGCGCCACCAGGCCCGCTCGAACGCCGGCTCCACCTGGTCGTGCCGCAGCTCGCCGCGCTCGTACGCGGCCGCGAGCGAGGACAGTCCCGCGGATGCCGCGCGCTCGCGGACCAGCCGCCAGCCGCACCAATCGCGCAGGGCGTCCAAAGCGTCCGTCCATTGCCGCGCCCGCGCCTCGCGATGGTCCAGCCAAGGCCGGCCGGACCGGCGCCGGTCCACGGCGGCGAAATCGATCCCGAGCAGTTCGGCCAGCTTCTCTTCCAGCCGGACGGACTCCCGGCAGGCCGCCGCGAACTGCGCCAGCGCGCCGCCGTGGCGCTCCCGGAACGCGGCGCCTCCGGCGGCCGCCGCGTCGGCGAGCCGCTTCCGCGCGGCCGTCGCCGCGCGGACGTCCGGATGCAGCCGCAGCAGTACCTGCTCGAGCCGCCGGCTCCAGTCGCACAGCGCGATCGCCGCGACCCAGTCCGCGTCTTCCCCGCTCCAGCGCGCGCCCAGCCAGACGGAGGCCGCCGCGGCGGCCTGCTTCAGCTCGGCCGCTTCGGTCCGGTAGACGGCGATCAGGACGAGCGCTTCGGCCGTCTGGTCCTTCCGGAGTGTCGCCGCGGCCATTCGGCTGAGCTGCTTGTAGATCCGGTTCTGCCGGAGCCGCTTCGGCAGAAACCACTTCCGCTCGGCTTGCCGCCACTCCTCCAGCGCCGCGCCGGCGTCGAACGCGAGCGCCTCGGCGGAGAAGCGATCCGCGACGCGCGCGCGGGCTTCATTGCGCGCGACGCCGCGGCGGGCCGCAAGCATGGCGGCGCCGAGCGCCGGCTCCAGCTCATCGGCGCCGAGCAGCGCCGCCGGCACGATGGCCGGCATGCCCTGCAGCAGCTCGGCCGCCGCCGCCAGCTGCCGCAGCTGCGCGCCGTCGGGGTCCGTTGCCGGCCCTTCCAGCGCGCCGCCGAGCGCGCCGTAGGCCTGCTTCACGTCCCGCAGCGCGGCCGCGTACGCCGCCAGCGCCTCCTCGGCCTGCGCCCGGAGCGCCGGCGAGTAGGCCGAGCCGGACGCGTCCGACCAGACATGGCCCGCGGGCCCGCCCGCCGCTTCGCCGGCGATGCGCAGCTCCTTCGCGCGCTCGCTCCAGGCGAGGCGCAGGTCCGCCGTCCAGCCGGCGACCGGCTGGTCGAACGGCGCCAGCGCCGGCGCGTCCTTGACTTCGCCGTACCGGGCGATCGCCTCGTACAGCGACGCGCCGAAGCCGCGCTTCCGGTGCAGCGCGTCCACGTAGCCGTTCAGCTCGCCGCGCGACGCCGCCAACCGCTCGGCCTCGCGGCGCCAGTCCTCCGGCGACGCCGAACGGGCGGTCTCCAGCGTCCGCTTCAGCTGGTCGAGCACGGCCTTCTTCGTGCTCTTGTTCGAATGGAGCTCGAGGCAGAAGGCGCCCAGCCCGATTCCCTCGAGCCTGCCCTGCACGACGCTGAGCGCGGCCATCTTCTCCGCGACGAACAGCACTGTCTTATTCTCGGCCAGCGCCGCGGCGATCAGGTTCGTGATCGTCTGCGATTTGCCCGTTCCCGGCGGCCCGTGCAGCACGAAGCTGTGCCCCGCTTGGGCGGCGCCCACGGCGACGATCTGCGAGGAATCCGCGCTGATCGGCAGCAGGAGCCGGTCGGGCGCGTACAAGCCGTCCAGCGCGCCCGGCTCGGGGAACGGCTGCTCCGCCTGCCAGGCCAGACGGCCGGCCATGAGGCTCGCGACCACCTTGTTCTTGGCGAGGTCCTCCGCCCGGCTGCGAATGTCGTTCCACATGACGAAGCGGCTGAACGAGAAGAGGCCGAGCAGCGCCGACTCCACCACGTCCCAGCGGGGCAGCCGCATGACGGCGTGGCGAATGACCGAGAAGACGCCGGCGAGGTCGATGCCCTTCTCGTCCCGCGGCAGCGGATCGAGCCCGCCGATCTGGCTGCCGAAATCCTGGCGGAGCATCTCGAGCAGCGTAATATTGATCTGCGGCTCTTCGTCCCGGACGCGCAGGACGAAGCTCGCGCTCGACGTCTTGCGGGTCAGCTCCACCGGGACGAGCACGATCGGGGCATACCGCGGCTGCTCGCTGGCCGGGGTCTCGTACCACTTGAGCAGCCCTAGCGCCAAGAAGAGCGTGTTGGCCCCGTTCTCCTCCAGCGACGCCCTCGCCGCGCGATAGAGATGAATCGCCTTGACCGCGAGCTCCCGGTCGCCGGCATCGGCGCGCAGCCGCTTCTGCAGAAATTCCTGCCCGATCAGCACGTTCAGCGGATCGTCGCGGCCGACGCTCCGGAACAGCTCCGCGCTCCGGGGCGTATCGGCCCAATCCGCGGGCCGCGGCAGGAGCTGGAATTCCCGTCCGCCGGACAGGGCGTCTTCGAGCTCGCTTAGCTTCGTCTGGAGGAGCGGCAGCGCGGATTTGGTCAACCGGAAGTTCAGCAGTCCGTTCCGGAGCGTCAGGTCGAGCAGCCGCCGTTCCCACTGCTTCTGCTTCGTGACCGGAATCGAGGCGGCCTCCGCCGGGCGCGCATGGATCGTCACTTCGTCCGGCGCTCCGCCGGTACCCGCGGCCGGGGTCCGGTCCGGCACGATCTCCCAGCCGCCCGGCGCCTGGACGCGCAGCGGAAGGGGACGGATCGCGCTGGCCCGCGAACGCTTGACGTCGATGAAGCCGACGAAAGCGTCGGGATCGCCCAGATGGCCGATCGCCGCCCGCTCCGCGTCCGCGTAGGCCTCGTCGTGCCCGCCGCACATCAGGGTCGCTTCCGCGAGGCTGATCTCGTGCACGCCGGAGGCGAGCCGCTTCGCGAGCAGCGACGGGTCGTCCTGCACGGTCTCGGCGAACGTCTCCGGCACCAGCCACACGCCCGGAAACGCATGGCCCTTCGTAAAGACGACCAGCGGGTGCAGGCCGACCGCCTCCAGGCAAGCGGCATAGAGGAGCGTCAAGTCGAGGCAATTGCCCATTCGCCCGCCGATGACGGCATCCGGAAGCCGGACGCGCTGCCCGACCTCCTCGAAGCTCGCCGGCGCCACGCAATACGTGACCTGCTTCGCTTGAATCGCGGCATAGATCGCGGCGGCTTGATGCCGGATCCGGTTCGGGTTGTTGCTCTGGTACGCGTCGAACGACGGGTTGCCCGTCCATTTCCCGAGAATCGGCGCCGCCTCGCCGACCAGCTGCTGCACCGCGGGATGATTGGGCATGATGAACGCCGCGGCCATCTCGGGCATGGCGGCCAAGCCGCCCCACTGGTCGTAAGCGAGCAGCGTCAGCGGCGCCGTCTCCGCGAACAGCTCCCGTCCTTCCCCCGACACGGTCAGCGTCAGCGTGCCCGTCAGCCGTTCCGTGAGCCCCGCCAGGTAGACGCCGTTCACCTGCACGTGGACGGGCGCCAGCTCCACGGTCTTGCCCGCCGGCACGGCATCGACCTCCGCGCGCCAAGGCGGCGCGAACGCCGGTTCCGCCGCGATCTGCACGGAGATCCCCGTCAAATCGCGCTCCGACGCGTTATGCAGCGTAATCTTCTGGACGACCGGCACGAAGTTTTGCTGCATCGCGTAGTTCACGACGCCGTACTTCTGCCATTCGCACGTCAGCGCTTGCCCAGGTCTGCTTTCCACGTTCCTCACTGCCTCTCCGTTAAACCATGATGCTGCCATTATACCGCAAATCGCCCCTTTTCCCTACCGGGTTCGACGGCATCCGGGGCAATGGCCGCGAGTCTCGCGGGCGCGCGCGGGCGTGCCCGGCCGAAGACGGGCCCATACGAAAAGACCGGCCGGGCGCCGAAGCTCCCGAGCCGGTCGATCCGATCGTGCGTTCGCGGACGGCGAACCGTCTCCGCTTACAGTCCCGCGGCCGCTTGTCCGACCAGCGCCGTCAGCTGCGCCGCGTCGAACGCGTCTCCCCGCTTCAGCTTCATCGTCTTGCGCTCGGGCGGGCCGTCGAACCGCCCGGCCGGCAGCTCGAGCCCGGCGGCGTTGAAGATCGTGAAGCTGACCGCGTCCTTCGAGGTGCCGATGACGGCGGCGTATTTGCCGTTCTTCAGAAAATGCGGCTTCTTGTACTGGATGCGCTCCTGCACGTCCGGCACCGCGCCGCGGACCGTCTCGCGCAGGCCGGCGCACAGCTCCCGCTGCCAAGGCTCTTGAATGGTTTCGATAAAAGTCGTCACTTCCGCGTTCATGTTTTCGATTCGCTCCTTCGCGTATGTCTAGTGTAGATTCGATTTCCGCGCGTTACAGGTGCTTGACGATTTGCCAAACGACGCCGAACTTATCCTGCACCTCGCCGTAATACGCGCCCCACGGCTGCGGCGCGAACGGATGCTTCACGTCTCCGCCGTCGCTCAGCTTGGCGAATGCCTCGCGCGCCTCCGCCTCGTCGCCGTACGACAGCGACAGCGAGATGCTCCGCGTATAGCCGGCCGGCCCGCCGTCGGAGAAGAACAGCGCGCTGCCGCCCGCGACCGTCATCGCCAGGTGCATGACCTTATCGGCCATCTCCTCCGGCGCGCCCGGCATCTGGCCGAACGTCATGACGGACTGAATCTCCCCGCCCAATGCTTTTACGTAAAAATCCGCCTGCGCCCGCGCGTCCTCCGACATCAAATACGGCGTCAATTGCGCTCCCATGATTCGAACATCCTCTCTCGTGTAAGGTGGCGTAACTCGGTTTCTACTACAGCGACGAACGGCGATTTCCGAAATCGACGGCGGCGGCGATAAAAAAAAGCGAATGACTCTTTTACAAGCGCCGCAGCATGCCGAGATGGTCGCGCAGCTCGGCCGCCGACGCCTCGTTCCGCCAGTTTCGCGGCCCCTCGCGCTCGGCCAGCTCGCGCACCTCGATGGCGACCTCGCCGCCGACGTCCGGCTCCGGCATGCGCAGCGCCCAGGCCGTCGCCTCCTCCGCCGATCCGGCCTCGATCAGCACGTAACCCGCGACCGTGCCGGTCTCCGGGGCAAACGGTCCCGCCGTCAGCTCCGGCCGGCACCCCGGCGCCGGGTAGGCGATCCGCACCCCGCTCGCGCTCGGGCGCAGCCATTCCTCCGCGAGCAGCGCGCCGGCGTCCGCCAGCGCTTCGCGGAACGCCGCCCACGCCAGGGCGTGCGGCGCTCCTCCGGCGATGCCCGCTTCGAAGCGCGCGGTCGCCTTCACCAGCAGCATGTACCGCATGGCGATCCCTCTCCTTCCCGTCCTGCCCTCGTTAGGGCGAATGATCCGCGGCTGCCGCGCGCTCGCGCCGCCGCCCCGCTTTCGCCTCTACTGGAGCGACGAAGCTCCGGCGGCGAAATCGACATCGCGGGCAAAAAAAAAGCGAGGCCCGTGGGCGCTCGCTTTCGGCGAATGTTGCGGCGGTTGTTCCGACCGTTGTTTCCGTGTTTTTGGCGGTTGTTTCGATATTCGGTGTTCGAGTTTAGTTCGGCGGTTGTTTCCGTGTTCCGGCGTTTGTTCCGATGGCTGTTACGGTGTTGAGTTCGGCGGTTGTTCCGGCGCGGCGGTTCCGGCGTCTGCCCCGCCGGCTGCCGCGGCCTCGCATTCCGCGGCGCGCCTCCGCATCAGCGCCCGCTCGCGCTCGTTGCGCGTCAGCGACGCCGCCCGCTCGAACTCGGCGCGCGCCTCCGCGTGGCGACCGAGCTTGGCGAGCAGATCGCCGCGGACGCTCGGCAGCAAGTAATAATCCTTCAGCGCCCGCCCCGCGGCCAGCTCGTCCGCGAGCTGCAGGCCGAACGCCGGGCCGAAGGCCATCGCGATCGCCACCGCGCGGTTCAATTCCACGACCGGCGAAGGCGCGGCCCGCGACAGCGCCTCGTACAGCGCGGCGATGCGCACCCAGTCGGTCTCCTCCGCCGTCCGCGCCGACGCGTGGCAGGCCGCGATCGACGCCTGCAGCGCGTACGGGCCGAGCGGCCGCCCCAGCTTGCGCGCCCGCTCCAGGGCGGCGAGGCCGCGGCGGATCAGGAGATGATCCCACAGCGCGCGGTTCTGATCGAGCAGCAGGACCGGCTCGCCGCTCGCGTCCACCCGGGTCTTGAAGCGGGAGGACTGGATCTCCATCAACGCGACGAGGCCGTGCGCCTCCGGCTCCCGCGGCGCGAGCTCGGCCAGCATCCGGCCGAGCCGCAGCGCTTCCCGGCAGAGCAGCGGACGCATCCACTGGCCGCCGGAGGTCGCCGCGTAGCCTTCGTTGAACATCAGATAGATGACCTCGAGCACCGCCGCCAGCCGTTCCTTCAGCGCTTCGCCCTCCGGCACCTCGAACGCCGCGCGCGCGGCGCTGAGCGTCCGCTTCGCCCGGACGATCCGCTGCGCGACCGTCGCTTCCGCGACGAGGAACGCCCGCGCGATCTCGTCGGTGGCGAGACCGCCGAGCAGACGCAGCGTCAGCGCGACGCGCGCCTCCCGGGACAGCATCGGATGGCAGGTCGTGAAGATGAGCCGCAGCAGGTCGTCGCCGATCTCGCCGTCCAGCCCGCGCTCCAGGTCGTCCTCGGTGAACGTCCCCGCCGCGCGTCCCCACTCTTCATACTTGCGGTCGCGCGTCTTGTTGCGCCGAAGCAGATCGATCGCGCGGCGCTTCGCCGTCGTCATGAGCCAGGCGCCGGGATTGTCCGGAATGCCGCTCTCGGGCCACCGCTCCAAGGCGGCGACGAGCGCGTCCTGGGCCAAATCCTCGGCCAGCCCGACGTCGCGGACCATCCGCGCGAGCCCGGCGATGAGCTTGGGCGATTCGATCCGCCAGATCGCGTCGATCGTCCGGTGCGCGCCGGAGGTCCGCGCCATGGTCAGTTACCCCGGCCGAGCCGCGCCCGTACGGCGGCCTCGCGGGCCTGCAGCTCCGCGTCGGGGGTGATGTCCGCGAAGTCGAACACCTGCCGCAGCTCGATCTCCCCTTCGCCGAAGCCGTGCGGGTCCGGCATGCGCAAGGCCCACTCGACCGCTTCCTCGCGGGACTTGACCTCGATCAGCGTATATCCGGCGATGATCTCCTTGGTCTCCGCGAACGGGCCGTCGACCACCTGCGGCTTGCCGCCCGGCTCGGGATACGAGATCCGGATCGCCCCGGAGCTCGGGTGCAGCCCGTCGGCGGCGATCAGCACGCCGGCCTTCGCCAGCTCCTCGTTATACTTCGTCATCGCGGCGACCAGCTCGGGCGACGGCAGGACGCCGGCCTCGGAATCCTTGCTTGCTTTCACGACCAGCATGAAACGCATCGTACATCTCCTCCTGAAATTCGGTTTTGGAATGCCGGCCGAAAATTCGGCCTCTATTCACGCGACGAACGCGGGCGCGCCAAATCGACGCGCGGCGCAAAAAAGATCGGGATAAGCTAGTGCCATTATAATACAGGGCGGAAACCGCGGCATCCGAACCGCCAAAAAAAGCAGCCCCGGACTCCGCAAAGTCCGAGGCTGCCGCCGGTTAACGCCGCGAACCATTCGCGCCGCTAACGATTCATGCCCTTATCCGCGCCGCCGCTCCGGCCGGGCCGAACGCGCCCGTCACGCGCCGACCGCCGCCGCGGGCTGCTCCGCCGGCGGCTTCGCCGGCTGCACGAACGATTTTCGCGCCCAGACGCCGCTCTTCCAGCGCGCCAGCATGATGAGCCCGCGCAGCCATTCGTCCACGGTGAACGCGATCCAGACGCCCGGCAGCCCCCAATGCAGATGCACGCCGAGATAATACGAGAGCGGCACGCAGACGCCCCACATGGAGAACACGCCCATCAGCACCGGGAACTTCGCGTCGCCGGCCGCGCGCAGCGAGTTGATGACGACGATGTTGAACACCCGCCCCGGCTCCAAAATAATCGAGATGAGGAAGATGCCCGCGCCCATCGCGGCGATCTTCGGATCGTCCGTGAACAGCCCCATGATGGGATAGCGGAACAGCGCCGTCACCGCCACGACGACCGCCGTCACCGCGATGCTGAGCCGCAGGCTCCGCATCAGCCGGAAATACGCGGCCTTCTTCTCGCCCGCGCCGACCATGTGGCCGACGATGATTTCGGTCGCGATGCCGATCGCCGTGGACGACGCCATGAAGTACGTGCTGACGTTGAATACGTAGATATGCGCGCTCAGCGCCTGCGCCCCGATCAGGTTCACGAAGCTCATGACCGTCATGTACTGCGACTGCCACGCGATCTGCTCCCCGGCCGCCGGAAGGCCGACGCCGAGAATCCGTTTGACGTGCGCCTTGTCGAAGCGGACGTAATCCTTCAGCCGGATCGGGCTCGGCACGCGGCGGTATAGCAGGATCAGCAGCACGGCGACGCCGACGGCCCGGCTGACGATCGTGGACACGGCCGCGCCGGTCACGCCCCATTCCGGGAAGCCGAAGTGGCCGAAGATCAAGAGGTAATTGCCCGTCACGTGGAGCACGTTGACGCCGAGCGTGACGAACATGACGTCCCGCGTGCGGCCGTTCGCCCGGATGATCGACGAGACCGCGTAGGAGATCGCCTCGAGCCAGATGAAGCCGCCGATCGCCTTCAGATACGTGTTCGCGATGGCGATCTGCCCCGGATCGAGATTGAGCATCCGCATCCACTGCTCGCTGAAGCCGAAGAGCACCAGGCCGACGAGCAGCCCGAAGAGGACGTTCAGCGAAATCGCGTGCGCCGAGATGCGGCTCGCCGTTTTCTTCCGCCCCGCGCCCAAATATTGCGTGATCGCCACGCTCGTGCCGATGCCGACGAAGCCGAACATGAGAATGCAGAATACGATGATTTCGTTCGCCAGTCCGACCGCGCCGGCCACGCCGTCCGAGATGCGGCTCAGCATGAAGACGTCGGCGGTCCCCAGCATCATCCGCAGCACGGAGTCGACCAGAATCGGCCACGCCAGGCCGAAGAGACTTAATGTTTTCCAGGTGGGCACGGCCCCCGTTGTTTGTTCCCCGATGTTCATAAGCTTGCGTAATCCCCGTTCCCGTAATCGCTAAGTTGGATAAAACAATGCCGTTACTCATTATGCCATAACCCGTTTCCGCTCCGCTTGTCCAATATTTATGTGTTTTGGACGTTTGATGTAAGGGCCGGCTTTCTGTTACCATGGGTAGCGTGAGAGGAGCGAGTGTACCCGATGAAAAAGTCGAAAGTGGGCCGTAACGCCCCCTGTCCGTGCGGAAGCGGAAACAAATACAAGAAGTGCTGCCTGGAGAAGGACGCGGCCGCCCGGTTCGCGGGCCGCGAAGCCGGGGCGGACGCGCCGGCCGGACAAGCGGGCGGCATCGCCGTCGCCGTGCCGGAATCCCTGGCGGACATGAACGCCGCCGTCGAACGGCTGACTTGGACGCAGCCCCAGTACGGCGACATCGCCAAGGAACTGGTGACGCATCTGGCGGAGCGCTTCACGTGGGACGAAATCAACGCCACGACCCTGCTCTGGTTCGCGTATTCGCGCGAGCAGGAGCCGGTCGTGCAAAAGCCGGGCGTCGTCTTCGCCGCCCTGGAATACAGCTTGTCCGTCATGACCGGCCGCCCGAACGTGACGAAGGCGGAGGTCGCGAAGCGGTACGACGTCTCCGCGGGCAGCGTGTCCAAGCGGATCGGCGAGCTGCATCCGTACGTGGCGCGCACGCTCGAAGCGCTGGCGAGCTGAGAACGAATCGGCTCGCGCGAGCGGCCGGCCGAAGGCGCCCCGGAAGGCGCCGGACGCCGCCGCCGGCAAGGAACCGCCCCGCAGGTCATGGCAACATGACCTGCGGGGCGGTTCTTTTTTGCGTCGGCGACGCGGATTGCCGGCGCGGGCGAGGCAACGCGGGCGGACCGGCTCAGCGCGGCAACGCGGGCGAGGCGGACGAGGCGACGCGCGCGGCTCCTTGCGCGCGGGCTTGCCGCCCGGCGCGGACCGCAGCAGCGCTCCCCCGCCTCGCTTCGCCTTCGCGACCGCGTTCCGCTTTCCCGACCGCATTCCGCCTTCCGGCGGCGCTTCCGCTCCTTTACATGAAGCCGAGCTTCCGGGACGCGGCGTCCGACATCCACTCGCGGCTGCGGCCCTTGTCGTAATCCGTCCGCATGTCGCGAATGACCCGCTCCAGGTGGACGGCGCGCTCGTAATGCATCTGCAGCGCGGCGGAGGCATAGAGCTCGCTCAGCTGGGCGAGCGTGAACCCTTCCGTCGCGGCGGCCGCGCGGCCGACCGCGTCCTCGTCGACGAGGCGGTTCAGCCCCTTGTATGCCAGGTACGCGCGCCGCATCGCCTCGTTCGGCGGCTTCACCTCGTAGGCACGGTCGAAGCGGCCGGCGCGGTTCATGAGGGCCGGGTCGATTTTCTCCGGATAGTTGGTCGTGCCGATGAGGTAGATGCCCTCCTTCGAGTTCGCGCCGTCCAGCGTGTTCAGGAAGTACGAGCGGCACGAATCCGGCATGGAGTCGATGTCCTCGATGACGAGCACCATCGGCGCCAGCTGCACGGCGGCCGCGAACACCTCCTGAATCGACCCGCTGCTCGTGTACTCGGTGATTTGCCAGTACGCGATCGGCGCGCTGGCCGTCGACGAGATCGATTTGACGAGCGTCGTCTTGCCGTTGCCCGGCTTGCCGTAGAGCAGGATGCCCCGCTTGTACGGAATGCCGTAGGTGAGGAAGAACGCGCGGTCCCGCGAGAAAAACTCGTCGACCGAGCGGTAGATCTGCGTCTTCAGCTCCTCGTCCATGAACACGTCGCTGCGGGTGACGGGCGCGGACGCCGGCTCGCGGGTCTGCTCCAGGCCGTCCTTCGTGTCCGTGAACACGATGATCTTCGGACTGGCCAGCTGGCGTTCCCGCATCGCCTCCAGGAAGCGGAGCATCGCTTCGTCGTGCTCGCCGAAGATCAGGTCCTCGTACCCCAGCCCGTGCTGCGTCACGCGGGGCACCCGCGCCATCGCGACGCGGTGCTCCAGATAGCCGTGTACGTCCGTCCGGCGTCGCTGCCGAGCGGGGCGAACGCGAGCTTCGGATCGCCCGTGCCGAGCCCGAGCCGGTGCATCGTCTTCGCGACCTCGGAGCCGCTGTACTGGTTGACCGCGCCGCCCCACGCCCGCGAGCCGGAGTGGATCATGACCGCGACCTGGCCGTCCCGCAGCCCCCATTGTTCCGCGATGCCGCGGTTCGCCTCGTCCGTCTCGAGCGCCTGAATCTCGATGAAATGATTCCCGCCTCCCAGCGTGCCGAGCTGGCGGTGCGCCCGGTGCCAGAGCGGCTCCGGAATGCGGTTCAGGGCGTCCTCGTCGTAGCGGAACCGGCTGCATTCGACGTGCGAGAGCGAGGTCGCTTTGCGCGGCGTGTAGCCGTCCGGGACGTACTTGTTCGGCAGGCCGTGCAGCCCTTTGCGCAGGACGTCGTCCAGCCGGATGTCGGAGAAGAAGCCGCGCGCGTGGTTTTCCACCGGGATGCGCTTCTCGATCGCCTTGACCAGCTTGCGCCGGACCTTCACGTCCCGCAGGTCGGCCGCGTCCAGGTTCGTCAGGTGCACCCGCATGCCGCAGCCGATGTCGCTGCCGACGATGGAGGGCGAGACGAAGCCGTCCCCGGCGCCCCAGACCGCCGTCGTGCCGATGCACGTGCCGACGCCGACGTGGGCGTCCGGCGTGTAGCTCATGTAGCGGATATTCGGAATTTGCAAATTGTTGTTCGCCATCTCGAGCACCTTGGCGCCCATGGCATGGAACAGATCGTCGGCGGCGAAGACGTGCAGATCGCCGGCGGGCAGATCGATTCGCCGGTAAGGGGTTGTTGACATATGATTAGGGTCGTTCCTCTCGTTTGTAAAATAATCATGCATGCATCATCATGCGGCCGGCTGGCCGCGGCGGGACGAAAATGAAAACGCAAAAAGACCGCAAGCGTACATCGCTTACGGTCTTCATGCCGGGCGCAAGGCGCCGGACCGGCCTCCGGCGAAGCGGCCGTGCGTTGAACGCACCGGCGGCCGGAGGGCAATCGATCCTGGTCTTACGCGAGCCGGGCCCGTAGAGGCCGATGGACAATGAGCGAACTATTCGGTTGCGACGGTGCGGTCAGGCTGCGTAGTAGGTTGAATCGTACGGTCATGGCCCTCGGCCTCCCTTCTGAATCAGATGCTGGTAATGCTACCTGCCGAGGGAATGATTGTCAATACATGAATTAAAATAAGTGATCGGCATCATAATGTTTTTTTATCGGGCTTGGGTATAACGCGTAGCGTTGGATATGGTTTGGAATTATCGTCATCTCTTACCTCTCAACAGCAAATCGGCCTTAAGCCAAATGTCGATGAAAAAAAAAGAGCGTCTCGGAACGACGGGAAGCTCCCGTCGTCCCGAAGGACGCGCTACGATGTTTAAACCGCGCCGCAAAGGCGCTGTCACGGATTGCCGCCGGCCTCGGCCGATACCCGCTCGAAGGATTTGGGCTTGCGGCATAATACGATCGCTCCGAGGAACCCGCACGCGCTTGCGATCGCGAATACGGAGAGGAAGGAAATCCGATCCGCCAGCACGCCGCTTCCGACGGTGGCGACGGAGGAGACGATCAGCGTAATCATCGTATTGATGCTGATCCCCATCGGAAGCCGCTCCCGCGGAATTTGCTCGATAATGAACAGTCCGCTGCTGATGTTGTACCCGTTCAGGCAAAAGTTGGTCAACGCGAACGCCGCGTAGACCGTCCATACGCTCGGGTAAGCGAAGATCAAGCAGCCCGCCAATCCGCCCGATACGGAAGCCGCGACCAGCACGGACCGGTGCCCCAGCCGGTCCGCCATAATCCCGAACGCGATGCTGCTGATAATGTTGGCCAATCCCGTAATGGCCGGAAACAAAGCGATATCGGATCCGCCCGCCTGGAAGGCCCGAACGGAATAAAGCCCATAATAGGCCAAACTCGCCTGTGCCGTCATCATGAAGCAAAAAGCGATGACCGTCCGTTTGAACGGCTTGAAGCCGCGAAACATGTCCGGGATCGCCTTGAAGTATTGGAAGTAGTTGAAGTCCGCCTTAACCGCTTCGTCCGGAGCGCTCTCCTTCATCCACGCGAAGCAAAGCCCGTCGGCGATCAGCAGGAGGACGCCGATGGCGAAGATGAGCGTGTAATTATAAGGATACGGCATCTCTCGAAGAATGACGCCGACCAGCGCGGCGGCGCCCAAAGCGATCAGATTGGCGGCGCCCCCGCCGTATCCCCGCAGCCGGCCGCGATGCTGCTCGGGCACGAGCTTGGCGAACAGACTCATATAAAAAGGCGCGTACGAGCCGACGAACAGGCTGAATATCCCCCAGCTTACCAGAAAAAGCAGCGTCATCGGCCGCGGGTAGGCCTCGGCGAACAAAGGAATCGTCAGCACGCAGGCAAGGAAAAAGAACCGTTGGACGAGCAAAATATTTTTGAAAACTTTCTTTTTATAGGCGAGGTTCATCACTTTCTTGGCAAAGAACGGCTGGCTGACGAACGTGCCGATGTAAACCAAAGCGTTTGCCAGGACAATCTCCCCCGTGCCGGCCCCCAAATCGGATAGAAATAGCGTAATGACGGCGTTGACGGACAGGAACGTCATCGCGTTATTGAATAAGATCGAATCCAGGACGAATAGGAACGAATTGCGCCGCCGATCCCGATTCGTCTCCTTCACGGCTCGCCGCCGTTCGCCATCCGGATAAGCGCCGAGTTCTCGGAGCCGCGCCTCTTGACGACTATCGTCCTGTACTCGGGGGTAGACAAGGAAGCGTTCTCGAACAAAGAGATTTCGGACGAAGACGAAACGATATGCTTATCCCGCTTGACCTTGATCGTAAAATAATCGAGCAGCCCGGGCGGCCTGCATCCGGAAAGCCCGGAGAAATCGAGCACGCAGCCGGACGGCTCCTCCCGCAAGGCGACGCCCCGGCGATAAATGAGCTGGCTGAAGCCTTCCGCGGTATTCGCGGCCAGCATCGTGTCGAACCGCTGCCGATAGGGCTCGAGCAGATCGACCCATCGGCGGACGACGTCGCCGTTCTTCTCCGGATCGGGATGCAGCACATTCGGCCAGTGCATGCCGCAGACCGGACCCTCGATCTCTCCTCTCGGGTCCGGAGCGATGCGGTTCCAGCCGCATAGATCGTCTCCGCGGTTAACCGTGATCAAGGAGCCGTCCACCCCGAACAGCTCCGTCTCGGGCCGCTTCGACCGATGCATCATGGAGAACGGCGTGGATATATACTTGATCCCGTATCGCTCCAAAATACCGGAAAGCCCTCCGCCCTCGCCCCCGAAACGATGATAAAACGCCGTGGGGACGAACGATTCCGGGAAAAGGCCCAGATCGTTCTCCTCCAGCAGCGCGGCGAATGTATCCAAATGTCCGGTCACGCTGCCCTCCGGTCTCATCCGTCCGTTCCCGTCATGCCACTCCGCCCGGTCCATGGCGCCGGAGCCCCAATATTCATGGCCGATCCCGTGCAGGGCCAATTCGATATGACGGCTTTCGTTTCTCAGGATTTTCGCCGCCTCGTCCAATAATGGAGACGATTTCCAAGGATTGTTCCAGCGTTCTCCCCCATGCGTAGCATCTGGAAGCGATCGCAGGCGATCGGTTCGATCCCACTCGCTAATGATGAAGGCGGCCTGCGGACGCATGCCGAGCCGTTTGCCGAGCTCCGCGATGGCCTCGTAATCCGCCGGATGATGGTCGCGGGCGATTCCCGTCCGGAACGGCCCGTTTTCCTTGGAGCCGTCCTTGCCGGTCCACCAGCCTACGTCGTCGATGACGATCTGGATGGAAAGAGGGATGCTTATGCTATTCATCGGAACCCGTCCTTTACTTGATCCCCGTAAGGGTCAGCCCTTTCACGAATTGTTTCTGGAAGATCAGGAACACGATAATGACCGGAATCATAATGAGTACGGCGGCCGACATGACGACGTTGTAGTTTACGGTATGGCGGCTGTTGAAGAAAACGAGCGCCAGAGGAACGGTCATTTTGCTCTCGTCGTTCAGAACGATTAAAGGCCACAAATAATTGTTCCAGGCTCCCATGAAGGTAAAGATGCCGAGCGCCGAAAGCACCGGCGTAATCTGGGGAAGAATGAGCGACGCGTAGGTCCTCGTTTCGGAAGCGCCGTCTATCCGCGACGCTTCGATCAGGTCCTTCGGAATGCCTTCGATAAACTGCTTGCACAAGTAAATGCCGAACGCGCCCACCAGGGACGGAATGACGATCGCGGCGAGATGATTGATCAGGCCGAGCCTCGATATAATCAGGTAGATCGGAATCATCACGACTTGAAACGGGACCATCATCGTGGCCATGATGACGACCAGTATCGTCTTCGAGCCGCGGAAATGGAACTTCGCGAAGATGTAGCCCGCGAGCGAGCTGGAGAAGAGCAAGCCGATCGTGATGATGGCCGACGTGATGACGCTGTTCATGAACCACCGCATAAACGGCGCTTCTTGGAGAACGGTGCGATAGCCCTCCACGGTAGGATTTTCCGGAACGAGCGCGGTCGGATTCATCATAATTTCCATATTGCTCTTAACGGATAAGAGCGCCATCCATAGATAAGGAATAAACATGAGGGCGGAGGCGATAAGCATCGTTGTAAACAAAAGAATGTACGGAATATCCAGTTTTTTGCTCTTCATACGAATCCCCCTAATATTCCCACTGGACGCGGCCCAGCCGAAGCTGTATGAGCGTGACGATCAGGATCATGACCAACAGGACGAAGGCGATCGCGGAAGCGTAACCCATATTCATATAGGAGAAAGCGTTGTTGAAGATGTCGAGGGCGAGCACGCTGGTCTGATTCATGGGACCGCCGTTGGTCATGATCTGGAACTGCGGGAACATTTGAAAATACGAAATGCTGGTCATAATGACGACGAATACGGAAGTCCGGCTGAGCAGCGGCAGCGTGACGCTCGCGAACGAACGCCAGGGCCCCGCGCCGTCCAGCTTGGCCGCTTCGTAGAACATGTCGGGGATGGAATCGAGGCCCGCCCCGAACAAGATGATGTTATAGCCGATATCCGCCCACAGGGTCATCATAATGATGGATATCATCGCCATGGAAGGATCGTTCAGCCAATTGACCGCGTCCAGTCCGATTCGCTCCAGCACGATATTGAACAAGCCTTCGTTTTGCTTGAGCATGGCGGTCCAGATCAGGGCGGATCCCGACAGAGGCGCGATGCACGGCAGAAAAAAGAAGGTGCGGAACACGTTCCTCCATAAACGGCTGCGTATGCCCTTAATGCCCAGAGCTACCGCGAGCGTAAGGACGAGATTGACCGGAATCGCGATCAGAACGAACTTAAACGTATTCTTGAAGGAAATGAGGAAGATTTCGTTATGAAGCATCTGCTTGAAATTAGCGAAGCCGACGAAAGGCGAATTCGCGTTCAGCGGGCTGTAATTATAGAACATGAGCAGGATTCCCCATACGATAGGGACGACCGAAAATACCGCGAATATAATCAGAATGGGCGTCAGGGAGAACGCGATAAACCGCCTCTCGGCCGACTTCCGGTTGGACTTTATGTTCATGGGCCTTCCCCCCGTCACTTATGCCGCGCGAGCATTTCGTTGACCGAATCCGTTATCGTCCTTAAAGCGTCCTGCGCGGCGAGCTTGCCGGAAACGACGGCGTAGAAGTTGTCGGATACGGTCTTGAACCAGAAATCGCGGTCGCCGACCGGTCCGATCCACTTGCCGTATTCGAGCGAATCCAGCGAAGCCTTCATTAACGCCACCCGGCCGGTAAAATCGGGGTCCGCGGCTACCGCTTTATTGGCCGGCACGGTAAACGTCGCCAAGTTCCACATTTTCGCCTGCTCCGGATCCGCCGTGAACCGGATGAAGTCGAGCGCCTCCCGCGGATGCCCGCTCGCTTTGGATACGACCTCGCCCCAACCGGATTCCGCGGCGAAGACGGGCGCATCTCCGGCAAAGGGAGGGATCGGCATATAATCGAAGTCGTTCACGCCGAAGGTACCCGTGCCCTCCGCGATGACCCAGGGACCGGCCATCGTCATGGCCGAATTTCCTTTGAAGAAGGTCATATAAGGCTCTTCGTCGGTGCCGAATAACGTCATATCGCTTATTTTTCCGGCAAGGATCATATCGCTCATCGCCGCGAACGCTTTTTCGGCTTCCGGCGTATTGAAGTCGACGTCGTTGTCTTCGGTCCAATAGTTTCCGCCCTGCTGCAGGATCATGGCGAGGAACAGGAAATTAATCGCGTCGGTCGACGTAAAGTCAAAGCCGCGGACCGCGATTTTATTCCCGTCCCGGACGGTCAGTTTCCCCGCTGCGTCCATCAATTCGGCCCACGTTTTCGGCGGATAGGCGATTCCGCTATCGTCGAACATTTTTTTATGGGCCAGCGCGCCGTTATTCTCGATATTATATTCGTGAGGGATGCCGTACAGCTTGCCCTCGTACGTATATCCTCCGAGCGGAGCGTCGTAGATATCGTTCTTGACCGAATCGTCTTCCAGCGCCAGGAGATGGCCGTTCTTCGCGTAATCCGTGACCCAGGTGCCGAACATTTGGGCGACGTCCGGCGGCGTATTCGAGGCATAGGCCGCTTTCAGCTTCTGGATAAAAATATCGTAAGGGAAATATTGGTAGTTAATCGTGACGTTCGGCTTCGCTTTTTTATACGCCTCGATCCATTTCTTGTTGGCCTCGACGAAAGAAGGCGTATCCATCGTCCACCAGGTCAGCGTAACCGGACCGTCCGAGCCGGAATCGCCGCCGCCGGGCTCGGCGGAACGGCCGGATTCTCCTGCAGGGCTTCCCGGATTTGCCGCGTTGTTGCCCGAGCAGCCCGCCAGCAGCAGGATCGAGGCCAGCATGAAAGCCAAAATACCGGATTTCTTCATCTTATAACCCCTCCCATTTTTTTGATAATCGTTACGGCTCAGCCTTTCGTGCCCGAAAGCGCGATGCCTTCGACGAAATAGCGCTGCGAGACGCTAAAGACGAGAATCATCGGCAGGATCGCGAGCAGCGATCCCGCCATAAGCAGCGGGTAGTCGGTCAAATACTGCCCCTGAAGGGAAGCCAGGCCCGCGGAGAGCGGCATCTTCTCCGGGGAGCTGTTGACGATCAGCGGCCACATCAAATCGTTCCAGGACCAGAGCGCGGTCATGATGGCCAGCGCGATCAGGCCCGGTTTGGCCAGCGGCAGCAAAATCCGGAAGTAGATTCGGAAATGGTTGCAGCCGTCGATTTTCGCGGCCTCCTCCAGTTCTTTAGGCATCGATTGGAAAAATTGGCGGAGCAGGAAGGTGCCGAAAGCGCTTGTAAGTCCCGGTACGATTAAGGCGGTCAACGTGTTCAGCCATTCGAATTTGACCATGATTAAATATTGCGGGATCAGATAGGCCTGGTTCGGCACCATGAGAACGGATAGCAGCAGGATGAACAGTACGTTTTTTAGCGGAAAGTCGATGCGGGCGAACGCGTACGCGGCAAGCGAGCAGAAGACCAGCTGCCCGAACGTCTTCGCGACCGTCGTCATGACGGTATTCCAATAGAAGGCGAGAAAAGGAAGCGTGTCGAAAACGCCGGCATAATTGCGCCACTGGATGGCCTTCGGAAAGATGACCGGCGGAATGCGGGTCGCTTCCCCCATCGTCTTCACCGACGTAAGCACCATCCAGACGAACGGAACGGTCATGACAAGCGCTCCGGCGAGGAGTACGAGATGCGTTGCGGCGAGCTTCATACGGAAACGCTTTTGCGTAGGCATGGCTTGGCCCCCTATTCGTAATGGACCCATTTCTTCTGGAAAATAAATTGGACGACGGTAACAAGCAAGATGATCACGAACAACAGCAGGGCAATGGCCGTCGCGTAGCCTTTATCGTTATCGAGGAACGCCGTCTGGTAGAAGTAATAGACTATCGTTTGCGTCGCGTCGATGGCAATGCTGTTCGGTCCGATCATCATGAAGATCAATTCGAATACTTGAAGCGAGCCGATCAGCGAAGTGATGGTCAGAAAGAAGAAAGTAGGCGTCAGAAGCGGCAGCGTGATGCGGAACAGCCTCGTCATCGTGCTCGCCCCGTCTATGGAAGCCGCTTCGTAGAAGGTCGAGGAGATTCCCTGAAGCCCAGAAATGAGAATGATCATGTTATACCCGATGCCGCCCCATACGGACACGACGGCTATGGAATACAGCGCGATCGACGGGTCGGATACCCAACCGGGCCGCAGATCGGTGAAGAACCCCAGCGCATAGTTGAGCAGTCCGAAGTCGGCGTTATACAGCCATTTCCACACCATGGCCACGGCCGCCGGCATCGTCACCACCGGCAGGAAATACAGCGTACGGTATATCGGAATCCCGCGGATTTTCTGGTTCAATAAAATCGCGACGATCGTGGAGAGCATCAGACTGACCGGCACCGTGCAGATCGTGAACACCACCGTATTCTTCAAAGAAAGCCATAATTCCGGATCGCTTGCCATGCGCCGATAGTTTTCCGTACCCGTCCACTCGTAATTCCCGAACGCGTCCCACTTCGTAAAGCCGAGATAGAGCGTTTGAATGAGCGGCCAAATACTGAAAACGGCGGTACCGATCATGGTCGGGGCGATCATAAGATAGGCCCAGAAATAATCGTTGCGGCGCAGCCTGCCCATCCCCGTCCTCTTCGTTTGTTTCAGGGGGATGGCCGATTGCGTCGGGGCATTCGATCCTAAGGCGTTCATTCCCATTCCTCCTAATGGCGGCACCGGCCGCCCGGGCGGCCGGTACCGCGGCTTGATGCACAGGCTAACGCCGCTCTTCCGCCAGCACCTTGTTGCCTGCTTCGTTCACCATCTTGGCGGCTTCCTCGACGGAAATTTCGCCGGCCCACGCTCTCTTGAAATAATCGATTTCGAACTGCTGCCACTTGCGCGTCTCGAGAGAGATCGGATAAGGCACGGCGTATTTCGCGGCGTCCACGAATACCTGCAGGTCGAAGGCCGAATTCGATTCCACGAACGGGGCCTGCGTTCCGTTGAACGCCGGTATGACCGCTCCCGATGCGGCTTGAATATCGGCCGCTTCCTTCGATCCGAGAAATTTCGAGAAGAGCCATGCTTCTTCGGGATGCTTCGCGTTCGCCGCGATAACGTTGCCCAGCCCGTTGATGACGGTGGCTCTCTTCTTGCCTTGCGGCAGCGGAGCGACGTCGACTTTGTCCTTCGTATATTCGTTCTGCGAGAATTCGATCTGGTTCCAGGAGCCGGCGGTAATCATGGCCGCCTTGCCCGATTCGAACAGCACGTTGACCGTGTTGTCCGTCATTTGCTGAAGCGACGGAGACACCTTGTACTTCAGCACGAGATCGTTCAGGAACCGCATCGCTTCGATGGTCGCGGGCTCGCCGTAGCCGAGCGATTTTTTGTCCTCGGAAATGACGTACCCTTCGTTCTGGAATATAAAATTGTAGCCGAGCTGCTGCTGCGAATCGATCGGAGCGGCAAAACCGAAGATGCCCTTCGCGGGATCCGTCAGCTGTTTGGATACCTCCACCAGCTTGTTCCAGTCCCACGTGTCGTCCGGATACGGAACGCCGGCCTTGTCGAACAGCTCTTTGTTATACCATAAGCCGATCGTATCGAAGTCCTTCGGGAACGAATACACCTTCCCGTCGAACGTGTACAGATCGATAAGCGCTTGCGGGTAATTCGCCATATCGACCTGATCGGCCGCGATTTTATCGCTGATCGGGGCGAGCTGGCCGTTGCTGGCATACTTCAGGAAGTTGGCCGGGTTCATCCAGAATAGGTCGGGAAGGCTCTTGCCCGCCGCGGCCGTTTCGAGCTTGGTCCAGTATTGGTCGAACGGCGTCACTTCCACCGTTACCGAAATATTCGGATTCGCTTCGTTGAATTTCCGGATGATTTCCTGCATGGCGGGCTCCTGGTTTTTATCCCAGATCGCGTAGCGCAGCTTCACCTTGTCGCCGGAGCCGGCGCCCGCATTCGCGCCTCCCGCGTTGCCCTCCTCCGCGCCGGAACCGCCGGAGCAGGCGGTCAGAACGACCATCAACGCAACCATCAGTAAGGAAAACAGCTTTTTCATATGAATCCCCCTCAATCGATTTTAAGGCCGAGTTCATGGCTGCCGCGGTTTCGATGATGTACTAGGCTCGCTCGGTACGATTTGAAGACATGCGTCGATCTATCTATGAGATGCAAGCCATAAAAGCGGAGCGTCGTCTGCTTATGGCTTAAGGCGGGAAGTACGCTTCGCGCGAAGCGGATGGAGGCGAGGAATGAATGCGCAAAGACCGTTTACCAGGCCGCTACGACGCCGTCGGAGCGCGGTTCCGTCGCGCCGGCCAGCACGCCTTCTTTGTTCCGGAGAATGATTTGTCCTTTGCCGAACGTATATTGATCGACGGCCCACTGAATATCGTGCCCCATTCGCAGCAGGGAGAGGCCGGCGGGCTCGGCGAATCCGCGTTCCAGCTTTACCGTTCTGCCGTGAAGCCACTGCCACCTCGGCGCATCCAGCGCGGCCTGGGGGGAGAATCCGAAATCGGCGAGGCTGGACACGACCTGAACATGCCCTTGAGGCTGCATATAACCGCCCATGACGCCGAAAGGACCGACGGCCTCGCCGTTCCGGGTGATGAAGCCGGGAATGAGCGTATGGTACGACTTTTTGCCCGGCTCCAGGCAATTGGCGTCGGCCGGATCGAGCGAGAAGCCGGAGCCGCGGTTCTGCAGCGCGATTCCCGTTCCCGGAACGACCACGCCCGAACCGAATCCGTCGGCGTTGCTCTGAATGAAGGACACCATGTTGCCGTCCCCGTCGGCGGCGCACAGATAGATGGTATCGCTTCTCGGCAATCGCCCGGGCAGCGGCAGAAGCGCTTCCTTCCCGATCAGCTTCCTTCTCTCTTCCGCATACGAGTCCGACAGCAATTCCCGAACGGAAATCTTCATGTGCTCCGGGTCGGTGATATACGCCTTCCCGTCCGCGAAAGCCAATTTGATCGCTTCGATCTGCTTGTGGTAATAGGAGGCAAGATCCCGCTCGCTCCGGTCGAAGCCCTTTAACAGGTTCAGCGCGATCAAGGGAACCAGCCCCTGCCCGTTCGGCGGCAGCTCCCAAATATCGTACCCGCGGTAGTTGACCGAAATCGGGTCGACCCACTGAGGAGCGTAAGCCTCCAGATCGCTCTTGCGGATAAAGCCGCCTTGTTTCCGGGAATAATGATCGATTCGGTCGGCCAAATCGCCTTCGTAGAAGGCCCGCGCTCCCGTCTCCGCGATGGCCGCGAGCGAACGGGCATGGTCTTGCGACCGCCATACTTCGCCGGCTTCCGGCGCCCTTCCTTCCGGCGCGTAAACGCGGAACCATTCTTCGAACTCCTCTCCCTGCAGTTGCTCCGCGTACCGGTCGTAATACCGCTTCCATTCGCGTGCCAGGTCGGGCGCGACCGGGCAGCCTTCAGCCGCATAGGAGATGGCGGGACGGAGAAGCTCGGAGAACGGGAGTTTTCCGAATCTTTCCGACAAGGCCGCCCATGATGCCGGGACACCCGGCACCGTCACGGGCAGCCAACCGACCGCCGGCATGCGCTTGTGCCCAAGCGCTTTCACGGCGTCTGCCGAGATGCCCGCGGGAGCAGAACCGCTTCCATTCAGGCCGTGCAGCTTGCCGTCCATGTAGACGATGGCGAACGCGTCTCCTCCCAAGCCGTTGGAAGTCGGCTCCGCGACGATCATGCAGGCCGCCGCCGCGATCGCCGCATCAACGGCGTTCCCGCCTTTCTTCAGCATATCGAGGCCGGCTTGCGCCGCCGCCGATTGCGAAGTAGCGACCATGCCGTTCTTTCCGTACAGCGTCATCCGTTTGGACGGATAAGGGTGATGCATGGCGTCAAACTTCATGGAGGAGGCCTCCCGTCCCGGAGCCTAGATCCTTCAGCCGGCTTACGAATTCGTCCATCGCCACGGTCTTGCCCGTAAGTCTCGATTCTTCCGCGGCGAATACGATGAGGTGGCTGCCGGCGGATTCCATCCCCGAAGAGATTCCCGCCGGTTGCCGATCCTCGACCTGCCGGACGAAGCTTTGCATGATCATCGTATCGGCTCCGCCGTGCCCGCCTTCGACTTCCCGGGGGCGAATCGTTTCCCGCCGGCCGTCGAAAGAAACGATTTCGATCTCGTTTTTGCCGGTGTGGCCTCTGAGCTCGCCTTTCGTGCCCATAATCTTGAAGGAGCGGCTGACGTCATGCGTGAAGGCCGTCATGGTGAACGCAACCGTCACCTCGTTGTCGAACAGCAAATTAACGACCTGATGGTCGACGACGTCGTTATCGCATCTGTACACGCAGCGTCCGTAAGGACCGTCCTGCAGCGCTTTCAAGCGCGCTTCGACGCTGTTCGTCAGGCTGATGACTCTCGCGGGCCATGTATCCTGATCGGTCAAATACAATCTCAGCGCGGAATAATCGCATTCATGCTCGACCCGACAGCCGTCCGTGCATCTGGCGGTCGATCCTTCCGGAGCGTTCTCTTCTTTGAAATAAGAGAGCGAGCCGTAAGACGATACGCTGGTCACGCGGCTTCCGATCAACCACTGAAGCATATCCATGTCGTGGCAGCTCTTCTGCAGCAGCATCGGACTCGATTCGGCCGAATTCCGCCAGTTCCCCCGGACGAAGCTGTGCGCTTGATGCCAGTACCCGACGTTCTCGGTCCACTGAACCGTCATCGTTCGGCCGATCCGGCCTTCCTCCAACAGCTTCTTGACCGCGCTGTAGAAGGTCGAGTACCGCGAGACGTGGCACACGGTGAGAATCCGCTTCCGCCGTTCCGCCTCCTCCGCCATCCGGATCGTCTCCAGCGGGTCGGGAGACATCGGCTTCTCCAGAAGAATGTCGTAACCCGCTTCCAGCGCCTTCATCGTCGGACGGAAATGATCCCTGTCCTGCGTGCAGATCAGAAGCGCTTCGCAAATCCGCGGCTCCTCGAGCAGCTCCTCCCAGGAGGCGAATTGCCTATCCTCGGGAATCCGATGCTCGGCGGCAAATCGCCGTCTGCGCTCTTCGTTCGGTTCCGCCACGGCGACGAATTGAATGTCGAGCGGTCTTCTTAACGCATACGAAGCGTAGGCGAACATCCCTCTGCTGCCCGCGCCAAGCAAAGCTGCTTTAATCACGGTTTCTCACCTCACCCGATATGATCGTTTCGAGATCGTTATTTCAATTTTCTGATAATAGTGCCGCTTTCTTGGGAACGATACGCCTCGCGGCCGGCAACGAAGGTCGAGATCAGATTCAGCTCTTGGTCCAGGATTAGAAAGTCGGCGTCTTTTCCGGCCTCCAGGGCGCCTTTACGGCGATCCATGCGGATTTGACGGGCGGGTACCCGGGTTAAAGACGGGAGAATGCGCTCCATCGGCAGGCCGGTAAAGGACATGGCGTTCTTCAGCGCCTGAAGCATCGTCAGCGAGCTGCCCGCCAGGCTCGAGCCGTCCTTCAAATAAATCCGGCCGCCCGTCATGACCACCCGGCCGTAATCGCCGTCCGGCAATCCGCAGCAGGCGACCGCGTCCGTAATCATGCACACGTTCATCGGCGATTTGACGTCGAACAGCAATTTCACCGCCGCCGGGTGCACGTGAATGCCGTCCGCGATAAGCTCCGTCGTAAGCTCGGGACGCGTCAGCCCCGCGCCGGCAAGACCCGGCTCCCGGTGATGCAGCGGGCTCATGCCGTTAAAATGGTGAGTCGTATGGCTCACGCCCCATGCGATTGCCTCCGCGGCCTGCTCGTAGGTCGCGTCCGAATGGCCGGCGGATACGGTCACTCCGCGTTCGGCGAAATAACGGACGGCCTCCCGTCCTCCCTCCGCCTCGGGCGCCAGCGTGACGAGCTTGATCCGCTGCCCGGCGGACCGCATGAATCTCTCGATCTCGCCGAGGTCGGGAGGACGGATGTCGTCCTTGCTCTGCGCCCCGCTTCGCTTGACGTTCAAGAACGGCCCTTCCAGATGGATGCCGAGGAGCTCGGCGCCGGACACGCCTCTTCGCATCGCGTCGGCGGCGGCCTCCAGCGCCTTCGTGATCCTCTCGTTCGATGCCGTTGCGGTCGTCGCCAGAAAGGACGTCGTTCCGTGCCGGGCATGAAACCGGCTGATCCCGTCCAGATCCTCGTACGTTCCCTCCATCGCGTTAAATCCGTTCCCGCCGTGGACGTGCACGTCGATAAAGCCCGGCACGATCTTCAGCCCCTCGGCGTCAAAAACCGGGATGTCGTCCCCGTATACCGTATCGGGACCGCCAACGTCCCCGATCCTTCCTTCCCCGTCGACCAGGATCCTCCCCCGCTTGATGATTCCGTCGGGCGCGTAAATGTCGGCATTGATCCATAACGCGGGCTTCCGATCGCCGTTCGCCATCCCCGTCCTCCTTTCCCTACTCGCCCCCCCGGCCGATCGCGTAATGAACGCCGCCGTACAATCCGGCGCTATCCCCGAGCGCGGCGGCGACGACAGCCGGCTTGACTTCAAACCTATACTTGCCGTAAATCGCTTCCCGAAGCGGTCCGAGCAGCAGCTCGCCCGCGGCGGCCGCCCCGCCGCCGACGATAATCATCTCCGGATTGAGCAGGTAAACGGCGGTCGTTAATTTGCTGCCGAGCGTCGCTCCGACAAACCGAAAGATGTCCGCCGCGGCGGAATCGCCGGCCATAGCCGCCAGATAGACGTCGCGGGCGGTGATCCGGCCGTCCGGCGAATGAAGAAGCGGGATCCTCCCATTCGCCGCCGCCTCGGCGCCCAAGCGGGCGATGCCGGTAGCCGAAGCGATCGTTTCGAGGCAGCCGTATCCGCCGCAATTGCAGCGCGCATGATAGCCGGGAACCTGATCATGCCCGAGCTCGCCCGCGAACCCGCGATGTCCTTCCCACATTTTGCCGTCCACCATGACGGCCGCCGCCATCCCGGTGCCGAGCGTGACGCCGATGACGCTCCCGCTCCCTTTGGCCGCTCCGGCCATCGCTTCGCCCAGCATAAAGATCCGCACGTCGTTGTCGATGTACACCGGGACGCCGAGCCTTTCCGACATTTCCGCGGCGACCGGCACGTTCGCCCAGGCGAGATTCGACGCGGCCAGCGCGATGCCGTTAACCGGATCGACCCTGCCCGGCACTCCCATGCCCACCGCGGCCAATTTCGCTCCTGGCGCATGTTCTCCGATCAGCCGGAAAATCCGTTCCGCGAGTTCGTCCAAAAAGGGGATCGGACGGTCCGTCTTGCCCGGGTAATGCGGCAGCGAAGTGACGAACGACCGTTTCGCCCGCAAGGCCAGCTCTTGATCGAACAATCCGATGGCCGTGTTCGTGCCGCCGATATCCACGCCGATATGTACCTGGTTCATCATGCCGCGCGGCGCTTAACGGAGATCGGGAATGTAAGGCTTATCGGCCTCGTACAGCTCGTCGAACATGCTCTTGATCTCGGCCGGCGAGCAGACGGCGGCGCTGAGCGGATCGATCAGCAGCGCATGATAGGCCATCTCCCTGCTGTTCTCCAGCACCGCGTTTACCGCCAGGTCGAAGAAGGCCATATTGCTGCGACATAAAGCGGCCAAGTGCTCGGGCAGCCGGCCGAACGCGGTAGGCTGCACGCCGTTTCGGTCTACCAGGCAGGCGACCTCGACGATGCCGTCCGCCGGGAGGTTGTCGATCAGGCCGCCGTTCGGCACGTTTCCGTAGATGATCTTCGGCTCGTTCTTCAGCATGCCCTCGATAATGACAGCCGCGTATTCGCTGCTGGACTCCAGAGACAGCTCCCGCGTTCCCTCCACCTTGGCGAGGAGCTCTTCGTCGAGCCTGCTCCGCCGGTTCGGCCAATTGCTCGCGTAAAAGCCGGTACCGCCGAGATAGCCTTCGCCGCAGTGCAGGTCGATCAAATCCTGGCGCTTGCGGTAATAGGGCAAATATTCGGAGAAATGCCCGCTCGATTCCGAGACGAAGGCCCCCGCATATTTCATGAAGTCGAGCCTTACCGGGTCCTTGGCCAGCAGCTCGGGCGTCTCCGCCTTCGCCTTAAGCCCGGGATACAGGTCCTTCCCGTCCCGGCTGAGCTCCACGAACCAGGACATGTGGTTGATGCCGCCTGCCCGCCACTTCAGCTCCCCGTACGGGACATCCAGATAATCCGCCAGCTGCCTGGACGTATTCTGGATGGAATGGCACAGCCCGACCACGGGAATATCCGCGGATTTGACGGTAGCGAGCGTAACGGCCGACATCGGATTCGTGTAGTTCAGGATTTGCGCGTCCGGACACAGCTCCCCGATATCCTTCAGAATGTCCAGCCATGCGGGCACCGTCCGCAAAATCTTGAACAGGCCGCCCGGCCCCATCGTATCGCCGATACACTGCTTCACGCCGTATTTGAGCGGAATTTCGAACTCGTTGCGGACGGTCTGCAGCCCGGCAACCTCAATCTGATTGATGACGAACCGGCTGCCGGCGATCACGTCCCTGCGGTTAACGGAGGCTGACACCTTAAACCGCTTCCCCATCAATTGGACGACGCGTTCCGTCAGCTTGCGGGCGATCTCCAGCCGCTCCGCGTCGAGGTCGACCAGCGCGAATTCGCCTTCCTCCAGCCCCTCGATATTCAACATGTCGATCACCAGCTTTTCCGTAAAAAAGCTGCCTGCGCCTATAATCGCGACTTTCGTCATTCCATCGCCACCTTCCCCGGTTTTTCCGGCCGCTGCGCCGCGATGAGCGCTCTCGCTTGCCGGACATCCAGCGCTCCGCCGGTTCCGCCGATCTCCTGCGCGGAGAGCGCGCCGCACGCATTGCCGAAGATCAGCTGTTCCCGCCGCGGCTCTCCTTCCAAAAAGCTGTAAATCAGCCCTGCGTTAAACGAATCCCCGGCTCCCGTCGTATCGACCGCCTTAACGGCAAAACCGGGCTCATGCAGCCATTCTCCTTCCGGCGTCAGCATCCGCGCTCCCCGCTTGCCGCACTTGACCGCGACGCTCCCGCGCCGCTTCGGCAGCGCTTCGGCCAATTCGTCCAGATCGGAACAGCCGTAGATGCGCAGCGCTTCTTCCTCGCTCGGGACGAACAGATCCGTCACGGGCAGCAGCCCGTCGATGAGCGGACGCCGCCAATTCTCTTCCGGATCCCATCCGGCGTCGAAGCTGGTCGTGATGCCGCACGCCTTCGCTTGCGCGAATAAAGCAGCCCACTCCCGCTGCATGCCGAGCTGCAGATAGAAGGAACCGAAATGCAGATGATCGGCCCGCTCCATCATCGAGTCGGGCATGATCGGCACGGCCAGCTTGGGGATGGCCCCCATGAAGGTCAGCAGGGCGCGGTCCGACGGCGTAGAGAGGGAGACGGTCACTCCCGTCTTCTCCCGCGGATCGGTTCGCACATGCTCTACGTTGACGCCAAAGCGCTTCAGCCGCTCGATGCAATACTTGCCGAAATCGTCATCGCCGACCACGGATACGAAGCAGACGTTCAGTCCGAGCTGCGAAAGCCGGCATGCCGTAATGGCGGAAGACGAGCCGAGCGTAATCGAGAAATCGTCTACGAACTTCTCCTTGTTGGGCTCCGGATGAATGCGGCTTCCCGAGATGATTGCGTCGACGTTTAATTCTCCCAGTACATAGACCGTTTTGGCCATCTTCCCATCTCTCCCGCTCGATACGAGTACGATGCATAATGCAGCGTTTCGAACGGGCCTTTACAACCGGCTGACCGCGACCCGTTCGCAAAGCGCCTTGATATCCGCTTGGCGGACGTCGCCCGTCGCCTCCGACAAAGCGTTGGCCGCCCCGACGGCCGCCGCGAACCGCAGCGCGCCGGAGTCGTCCGCGCCCCTCCGCCAAGCGACGACCAATCCGGCGACGAAGGCGTCGCCGCTGCCGACCGGATTGACCGCCTTCAGCCGCGGCGGCTTCGCCCGGTAAAGCCGGCCGCCCAGCATTGCCGCGCAGCCTTCCGAGCCCAGGGAAACGATCGTATGCCGAACCCCCCGCCGCCGCAAATCATCCGCCAGCGCCGCCAGCCCCTCTTCCGAGAAGCGGTCCGCTCCCGTTAGCTGCAGAAACTCCTCTTCGTTCGGCTTGATGGCGTAAGGCCCGGCAAGCATGCCTGACCGAAGGGCCTCCCCGCTCGAATCGAGCACGACGCGGGCGCCCCGCGACGAGGCGATCTCGACCAGCCGGCCGCAATAATCCGGCGGGCATTTCCCGGGAAGGCTTCCCGAAACGATCATCCACGTCTCCGGCGCGGCTAGCTCCCGGATCCGGTCCAGCAGCGCCGCCATCTCCTCTTCCGTCACCTCGGGACCGGGCTCCAGCACCTCGGTCGAGGATCCGTCGGACGGATCGATCAGATTGAGGCAGCTTCTCGTCTCCCCCGCAATGGAAGCGAAGCGGCCCGAAATGCCGTCCTGCTCGAGCTTCTTCGCGATCCACTCGCCGTTCCGGCCGCCCAGAAATCCGGTCGCCGCGACCTCCTCGCCGAGCTGGCGGACGACCCGGGCCACGTTCAGCCCTTTGCCGCCGGCGCTGGCATGCGCGGACACCGCGCGCTGCACGCGGCCGAGCGCCAGCTGCGGGACGCATATTCTCCTGTCCACCGAAGGGTTTAGCGTTACCGTAACGATCACGCCGTCACCTTCCCGCTTTGCCCGCGGATCCGCATAATTCCATCTTCCGCTTGACGAACCGCTTCGTCGCTTCCTTGGCCGGCTTCATGTATTGCCGGGGATCGTTCTCGTCCGGATTCCGGTCCAGCACGGCCTTAATCGCTTCCGTAAACACCATCCGCAGCTCGGTCGCGATATTCATCTTCGCCATGCCCGATCCGATGCATCTGCGCACCTGGTCGTCGGGGATGCCGGAGCCCCCGTGAAGGACGAGAGGCGCCCGGGTGAGCCCGGCAATCAAGCCGATCCGGTCGAAATCGATATTCGGGCCGCCTTTGTAAATGCCGTGCGCAGTCCCGATCGCCGGCGCGAGCGTATGAACGCCGGTCCGTTCCACGAACAGGGCGCATTCCTCGGGGTCCGCCAGCATGGCCTCGTCTTCCCCGACGGAAACTCCGTCCTCCACGCCGCCGATTTTGCCGAGCTCCGCCTCCGCGTTAATGCCCACCGCGTCCGCCAATTCGACGACTTTGCGCGTCTGACGCACGTTCTCCTCGAAAGGATGCATCGAAGCGTCGATCATCACGGAGGTATAGCCCGCTCTCACGCATCTGGCGATGATGTCGAAATCGCTGCAGTGGTCCAGATGAAGAACGATCGGAACCGAGACGAGCTCGGCCGCCGTCTTCGCGGCGGCGGCGATATAGGTCGCCCCGAGATGCTTCACCGTTCCCGTCGTCGACTGCAGGATGACCGGGGACTTCGATTCTTCGGCCGCTTCCGCCACCGCCTGAAGCATCTCCAGCGTGTGGACGTTAAAGGCCGGCACGCAATACCCTTCCAATCTCGCTTGGCGGAGAATGGACGTCGATGATACGAGCGACACGTCTCTCCCCCTCCCTACAAGACGACGACTTGCGTCAAATTTTTGGGATGGTCCGGATTAAGCCCCAGCTTGACGGCCGTGAACGTGCCGTAATATTGAAGCAGCGGCAGGTAGAGAATGCTGCGGGCTTCGTCGGAGACGTCCGGCAGCCCTACCTCCAGCACCTGGTCGGCGAACGCGGTGTCCGGGCCGGCGGATGCGGCAATAAGTACGATATAAGCGCCGTAATCCTTCATCTCCGCCGCCACCTTCAGCTCCTGTTCGCGCGCCTGCTCGGACAGCAGCACGACGATGCAGGTGCCTTCGTCCGCGATCGCCTTCGGCCCGTGCCGGAATTCCAACGTACCGAAGCTTTCCGTCCATACGTTGGACATCTCCTTCAGCTTGAGGCAGCCCTCCTGGGCAATCCCGAACAAAGCGCCCATGCCGAGAAAGATCGTTTTGTTGAACGAAGCCGACCGCACGATGCCGGAAGCCAGCGCCTTCGCCTTATCGACGACCGCGCCTACCTCGCCGACGGTCCGCTCCAGCTCCTGGATATATTTCGCCTGACCCGATGCCGAAGCGATCGCGGTTTGCGCGGCCGTCACCATGCTGCTTAACGATTTGGTCATCACCGTGCTGCGCTCTTTGCCCTTCTCGGAGACGAGGCACGGAGCCAGCTTCGCCATTTCGCTGTCCGCGTAGCAGGTCACCCCCGCCGTCTTCCAGCCGGTTACCGTTTGCGCCGCTTTAAGGGCGAGCAGCACCTCCGTCGATTCGCCCGAGCGGGAGACGCCGAACACGACGGCCGTCCGTTCTTCCACCGCGGATTGCTTTCGAACCAGCAGCAGGTCCGACGACGGAAGACTGATCGCGGGGCGTCCGAGCCACGCCCGGTAAACGGCCGCCATCGTCTGCGCCTGGTAGTAAGAGGAGCCCGACCCGATAAAGATCGCCTGCTCGCCGCCCTTCCGAACGTATTTCTCCACCCAGCCGCCGGATTGAAGCGCGGAACGGAACGCCGTCTCGACGGCTTCCGCCTGCTCCCCGATTTCCTTGTACGTTAACGTTTCTTCCGCCCGTAACGCCGCTTCTTTCGAATCCTGTTCCTCCGTCCGTTGCTTCGATTCCATGACTTCACCTCCTGGTGATTTCTTTCGCCAACGACATAAAAATGATTGACAAGAACAATGTACCACCATAATTTGATCGTGTAAATCAAAATATTCAGTTTTTATTCATAAAACAAAAAAATATTTAAAAAATAGATTCTTCGCGCAAAAATTTGCTCGAGACGCAAAAAAACGATTTCATAAACCTCACGAAACATGGTAGGATGATAATCATGTTTGCGCATTTTTCAAATGGAGGTACGATATGAGCAAAATAGATGCAAGACGGGGTTGGATTTTGGAGCAGCTCAAGGATAAAGGATCGATTCAGGTCGCCGAGGTCGTGAAGCAGTTTTCCGTCTCCGAAGCGACGGTCCGCCGCGATCTCGAGGTGCTGGAGAACGAGAAGAAATGCATTCGCACGCTTGGCGGCGCCGTGCTCGAAATTATGAAGATGGAAACGCCGTTCTTTAAGAAATTGGAGATCAACGCGGAGGAGAAGAAGCAAGTCGCGGAAAAAGCGCTCGGCCTGATCCGGGACCACGATATCATCGGCTTGACCGGCGGCACGACGAATTATTTCATAGCCAAACGGCTGGATCAGTTCGAGGGGCTGACGATCGTAACGAACGCGATCAATATCGCGTACGAGCTTATCGGCAAGCCGGGGCTGCGGCTTATCGTGACGGGGGGGACGATCAATACGCAAAGTTACGAGCTGTCCGGACCGCTCGCCGACGGCACGCTGAACCGGCTCAGCATTCAAAAAACGTTCGTGGGCGTCGACGGCATCTCCCTTTCGAGGGGGATCACCACGTTCAACGAAATGGAGGCGGAAACGAACCGGGTCATGATGCAAAAATCGCTTCAGAACTATATCGTCGCCGACCATACGAAATTCAACAACAGCTCCCTCTTCGTGATCAACGATTTCGGAAGCGTGAACGGGATCATTACGGATGACGGCGTCTCGCCCGAAATCGTCCGCCGTTACCGGGAAGCGGGCATTTCGTTCAATTGATGAGCTCTCGAACCCGCGCGGGCGCGCTGCCCCCCGGGCGGAAAGCGGCGCGCAGCGGCGCGCGGTGACATCCGTTGCGCCGGATCGCGTCAAAGCCGGACACAGAAGCCGCTATTTGAGTCATAGGCGCTTTTTGGAGAGTTTCGCGGACACACGTTCCGTTATCGGTGCTTACCACTGACTTATAGCCGCCTTTTTCGGTAAATAACGGCTCCTGTGGCCGCCAAAATCCGAAATCGCCGCTTTTCGGCGAATTAGCGGATCTCCTGTCCGCGCAGCTCGCCCGCCGCCCCCGGTCGCGCTTGCCGAAGGCCAAAAAAGGCCCTCGATGTCCGCGTTTCGTGGATATCGAGAGCCTTTGGCATGGTTGGTCCGAAAGCGGCGGTGTGCGCGCAAGGATTGTCATAACCCGTTCGCACCGAGTGCAGCGTTATGGGGCAGGGGGCTGGGTTCGTCGCGCCCAATATGGAGCCCCCCTCGCGGCAGGCTTCACCGCAGCACCGTCGGCCACGCCGCCTCGGCCCTGGCCCCAAGCACAGCCTCCGCCACCGGCTTGCCGCACCGGCACGCCGCCTCGGCCTTGGCCGCAGGCGCAGCCTCCGCCACCGGCTTGCCGCACCGGCACGCCGCCTCCGCGGCCGAGTCCCGCCGGCCAGACGCTCCCGCCGCCTACGAACTTAGCAGCTTCATCACGCGGATGCCCGTCCCGTTGCTGCGCGCATCCTTCGTGCCCGTGCAGCGGATCGTCACCTGCTGGAGCTTGCGCTCCGGCTGGAACGGGAACGACACGAGAATCGGCCGGTACGCCAGCGGGCACCATTCGTCGAACACGTTCACTTCCGCGAAGCTCTCGCCGCCGTCGAGCGAATACTCGAGGATGCCGCTGTCCGGCCCGTGCAGCAGCACGATGCCCGCGCGTCGCCCCGCGATCGCGAACGACAGCCGCTCCCGCTTGCCGCCCGCGGCCGCCAGATGCGCCGTCGCGAAGCGCCAGTTCATGAGCGGATCGTCGGGGCCGAGCTCGGCGGGCGCGAAGCCTTCCGCGAGGACGCCCTGTCCGACGTCCGCCATGGTCGCGAACTCGTAATTGCGCGCGTCGAGCGGCACCGGCAGCTCGTCCGCCGGCCGCGTATCCACGCCGCCATCGGCCGGCTCACCGCTGCCGCCGACGCCTGCCGCCGTCTCCGTCTTCGGCGGCAGGGCCAGGCCCGCGCGTTCCTCGGCCTCCCGGATCGCGGCCGCGGAAGCCGCTTGCCCGGGCGCCGGCACGACGGCGGCGTTCGGAATCTCCGCCGGCACCAGCACCGGATCATGGCCGCGCTCGCCGGCTTCGGCCGCTTCCGCCACCGCCGTCACCGCCTGCTCCAGAAAAGCGTTCGCGTACGACGCGTACAGCGCGTGCCCCTCGTCGTTCGGATGAACGCGGTCCGGCGCCAGCGCCTCCCACGTCGTCTCGCCCGCGCGGATCAGATCCCGGACGCCGCCCGCGAAGCTGACGGACGGAATGCCGTAATGCGCGGCGACTTCTTCATGGACCGCGATATTGAACGGCACCCCGTCGGTCAGGTTCTTGTCCGCGGCCGTGTAGACGAAGACCAGCTCCGTCTCCGGCGACAGCCGGCGGCACTGCCGCACGATGCCTTCCATGCCGCGGATCGACTCGTCGCGGTCCTCCCCGTCGTTGACGCTGAACTCCACGAACAGCAGATCGACCGGGCCATGGTCCAGCGCATGCGCCCGCAGCCGGTGCGCGCCGAACGTCGACGTCGTCCCGCCGACCCCCGCATTGATGAACGTCCACGCCGAGTCCCCGAAGCGTTCGCGCAAAAACCGGCCGTTCAGCGCCCGCCAGCTCGTCTCGTCCGTCACGGAAGCGCCCGCGCCCTCCGTGATGGAGCCGCCCAAATACGCGACCGCCGCGGGCTCGCCCCGCAGCAGCTTGGCCGCGAAGCGCGGCAGCCCTTCCCGCAGCTTGCTATGTGCTGCATCCAATTTCGTCATGCGCTCACGTCCTTTCGTATGAACGAGCCCTTCCGAAGCCGATCGAACGGGCTCGCCGTCTTCCAAGGCGGCGCGCCTCTCGCCGGACGCGCGGCGCCTCCCTTCATTACCCTCGCCGGGCGAGAACGAATTGCCCGCCGTCCGCATTCGTCGGCTCCCGCGGTCCCCGCCCTTCGGCTCCTGCACCTCCCGCGGCCCCGCCCCGGGGCGCCCCGGGGCAGGCGAAAGGCGCTCTGGCTCGCCAGAACGCCTTGCCCTTGCCTATCGCGTTACCGCTTATTTTTGGTTGGAGGAATCATACGCTTTTTGCAGGATCTCGAGGTAGCGGTCCAGCTTCAGATCCTTCAAGCCTTTCACGTACGCGTCCCAGTCTTTGTCCAGGTCCTTGTTGCCCGTGATGAATTGCAGCTCGTTTTGCTCGATGTAGTTCTTGATGTTCGTTTGCAGCATGCTTGCTTCGTCCATTTCGGACGGATCGATCCAGACGGACCACGCCGGGAACAACTCCTGCGGCTCTTTGCCTTGATACAGCAGCGTCGCGTTGTACAGACGGCGCTCGTAGCCCGTCGAGTCGTAGATGTCGGTCGACTGCACGAAGCTGTCGCGGTATTCTTTCGGCATGTAGAAGTGAGCGACGCCGCTCCAGCCCGCGTTATGCGGCGCTTCCCCTTCTTTGCCCGGAATCGGTTTGAATTGCGCCTTCACGCCTTCGCCCAGCGCGACGTCGTCCGGACCCGGCTTCTCCCAGTCGATGCCTTCCATGCCCGACGCGCCGTTCGTTTGGCCTTCCGGCGTGAACATGTAGTCGACGAGCTTGATGAGGGCGATTTGCGCGTCCTTGCTGGCTTTGTTCGTGATGACGAATTTCGCGCCCGGCGCCACGCCGCCGGCGTCATGCGTCGCGTACTGCGCATGCGGGCCTTGGAGCGGCGGAACCGGGTTGTAGTCCTTGGAATACTTGTTGCCCTTGTCGATGTTGACGAAGATGGCCGGGTGCATGCCGGCGCCGGCGCCGAGAATTTGGGCGTCCGCGTTCTCGCCGATTTTCTTGAACGCTTCGGCGTTTTGCGTGAACGCGCCCGGGTCGATCAGCTTCTCGTCGTACAGCGATTTGATGTACTTCAGGCCTTCCTTCCACTCCGGCTTGACCGCGGCGGATTCCACTTTGCCGCCCGTCAGGTTCAGGTAGTTGCGGTCGTCGTCGTACACGAAGCCGTTCATCAGGAACGGAACGACGCGCACGCCGAAATCTTCGGTGGAGCCGCTCAGCGGCACTTCGTCGGCTTTGCCGTTGCCGTTCGGGTCCTTCGTCTTGAACGCTTCGAGCACTTTCTTGAAGTCGTCGGTCGTCTTCGGCATTTGCAGGCCGAGCTTATCGAGCCACGTCGTGTTCAGCCACATTTTGTTCGGGTACGAGCAGTGGAAGCACTGCGCATAGGCCACGAGGCCGTAAATGTTGCCGTCCGGCGCGGTATTAAACGCTTTCATTTCCGGGTCTTTTTCAAGCGCGGCCTTGATGTTCGGCGCGTATTGGTCGATCAGGTCGTTCAGCGGCAGGAGCACGCCTTGCTTGCCGTACTTCAGCACGTCGGCCTGCGAGAATTGGTCGATGTACGCCGGCAGCATGTACGCGTCCGGATAGTCGCCGCTCGCGAGCGAGATTTGGCGCTTCTCTTTCGCGCCGTCGGACGGGTTCAGCTCCCAGTTGATCTTCATGTTGAATTTGTCTTCGACGAACGCCGTGAATTTATTGGTCGGCAGGTCGATGCCCGTTTCCTGGATGGAGAAGATTTTGACCGGTACCGGGTCGGCCTTCGTCTCGCCGCTGCCGCCGTTGTCGGCCGCTTGCGCCGCGTTGCCGCCGTTGCCCGCGTTCGCCGCGTTATCCGCCGTGTTGGAATTGCCTCCGTTATGGCTTCCGCACGCCGCCAGGATCATGCAGCAGACGGCGAGAATGGCGACGGCCGATCCGATTTTTCTCTTTTTCACACTGATCGCTCCCTTTTTGGTATGTTGTACGCTGTTTTGCCGGGCGAACCCCCCACATTACATAAACATCTCCCCTTTCAATGGAGGACGGCCCGGGACCGGGAAAGGCGTCAGCCTTTCACCGATCCGACCAGCATCCCCTGGACGAAAAAGCGCTGCACGAACGGATAGATCATCAGCACCGGCAGCGTCGCGACGACGATCAGCGCGTACTTGAGCAGCTCGGCGAGCTGCTGGCGTTCCACCTGCTTCATCGCGTCCATGATGCCGGAGCTGTTGTTCTGGATGATGATGCTCCGCAGCACGAGCTGCAGCGGGAACAGGTTCGCCGACTTCAGGTAGATCAAAGCGTCGAAGTAGGCGTTCCATTGGCCGACCGCGTACATAAGCACGAGCACCGCGATGATCGGCTTCGACAGCGGGATGACGACGCTCCGCATGAAGCGCAGGTCGCTGCAGCCGTCGATCTCGCTCGCCTCGATCAGTTCCTCCGGAATGGACGACTGGAAGAACGACCGCGCGATGATGACCTGCCACACCCAGATGGCGTTCGGAATGAGCAAGGCCCAGCGGGTGTCGATCAGGTGCAGGCTCTTCACGACGAGGTACGTCGGGATGAGGCCGCCGCTGAAGATCATCGTGAAGGTGATGATCACCATGATCGGGCTGCGGCCGAAGAACGTCTTGCGGGACAGCGGATACGCCAGCATGACGGTCAGCGCCACGCTGATGAACGTGCCCGCCGCCGTGTAGAACAGCGAGTTGCCGTAGCCCTTCATGATCGCCGGCGTGTCGAACAAGGTCTTGAAGCCCTTGAACGAGATGTCCACCGGCCACAGCCATACTTTGCCGGAGGTGACGGCCGCCGGGCTGCTGATCGAGCTGCTGACGATATAGATGAGCGGGTAGATGACGGCGATCAGCACGAGCGTCAGGATCGTATAGATCGCGATCATGAGCGCCCGGTCGCCCGCGGATTCCCGGATTTTGCGGTTCACGGTTGTTGTTGTCATGCGTTTCAAGCTCCTTCTACCACAGACTGTTGTTCGTCAGCCGTTTGGCCAACCCGTTGACGAGGATGAGCAGCACGAAGTTGATGACCGAGTTGAACAGGCCGACCGCGGTCGCGAAGCTGTAGTTGGCGTTCAAAAGGCCGATGCTGTACACGTACGTCGAGATGATTTCCGAATTGACTTGGTTGAGCGGATTCTGCAGCAGGTAGACCTTCTCGAAGCCGATCGCCATGACGTTGCCCACGTTCAGGATCAGCACGATGACGATCGTCGGCAGGATGCCCGGCAGGTCGACGTGCCAGATCTTCTGGAACCGGGACGCGCCGTCCACCTTCGCCGCCTCGTACAGCGTCGGGTCGATGCCGGCCAGCGCCGCCAGGTAGATGACCGCGGAGTAGCCCGCCGTCTGCCAGATGTCCGACCAGACGTAGATGGAGCGGAAGAAGCCGGGCTCGCCGAGGAAGTTGACGGAATCGAGGCCCAGATGGTTCATCAGCACGTTGACGAAGCCGAGCCGCGGCGCCAGGAACAGCATGATGATCGAGACCATGACGACCGTGGAGATGAAATACGGCGCGAACGTGACGAGCTGCACGAACCGCTTGAATCGATTGCTGCGCACTTCGTTCAGCATCAGCGCGAGCAGAATCGGAATCGGAAAGCCCGCGAGCAGCAGGTAACCGCTTAGCATGACGGTGTTCTTGATGAGCGTCCAGAAGATCGGATTGTCGAAGAACAGGTTGAAGTTCTTCATGCCGACCCACGGGCTGCCCCAAATGCCCTTCGTGACGTTGTAGTCCTTGAACGCGAGCACCGCGTTCAGCATCGGGTAATATTTAAAGATCAGAAAGTACAACAGCGGCGGGGTCACGATCAGGTACAGCTGCCAGTGCTTGGCGAAGCTGCGGCCGGCCATGCGCGCCAGGCTCCGTTTTTTCCTCGTTGCGGGTACCGGCGTCCGCACCGGTTTCTCTACTGCGATTTCCACGTTCAAACCAATCCCTCCCAAGCGAATCCCACTGGTGCATGCAAGCGTTCGATCCCGGAAAGCGTCGTCGTCCGAACGACTTGACAGCGCTTTCCGCAAGACCGATCATAGCGTCCGCCGCCGCTATCGGGATAGGTACATTTGCGGTTTTGAACGTACAGTTGCCCCGTTTTCCGGGGGACAATCGGCCGTTTCGCGGCCATTTTCAGCGCTTTTCACGAAAAAGGGCCTCCGCCGCGTCCGTAAGCGGCGAAAACCCTTTCATCTTCCATTTGGCGGGCCGGCATAAAAAAATCCCGGCCGCCGAAGCGGACCGGGATGGGACTCATTTGGAACGGGCATGGAGATAATCGTCGTACCCTTTTTGCATGATCGCCAGGTACGCGGACAAGCCCATGTCGTCCAAGCCCCGGACGTAGGCGTCCCATTCGGCGTCCAAGTCCTGCGCGCCGGTGATGAACTGCAGCGTGTTCTGGTCGATGTAGTTCTTGAGGTTCGTCTCCAGCATGTTGGCCTGCTGCGCGGACGCGTCGTCGACCCAGACGTTCCAGGCCGGGAACAGGTTCTTCGGCTCCTTGCCGGCGTACAATTCCGTCGCCGCCTGCAAGCGGCGCTCGTAGCCGTCCGGCGCGTACATGTCCGTGCCCTGCACCCAGCTGTCGCGGTACGACTTCGGCATGTAGAAGTGGCCGGTGCCGACCCAGCCGGTGTTCGTCGGCGGGCTGCCCTCCGGCTTGACCACGCCGGCGAACAACGGCTTGACGCCCTTGCCGAGCGCCTGCTCGCCGGGCAGCGGCTTGCGCCAGCCGACGCCCTCCTCTCCGGATTCGGCGTGGATCTGGCCGTCCGGCGTGTGGATGTAGTCGATCATCCGGATCAGCGCGACCTGCGCTTCCGGCGTCGCCTTGTTCGTGATGACGAACTTCGCGCCCGGATTGATGCCCCCTTCGTCGTGCACGGCATAAGACGCGTGCGGGCCGGTCAGCGGGGGCACCGGCGCGTAGTCGCGGGAGCGGTTGCTGCCCGTCTCGCCGCCCACGAAAATTTCCGGGTGCATGGCCGCCCCGGCGCCGAGAATCTCGACGCCGTCGTTATCGCCGAGCTTCTTGTACGCCTCCGCGCTCTGCGTGAACGCGCCGGGATCGATCAAGCCTTCCTGATACAACGATTTGATATAGGCGAGCCCCTCGCGCCATTCCGGCTTGTTCGCGGCCGTGTCCACCTTGCCGTTCTTCAGCATCAGATAGTCGCGGTCGTCGTCGTAGACGAAGCCGTTCATGAGGAACGGCACGATGCGCACGCCGAAGTCCTCGGTCGAGCCGCTGAGCGGAATTTCGTCCGCGGCGCCGTTGCCGTTCGGGTCGTCCTTCTTGAACGCCTCGAGCACGCGCTTGAAGTCGGCCGTCGTCTTCGGCATGGACAAGCCCAGCTTGTCCAGCCACTTCCGGTTCAGCCACATCTTGTTCGGGTACGAGCAGTGGAAGCATTCGCTGTAGCTGACGAGCCCGTAGATATTCCCGTCGGGCGCCGTGTTCAGCTCCCGCAGCGCTTCGTTCCGCTCGAACGCGGCCTTGATGTGCGGGGCGTACTTGTCGATCAGGTCGTTCAGCGGCAGGAAAATGCCCTGCTTGCCGTAACGGAGCTCCTCCGCCTTGGAGAATTGATCGATGTACGCGGTCAAAATATACGTATCCGGATAATTGCCGCTTGCGAGCGAGATTTGGCGCTTCTCCTTGGCGCCTTCGTACGGGATGACGTCCCAGTCGAACTTGACGCCGTACGTTTGTTCCAAATACTTCGAGAACGCGTTCGTCTGCAGGTTCTGACCCGCATCCTGCTGCGCGAAGACGCGGATCGGAATCGCGCCCGATTCCGGCGTCTTCTCCTCCGGAGGCTGCTCGGGCGACGACGAACATGCGGCCAGCAGCAGGCCGATCGCGAGGAGGAGGATACCGAGGCGAAGCTTCATAAGCATGTCCGCTCCTTTCTTGCCTTTCCGGCGAATGGGATGGGGTACGGCTGGTGGGATCGAAATGGAATGAGTGCGGTCTTCGTCGCCGGATCGCCCGCGCTCGCGCGGGACGGTCTCGTCCGGTTCGGCCGGCGAATCGCGCTTCCGTCAGTCGAACGACTGCCGGTAGGCGCTCGGCGCCACGCCCATGACCCGCTTGAACGCGCGTCGGAACGAGTGCGAGCTGTTGTAGCCGACCTGCGAAGCGATCTCGTCCACGGTAAGCGCCTTGCCCCGCAGCAGCTCCGCGGCCCGGTCCATCCGCACCTTCTCCAGGTGGTCGGACAGGTTCGTGCCCGTCACTTCCTTGAACAGCTGCGAGATGTATTTCTCCGGCCGCTCCGCCTGCTCCGCGATCCGGTACAGCGTCAGCTCGGCGTCGGAATATTGCTCGGCGACGAATTGCTTGATCTGCTCGACCGTGCGGATGTGCAGATCGTTCTTCTTGCTCGTGATCATGCCGCACAGCGTCTCGATGATGCCGTTCAGCTCGCCGCGGATCGCCTCGATCGAGCCCGCCAGCTGGACCGCCAGGATCCGGTCCTTCGCGTCCTCGAACCGGTCGGATTCGGCGAACGCCTTCTGGTCGAGCAGCTTCAGCAGCGTGCCTTTCAGCTCCCCGATCAGCTGGTTCGCCATCTCCGGCGACAGCTCGCGGTCTTCCGTGTTTTGCTGCATGACCGACTGGACGATGCGCTTCGCTTCCTCTTCGTCGCCCGCGCGGATCGTGCTGATGAGGCGCAGCTCCATGTCGAGCGGATAATAATACGTGGTGCTCTCCTGGCGGATGTCCGCGTACCAGAGCATGCCCTTGCGCTGCGTGTAGTCGGCGTAGCCCATCGTCTCCTTCGCCTGCTCGTAGGAGCGGCTCACTTCCATGCCGGAGTCGAAGCGCTCGCCGAACGAGCCGGTCACCGTGATCTTGTACTCGCTGAACAGGTACGCCGCGAACGGGTCGAGCAGCGCCTGGACGGCCGTCCGGAACGCCTCCGCGTCCGCGTCGCCGCCTTCGGCCGGGAAGATCGCGACCACCCGGTCCGAGCCGAGGTCCGTCATCAGAATCCGGCCGTCGATGTCGCGCAGGCTTTGCTTCAAGAGGAGCCGCGCGGCGCTCAGCTCGTTCAGGATATCGACCGAATCAAGGCCCGCGTAACCGTGAATGTGCAGGATGCCGACGCTGCCGCGGCCGAGCGCGAGGCCCGTGTCCGCCTGCGCGGCGGCCGCCTCGATCTCCTCGCGCGTCTGGAATTCGCCCGCGAGCAGCCGCTTCAGGAACGCGTCGCGAATGAGCGGCTGCTGCCGGGTCAGCTCCTGCTCCAGCGTCCGGTTGCTCGTGATGATCGTCGCGATGTTGCCCTGCAGAAAGTCGTAGGCGTTGCGCCCGATCGGCTCGTCCTTGCCGAACTGCTCCCGCACGACGCCGAGCAGCCGGTTGATCGGCGCGCTGTTCCGGTGCGACAGCATCCAGCCCACGGCCAGGCCGATCAGGAGCGCCGCGCCCGTCACCGACCACGTGATGTACTTGATCGTGTTCGCGTTCTCCATCAGCGCCTTGCGCGGAATGCCCGCCCGGTACACCCAGCCGGTCGCGGCCGAGCGGATCGTGATCACGAGGTCGTCGCGGTAAAATTGGCTCTGCTTCGCCTTGTCGAACGCCCCGTCGGCATTAATGGCCTTAATCTCGCCTTCGTCGATGCCGGCCATGCTGATCGGATCGCCCTCGGCGTTGCTGACGTACGTCCAGCCGCCGCCGTAGCGGTCCTTCACCCCGGAGAGCAGGCTCGCGACCGTCTTCTGGTCGATGAGCACGACGACCGTCGCGGGCGCCTGCGACCCGAAGCTGTCCAGTGGAAGCGATTGCATATACGAGATGACGGAAGTTTGCGTGCCGTTCATGGTAAAGGGCTTCATCGGCAGGATCTCGCGGCTGTGCGTCCGGTCCAGCACCTGCTGCTGCCACTGCGCTTGATCCATGTCGTCGTAATGCCCGTACTCGTAGTAATGCTCCGGCCGGAAATACGCGGAACCCGGCGTCAGGACGACGTTTTCGTTGCGGAGGTAAATGTAGTAGTTCTTCAAAAAATCGTTGGTCTGGCTGAAGACCATGACCTCTTTCATGATTTTCCAAATCCCGTATACGTTGCCGTCGTCGATGTCCTTCTTTTGGTTCATCAGCACGTACAGGTCCTGATTGAGCGCGAGCTGCCGCGTGAAGCCCTCGACCTCGGCCATCCGGCGCTCCAGGATCTGCTTGCTGTTCTGAAGCTGGGTCACGCTGTTCTCGATGGAGACGGACTGCGTCACGGCGATCGAAGTGCGGTACGACATGTACCCGGCGAGGCTCGGAATGATCAGGATGACGATATACGATGTCAAGAAGCTGCGGAAAATCCTGGAGTGCCTGTTCACGCGTCGTCCCCCCACTAACCCGTATCTCCATACATTATATCGCCTCTCTCGCCGTATGCAATCCCGGGCGCAACAACCGCTTGGCGCCGAAGCCCCGCGGTTGTCCGTTTGCGGACGCCGTGCTTACGCGGGCTCCCCGGCCGCGAAGGATGCCCGGTCGAGCCGCAGGCTTCCGCCCGCCTCCAGCGCGAGCGGAATCGCCGTCCCGCCGAGACGGACCGTCGTCCGCAGCGGCGAGCAGGCCCGGACCGTCGCCTCGACGAGCTCGCCGTCCCGCCACGCCAGGTCGACCTCCGCGTTGCCGCGCGCCCGCAGCCCCGTCACCCGCCCCGTGCCCCACCGCGCCGGCAGCGCCGGCAGCAGGCGAAGCTCGCCGGCATGGCTCTGCAGCAGCATCTCCGCAATGGCCGACGTGCCCCCGAAGTTGCCGTCCGCGACGAAGATGTTCGTCTCCGCGCCCGCGATGCCCGCTTTGGAGTATGTCAGCAGGTTATCGAAACATAGCTCGCCGATCAAGTAGCCGAGCTGGTCGTACGCGCGGTCGCCGTCGTGCAGCCGCGCGAAGTTGGCCGCGAAGAGGGCGAGCGTGAACTCCACGTCCTCCAGCCCTTCGCCGCGCATCCGGGCGACGAGCGTCCGGCGCGCCGCCTCGCTCAGCTCGGGCGTGCCGGACGGCGTGATCTGCGCGCCCGGATACAGGCCGTACAGATGCGACAGGTGGCGGTGGTCCGGCTGCGCTTCGCCGTAATCGGCCAGCCATTCCCGCAGCCGGCCGTTCGCGCCGATCGCGAGCGGCGGGAGCAGGTCGGCCGCCGCGCGCAGCCGTTCCCGCAGCGCCTCGTCGGCGCCGAGCCGCTCGCCCGCTTCGAGGCAGAACGCGAACAGGTCGCGGACCAGCGACTGATCCATCGTCGGGCCCATCGAGAGCGCGTAGGCGCGCGATTCGTCCCCGGCGGCGTAGAAGCTGTTTTCCGGGGAGTTGGACGGCCCCGTCACGAGCCAGCCGCAGTCCGGGTGCACCGTCATGTAATCGAGGAAGAAGCGCGCCGCTTCCCGCAGCACCGGATACGCCGTCTCGCGCAGGAACCGTTCGTCCAGCCCGTACGCGTAATGCTCGCGCAGCTGGTTCGCGATCCACAGGCCGCCCGTGACGTTCAGCCCCCACGAATAATGCCAGCCGGGCGCGGTGAAGCCCCAGGCGTTCGAGAAGACGTGCGCGGTCCAGCCCTCGCAGCCGTAGTACGCGCGCGCCGTCTCCCGGCCCGCCTCGGCCAGGCGCTCGACGTAGCGCAGGAGCGGAAGGTGGCTCTCCGCCAGGTTGACCGCTTCGGTCGGGTAGTAATTCATCTCCGTGTTGACGTCCAAATGGTAATCGCAGCTCCACGCCATCCGGTTCGCTTCGCCGTCGTTCCAGATGCCCTGCAGGTGCATCGGGAGCGCCGAATCGGCCCGCGAGCCCGCGATCGTCAGGTAGCGCCCGTATTGGAAGAAGAGCGCGAACAGCTGCGGATCGTCGCCGCCTTCGCGGAGGCGCTTCATGCGCGCGTCCAGCGGCAGCGCCGACGCGCCGGAGTCGCCGAAGTCGGCGGCGACGCGCGCGTAGAGCGCGCGGTAGTCGGCGATATGCGCCGCGCGGATCGCCGCGTAGCCCTTCGCCGCGGCGCGCGCCGCGCGGTCCTCTGCCGCCCGCGCCCATCCGTCGCCGTCCTGGCGGTAATCCGTCTCGACGGCGAAGTAGACATGCGCCTCGTCGGCGCCGCGCACGACGATCGCGTCCCCGTCCGCGGCGACCGCGCCGCCCGTCGCGACCACCCGGACGGCGCCGCGCGCCCGCACGCCGCAGGCGCCGTCGCTGTGCATCGTCTCCGTCGCCCGGCTCTCGAACGCGAGCGCGCCGGCAGCCGGCGAGGCGACGGCGAAGCGATCCGTCCGGCCCTCCAGCCGGAGGGCGAACGACACGCCGCCCGCTTCGTCGCGCCACAGCCGCGCGGCGAGCACGCCGTCCGGATGCGAGGCGAGCAGCTCGCGGCGGATGCCGCCGGCCTCGCCGCCGGCGCGGTAGAGCGCCTCCTCGAGGCACAGCTCGCGGGCGAAGCCGGCGCCTTGCGCGGCGGCAGCGTCGCCGCCCGCCGTGCCGCCGACGGCGTCCGTTTGCGAGCCGCCCGCGCCGGCCGCGCCGCCCGCGGCATCCGCGCCGGCGCCGAAGCTCAGCCGCACGTCGCACAGCGGCAGGTTCGTGCCGAAGTTGCCCTTCTCGGCCTGCAGCAGCCGGCTCGCCATCTCCTCGCCGCCGGCATAATCGCCCGCGAAGAACCGCTCGCGCATCGCGTCGAGGTCCGCTCGGCCGCGCGAAGGGGTCGGCGACGGCTCGGATTGTCCCGACCAGTACGTGATCTCCGTCACGCACCACGTCTCGCGTTCATGTCCCCCGTGCGCCACCGCGCCGAGCCGGCCGTTGCCGAGCGGCAGTCCCTGCTTCCAGCCGTCCGCCGGCCCGTCGTACCGAAGCTTCATCCCGCTCATCTTGTCGCTCATCTTATTTCACCCGGTATTCGTCGAAATAGCGGGGGATGATGTCCGTGGACGCGCCCGGCCGTTCCGGCAGCACGTACAAGCCGTTCTTGACCGTCGCCGGCTCCTCGAAAATATGCCGGATCCACGGGATGTACTCCAGCATGAACGCGCCCGGCGTCGCCGCCACGAGATGCTGGTGAATCTGGCCCATGTCGCCGACGTGCGGACAGACCGGCACGTCGTACGCGGCGGCGAGGCCCGCGACCTGCAGCCACTCGGTCACGCCCGCGACGCGCGTCACGTCGACCTGGCAGTATTCCAGCGCGCCGTTGTGGATGTAATCGCGGAACGCGTACTTCGTGTATACGTGCTCGCCGAGCGCGATCGGCACGTTCAGCGCGTCGGCCAGCTTCTTGTGGCCCATGATGTCGTCCGGGTTGAGCGGCTCCTCGAGCCAGAACAGGTTGAACTCCTCCAGTCGCTTGCCCCACGTCATCGCCGTGTTCACGTTCCACTGCTGGTTGACGTCGATCATGAAGATCGGGTCCTCGCCGATCGCTTGGCGCACCGCCTTGACGCGGTCGTAGTCCTCGCGCGGATCCGGCTTGCCGACCTTGATCTTGACCCCGGCGAAGCCCTGCCCGACGATCGCCACGACGTCCTTCAGCAGGCGGTCCTTCGACCAGTTCAGCCAGCCGCCGTTCGTGTTGTACGCCTTGATGCCCTTGCTCTTATGGCCGCCGAGGTACTGCCAGAGCGGCTTGTTCGCGGCCTTCGCCATGATGTCCCAGAGCGCGATGTCCACGGCGGCGAGCGCCATGTGCGTCACGCCGGCGCGGCCGATCCAGTGCATTTTGCCGAAGCGCATCGCGTCCCACAGCTCCTTGACCATGAACGGATCCTTGCCGATCAGCTCCGGCGCGTAGTAGCGGTCGATCGTGTCGACGATCATCTCGTCGCCCTGCGCGCACGTGCCCGTGTAGCCGCAGCCCGTAATCCCTTCGTCGGTGTGGATCCGCACGCCGGACAGCCCCCAGTGGGTGGCAACGTTGATGGCGTCGGTAATCGGCGGCGTGATCGGCACGTGCAGCACGAACGTTTCGACTTTGGTAATGATCATGAAGGATTCTCCTTTTTCGCATGCGTGTAATGGGGGAATGATCCGGCCGTCCGCTCTCGCGGGAGAAAACTGGCCGTTAACGGTTAAGCGCGCGAATCGTCAATCGCCTTAAAGAAGCGCCGCCTTCGACGGGCAGCGCGACGCCGGTGACGAACGCCGAAAGGTGCTCGCGAGGAAAGCCGGTCGAAAGCGGGATCGTCGATGTCCTCGCGCGAGCCCGGGCGGATGACCGCGGCGTTGTCGCACAGCGCGTCGAGCCTGCCGTACGCCGCGACGACGGTCTCGATCCGCCGCTTGACGTCGTCCTCCCGCGAGACGTCCGCGCGCCGCGACGGCCCGCGGCCGGCCGTCAGCCGCCTCCGGCAGTTGCGCATTGATCCGCTCCGCCGCGCGCTCGCCGTCGGCTTCGTTCCAGTCCGCGACAGCGACGGACGCCCCTTCCTCGGAGAAGCGCATCGCGGCGGTCTCCCCGGTGCCGGAACCTCCGCCGGTCACGATCGCGATTTGGCCCGCGAACCGCATGGCCATCCCCTCCTTTCGCCGCGGGCCGTCCTCCACTAGCGCCGGGACGGCCCGCGGCGTGCTTTTTTTCCTTGTCCGATTATCGTATCATGGACGGTAGCGGCCGTATTTGCACGCCGATCCAAAAAGTTGACGATTCATCCGCTAGTCTGATCGTTCACCACCACTCATGCCATGCGCCGGAGGATCCTGCTTATGAAAACGTTGGCGGAGCTGACCCCCTTCGTCGGCGACTCCATGCCCTACCTCTACGACGGCAGCTCCAACGAAGGGCTGCGCGTCTGCAGCGTCTACGCGTTCCATCTCTTCACGGACGGACCGGGGGAGATGGAGATCGACAGCGTCCGCTATCCCATCGGCAATCGCACGCTCGTCTTCCTGCGTCCCGGCCAGCCGCACGCGTTCCATATCTCGCCGTCGCACCCGCTCGCCTCGCACAACCTGTACTGCGACCTGTGGGACGACCGCGCCCCGGTGTCGACGCATCGGACGTTCATCTACGCGCCCCAACCCTTCCGGCTGCCCGAGCAGTCGGCCTCGGAGCTTTGCGCGGAGCTGGACGGCTTGCCCGGCGTATTCTCGCTGCAGCCGCATCCGCAGCTGTACGACGCGTTCCTGCATATCGTGAAGCTGTACAACGAGCTGAACTTCTACCGCGCCGAAACGGTCAACAGCCTGCTGTACGCGTGGATGCTCAGCTGGCACAACGCCGTCCATGCGCGCCGCCCCCGGGATTACCGGATCGTCCGCCTGCTGGAGCAGCTGGAGACGAACCCCGAGCGCCGCGAAACGGTGGAGCAGTGGTGGACGCTCTGCGGCCTCAAGCGGACGTACTTCCACGAGCTGTTCCTGCGCGAAACGGGCATGACGCCGAAGGCGTACCAGCATCGGCTGTGGATGCGGCGCGCCCTGCGCCTGCTGCAGGAGAGCGACCTCAGCATCACGGCGATCGCCGAGCGGCTCGGCTATCCGTCGATTCACCCGTTCACCCGCCACTTCAGCGCCTACTACGGGGTCAGCCCGAAGCAGTACCGGCTCAACCCGCGCCGCGAACGCGCGGACGGCCCGGAAGTGCGTGGCGGGGAGCCGTGAAGGCCGGCGCGCGGGCGGCCCGGAGGCGCGAGGCAGAAAGCCGTGACGGTCGGCGCGGGCGGCCCGGAGGCGCGAGGCAGAAAGCCGTGACGGTCGGCGCGCGGAGGCCGGCGGCTGCGGGCGGAAAGCCGTGACGGCCGGCGCGCGGAGGTCGGCGGCCAACCCGTGGCCGCACCAATGCCCGCACCACGCCGGCCCTCACGGGCCGCACAGCTCCTCGCCGTACCGCTCCGCTCCGCCCGCACCGTATCGCTTCCGCCGCCCGCGCGGCCTCCCCGCTCCAAAACGCAAAAAAGGCCGTCCAAAGCCGCAGGCGGCCTTGAACAACCTTTTGCCTTTCAATCAAGCCGCGCCCGGCGGCTACGCCTTCTTCGGCAGCCACTTCTGGTACTGCCGCCGCAGCCGGTGCAGCTCGTCGCCGCCGCGCAGCGCCTCGTCCTCCCGCCGCTTGCCGACGGCGGCGACGAGCGCCTCGATCATCGCGACCGGCGCGACCATGGAGTGAAACTCCCACAGCTCGCCGCGGGCCGTGTACAGCATGACGTCCGCCTTCTCCGGCATGGCGCTCACGACGAGATCGGTCACGAGCAGCGTCCTGCAGCCCCGCTCCTTCGCGAAGTCGAACAGCACCGCCATCTCCGGCGATTCGGAGACGAAGCCGAAGACGACGATGACGTCCGCCGGCTTGACGTGCAGCAGCCGGTCGAACAGCTCGTGGCCGCCGCGGTCGAGCCGCCGGACCTGCACGCCGAACCGGGTCAGCCGGAAGTCCAGGAGCGCCGCCAGGCTCTCCGCCGACCCCGGCCCGTAGAGATGGACGCAGCCCGCGCGGCCGAGCAGGCCGACCGCTTCGTCGAACGCCGCCTGGTCCAGCCGGTCCGCCGTCTGCCGCAGGTAATCCGCCGTCGCCAGCACGTTCGCCCCGGCGCCGTGGCCGCCGCCGGCCTTGTCGAAGGCCGACTGCAGCTTCCGGGACGGCGACAGCAGCACCTCGTCCTTCACCCGCTGCTTGAACTCCTTCATGTTCCGGCAGCCGATCTCCGCCCAGAACCGCGACACGGTCGAGATGCTGACCTGGCACGCCTGCGCCAGATCATCCTCGACCATGAACGGAATGTCGTCCATGTGCTTGCTGATATAGTCGGCGAGCCGCTGATGGCCCCGCGTGAATTTTTTGTCCGCGAACAACGTCTCCACTCCCGCCTTCCCCTTCCGGTCCCCGTCCGCTTCGCGCGGGCCGGTCACACGACTTCCTTCTTGTTCTTCAGCAGCTTCTTCACCGTGTTCGCCGCCCGCACCTGCAGGTCGAGCGAAGGCGAGATGACGCGCTTGTACGCGCCCGCCCGGATGGCGGCCTTCAGCTCCGCCACGGTCTCGAACGTCCCGGCGAATTCATTATGCACGCAGCCGACCTGGAACAGCTGGTGCGCGTCGCTGCCCGCGACGACCGGCACGCCCAGCTCCTCGCCGAGCGTCAGGACTTTCGCGATGTTCTCCTGAATGCCGATCTCGTGGAGATCCTTGCCGTTCAGGTCGAACGCGTCGAACCGCCGCAGCAGGTCCCGGCCGATATGATGCAGCGGGTTGGAAGCGCGGAACGGATGGCCGCCGATGACCAGCATGCCCCGCGGCTCGCACAGCCCGAACAGCCGCCCGAGGCCGATGAAGCCGCCCGGCGCCGTATGCGGCTCCAGCGCTTCGCGGATTTCCAGCAGCTTGTCCTTAGGCCCGCTGACCAGAATATGGCCGCCTTCCGCGACGTCGACCTCCATGCCCGTGAAAATGCGGAAGCCCTCCACATCGTAATAGTGATCGTTGCACGGGTAAAGGCCGTCCAGCGTGCCGTACACGTCCGCGAACCGATGCGTGTTGAAATGCTCCGTCAGCGTGATCGCGTCCAGCCCCTGCGCCCGCGCCTCGCGGACCATGCTGTCGAAATGCTCGCGCTCGAAATTCGTTTTCTTGGACAGCTTAACGTGAATGTGAAAGTCGATCTTCATGGTGCGGTTCCTCCATCGGGTTCGGAATCGGCGCGACATGCGCGAGGCGCATGCCGGTCCGTTTGTCGTAGAAATTCAGATTGGACCTGCGCAGGTCCGCGTACAGCACGTCGCCGGGCTCGTACTCCGCGTCGCCCATGACGCGCGCCGTCAGGGACGCTTCGCCCGCGCGCAGCTGCACGAGCGTCTCCGCGCCGGACGGGAACGCCGCCTCCACCCGCGCGGCCACGCGGCCTTCGCCAGGCCGGCCGTGCAGCCGGACGTCCTCCGGCTTGATCGTCACGATCGCCTCCTGGCGGTCCTCGAGGCCGCTCTGCGCGAGCGGGATCGCCGCGACCGGCGTCCTCAGCCAGGCTTGGCCGCCTTCGCGGGCGATGACGCCGTCGAGCCGGTTCAGGCGCAGCCCGGCGCTGCCGAGGAAGTCCGCCACCTCCAGCGTGCGCGGATGCCGGTACAGCTCCCGCGGCTTGTCCGTCTGCACGATGCGCCCGCCGAAGAACACGGCGACCCGCGTCGACAGCGACAGCGCCTCCTGCTGGTCGTGCGTCACGTAGACAATCGTGGTGTTCAGCTCCTGATGAAGCCGCTTCAGCTCGGCGCGCATCTCCACGCGCAGCTTCGCGTCGAGGTTCGAGAGCGGCTCGTCGAGCAGCAGGATGTCCGGCCGCGTCACGATCGCGCGGGCGATCGCCACGCGCTGCTGCTGCCCGCCGGACAGCTCGCCCGGGTAGCGGTCCGCGAGCTCCGCGATGCGCATGTCGTCGAGCGCGGCCCGCACGCTCCGCTTGATCTCCGCCTTGCCGAGCTGGCGCACCTGCAGGCCGAACGCGACGTTGTCGGACACGGTCATGTGCGGCCACAGCGCATAGCTCTGGAACACCAGGCTGAGCCCCCGCTTCGACGGCTCCAGATGGAAGGCCGTCGCGCCGTTCGCGACCTCCCGGCCGCCGATCGCGATCGTTCCGGCATCCGCCCGCTGCAGGCCGGCGATGGTGCGCAGCAGCGTCGTTTTGCCGCAGCCGGACGGGCCGAGGAAGGTGATGAAATCGCCCGTCTCGATCGTCAGGTCGATGCCGCTCAGCACCTGCTTGCGCTGCAGGCGCACGTGGATGTCTGTCAATTCGATGGCCGCCATGTCACGAACCTCCTATTCCTTGCGTCAGATCCGCCTTGCCGAACTTGACCGCGATCGCGTAGACCGCGATGACGATCGCGATGATGATCATCAGGATGACGTTGGTCAGCTGCTCGTAGCCCTTCTCGGCATAGTAGAAGGTGAGCGTCGTCAGCGTCTCGGTTCGCGGCGTCACGAGCATGATGATCAGCTCCATCTCCTTCATCGCGCCGATGAACACGAGCAGGAACGTGGACACGAGGCTCTTGCGGGTCAAGGGCAGCAGGATGCGCCGGAACCGCATGAACCACGACGCCCCGCCGATCTGCGCGGCCTCCTCGAGCTCCGCCCCGATCTGCATCATCGCGGCGCCGCCCGCCTTGACGGTGAACGGCAGCTCCTTCACGACGGTAATGAGCACGAGCAGCGAGATCGTGCCGTACAGCGCCGGAATGAACAGCGTCGGCTTCGCGAACATCGAAATGTAGAGCGCCGCGAGCGAGATGCCCGGGATAAGATCCGGCAGGAACGACGCCTGGTCGACGGCCCGGCCGAGCCAGGTGTGCCGGCCGCGCGCCGCGACGTAGCCGAGGACGAGCCCCGCGACCGCCGCGATGACCGACGCGGCGCCGGCGATATAGAGCGAATTGCGAAGCGCCAGCAGGAAGATCGGGTTCCGCATGACGCCCTTCTCCCCGGTGTTGATGTCGGGGTCGGAGCCGCCCCACCAGTAATGCGCCGTGAGGTTGCCGAAGCCGTAGTGGCCCTCCTTCAGCATGAAGGACTGCGCGAGCAGCACGAGCAGCGGCACGACGGCGACCGCCGCCATGGCCAGTCCCGCCGCCGCCGCGGCCGGCTTCCGCCAGGCGCCGAGCGGCGTCAGCGTGCGCGCGGCGCCTTTCCCCGTCACCGTGACGTAGCTGCGCCGCCGCCCGACGGCCCGCTGATTGAGGTAGATCGCCAGCATCGAGATGAGCATCAGCGTCAGGCTGAGCACGTTGGCCTCGGTCGTCAGCCGCGAGCGCATGCTGGAGTAGAGCATGGTCGAGATCATGTAGAAATCGACGGGCGTGCCGAGCAGCGCCGGCACCCCATATGCGCCGATCGCCTTCGTGAAGATCAGGATGAACCCCGACAGGATCGACGGCAGCACGAGCGGCAGGACGATCCGCCGCAGCACGGTCAGCCGCCTCGCCCCCGCCACGCTCGCCGCCTCCTCGAGCTGGCCGTTCATCGCGTTCAGCGCGGCGCCGACGATCAGGAAGAAGAAGACGCTGTCGTGGAGGAACAGCGAGACGACGATGGGCACGAAGCCGTACGACAGCCAGTCCGGCGGCGAGACGTGCAGCAGCGACTGCAGAATGCCGGGCGTTCCGCCGATCCTGCCGTTCTTGAAGAACGTCAGCCACGCCTGCGACAGAATCCAGGCGGGCAGCAGGTACGGAATGACCGCGAGGAACGAAATCGTCCGCTTGAGCGGCATGTCCGTCCGCGTCACGAGCCAGGCGAGCCCGCAGCCGAGCGCCAGCGAGAGCGCGGAGACGGCCGCGCCGACCGCGAGCGAGTTCAGGATCGGCTTATAGAAGAGCGACGCGCTCATGTCGCTGGCCAGCACGCGGGTCCAATGGTACAGCGTGAAATGCCCCGGGTTCGCCGCCTCCGTCAGGCGGACGTCCTGCTGCCGCCAGACGAACGTCGTGCAGGCGATGCGCAGGACGGGCCAGACGACCGTATAGGCCAAAAAGAGAAGGGCGGCCGTCCCGATCGCGTGGACGGGATGCCGCAGCCAATCGAGCGCCCGGTTCAGCGGGCGCCCCCGGTAGCCGGCCGGCGCCGGTTTGTTCGCCAATGCTCTCTCCACCTCTGCCGGTTACTTTTTGCTCGTTATTTCTGCTCGTTATTTCTGCTCGTTGCTTCTGCTTGATGCTTCTGCCCGTTACTTCTGCTTGATCCAGAAATCGCGCACCTTCGGCGCGGCATTGTACAGCGCTTCGCCGTCGAACGCCCACAGGTTCAGCTGCTCGTACGGCATGTCGTTCTTCGTCTGCACGTCGGAGCGCGGCACCCACGAGCCGACCTCGTTGAACGGATCGAGCCCGGCGCCCTTGCCGTCCGTCTCGCCCATCATCCAGCGGAGGAACAGCTTCCCGGCCGCTTCGTGCGGCGCCTTGTTCGCCAGGAAGAAGTAGCCCGAATCCGGCACGGCCGTCTTCGGCTTGATGTCGTAGATCGGCTGGATCGTCCAGCCGTTCTCCTCGTTCTTCGAGACGTCGCCCGACACCGCGAGGCCGACCGCGCCGCTGTCCGCTTTGCCGATGGCGTCGAGGACGTCGTCGCTGCCCTTCAGGACGATCAGGCCGTTGTCGAACAGCTCCCGGATGTATTCGTAGCCGGCGTTCTCCGTGCCGTGCAGCTCGATGTCCTTGCCGAACTTCTCCTTGTACGCCGCCGCCATGTCGTCGCTGTTGTTGACCATCGTCGTGAACAGGTCCATGAACGCCGGCGAGCTGAGCGGATCCGCCGTGTAGACCTTGCCTTTGAATTGGGGCGTCGTCAGGTCCCACCAGTTGGTCACCGGCGCCTGCTTATAATGAGAGGCGTTATAGAAGATCGTCCGGAACTCCACGTAGTCGGCATAGCCTTCCGCCTGCGTGCGGTACGGCTCGTCGACCTTCGGCGCGATGTCCGACGGCAGATACTTGATGTAGCGGCCAGGCTTCACCATCTCCTCCTCGACCGCCCCGCTCACTTCCTTCGTGATGATGACGTCGGGATTGAATTGGCCGGCATCCTGCTCCTTCATGACCTTGTCCATCATTTCGTCGGACTTGACCTTGCTCACCTCGACCTTGACGCCCGGGTACTGCTTCATGAACGTCTCCGCGGCGTCGTTGGCGCGTCCGGACGTGGAATAGACGATGACCTTGCCCTCTTCCTTCGCTTTCGCGTACAGCGCGTCGGGCGAATCCTCCGCCGCGCCGGCGCTGCCGGAAGCCGCGTTGCCGCTTGCGCCGCCGTTCGCGGCCGCGCCATTGCCGCCGTTCCCGCCGGACGCTTGTCCGTTCGCGTTCGCGGACGTATCGGCGTTCGCGGCGTTGTTCGCGGCATGATTCGCGTCGTCGGCGCCGCCGTTCTGGCCGCAGGCCGTCAGCAGCAAGGCGGCGGATGCGAAGACGAGCGCGGCTTGCGCGGGCTTGCGGGGATGGGGCCGATTGAACCGTTTCATGATATCCTCCTAGGCGATGGGCCGTCGCGCGGCCGCATCTCGTATGGTTGTCTTCTCTCCCTGAACTATAGGCCCGTATTGTCAGCGACATGTTACCGTCACATGGATATTCGGTAAAAAACTATTTATATATGATAAATGGTAATTTTAATTTATTTTTGTCGGCCCGCCCGCGTTCACGCTGCGTACACAAATGGCTGGTATCGTAGAGGAGGCCATGCCCCGCGCAAAAAAAGGACATCCCGAGGGGATGTCCCGTCATACACTGGTAGCGGCCGCGCCTCGCGCCCGGCCGCCGGCCCGCGCCGTCAAGCGGCCATGCCGCGGCACGCCTTCGCGCAGGCGAAGCACGCCTCGGCGCAGAGGCGGCAGTGCTCGCTCGCGTGCATCAGGCACGTCTCGCCGCACGCCTCGCAAGCGTCGGCGCACAGCCGGCAGAGCGCCCGCGCGTACGGGCTGCCGCGGTCCAGCGCCTGCGCCGCGAAGGCGCACAGATCGGCGCATTCGCGGTTATGGCGGATGCAGTCCGCCATCATCGGCGCCTCCTCCTCGCGCAGACAGGCGTCGAAGCAGTGGTTGCACGCCTGCATGCAGGCCAGGCATTGCGCGATGCAAAGCTCGATTTGTTCCCGTGACATGTGGCGGAAGCCCTCCTTCGGCGGTTCGTTTTCATTGCTTTATTACCCCGCCGGAGCCGATTGAAGCGGCTGAACTCCGTCCGGTTTGCAAGAATTCCACCTTTCAAGGAGGACATGGCATGCTGCTGGTCGATCTGATCTTTTTCGCGCTGGAGCTGTGCGCCCTCGCGGCGTTCTGTTACTGGGGCTTCCATCTGAAGGGCGCCGAGACGTGGGTGCGGACCCTGGCGGGCATCGGGTCTCCGGTGCTGGTCGCCGTCTTCTGGGGCACGTTCGTCGCGCCGAAGGCGCGCGCCCCCGTCCGGCCGCTCGTCCGCTTCGCGCTGCAGCTGCTCGTCTTCGCCGCCGCCGCCGCCGCGCTGCACGGGTCGGGGCAGCGGAAGCTCGCGACGCTGTTCCTGCTCGTCGCGATCGTCGAGGTCGTGCTCTCGCATAAACTCAAAAAAGGATAGCGAACCGAAACGGCTGCATTCGCGGTCGTTTTTTGTTGTTCCCTATATTAAGACCCCCACGGAACCGTCGGACCCCGATGTGGAATAATTCCCCTCGGTTGCGGAACGCTAAAGCTTGCCAATATCCTCCGCGAGGGACGTAACCGTTATGGATAACTACCGGAATCTCGAAAATAAATTCCGCCGCTACAAGGCGCATGTCAGCATCGCCGGCACGACCCAGATCCACCTGCGGAACCCGTACATTATCGCCTGGTGGTCGGCGGCTTTCCCCGGCTTCGGCCACCTGATCTTGAGCAAATATTTGCGCGGCCTGGTGCTGTTCATGTGGGAGGTCGTGGTCAATTACAACGCCAAAATCAACCTGGCCATGGTTCAATCCTTTTGCGGCGACATCGAACTGGCGAAGCAGACCCTGGAACCCCGATGGATGTTAATGTATATTCCGGTTTACCTATTCGGCATCTGGGACAGTTACCGCACCTGCATGGATATGAACAAAGTGTCGTTGCTCGCCGAACGGGAAGACGCCCCCGTCAATACGTTCACGATCGGAGCGCTTGAAATCAATTACTTGGACAAGCGTACGCCGTTCATGTCGGTGCTGTGGTCGCTGTTTATGCCCGGGCTCGGGCAGCTGCATATCCACCGCTTGCTGACCGCCTTTTTTTCGCTGGTGTGGACCATTATTTTCTTATACATGTCGAAGACGCTCGTCGCCGTCCATTTTCTCTTCCTCGGAGAGATTCAAACCGCTACGGCCGCGCTCGATAAACAATGGCTGCTCTACATGCCGTCCATGTGGGGGTTTGCCGTGTACGATTCGTATATCAACACCGTGGAGAACAATAAACTGTTCGAATGGGAGCAGCAATCGTTTCTCAAAAAAAAGTTTCAATCGCCGGGCTTTAAGATCAAGAAAGGAAACGTGGTGAATTAATCGACATGCTGCAAATTTTCTCGACCTTCGAGCATTCGGCAAGCTTGGAACTCGCGATCAGCTCGTTGGAGAAAAACGGCGTGAACAAGGAACGGATTTTCGCGGTGCCGTTGACGAATCGCAAAGCGGAAAGACGATTGTTCGACAGCACGCACAACGAAGACGGCATTTCCCTGCTCAGTACCGGGGCCGCGTTAGGGACCGCCTTCGCCGTGGTCGGAGCGAGCGTGGGCTTCCGGCTGGCGTGGGGCCCCATCTACTGGGGATTGATCGGGACCGCGGGCGGGTTCCTGTTAGGGTTTCTGATCGACTGGTTTTACTACAAAGTCATCAAGAAAAGACAGCATCTGCTGCGGGGGAAAAACTCGGAGGTCATCCTGATCGTGGAGTGCCAGGAAGATCAAGGCGATCTGGTGGAGCATATCCTGTGGCACCATTTTGCTTTCGGATTGGCAAGGATTCAATCCTAGCATGAACGCGCCGCTCCCGCTATCCCCCTCACCCTAGCGTGCCTAGACGTAGGCTGCCTTCCCGCTAACATACAAAAAAAGGACACCTCGACCGCGTCGAGATGTCCCGCCTCCATAGCGCGCATATCCGCATTCAAGCTCGCGCGGATCCTGCCGTGCACGCCGTCCGTTGCCGCCCCCGGCGCTTAATGCGCGTGACCGTGAGCGGTCTCGGCAACGCGGGCATGATGATGGTCGTGCGCCGGCTCCGAGCCGTCGCACAGCATCGTCTTGGCGTGCGGATGCCCGTCGTCCTCCATCTGCACCGTGCAGTGGCCGATGCCGAGATGCAGCAGCCGGTGCTCGATTTCCCGCAGCATCGCCTGGCTGCCGCCGATCGTGGCCGTGCCGTCCAGCGTGACGTGGCAGCAGAGCGCGTTTTTGCCGCTCGTGATGCTCCACACGTGCAGGTCGTGCACGCCGCGGACGCCCTCCACGCCTTGAATCGCCTCCGCCACCTTCTTCAGATCGACGTCCTTGGGCGTCGCCTCCATAAGGATGCGGATCGTGTCGCGGACGAGGCCGATCGCGCCGTAGGCGATCAGGAACGCGATCAGGACGCTCAGGATCGGGTCGACGACGTACCAGCCCGTAAAGTGAATGACGATTCCGCCCACGATGACCCCCGCCGAAGCCGCCGCGTCGCCGAGCATGTGAAGCACCGCGCTCTTGACGTTGACGTTGTCCTCCTTGCTGAGGCCGAGCCCGAGGTACAGGTTCATGACGAGCCCGACGCCCGCGCCGATGAACATCCACGTGCTGCCGACTTCCTGCGGGGACTGAAACCGTTGGATCGCCTCCCACAGGATGACGAACGCGATCAGGATGAGCGAGACCGCGTTGATGAACGCCGCGAGAATGCCGGAGCGGTGGTAGCCGAACGTGTAGCCCTCGGACGGCGCCTTGAGCGACTGCTTCATCGCGTACCAGGACAGGCCGATCGCCGCGATGTCGGTCAGGACGTGGCCGGCGTCCGACAGCAGCGCCAGGCTGTGCGAGATCAAGCCCCCGACGACCTCCACCGCGAGGATGATGAAGCTGAGGAAGAACGCCTGTTTCATTTTGCCGATCGGCGCATGCGAATGAAAGACGTCGCCGTGGCCGTGGCTATGGCCGTGCCCGTGGGCATGGTGATGACTGTGGCTCATCTGCGGATTCTCCTTTAGGCTTGATGCGACGCGTGGGCGAGCCCGGTCTCGAACAGCGTCAGCACGTGCTCGTCGTCGATGCTGTAATAGACTTGGCGGCCGACCTTGCGCCGCTTGATGAGCGCGAGGTTCTTCAGATAGCGCAGCTGGTGCGAGATCGAGGACTGCGTCATCTCCAGCACGGCGGCCAGGTCGCAGACGCACATCTCCGCGTGGATCAGCGTGTGCACGATGCGCAGCCGCGTCGGATCGCTCAGCGCCTGATAGAAATTCGCCATCCGCTGCACCATGTCGTGGCCCAGCTGGATTTTGGCCGCTTCCGCGACCACGTCGTCGTGAATGATCGTGACGTCGCAGCACTCCTTATCCTTCGCTTCCGCCGTGATCAGGTCTTCCATCGCCGTCACCCCGAATCGTAATCATTATGATTAATATATGAGCAAGTATTCATATATTGAGTGTAGCATAAGGAAGGCCCGGCATTCAAGCATTTGCCATTTCGCCGGCCGCTATTCCGTCCCGTCCATCCGTCCCGCGGCGCGAACGATACGTACATGAACGCGCGCTTGAAATCGTACCGCGAATCCGCGAAACGGTACCGGCGAGAAGCCGGGCCGCCTGTGGCCAGGCCTGCGCGGGCCTGAGGCCGGGCTTCTCTCCGCGGTAGAATTGTCGCCGCTGTCCGCCCCGGATAACGGGCCGCGGGGGCCCGGCCGGCGGCCGCTTAAAGGGTTAGGGACAGCTTCCGGATCAGCTCGGCCTGCGTATACGGCCGCTTCCGTCCCCAGCGCTTCACGCGGACGAGGTACGGGCTGGCCGGGTTTTTCCGGTGATGGAAGCCGGGCACGCGCATGACGCGGGCGAGGTCCGTGATTTTGGGATCGGAGTTGAACTTGCGGGCGAGCGCCCGCTGGATGGCCACGAACCGGCCGAGCTTCCCTCCGCGGATGGCCCAGTACACGTGGAAGCCGTTCTTCGTCTCGACGATCATCGCGCCGCGGATGCGCTCCCGGTGCTTGGCGAGAAAGCGCCGTTTCAGCTGGCGCACGCGCCGTTTGCCCCGCAGGGCGACCAGCACGTAGCGCTCCTGCGACGTGCGCGTCACGGTCACCGATTCGATCTGCTCCGCGGGATCGGCCTGCAGCTCCTGCATGCGGCGCTCCGCTTCCTCGCCCGTCCGGTACGTCTCGACGAGCTTGTTAAGGTCGACGTCGATGAAATGGGCGCGGACCCCTTGGAAGTCGCCGCGGTCCCGTTCCCGGTAATTGACGGTCATGAACACCGCGTAGCCTTCCTTGTTCATTTGCAGCAGCGGCACGCGGCGCTTCGCGCGGGTATACAGCGTGACCTGCGACAGCCGGCGCTCCAGCCGCATCATCGGCTTGTGCAGCGTCATCGCCCGCGCCTTGCTCTGCGAGGTGGGCGCGGGCTTGCGCGACATCGTATCGTGGACGAGCGTGAAATGCAGGGTTTGGTTTCGTTTGCACCCGAGCTTCTTGATATACTGCCGGAATTGGCGGGAACGCAGCCGCATGCGGGCGGCATGCAGGCTCAAGCGCTGCTCCACGGTATCACATCCCTCTGTGTAGGCTGACGTCACGCGTCGATTGTGGCTTACCCAATCTTATTCCGCGGGGCCGCCGCGCGTGTGGTCGCCCGTACCGGTCGCGCGGCCGGAACGGTTGCCCGCCAAGCCCGCCGGCGGCGCGAAGGCGCCGGTCCGCGCGGCGCGGCGCGGGCTCGCGCGGCCGGGTTCGGTTCCCGCGGCGCGGCGTGCGGGACGCAAAAAAGGGATGGACCGGCCGCAGGCCGGTCCATCCCTTTTTGTCGTTTATACTTCATGCCGTTAACGGCTCGCGCAGCTCTTACGGCGCGATCGCGAGGCCCGCCGTGTAAATCTCGCACGGCCCGAGGTCCGCCGCGAACGCCCCGTTCGCGTCCGATGCCGCGAGCGGCTCGCCGGCGCGCTCGAGCACGTCGCTCGCGTACGCCGCGCCGACCGGGCCGACGTTCGGCCGCACGCGCAGCGCCGCCGCTTCCGGCCGCATGTTGAACCAGCGCAGCATGAGGTCGCCTTCCTCGGCGATCTTCGCCGAGGAGAACGCGACGCCTTCGCCGTCCCACGCCAGGAACGCGTGCTCCGGCGCGAGCGCGCCGTCGTGCACGCCGGTCTGCACGGCCGTCCACGGCGTCTGGAACTGGTACGCGGCCGCGAACGCGCCCGCCGCCGCGCCGTCGCCGCTATGCGGCAGGATCAGCAGCTCGGTCGCGTGCTCCCCGAGGCATTGCGCTTCCGGCGTCGGGAAGACGCCCCAGTCGCCGAGCTCGGCGACGGCGCGCAGCAGCGTGACGGCGATCGTGTTGCGCCCGTCGCGCAGCACTTCGTACTCGTTCAAGCCTTTGTTCGCGACCGTGAGCCCGTGCGCGCCGTCGCTGACGTCCGCGAACGCCTGCTGGTGCTGCGCGTTGCTCGGGTTCTCCCACTCGGCGGCCGGCTCGTTGTCGCGGACCGCCACCTCGAAGATCGCGTCGGCCCGGTGCACGGACGCCGTCAGGTCGGTCGGGAACAGCGCGCGCACGCGGTGGTCCTTCGCCCGGTTGTCGAACGTCGTGCGGACGCCGACGCCTTGGCCGGAACGATCCAGGCTGACGACGGTGCGGATCGTGAACGGCACGAGCGCCTTCGACCGTCCGGCCTTGCGCTCCGGATAGTAGACGGCTTCCTGCTTCTCCTGCTCGAACAGCTCGTCCGCCGAAGCCGGGATCGCCCACTCGTGCACGATCTCGAACGCCGCGCGGTACGGCGTGTCCTCGACGACGCGGATGCTCGCCGCGAGCCCTTTCGTCGTCAGCGCCGGCTCGCCGTCCGGCTGCTTGAACATGTATTCGTTGCCGATGTCGCCGGCGTCTTCATAGATGAGCAGGTCGCGGTATGCGCGGCCGGTCGCGAGGTCCGTCACCGCGAGCGTGCCGTCCTCCGCGATCTCGACGCGCAGGTTCGCGTTCGCGAGCGCGCGCGGGCCGGCCACGAGGGACGGCGCCGGCGCCGCTTCGGCCGCGCCGTTCACCCAGGCGTACGTCTTCAGGCCGAGCGCCGGCACGCCGGCCGCCTCGAACGTCAGCCGCACGCGGCGCGCCCAGTACGGCTGGCGGAATTTGTCGTCCGGCAGGTCGTAGTCGAACTGCAGGCCGAGATCCTCCATCGTATAGGCCGCCGCGGTGCCTTCCGCGTCCACGAGCGTCCGCTCGCCGATGCGGTATTCCTTCATCATGCGAATCATCTCGCTCGGCGCGATGCCTTCGCGGTAATACACGCGCGCGACTTCGAGCTCGACCGTCACGGGGCCGCTCTTCGCCCAGCCCGTCGTGTTGAACACGACGAGCGGCAGCGCGTTCTGGCCGTGCCGCGCGAACGCGCTCGTATCGACGGCGCCGGCGAGCGCGTGCTTGCTGTCGTCGACGATCGTCTCGGCGACGTGGCGGCTCTTATCGAACCGCGTGACCATCTCGCGGTGCACTTCGTCGACGCTGCAGCCGCAGATGCTGTCGTGCGGGTGGTTCTGCATGAGCGTCTTCCACGCGTACTTCAGCAGGTGATGCGGGTATTGGGCTTTGCCGGCCGCGTGCGCGAACGCCGCGAGCGGCTCGGCGACCTTCTCGAGGATCGTCTGGCCGGCTTGGTTCATCTGCTTCAGGTACACGCGCGCGGACGCCGTGTTGACGAGCGTCGACCAGCCGTCCGTCCGCTGGCTGCGCAGCTCGCCGCGCACGACCGACAGCTGCTTGTCCGCCAGCGACGCCTTCAGCGACGCCAGGTAATCCGGGAAGTTCGAATGCACGAAGTCCGTGTCCGGATACAGCTTGCCCGCGAGGCGGATCGCCTCCGGCAGGTCCGTCTGGATCGGCTGGTGGTCGCAGCCGTTCATGAACAGCAGCTGGCCCGTCGAGGCGTACTTGCCGGCGTCGGACAGCTTGCGGTCCCAATACGCCTTCGCTTCCGCTTCGTCCGTCGGCACTTCGTTGCCGTTGCTGTACCAGTTGGCGAACAGGATGCCGAGCACGCGCGAGCCGTCCGGCCCTTCCCAGATCAGCTCCGAGAAGGACGATTCGTAGGCGGCGTCCGACACCGTGTTGTTGAAGCCCGTCGGCTTGACGCCCCGGCCGAACACCGCGTTGTCGATGCCGGCCTGCTTCATGAGCTGCGGCGCTTGGCCGATGTTGCCGAACGTGTCGGGGAAATACCCGATCTTCGCGATCGTGCCGTAATGCGCGGCGTCCTGGTGGCCGATCTGCAGGTTCCGCACGTTCGCCTCGCTGCTCGTCAGGAACGCGTCCTGCAGCACGTACCACGGCCCGATGTGAATGCGGCCCTCGCGGATCCAGTGCTCCAGCCGCTCGCGGCGGTCGGGCCGTACCTGCAGGTAGTCCTCGAGAATGATCGTCTGTCCGTCGAGGTAGAAGCTGCGGTATTCGCTGTCGCGCTCGAGCGTGTCCATCAGGGTGTCCATGAGCGCGATCAGGCGCACGTGGTGCTTCTCGTAAGGCAAATACCATTCGCGGTCCCAGTGCGTGTGCGAGATGATATGGGCCGTTCTTCTATTGTCAGCGTTCGCCAAGGCGATCGTCTCCTTTCGATTCCAAGTCCGCCGGCAGGGCCAGCACGTCCACTTCGTCCGGACGGTACACCGCCGTCACGCGGCCGTCGCGGTCGGCGGCGAACAGCACCGCGCGCTCGCGCTCCAGCACGAACGAATACGAGGCGCCCGTCGCGACGGATTTCACTTCGACCTGCGCGTCGTGCGCGTATTCGGATACGAACACGAACAGCTCCCCGTCTTGGAAACGGAGGCTCCGGCCGTAGACGCCGGCGAGGTCGCCGCCCTTCACCCACTCCAGCTCCCGCCTGACGCCGGAGGCGGCCAGCGCGTGCGCGTACAGCGCCGCGATCGGCTCGTCGCGCTCGTTCAGCTCGAGCGGCAGCGGGCTCCAGACGATCCGGCCCCTGCCATGGGCCGCTTCCAGCACGCGGTCCGCGCCCGCCGGGCCGTCGCCGCGGCCGCAGGCGGTCTCCTTGAACAGCTCGGCGATGCGCCGGCGGCCGTACGAGACCGGATAGGACCGCTCGCCGATCGCGAGCCGCTCTTCCCGCACGACGTTGCCGAGCTTCCGCTCGCCGAACGCGTCCGCCAGCCGATCGGTCTCGCGCCAGTACGCGTCGAGGCCGAGCGGCCCCGTGAATACCAGCGTCGCGCCCGTCGACGCGACGATGCCGAGCAGCCGCGCGAACGCCTCGTCGGCGAAGTTATGCGCCGACGGCACGAAGATCAGCTTGGCCGGATTCGTCTCCAGCGGGGCCAGATCGTACTCGGACACGCCGCGGAACGGCACCTTCAGCTCGTACCCCAGCACGCGCGTCAGGCGCGTCGTCGCGTCGAACGCCAGCTTGCGGTTCGAGAAGTCGTTGGAATACGGGTACACGACGGCGACGTCCTCCAGCGCCCGCTCCCGGAACAGGTCGCGGATCTCGCCCATGAAGCTGCCGAACCGGTACGACACGTCCGCCTCCGGCTTCTCCGTCCCGTCCGCGCGCAGCGCGCCGATATGCGACTCGTTGGCATTGTCCATGAAGAAGTTCGTGTTCCAGATCCACTGCACGGCGCCGGCGCCGCCCGCCGCGAAGGCGTAGGCGTACTTGCGCTCCAGCATCGCGCGCAGCTCTTCCTCCGACCGCTTCGCGAAGCCGGCCGGCGTCTCGACGTACATGATGCCCGTCTCCTGCACCACGTTCGGCTTGTCCGCCGTCTTGGCGAAGATGCCGTCCCAGAGCAGGTTGTCGTTCAGCCACCAGGAATGGACGGTCGTGTAGTCCACCGCTTCCCCGTAGAAGAACGGCGACGGCCGCTGCGCGCCGAGCGCCTCGTCCTGGCCGACCGTCACGAGCTGCGACGGGTTGCCTTCCTTGATCGCGCCGACCAGCTGCTTCGCCCAGCGGTTGTGCATGTCCATCGAGAACAGCGCGTAGTCCAGCCAGCGCGTGCCCCGTTTGCCTTGGTGCATGTCCTGCACGTCGAAGTTGATGTCTTCCGGCTCCGGAACCGCAGCCGCGGCGAAGTCCGGCAGCTCGCCCGGGGTCATGCCCCAGCGCTCGCGCAGCGCCTCGACCGTGCCGTGGCGCTCCGCCAGCCAAGCCGTATACGCCTCCCGCTCGAAGCGGTCGCGGCTCGAGCGCGGCCCGTCGGAGAAGATGCGCGGCGGATCGAACATCGACGGCTCGTTGATCAAGTCCCAATCGACGTTCGTCGTCTCGCGGTGGCGGCTGACGATGGCGCGGATGAACCGCTTCTGCGCTTCCACGCTGCGCGGATCGAGGTACGGATTGACCCCTTCCCACGTCTCCGGCGTGAAGGAGAAGAACGTGAACGTCACCTGCAGCCCGTGCTTCTTCGCGGTCAGGAAGAACGCGTCGATCGAGCGCAGCACTTCCTCGGACGCGTGCCCGTCCACCTGCATGATGTTGCGGTACGCCGTCCAGACGCCCGTGCGGATCCAGTTGATGCCGGCCTTGCGCATCTGCGCCATGTCGCGGTCCCAGACCGCCGCGTTCGGCAGGAACAGGAACTTGCGCGCGACGTCGCTCGTCATATAGGTCATGCCGACGACCGGCATCGGCCGGCCGTCCTTCTCGAAATAATCGCGGCCGCGCTTCAGCGGCTCGCCCTCGCGCAGCAACGCCTCGTCCGCGCCCCAGAAGCCTTGGCGCAGCAGGCGCGTCTCGCCGTCCGCCGACGCCGCGACGCAGTCCACCTCATAGAAGCCCGGGCGGACGTCGCCGAGCAGCGGGATGCGCTTCAGCTCGAGCGCCGCGCCGACCTCCGCCTCGTGGCGGTACGTGAACACGATCGCGCTGTCCCCGCGGCGGCGGACCTTGATATCGAACGTCCATCGCGTCTTCGCGGCGGACGCGCCCGAACCGGCGTCCGCGCCGGAGCGGCCCAGCTTCTGCGCCTGCAGCGTCAGCATCGGCCGTTCATGCGGCTCGTACGACGCGTAGCCCGGCTTCAGCCACAGCTCCGTCACGCCCGCGGCGCAAAACGCCGCCCAGTCGAGCAGCGCGTCCGCGCCGCCGCGCGCGAAGAAGTCCGCGCCGAGCGGCTGGTTCACGAACAGCCAGCGGCCGCCGGCGAAGTCGCCCTTCGTGTTCTCCCACAGCACCGCCGGCGCGGCCACCTCGCGGCCCTCGGCCGAGACGCCCTTCAGCAGCGCGTGGATGTGCGCGTCCATCGGACCGGCCGAGCCCATCTGCTGCGGCAGGTCGCTCGCCTTCGTCACGTGCGGCACGAGGTTCCACGTGTCCGCCGCGCCGAGCAGCGCTTCCCGGCCGAGGAACAGCGGAATGTCCGCCGACGCGGCGTATTCCTTGACCGGCGCCGCGGCGACCGGCAGCATCTCGTGGATGCGCAGCTGCCGATGATACGCCGTCTGCTCCGGACCGGCGAGCCACGCGCCGGCTTCCTTGCGCACCGGCACGCGGAACGGCGCGCCGCCCGCGCTGATCAGGCCGCCGCCGCGCTTCAGGAAGCCGACCAGCGCCTCCCAGGCCGCGACAGGAAAATAAGGCGCGTGCAGCGTGAGGAACACGCCGCCTTCCGCGCCTTCGAGACGGGCCGCGAGCTCGTCCGCGCCGCAGACCTCGCCGGCCGCGCGCAGCCGCTCGAGAGAGGCCCCGTCCATGGCAGAGGCGCCCGGAAAGGCGCCGTCATGAAAAATAATCGTCGAATTAGGCATCGAGCAGCCCTGCTTTCATCGCTTTATAGACAAGCTGAGAGAACAAGCTGTTGGACCAGGCGAACCATTTGCGCGTGAATACGGCCGGATCGTCCGCGTGGAACCCTTCGTGCATGAAGCCCGTGTCGGCGTCGGTCGCTTCGAGCGCCGCGATCATCGCGAGCTTCTCGTCGTCCGTCGACGCGGTCAAGCCCTGCATCGACAGCGCCATGTGCCAGATGTAGCCCGGAGGCGTGTGCGGGCTGCCGATGCCCTTCGCCGCCTTGCCTTCGTAGTAGAACGGATTTTCGAAGCTGAGCGCGAAGCGGCGCGTGTTTTGGTACACCGGGTCGTTCAGGTCCGCGTAGCCGAGGTACGGAATCGAGATCAGGCCCGGCGTGCCGGCGTCGTCCGCCAGGCAGTAGTTGCCGAAGCCGTCGGTCTCGTACGCGTAGATCGGGCCGAACTCCGGGTGGCGGTAGATGCCGTACAGCTGGATGCCGTGGTCGATTTCCCGCTCGAGCTTGGCCATCTCCTTCTCGAACGACAGGTCGCGGAACACGAACTCGGCGATCTCGCGCATCTGGCGGAGCGTCACGACGGCGAACATGTTGTCCGGGATGTTGTAGTGGAAGTCGCACGCGTCGTCGCTCGGCCGGAATCCCGACCAGACCATGCCCGTGTAGTTGACCGGCATGCCGAAGCCGTCGTTCTGCAGCGAATCCGTCATGATGCCGTTATCCCGCTCGAAGCGGTACGGCGAGCGCTCGAAGTGGTGCTGCTCCCGCTTCCACAGGTCGACCGCGGCGCGCATCGCGACCTTGAAGTCGGCGTCGAAAATGTCCGCGCGGCCCGTTTCCTTCCAATACGCGAACGCGAGGCGCATCGAGAAGCAGATGGAGTCGAGCTCGAACTTGCGCTCCCAGACCCACGGCGACATGTCCGTCTTGTCGTCGGTGTTCCAGTGCCAGTCGTTCGCCATTTCGTTGAACGCGTTGGCGTACGGGTCGATGACGATGTAGCGCATGTGCAGCTTGATCAAGCCGGCGATGACGCGCTGCAGGTCCGCGTCGTCCTTGGCCAGCGGCACGAAGTGGATGACCTGCTCGACGGAATCGCGCAGCCACATGGCCGGGATGTCGCCCGTGATGACGAAGGTCGTGCCGTCTTCCTGCAGCTTCGTCGTCGTCTCCAGCGTGTTCGGGAAGCAGTTCTTGAACAGCCGCAGCAGCTTCGGCCGGTGCGCCAGCCGCGTCTCCGCTTCCGCCAGCACGTCCCGCACCGCCTGCGGCACCGGGAGATGCGGCATGTCGATTTTGGGCAGTCTGAATTGTTCCATGGTCGTTTTTCCCCTTTGTCAGTTCTCGATCGCGGGCACGGCAGCGGCCAGGCGAGGCGCCGCCGCGATCAGGCGCGCGGTTCCGGCGGCGAACGGGGAGCCTTGCGCAATTCCGCGCAAGGCTCCCGCCCGCCGATCCTTTATGCCGCAAACCGTTTGCTTCGCGCAATCGTTTAGCTTCGTTAACGTTTATCTGCACGAAAGCTTAACCTAAATACCTTTCGTCGCCGAACGCGTTATTCCTTCACGGCGCCGACGGTCAAGCCTTGGACGAAGTAGCGTTGGAAAAACGGGTACGCCAGGACGATCGGACCGGTCGCGAGCACGACCATCGCCATCCGCGACGTGTCCTGCGGCATCGACTGCAGCACGCCCACGCCGAGCGACGTGTTGTTCGAGTTGGCCAGGATGAACTGCATGCTGTTCTCGATCCGCATGAGCATCGACTGCAGCGGCACGAGATCCGGATTCTCGATGTACAGCTGGGCGTTGAACCAGTCGTTCCAGTAGCCGAGCACGCTGAACAGCGCGATCGTCGCGAGGCCCGGCAGCGCGAGCGGAATGATCAGCCGGAAGAAAATGCCGAACTCGCCGGCGCCGTCGATCTTGCCGGACTCGATGATCGCGTCCGGGATCATGGTCGCGAAGAACGTGCGCATGATCATGATGTAGAACGCGTTGACGGCCATGGGCAGAATCAACGCCCAAAGCGTATCCCCCAGGTGGAGAAACTGCGTCGTCACGATGTAGGACGGCACGAGGCCGCCGTTGAACAGCATCGTGAAGAACGCCATGAACGAGAAGAACTTGCGGTATTTGAAGCTTTTGCGCGAGATCGCGTACGCGAAGAACGAGATCATCGCGAGGCTGATCGCCGTGCCGATGACCGTAATGAGGATCGTGACGCCGTACGAGCGCAGCAATTGGTCGCCCGCCTTGAACAGGTAATTGTAGGCCTCGACGCTCCATTTCTTGGGAAACAGCGAATACCCGTCGCGCGCCAGCGTCTTCTCGTCCGTGAACGAGACGATCATGACGAGCAGGAACGGAAACACGCAAGCCAGCGAGAACAGGCCGGCGAGGAGATTGAACACGACGTTCCACGCGGGCGTAAGCCGGTGGAAGTCCTTGGATTTCGTAAGGGATGCCATGATGATGCTCCTTTCTGCCTAATTGCTTACGAAGCGGACGAATGCTGCATTCCCTGTCTCCGACAGTGAACGCAAACCAATCGTCTTAGAATAACGCGTTATCCTTGTTGAACCGGCGGACGATGTAGTTGGACGTGATGACGAGCACGAAGCCGACGAACGACTGGTACAGGCCGGCCGCGGTGCTCATGCCGATCTCGCCCGTCGTTTTCAGGCCGCGGTAAACGTACGTATCGATAACGTTCGTGACGCTGTAGAGCGTCCCCGAATCGCGGGGCACCTGGTAGAACAAGCCGAAGTCCGCGTAGAAGATGCGCCCGATCGCGAGCAGCGTCAGGATCGTCATGAGCGGCGCCAGCATCGGCAAAGTGACGTTGCGGATCTGCTGCCACTTGTTCGCGCCGTCGATCATGGCCGCTTCGTACAGGGACTTGTCGATGCCCATGATGGCCGCCAGGTAGACGACGCTGTTGTAGCCGAGCGACTTCCACAGGAACACGACGATGATGATGAACGGCCAGTATTTCGGCTCGGAGTACCACTGCTGCGGATCCATGCCGAGCCCGAGCGCGATTTTGTTGATCACGCCGCGGTCGAAGCTGAGGAAGCTATATACGAAATAACTGACGATGACCCAAGACAGGAAGTACGGCATGAACATGCCGGTCTGGTACCATTTCGCCAGCTTCTTGTTTGCGATTTCGGAGAGAATGACCGCCATGGCCACCGCCAGGACGAGCCCGATGAAGATGAACACGATGTTGTAAAGCAGCGTATTGCGGGTAATGACGTACGCGTCGTCGGTGCTGAAGAGGAATTTGAAGTTGTCGAAGCCGACCCAGCGGCTGTGCATGAAGCTCGACAGGAACCCTCCGTGTATGCGGTATTCCTTGAACGAAATAATGGCGCCGAGCATCGGCAGATACGAGAATAAAAGAAACCAGACGGTCGCCGGAAGCACCATCAGGAGCAGGGCTTTATTGCGGTTCATGTCTCTGAAGAAGCGCCCTAAGGCTTTCATGGGGTTCACCCACCCTTTCTAGCGAAGTCGGTTCGCAGCGCCAGGAAAGGCCTGCGGCTGTTCGTTTCGTCCCCGGCGATTCGGGCCGGCCGCTCTGCATGCAGCGTCCCGCCGGCCATCGCCGCCTAGGATCCGGTACGCGCCGGGGCATGAAGCCCCGGGCGTCCGTCATCCTAAAAAAAGGGCGAATGCCGAACATTCGCCCTTCGGTGCTATAAGCGGCTTACTTGGCTTGCGTCGCCTTCCAAGCGTCGAGCTGCGCTTGCGCTTCGGCCATGACTTTGCCGAGGCCCGCGTCGTTCAGCTTCTTGATCGCTTGCGGCAGATATTTGTCCGGATCGACCGTACCCGTCATCAGCGGTGCCCAGAACGATTCTTTCGCGTTCTGCACGGCCGCGATTTCGCTCGAGACCTTCGTCGGATCGAAGTTGAAGCCGAGCAGGGCAGCCGGTTTGCCCGCGTCGTTGTATTTCTTGAACTGCTCCCATTTGTCCGCAGGGTCGCCGGGGTTCAGGTACGTGATCATGATGTTGCCCAGGGCGAACGTCGGCATGTCGTAGTTCTTGGACTCCGGCAGGTTCTCCATGTAGTTCCCGTCGGTTTTCTTGTAGTGCGTGCCTTCGATGCCGGAGTCGACCATGTTGCGGAGGACCGGATCGGTGTTCAGCAGGTTCAGGAATTCCATCGCCTTCTCTTTATGCTTCGAGTTCGCGGAGATCGCCTGCATGGAGCCCATGACGGACGAGTTGTAGATCAGCGCGTCGCTCATCGGCGTCGAGACGATCGGGTAGCCGTAGCTCGTCGACCAGACGTTGTCCGCGAACGGCTGCGTCGTCGCCTTGTCGGCGAACCATTTGCCCGTCGCTTGCACGTCCGAGGACGATTCCAGCGTCGCGGCTTCCGTCGGGATGTAGCCGGCTTGGTAGTACTTGTGCATCGTTTCTAGCGCTTGCTTCATTTCCGGCGTTTCGAAAACGTTGACGATCTTGTAGCCCGAGTCGCCCAGCTTGACCGCGAGCGGGAACTTCTCGATCAGGTAGTCGTACGGGATGTACGGCGTGAAGTTCTTGTCCACTTGCAGCGGCGTCACGTCCGGGTTGTTCTGCTTGACCGTCTTGAGCAGCGGCTCGAGGCTTTCCAGGGAACGCACGTCCGTGATGCTCAGCTTGTTTTGGTCCAGGATGTTCTTGTTGAAGCGCCATACTTCGGCCGTCGGCAATTCTTTGTTCGCCGGTACGCCGTAGTTCTTGCCGTCGACCTTGGAGCCCGTCAGGAACGCCGGGTCGAGCGTGTCCACGATGCCTTGGCCATGCTGCTTCAGCAGGTCGTCGATCGGAGCGAACGCGCCTTTGCGCGCGTTTTGCACGTAGTCGAACGCCCATGCGGCCGTGAACATGATGTCCATGTCCGCGCCGGAAGCCGTCAGGACTTGCATCTTCTGGTTGTAATCGCCCCAGTCGATCATCGTCATTTTTACAGTCGCGCCGATCTTGTCCTTCGTGTAGGCGCTGACCGCTTCCATGACCTTGTCGACGTCCTTCTGCGGCGTGCCGATCGTGTACCAGTTCAATTCAACCGGCTCGGAGCTGGTGTTGCCCGATCCGGACGCGTTGTTCGCCGGTGCGTTGTTCGAGCCCGCGTTGCCGTTGTTGCCGCCGCTTCCGCAAGCGCTTAACAACAACATCCCCGCCATGGCGGACGTCAGGCCGATCGCCGCTGTTTTTCTGTTCCATGCCATTAGGTGGTGCCTCCCTTTTGTCTGTGAGTCGAAGCCTAGTCGCGACTTGGTGCTTCTTCATCTTAGAAGATGAAACCATTTTCAAAAATAATAGAAAACAAAGAATAAGTGTACAAAGTAAAGAAAGGAACCGACATGCGGCGCCGGCGGCGTCACAGCAGCTCCTTATAGTCCCCCGGCACCATGCCGACGTGCTTCTTGAACTGTTTGTAAAAATAGCCCGTCTCCCAGTACCCGACCTGCCGCGCGATCTCGCCTACCTTGAGGCGGCTGTCGGCCAGCAGCTCCTTCGCCCGCTCGATCCGGTACTTGTTCAGGTAATCCGTGAACGTCTCGCCCGTCTGCTTGTGAAAGAGCTGCCCCAGGTAGTTCGGGTGAATGTGGAACTGTCCGCCCAGCGATTTCAGCGTCAGCGCCTCCGCGTAATGCTCGTGGATGTAGCGCAGCGCCTGCTTGATGACGGGGCTCATGTCTTCGCCGGCGAACGAATCCGCCGCGAAGAACGCCGCCGCCCGGACGGCGTCCTCGACGTCCTCGAGCGCGATGGCGGCCACCGCCCGGTCCAGCACGTCGCGGAACTGCTCCGCGGCGTCCACGCGGCCGAGCTTGTCCACTTCCATCTTCATGAGAAGGATCAGCTCGACCGCCGCGGCCCTCGCCCGTGCGGGACTTAAGCCCCCCGCCGCCCGGATCGCCGCGAAGTCCCGCCCGATGCGGGCCAGCAGCTCGTCCTTGTCCTTGGCGAGGATCGGCTTGGCGTAGGCGTCCCAATCAAACAATTCCGCCGGCACGGCCGACGTCTCCCGCGAGATGGCGGCGTAGTCGAGCAGCCGGCTGTCCGGCAGCACGAGGAAGAACTGCTGCGCCTTGCGCGCCTGCGCGAAGCCGGTCGCGGCGTCCGCGGCCGGCGCAAGCCCGCCGAGGGCGACGCGCGGCGCGAGCCCGCGGCGTTCCCAGCGGTCCGCCAGCCGTGCCAGCGCCTTCGCTACCTTAGCATGATCCGCCTCTCCGCCGTTTATGCAGCAGCAGGCGACGGTGAGGTCTTCGTCTTCGTTCAGGAACGGCACGAACGACAGCCCGTCCGCTTCGCCTTCCGCGGTCAGCGCCGCGACGTCCGCCGCCAGGACGGGGAACGCCGGGACGGCGGCGTCCGCTCGGCCGCTCGCCGTAAGGGCTTCGGCGGCGCGGTCCGCGTCGCCGCCGTCCGCGCCGGCCTCTTCCGCGGCCGCGGCCCGCCCGAAGCGGACGATGGCGAAGGCCGCGAACGGCTTCGTCAGGTCGACGCCGAGGAGCGCCGCGCGTTCGGCCAGCTCCGGGAACGCGATCCGCCCGTTCGCCCAGCGCGTCAGGACGTTGTCCCGAAGGATGCCGATCTCGTCCTCGCCGAAGACCGGCATCGGCTTGTCGGCGTCCAGCTTGCGCGCCGTGTCGGCCAGCGTCGCCTCCAGCTCCTCGAAGCGGATCGGCTTCAGCAGGTAGTTCTCGATGCCGAGGCGCATGCCTTCCTTCAAGTAATCGAACTCGTTGTAGCCGCTCAGGATGATGACCTTCAGCTGCGGCCGGATCAGGCGCGCCCGGCGGATCAGCTCGAGTCCCGTCATGATCGGCATGGAGATATCGGTAATGAGCAGGTCGACGCACACCTCGATGATCCGCTTCAGCGCCTCGTCGCCGTCCTCGGCGGTGCCGACGACCTCGAGGCCGAAGGCGGACCAGTCCACCGCGTCGCTCAGCCCTTCCGTGATGAACGGCTCGTCGTCGACGAGCAATACTTTATACATCGCCAGCTTCCTTTCCGTACTCCGCCGCGGGCCAGCTCACCGTCACCGATGTGCCGCTCCCCGGCGCGCTCTCGAGATGGAGCCCGTACCCGGGCCCGTACGTCAGCCCGATCCGCTCGTGCACGCTGCGCAGCCCGAAGGACTGCGATTCCTCGGCTTCCGGCGCCTTCAGCCGGCGCATGATGCCGGCCAGCCGCTCCGGCTCGATGCCTTTGCCGTTGTCGCGGACGCGCACGACGATCAGGCCGTCCTCCCGCGCCGCCGCGATCGTCAGGCGGTTGTCCCTGCGCCGGGAGTCGAGGCCGTGCACGATATAGTTTTCCACGATCGGCTGCAGCAGCAGCTTCGACACGGGCGCCGGCACGAGCTCCCGGCCGCAGCTGATCGCGTACGTGAATTTGTCCTTGTACCGGATCCGGAACAGCTCCAAGTACAGCCGGCACATCTCCAGCTCCTCGCCGAGCGTGCTCTCCGCCTTCGCGTCGACGGAGCCCCGGAACAGCGCGGCCAGGCTGTAGATCATCTCGCCGACGTCCGTCGCCCCCTGGGACACCGCCCGCATGCGGATCACCTCGAGCGTGTTGTACAGGAAATGCGGATTGACCCGCGCCTGCAGCGCCGCCAGCTCCGTCTGCTTGAGCCGCAGCTCGGCCTTGTACTCGCGGTCGATGTGCCGCCCGAGCTCGTCGAGCATGTCGTTGAAGCTCTGGGAGATCTGCCCGAGCTCGTCCTCGCGGGCGTCCTGCAGGCGGGCCGACAGGTCGCCGCCCTCGACTTTGCGCATGAAATGGACGATGCGGTTCGTCCGGCGCGCGATGCTGAAGATGACCGCGGACGGCACGATGACCGCGACGATGATGCAGGCGGTGCTGATCAGGATGATCGTCCGCTTCAGCCCCGTGTACGCTTCGGCCATCACCCGCTTCGGCGTGATGCCCACGACGGTGAAGCCGGCCTTGCTCTGCGCGAGCGTGTTGATGTACGCGGGCTCGTCCAGCACGACCGTGTCCTTCAGGGAGCCGATCTGCCGCATGTACGGGAACGGCTTGCCGTAATACCGGTTCGCCGAATCGGACAGCACCTGCCCGTCCGGCGTCAGCACGACGATCTCGCCCTTAAGCGGCGTCCGGCTCCGGTCCAGCGACCGGCTCACCATGCCGGCGTCGAAGTAGACGAGCAGTTGGCCGACGTTCTTGAGCGAATTGCGGTCGTTGACCTGGCTGCGCATCGAATACAGCTGCGGGTTCCACTGGCCGATCAGCCTGCGGATCCAGAGGTTCGGCGTCGCCGCGACCGGCCCTTCCGCCGCCATGATCTCGGGGATGTAGGAGCGGATCGGATTCGTCGTATACAGCCGCCGCGGCCCGTTGCGGTTGAACGCGTACAGCTGCCGCATGTCGGCGCTGTACAGCAGAATGTTCTGGATGTCGGCATCCGCCTCCATCCGGTCGGACAGGAAGCTCAGAATGTCGACCGCGCTTTCGTTGCCGCCGGCGTAATTCTGGTCGAGCAGGTACTGCGCGTAATCGCCGTACGAATGGCGCAGGAAATACGAGGCGTTGCTCGCGAGCGCGCTGTTCCGGTAAATGTCCTGCACCGTGTTTTGCACCCAGTCGTACTTCTGCTCCATGTAGCGGTTGACCCGTTCCATCGCCTGCTTTTGATTGTTCAGCTCCCCGTTCACGACGGATGCCGACATGAGGGTAAAGAGGAAATAGGAGAGCGTGATGATCGTCAGGTTCACGATGACGGCGAAGACGAGAATGACCTTCACGAACAGGTTGTTGCGGATGTAGTTGTTGTAGATCTTCCGAAGTCTCACGCGCAGCTGCCCTCTCTCGCGAATGGTTGGGATTTGCGGCCATTATACCATTAAGTCCGAAGGCTCGCCTATTCGGCCCGGGGGCGGAAAGCCTTGGCGCCGGCGCCCGCGCGCGGCCGTCGGCGTTTGCCGATCCTTCACGCCGCGTTTACGCGTTTCTACGCCTTTTGTGGTAGAATAGTGGTTCCATTGGTAGACGCTGTATCCGAATTTGCTAGCATGAAAGCAGGAATGAAAGTAGGAAAGATAGCAGGAATGAAAGCTTAGTCCCCTGTCAGTCAGAAGGTAAGGAGTGATGAATTCGCATGGAAACGAACATCGAGACGACGGCGCCGCGTTCGGCGGAACGGACCGCGCGCCGCTCGAAGCCGTCCGTTCCGCTGTTCCTGGCGGTATGGGTGCTGCTCATCGGCTGCGGCGTCGCCGGCACCGTCTGGTACGCCGGCCAGCTGAAGGCCAAGCTGACCCGGGAGATCGGCGAGCAGACCTCGCGGCAGATCACCGCCATGCAGCAAAACTACGATACGCGGCTGAAGCAGATGCAAACCCAATACTCCGGCGAGCTGAGCAAGGTGCAGGGCAAGGTCGACGCCTTGAACGAGCTGCTGGAATTCACGAAGGATAACGCAAACTCCAAGACCGACAACAGCAACAAGCTGTTCACGCAGCTGAGCGAGGTCGAGAAGAAGCTGGCCGCGCTCCAGAAAAGTTTGGACGTGCTAAAATGAGGGTGGCGACATGAGGGTAACGGTTAAACGCATTAACCGCTTCTGCCTGCTGACATGCGCCCCGTTCATCGGGCTCGTCGTCTGGCTGCTCGCGGCGGACCTGTCGGTCACGCTGCCGGACGATGCCTTCCCGCAGCCGGCCGCGGCCCCCGCGGCGGCGAACGCCGACAAGCTGGCCGCGGGCCTCGACCAGGCGAAGCAGACGGCGCTCGCGACCGCCAAGTCGCTCAAGAAGTCGATCGCGCTGTACGCGGCCACGAACAAGAGCATGGGCGCCATCGTCGCGATCGCCGACTCGCAGGCCGACCGGCCGTACAAGATCTACGACCGCCGCATCACGCTGAAGATCGGCGCGCCGGCGAAGCAGATCGACTCGGACAACATCCGCGCGCAGCTGTTCGTCGTCCGGGCGCAGCACTTCACCGGCTACGCGCTCAAGGTCAAGCTGAAGTCGCCGGACGCGATGAAGATGGTGCTCGGGCAGGACAAGAACGGCGGCGCCGAGACGACGCTCGCGGCCGCGCGGCGCTACGGCGCGATCGCCGGGGTGAACGCCGGCGGCTTCGCGGACGACGGCGGCAAGCGGTATCCGCTCAGCACCACGGTGATGAACGGCAGCTACCTGAACGGCTTCGATCCGTCGTTCAAGGACCTGTTCTTCGTCGGGATGAACGACAAGATGGAGCTGATCGGCGGCAAGTATGCGAGCGAGGACCAGCTGGACCGCGAGAACCCGCGGTTCGGCGCCTCCTTCGTGCCGGTGCTGCTGCAGAACGGACGCGCGCAGCCGATCCCCGCGAAGTGGCAATCGAGCCCGCTGCGCGCGCCGCGGACGATCATCGCGAATTACAAGGACAACCAGCTGCTCTTCCTCGTCATCGACGGGCGCAACGAGAACGGCAGCTCGGGCGCGACGCTCGCCGAGGCGCAGATCCTGCTGCAGCGGTTCGGCGCCATCGACGGCTACAACCTGGACGGCGGCGGCTCGTCGACGCTCGTGTTCGACGGCCGCGTCGTGAACCATCCGTCGGACGGGACGCCGCGGCCGGTGCCGACGCACTTCCTGTTCTTCGGGTAAGCGGGCAATCCAAGTCCAAGCTGCCTCATCCGAAACCATCGGCCTTATACGCGCTTTACGGGGACCGGCCGCTTGCCGCGCAAGCGCCGGTCCTTTTTTTGGCGCGCGGACGCCCTTGGCCGGGAGCACCGGGCAGCGGATCGTCGAGACTATTCTCGAGACTCCCGATAGTATGCCCGCTTTTTCCAGCGATCGCCGCCTCGGCCGGCCAAACCGGCGCGAAACGCGACGAAAAAGCCCGGTCCCCTCGGGGACCGGGCTTTACCCGCGGCGCAGCCGGAGCGCGGCCTTGCGGCACGGGCCGCATGGACCGGACTACGCAGCGCGCCTTGCGGGCCGGACCGCGCAATCCGGCCGGACAGGCCGTGCGGGCCAAGCGCGCCCGCGAGCATGCCCCGCAGCGGCCTATTCCACCGCCGCCGGCTCGACGAACAGATGGCGGTATTTCTCGTAATCCGCCTGCCGGCACTCCATCGCCAGGCGCGTGCCGTTCGGCTCGTAGCTCGTGGCGAGCACGTTGCCGTTGGCGTTGAAGTACGAGACGAGCCGCCCTTCCGTGAACGGAATGACGACGTCGCAGCGCACGTAATCCTGGAAGATCCGCTTCTTCACGACCGCGACCAGCTCCTCGAGCCCCGCCTCCTCCTTGACGGAGAGATAGACGGCGTCTCCTTCCGCGCGCGGATAGGCTTCGCCCGTCAGGTCGGTCTTGTTGTACGCGTACGCCATCGGGATGTGGTCCGCGCCGAGCGCCTTCAGCGTCTCGTTCGTCACCTCGATCAGGCGCTCGTACTCCGGGTTCGCGTAATCGACGACCTGGATCAGCAGGTCGGCTTCCGCGACTTCCTCGAGCGTGGAGCGGAACGCCTTGACGAGGTGATGCGGCAGCTGGCTGACGAAGCCGACGGTGTCGGTCAACAGGAACGACTTGTTGTCCGGCAGGTCGATGCTCCGCACGGACGTCTCCAGCGTCGCGAACAGCATGTCTTTGGCCAGCACCTGCTTCGCGGAATCCGGCATGTACCGGGCGAGCAGCGCGTTCATGAGGCTGGACTTGCCGGCGTTGGTATAGCCGACGAGACAGACGACCGGCACGCCGGTCTTCCGGCGCTGCTTGCGCTGAACCTGGCGCCGCGCGACGAGCTTCTCGAGGTCGTCCTGCAGCGCGGAGATCCGCTCCTCGATGCGCCGGCGGTCGAGCTCGAGCTTCGTCTCGCCCGCGCCGCGGTTCTTGAGGCCGGAGCCGCCGCCTTGGCGGCCGAGCGATTCGCGCAGGCCGACGAGGCGCGGCAGCATGTACTGCAGCTGCGCGACCTCCACTTGGAGCTGCGCTTCGCGCGTCTGGGCGCGCTCGCCGAAAATGTCGAGGATGAGAATCGTGCGGTCGATGACCCGGAGCTGCAGCTCGCCTTCCAGGTTGCGCAGCTGCGACGGCGACAGCTCGTCGTTGAAGATGATCGTCGACGCCTCGAGCCCCTCCGCGAGCGCGGACAGTTCATGGACCTTGCCGGTGCCGAGATAGTGGGAGCCGTTGATCTTGACCGCCTTCTGCGTCAGCTCGCCGACGACCTCCATATTGCAGGCTTCCGCCAAGTTCCGCAGCTCTTCCATCGCGTAGTCGAAATCCGGCCGGTCGTTCAAATTGACGCCGACGATTACGGCTTTTTGCAGCATAGGTTGTTCCATCATATACGTCATTCCTCCTTTGTCTGCGACAAAAACGGGGACAAAACAAAAAACGCACGGCGCGCCGGCCCGTGCGTGATTGGAGGAACTCGTGTCGGAGCCCGGCCGCGAAAGAAGCACGAAGCTTCCCGCCGGCGGGCGAAAGGTCGGTTCGGCGACGGATGCCGCGAAGAAGCCCGCCGATAAGCGGGATGCGGCGCCGTGCCGGGTATGAAGCCGAAGGCAACGACGCGAACCGGGCCGGCTCCCGGCCGGCGGTTCGTAGGCGTCGATCTAGCTGCGGGTTACCTTCAACGGACAGACCTATCCTGAGATCCTCTGCACAGGGCAGAGCATTGGCGCTATTCAATTAGCCGCGCAACGTTCTCAATCGGATAAAGTCTATCACACGTAACCCTCCGTTCCTTGTAAGTATCGCCATTCTAACACAGGACGAGCGGGCATTGCAATCCATTGGCAACGAATTGGAAATCAACGGGCGGCGCGCGGCCCGGCCTGTCCCGCTCCTGCCAGGCGCTTTACGGCACCCAGGTCACGCCCATGTCCTGCAGCGGCTTCTCCCAGCCGGCGGGCGGCCCTTCGTTCGAGACGACGTAGTGCGCCTCCGACAGGTCGGCGATCTTGGCGACCGTCCGCTTGCCGATCTTGGACGAATCCGCCACGACGACGACGGTCTCGGAGCTGCGCACCAGCTTGCGCGTGAACAGCGCCCGCTCGTAGTCGAAGCCGGACAAGCCGCCCTCCAGCGACACGCCGTCCACGGAGATGAACGACTTGTTCACGTAGAAATCCTCCATCATCTTCTCGGCGATCGGCCCCGACACCCGCAGATGCTTGGCGTTGACCTCGCCGCCGATGAAAATGATTTTGCCGTCGAAGCTGCCCCGCTTCTGGTATTCGATCAGCAGGGTGAGCGCCGGGATGGCGCATACGAGAATCGTCAGCTCGCGCTTGCCCTCCAGGCAATGGATGATCTGCATCGCCGTGCTGCCCTCGTCGATGACCAGCACGTCGTGGTCGTGGATCAGCTTCGCCGCGTGCTGGCCGATCAGCCGTTTCTCCTCCGCGCGGCTTACTTCCCGTTCGTGGTACGCCGGCTCGATCTCGTGCGCGAACTTCACCGCTCCGCCGTACACCTTCTTGAGCTTGTTTTCCTTCTCCAGCTCGTCCAGGTCGCGCCGGATCGTTTCCGTCGTCACGTCGAACTTCTGCGACAGCTCGTTGACGTTGACTTTGCCCTTCTCGTTCAGCATGTAGAGAATGCCGCGTTTCCGTTCTTCGCCCGCCAGGGACATGCCATTCTCCCCTTCGAATCCGTTTATTGCCTATTATAGCATTTGCGCGGTTATTCGTAATCGCGGCCGTCCGAGACTTCGCGGATGCAGTGCTCGATGATCTCGAGCTCCCCGCGCATCTCGTCCTCGGTAATGAGCAGGGACGGACGCAGCGTGATCACGTTGCCTTCGATGATCTTGAACGCGACGCCGCGCTCCATCGCCTTGTACATGACGGCCTCGGCTTCCGCGACGGCCTTCTCCTTCGCGCTGCCGTCCTTCACCAGCTCGATGCCGATATGCAGCCCCTTGCCGCCCACGTGGCCGACGAGCGGACAGCGCGCGCATGCCGCAGGCGATATCGCCATCGCGCTCGAACAGCAGCTCCATCTGGCGCAGAATCTCGTCGTCGACCTGCTCCTCCGTCGCGAAGCCCCACGGATTGCGGTAATAGTTCGGGAATTCCACGTGCAGCGCGCCGGGCACCATCCGGCCGTTGCCCGTCTTGAACAGGCGCTCGCCGCCGACGCTCGCGGCTTGGAAGCCGTTGCCGTGATAGGAATCCCAGAACGAGATCGTCTTCCACTTGCCGGTGACCTGCTTGGCCAGCATGACCGCCATCTCGATCGCCTCGGAGCCGCCCGGCGCGAACAAGACGCGATCCAGCCCTTCCGGCGTAATCTTGACCAGCTTCTTCGCCGGCGCGACCGCGTGCGCGTTCGTGTAGCGCCGCGGCGCGAACGTGTTCTTCTCCCGCAGCGCCGCGACGACCGCTTCGATGACCGCGTCGTTGTTGAAGCCGGCGTTGTGCACGCCGTTGCCGTGCATGTCGATGTACGCCTTGCCGTCCATGTCGTAGATATGGATGCCCTCGGCCCGCGACAGCACGTTCAGCACGGGCGTCGACAAGCTCTGGTGCAGAAAATAGCGATGGTCCGCTTCGAATACCGCCCGCGCGGCCGGCGACAGATTCCGTTTCCAGTATCGCCCGCGCGCGTCGGTCGCGTTGATGTCTCCTTGCTCCCGGCTGTATGCCATTTCCTACTCGCCTCCTGCGATTGTTGCGTGTCCGCCCCGTCGGCGCTAGCCCTGCCGCCGCCGAGGGAACGGTCGAGCAGGCCGTGAATGTGGTACTGCTGCCCCGTCTCCCGCACGCTCATCTCGCACGCCATCTCGTAGCCGTCCAGCATAATGAAGCGTTCGTCGTCGAACGCGTCGGACTTCCAATAAATCTCGTGATCGCTCAGGCACATGAAGTCGTAGCCGCGATCCTTATAGGCTTGAATGACCGTCTCGGGCGCGTATTGGCCGTCGCACCGGGATCGAGTGCGTATGCAGGTTGCCTTTGTATTTGCGCTTGCTTCCATCCAAATAAACGATCGGTTTCATCCTCGGCCGCCTCCTAGTCCAGCAGGTCCGCGACGAACACCGGATTCGTCCACACGACGTTGCCTTTGTAATCGACGCATTCCACGCGGATATACGTCATGTCCGGCTCGATGACCATCGACGCTTCCGTCAGCGGCTTGCCGGAGGCGAAATTGCCGATGAACGGACCGCGCTGCGGGAACGCCTTGAACATGATGAATTTGCACGGGAGCACGCGATCTTCAGCTCGCCGTCCTCGACGCGCAGATCGCGCACCTCCGGACCGGAGCTGGAATGGAAGCGGCCCGCCTTTCAGGCTGCGGATCAGCTCGGCCTGCGTGAGCGCCTCCGCCTGCACCCGCACCCAGCCGCCGCCGTATTCGGGAATCTTCCAATCCGGCTCGTGCGTGTGCGAATCGTCCGACGCGATGCCGAACACGCGCTTGCCGTTCTGCAGGGCGTGATCCCAGTACGCCGCGCCGTACGAGCTGGCGGTAGACCATTCCGTGGAGTGGTTGTAGATTTCGACGGCGAAGAATCCGTCGTACTTGACCATGTCGTCGAAGCGCGTCAGATGCCACTCCGGATGATTGAACACGACGAGATTGCCGTGCGCGCGCAGCTCGTCGATGAGCAGCTGCGGCGATGCTTCGCCGACCCACGGCACCGGCGTCGGAAACTGCTCCAGATGGCCGTAGCGCGGCAGCGCCGGCTCGACGGTCGGGTCGTCCAGCACCCCGAAGTGGTAGCCGGGATTTTTATCGGGAACCGGATTCAGCTCGCCCCGTTCCGTGCCCGGAAGCGCGATGAAATCGGCCGTGTCGAATTCGTCCGTGCGCGCGTACACGTCATGATCGCTGATCGAGATAAAATGATAGCCCTTCGCTTTGAACGCCTCGACGTGCGGCGCGAAGCCTCCGGCTTGCAGGGACTGGCCTCGCTAAGGCGATCCAACATGCAAAAGCCGAGAACCGGGCCGCTTGGCGGCTTGGTTTTCGGCTGGGATGGATGATGACGATGCGGCTTGGATTCCGACCTTTGAATGACGGGCTTCAGGCTTCAGGCATTGGAATTTGGACGCGTGCTGCGCGATGACATGCGGGAAGGCTTGCGGCCGCTAACGCGGGGCGAACGGTTCATGCCGTTAAGGATGGGTCCGGCGCCGGGATGCGCGCCGGCACGCCGGGGCGCGCGATTGGCTACGCCCGCCCCGCCCGCTCCGGACCGCCCCGGCCCGGCAGCAAGAAGCCCGGCCGCCCTCTGCCAGCCCGGTCGCATCCGCTTCTGCCGTGCGACCATGAACGGCGAAAAGCCCGGCCGCCTCGGCCGGGCTTTTTGGCGCTCGATTGCCGAGCTCCCTATTCGTTCACCATGACCATCTTGATGGCCGACCCTCGGTCGTCGCGCAGCGCCTTCATCGCGTCCGGGAACTCGCCCAGCGCGAACGTATGCGAGATGAGCGCGTCGCCGTCGACGGCGCCCGACTTCAGCAGCTCGATGCATTTCGGGAAATACAGCGCCGGCGTCGCGTGGGAGGCCCGCAGCTGCAGTTTCTTGAAGTGGAATTCGTTCGCGTCGAACGAGATGCTCGCGCCCGCGCCGTATTCGATGCCGATGAAGCCGATCACGCCGCCCGTCCGCGCCGCCTTGAACGCCGGCGGGATCGTCTGCGGCGGCGCCGTGACGAGCACCCGGTCCACGCCGCCGCGTTCGAACTCGTACGTCTCCAGCGGCGTCTTGTCCGTGTAGATGATCTCGTCCGCCCCGAACGCGAGCGCCGTCTCGATGCGCTTGACGGAGTGGGAACGGGCCGCCGCGTAGATTTTGCGCGCGCCCCGCAGCTTCGCGAGCCGTAGGGCCATCAGGCCGATCGGCCCGAGGCCCAGCACCAGCACGTCGTCGCCCATGCGGATGTCGACCGTCTCGGTCAGGTCGACCGCGACGCCGAGCGGCTCCACGAGCGACGCGACCGCGAAGGACAGCCCCTCGAACGGCACGACGACCTCCTTCGGCGCGACGACGTATTCGGCAAAGCCCATGGAGAAGCGGCGTCCCCAGAAGCTCGGCCCCTTGTTGCACAAGTCGTACCGGCCGTCCCGGCACCATTCGCACGTCCGGCAAAACGTGCTCGTCTCCAGCGTCACCGACGCGCCGGCGCCGACATGCCCGACGCGCGCGCCCGCTTCGACCACGACGCCCGCGATTTCGTGCCCGATTGCCTCCCAGCCGGCCGCGGCCGACTTCACGCTCGTCATGTCCGTGCCGCAGATCCCGCACGCTTTGACGCGGATCAGCACCTCGTCCTCGCCGATCGCCCCCAGCTCGCCCTCGCGCAGCTCGAATTGAAACGGCGCCTTGGCATACCATGCTTTCGTCTTCATTCCCGTATCCTCCCCGGCCCATCCTATTTCGTCCTTCCGACAACTCCATTATAAGCCCGCGCGCGGATTCGGACAGTCCGTTATCGCGCCAAGCCGCGCCGCCCCCTAGCCGCCGCGGACCCGCTGTCGCCCGCATGCCCCGCTTCCCGCGCTCCGCCGGGCGGCCGGATGTCAAATCCGTGCACCAAATGTTCGGTTTCCTTCATCGACTTTTCCGGCGCCCTTTGCCATGCTTAAGGGACGAACGGGTCCCCGGCGGCGCGCGCCGTTAACCCCGTTAACCGAAGGAGGCCGCCTTACATGAACATTCGCGTTTTGCCGCTTGACCGGATCGGCGCCAGCATCGCCGACGAGATCGCGGAGGTCGTCGCCGCGAAGCCGGACGCCCTGATCGCCTGGACGACCGGCAACACCCCGCTGCGCACCGGCATTTACCGGGAGCTCATCGCGCGGGAGCAGGCGGGCGCCGCCGATCTGTCCTCCTGCTGGTTCGTCAACCCCGACGAACAGCTCGGCATCCCCCGCGAGCACGAGGAAAGCTACCATGCCTACATGAAGCGCCACTTCTTCGACCATATCCGCCATCCCGAGGAGCGCCGCTTCATCCCGGACGGCGCGGCGGAGCGCCCCGAGGACGAATGCGAGCGCATGGAGCGGTTCATCGAGGCGCGCGGCGGCATCGATTACCAGCTCGTCGGCCTCGGCATCAACGGCCACATCTGCTTCATCGAGCCGGCCCCCTCGCTGCCCGCGCGTTCCTTCGTGACGCCGATCGCGGACGTCAACCGGCAGCTGTACGCGCCGCTGTTCGGCGGCCGGCTGGAGGACGTGCCGACGGCGGCCGTGACGTTCGGCTGGGGCACCGTGACGCGTTCCCGCCGGATCGTCCTCGTCGCGGTCGGCCGGGAGAAGGCCGAGATCGTCGCCCGGGCGCTGCGCGGACCGATCACGACCGAATGCCCGGCGACCGTGCTGCAGCTGCATCCGAACGTCGAGGTCGTGCTGGACGAAGCCGCGGCGGAGCTCTACCTGCAGGCCGAAGCCGAATCGGCCGCGCGCCGCGTGAGCCGTTCCGAATCGGCCGGGGAGCCGGCGCGATGAGGATCGCGGTCGCCGGCCTGATGCACGAGACCAATACGTTCACGGCGCTGCGGACGGGTTTGGGGGACTTCACCGTCGCGGAAGGCTCCGCCGTGCATGGCGTCGCGCGTTGGAAGGGGACCGTGTTCGCCGGCGCGCTCGAGACGCTGGCCGGGCTCGGGGCCGAGCCGGTCCCGGTCTACTTCGCCCGCGCACTGCCTTCCGGCCAGATCGAAGCCGAGGCGTTCGAGGCGATGTGCCGCGGCATCGTGGACGGCATCGCCGGCTGCGGACCGCTCGACGGCGTCTGCCTCGCGCTGCACGGCTCGATGTGCGCGGAAGGCTGCGACGACGCCGAAGGCGAGCTGCTGGCGCGGCTGCGGGCCGCGATCGGCTCGGCGCTGCCGGTCGTCTGCGCGCTCGACATGCACGCGACCGTGACGGCGGCGATGATCGCGCACGCGGACGGGTTCGCCGCGTACCGGACGGCGCCGCACGTCGACGAATACGACACCGGCGCACGCGCCGCGCACCTGCTGCACGGCGCCGTGGCGTCCGGCAGGAAGCTCGCGAACGAGTGGACCGCCATTCCCATGCTGCTCGCGGGCGAGCAGTCCGAGACCGGCGCCGAGCCGATGCGCGGGCTGATGGACGCGCTCCGCCGCGAAGAAGACGCGCCGGGCGTGCGCAGCGCCTCCTTCCTGCTCGGCTTCCCGTGGGCGGACTCGCCGCACGGCGGCTGCGCGGCCGTCGTCAGCGGCTGCGCGGAGGACCGCGAGCAGCTGCGCCAAGCGGCCGCCCGGCTCGCGGAGCTGTTCTGGGCGAAGCGGCGCGATTTCGCCTTCTCCACCGAGGCGGCGCCGCTCGAGGAGGCGCTCGATCGCGCCGAGCGCGAACCGCGGAAGCCGGTCGTCCTCTCGGACGCCGGCGACAACCCGACGGCCGGCGCGTCGCAGGACGTCTCGCTCGTCGTCCGGGCGCTGCTCGACCGCCAGGCCCGTCGCGCGCTCGTCGCCGCCGTCTGCGATCCCGGCTCCGTGCAGGCTTGCGCGGCCGCCGGGTCCGGCGGGAGCGCCGACCTGCTGCTGGGCCGGCTGGACCCGTACGCGGCCGGGCCGACGCCGCTGCCGCTGCGGGTGCGCGTCGTCCGCACCGGCACGGTGCACGGCGTCGCCTATGCCGTCGCGGCCGCCGCCGGCGTCACGATCGTCGTCTCGGACCGGCGCGTCGCCGTGTACGATCCGGCGATTCTGGAGACGCTCGGGCTGGAGCTCGAGACGTTCGACCTGATCGTCGTCAAGAGCGGCTACCTGAGCCCCGCCTACAAAACGCTTGCGGCGCGCGCGATCCTCGCGCTGACGCCGGGCGACACCAACGCGCTGCTCGCCGAGCTGCCCTACCGGCGGCTGCCGCGGCCGATCTTTCCGCTGGACGCGATGTAGGGCGGAAGTGCAGAAGGAGGCCTGGGAAAGCTGGGGGAGCAAGACGATGGCCGCGGCCGGCAAGTTCGCGGCTGAATCTTCGCTGGACGCGATGTGGGTGAGGGTACGGCACCTCGATTCGCATCGCAGGCGGGAGAACCACCGATATTACGGCCGTTGATGATTTACGGCGTGAACGATGCCTAGTCGCACGAAAGCCCGGCCTGTGCAGGCCGGGCTTTTTGGGGTGATTTCTGGATCGCTTGCGATAGGCACGACTGTCCCCGGCGTAAGCGGCGTGCGCTCCACTTTGGCGGACACAGCTGCCGTTATTTCGTTGAAAACGGTGTTTCTCGCCATTAAGCGGCCACACGTTCCGCTATTTGAAGGTTAGGCCGCCGAATTCCCCTCGATCAGCCCGAATAACGGCTCCTGTGGCCGCATAACTCCGAATACCCAACCTTTCACGCCATTAACGGCTTTCCTGTCCGCTCAGCTAGCTCAGCTTGCCGCGAAGATGTTCGCGCGAGGCTAGCGGCCCGACGCCTTTGGCGGCGACGCTCAGGAGTATCCGCCCCGGCGCAACGAGCGCACCCGAACTACCTTCCTCGCGCGCCATGCCTCACTAACTCCCTCGGCACAACGAGCGCTCCGAACCGCCTTCCTCGCCGTCCACGGATCGCTCTGGCAGTCCCCGTGTCCGCCTCCTCGCCCTCGGCGAATCCGCCCTCCTCGCCACGCGCGCGCTACCGCCCCCGGCTGGCCTGCACCTGCGCGAGGAACCGCCGCAGCTCCCGCCGGTGCGAGTACGCGAGCAGCCCGAAGCTGACAAACCCGAACAGCACCGTCGCGCCCGGATAGCCGGCGACGGCCAGATAGCCCGTCAGCAGCAGCATGCCGGCCACGACCTGGAAGCCGTCCGCCGCCGAGGTGGTCGGCTTGCCCCGCGTGAACAGCCGGGAGCCGGCCAGCAGCGCCGCCAAAATGACGGCATAAGCAAGCGAGGCGGCGAAGCCCGTCAGTCCGCTCCATACCCCGAACGTCACGGCGATCGCCTTGCCGCCCCGCCCGCGCAGGAACGGGGAGAACATATGCCCGAGAATCGCGGCGGCGGCGGGCAGCACGAGGCCGTATCCGGCCAGGGCGCCCGACGCGGCGAGCGCGAAGAGCGGGGCGCAGCCTTTCAGAAAATCCAACGCGATGCCGGCCAGCCCGTACGAATAGCCCGCCGATTTCCACAAATTGATCGCGCCCGGATTGCCGTCGCCGACGTCGCGCAAATTATGGTTCGCCAGCAGGCCGAGCCAGTACGAGAACATCAGGGAGCCGCACAGAAAAGACAGAACCGTCCACGCGATGATCATCGATTTTTTCGGCCTCCCACCTCGATGCGCCTTCCCTTCCACGCGACGCGGCCCAGGAAGACGACCTGGTACGCCGAGTACGCCATCACAACCAGGAAAAACGCCGTGCTCAGCATATGGATCGCCGGCAGCCACCGGCCGAAACGCCCCGTATAGCGCACGAAATAATAAATCTGCGCCGTGTAGAACACATAGCCGGCGACGAACGGCCAAGCCCAGGACGTGCCGAGCAGAAAGGGCGCCGCCTCCGCGGCGATCAGCCCGACGAGCCACGCGGCCACGAGCGCGATCGTCCGTCCGTTCAGCTTGCCCGTGCTGAGCACCGCGCCTTTGCTGAAGCCTTCGATCTCGCTGCGGATCCCGCCGGGGTACATGCGGAAGGACACCATGCCGCGGCCGATGAAATTCGTGACCGGAATGCCGGCCTCCATGAATTTGGCGCCCAGGTTCAGGTCGTCCAGCAGCTCGGATTTGATCGCTTCGTGGCCCTGCGCCCGTTCGTAATCGTCCCGCGCCGTCAGGATGCACGATCCGTACAGCCCTTTCTTCGGATTGGCCCGCTCGAACTTGGACGTGAACGCGAATAGCCCGAGGATGTTCGCGATGAGCGCCAGCCGCTCGTAAAACCGTTCCGTCAGGTGGAACGGCACCACGGAGACGACGCCCCCCGCCTTCGCCCGTTCCGCCAGCAGCGACGCCAGCGCGTCCGGCGCAAGCCGCACGTCCGCGTCGAGAAAGGCGATCAGCTCCCCGGACGAACGCTTGTAGCCGTTCCAGACGGCCCAGTTTTTGCCCGTCCAGCCCGGCGGCGGCGGCGTGCCGCCGACGACCGTGACGCCGAAGCGCTCCGCGACGGCCCGCGTATCGTCCTCCGAGCCGTCGTCCACGACGATGATTTCGAACGGCCGGCGCGTCTGCGCCTGCAGCGAACCCAGCAGGTGAGGCAGATTGCGCGCCTCGTTGCGCGCCGGGATGACGACGGACAGCCTGCCGCCCGCCGGCGCGTCCGAAGGGCGGGCAAGAGGAATCGTATTCGCGCGAAACAAGACCAAGCCCGCGGCGCAACCGCACGCCAGCAAAGCCGCCAGCAGCAGCAAGCCCATATCCCCACCCCCGTATAGTTCCAGGATATGAATCTATCATAAGAGATATTGCTAGAAACTTCCATGGTTTGTAAACCGGCGGAGAAAATTTCAAAAAACGCCACGACGGCGCGCGCGAGGGCTTGTCCGGGCGCCGGAGCGGCGGGGATGGCCGCTCGAAAGGCAGGCGGGACGACCGCCGGCCCGCGCGCTGCGGCCGAGCCGGCCGCGCGCCGTCGGCGCTCGTTGGCCTGCGGCCAAGCTGCCGGTGGCGGGCACAGCTCCAGTCGTGCTCCCGCTCGCCCAAGACAGAAGCCCTCAACCCGGCCCCGGCCCGCCCTCCTCCCGCGCCAAGCGCGCCTCCAGCTCCGCCAGCCCTTCGGGCGTGTCGGCGTCCAGCCCCCACGCCGCGTCGGCGAACGGGACGACCCGCAGCGCGGAGCGGTGCCGGGCGAGGATGGACTTGCCGCCTTCGTCGCCGCCCAGCGCCGCGAACGCCGCGTACAGCCCGGCGTCGAACAGCACGGGATGGCCCGGCGCGCCGGCATAGGCGGGCCGCACGATGCGGACGCCCTCGCCGCGGCCCCGGCCGTACTCCCGCAGCAAAGCGTCGACGACGGCCCGCGGGACGAGCGGCTGGTCGGCCAGGAACACGAACGCCGCCTCCGTCCGGTCCGCCAGCGCCGCGATCCCGGTCCGCAGCGAGGACGCCATCCCCGTCCGGTATGCCGGGTTCTCGGCGATCTCGATGCGCGCGCCGAACGGAGCCGCCGACGCGGCAAGCTCCCGGATGCGGTGTCCCCCGACCAGGACGACCGGCGACAGCCCCGCCTTGAGCGCGGTCTCCGCCGCATAATGGAACAGCGGCTTGCCCGCCAAAGGAACGAGGGGCTTGAACCGCCCCATCCGCGTCGACAGGCCGGCGGCGAGAATCACGGCGCCGACCCGGCTCACGCCGGCCTCCGGCGCCGGCCGCTCCGGTGCGCGATCAGCTCCGCGACGATGCTGACCGCGATCTCCTCCGGCCCTTCGGCGCCGATGTCCGCGCCGACCGGCGCGCGCAGCCAGCCGGGCACGGGATCCGGCGCGACCAGCCGCTCCGTCCGGCCCCGCGCCCCCAAGACGCCGGCGTAGCGCGGCGGCGCCTGCAGCAGCCGCCGCACGATCTGCCGGTCCTGCGCGAAGCCGTGCGTCATGACGAGCACGAAGGCGTCCGCGGGAATCGGATGCCGCGCGAGGTACGTCTCCGGATGGAGGGCGACGAGCCGCGCGTCCGGATAATGCGCCGCGCTGCACCTCGCCTCGCGCGGGTCGACGACCGTGACGGCGAAGTCCGCAGCCGCCGCCAGCCGGACCAGCAGCTCGGTATCGGGCCCCGCGCCGAAGACGATCAGCCGCTCCGGCGGCCGGTAGAGCTCCAGCAGCAGCGCTCCTTCTCCTGCCGGCAGCGGCACGATCGCGATCGCCGCGCCGCTCGCGAGGAACCGGCCGAGCGCCGGGAGCAGCCATCCGTCCGCCGTGCCAAGCCCCGCCGCGCTCCCGAACGTCTCGCCGTCCTCCGCGTAAAACAACCCGGCGACATCTTCCCGCTTCCCCCCGCATCCGGAAACGCCTCCGGCATCGGGATCATCCCCGCGCTCCGGCCGCAAAGCGGCCTCGGCCGGCCGAGACGGCGCCTCGGAATTCGGATGCGGCCTCGCCCCGCTCGCCTCGTCCTCGGCACCGATCGCCAGGCATTCGCCGCGCAGCCGCCGCGCATGCACCAGGCGCGCGCCCCGCTCCAGGCACGCCGACGCGCGCGCCCAGAGGGACGCGCCGCCGCCGGCCCCGTCCGCCCAGGCGCACGGCTCGACGTAGACGGTGACGCGCCCGTTGCAGCCCGCCCCGCGCCCCCAGGACAGATCGTCCTCCGCGCGCAGGTCGTACGTCAGCGACATCGGCCGGCCCACGGCAATGACTTCCCCGGCCCGGTGCGGCAGGTCCTCCTCCAGGCAGCCCGCGCTGATGACCCCATGCGCGGCCCCGTCCTCGCCGATCAGCATTTTGGCCCCCGCGTGCCGGTAGGCCGAGCCTTCGACCGCGATCACCGTCGCCATCGCGCAGCGCTGCCGGCCGAGCGCCTTCAGCGCCCGCAGCATGCGGCAGCGGTCATTCACGACCGAGCACCGCATGGATCGCTTCGCGGATCTCCCGGTAGCTCGTGCAGCGGCAAATATTGGACCGCAGCCATTCCGTCACGACCGCCTCGTCCGCGTCCGGAAACCGTTCGATGAGCGCCTGGCAATTCATGATGAAGCCCGACGTGCAGAAGCCGCATTGAAACGCGAACTTGTCGATGAACGCCTGCTGGATCGGCGCGTCCTCCAAGCCCTCGATGGTCGTGATGCGCATGCCGTGCGTTTCGATGGCCAGCACCAGGCAGGATTTGACCGCGAGGCCGTTCAGCATGACCGTGCAGGCGCCGCAGTCCCCGTTCTCGCAGCCGGCCTTCGCGCCCGTGAGCCCCAAATGCTCGCGCAGCACGCGCAGCAGCGTATCCGCCGAACGGACGACGACGGGCCGCCGCCTGCCGTTGACCCGCAGCTCCATTTCGCCTTTGACGATACCCCGTTCGCTCATAAGCCCCTCCGTTCCAATTCCGCCATCGTATCCCGCAGCGTATTGCGCAGCACGAACGATCGGTACGCCGCCGAGGCGAGGATGTCGCTCAAAATCGGCGCCGGCCATTCCGCGGTCGCGCGGTCGATCCGATCCTCCATGGGGAGCGAGGCGTCGTTCAGGATCGCCTCCAGCCGCGCCGAACGGAACGGAATGTCGCTGACGCCGCTGAACGCGATCCGGATGCCCTCGCCCGTCTTCAGAGCGGCGATGCGGACGACGGGATAATCGATGCGCTCCATCTTCGTCTTCTTGACCGTCACGTAGGGCAGCCCGAAGTACCGGCGGTCGCTGATCACCTGCACGAGCAGTTCGCCCGGCGCGAGCCGCGGCTCGCCGTTCAGGATGTCGGCGACCGGCACGGTCCGCGTCCCGCCCGGACCGGCGAGCACGGCCTCGCCGTCGACGAGCAGGAACGGCAGCAGCGCTTCGCGATAGTAGAACTTTCCGCACAAATTGCCGCCGACGGTGATGCGGTTCCGGTTCGTATGGTCGGCCACGTCCCGCGTCGTGTCCGCGAGCAGCGGGAACAGCGGATGCTCCTCCACCGCGATCAGCGGCACCGCCGCCCCGATGACGAGCCGGTCGCCGCGGAATTCCATGACGCAGCAGTCGGGGATCGCCTTGATGTCGATGACCGCCCCGGTGCGCAGCTGCTCCAGGCGCGCCATGGAGATGATCTCCGAGCCGCCCGCGTAATAGAGCGGCGATTGGCCTCTCGCCTCCGCCTGCCGGTACAGCCGAACCGCCTCGCCGGCGGACGCCGGCCGGAAATATTCGAAATCGTACGAAATCATGGCCGTCCACCGCCCTCCTTATGCCGCCAAATGAGTTCCGGGGTCAGCGGAAGTTCGTTCAGCGGAATGCCGGCCGCGGCTGACAGCGCGTTCGCGAGCGCCGCCGGCATGCCGATCGTGCCGTGCTCCCCGATGCCGCGCGCGCCGTACGGACCGTCGTGATACGGCGTCTCCACGAAGTCCACCACGTACTCCGGCGTTTCCCCGTAGCGCGTGATCTTGTACGTGCGCAGCTGCGGGTTGAGCACCGCGCCCGTCTCGTCGAACAGGAAGCCTTCGCGCGTGGCGAAGCTGAGCCCCATGTTCATGCCGCCCATGATCTGTCCGCGCGCCAGCGCTTCGTTCAGCACGCGGCCGGCGTCGAACACGGACGCCGCCGTCAGAATGCGATAAGTCCAGTCGCGGGTATCGAGCTCGACCTCGACCGCCTGCGCGCCGACGGTCCACTGCGGGCCGGGAACGCCTTTGCCCGTCTCGGGGTCGAGCGTCCGCAGCCCGCGTATCCGGTACGCCCCCCGGCCGATGACCGGCTTCCCGACCGTTTCCCCGTCCGGATACGTGTAGCCGTTCGCGAGGTCGCCGAACGTCAGCCGCCGGTCCGGATCGTCCTTGGCGTACACCTCCCCGCCGGCGGACTCCAGCTCCTCCGGCGAACGCCTCAGCACGAGCGACGCGTTGCGCTTCAGCTGCGCGAGCGCGTCGTCCGCGGCGCCGAGGACCGCCCGGCCGGCCATCATCGACGACGTGCTCGCGACCGTCTTCCAATGCTCGGGGGTCAGCTCCGTGTCGACGTCCATTTTGACGCGAACCCGAGACAGCGGAACATCCATCCGCTCGGCCAGCAGCTGCGCCATCGCGGTCCGGTTCCCCTGCCCGATCTCGCTCGGGCCGACCCCGAGGTTCATGCTGCCGTCCGGATTGAACGTGACGACCGCGCCGCTGCCGGTGTCGATCTTGGACGTGGACGTCTTCCATAGGCAGGCCGCGCCCTTCGCCCTCACCTTGCCGTCCCCCGCTTCGATCCGCCGGCCGTCCTCCCACCGGATCAGCGTCTTCAGCCGCTTGATGCACTGCTCCACGTCGCCCAGGTTGCTGCGGTTCAGCGGCGCCTGCGTCGGCGTCGTGTCGCCCGGCTTGACGGCGTTCAGGAGCCGCAGTGCGAGCGGGTCCATTCCGAGGCGCTCCGCCAGCAGATCCATCGCCCGCTCGATGCAGAAGTGCGATTCCGTGTGGCCGAAGCCCCGGAAGGCCGTCGCGTACGGATGGTTCGTGTACACGCAGAACGAGTCGCAGCGGACGTTGTCGACGCGGTACGGCCCCGTGCAGTCGACCGCCGCCGCCGTCGCCACCGACGGGCCCAGCTCCGTGTAGCCGCCGGTATCGAATAAATACGTGATGTCCACGGCCTGCAGCTTGCCGTCCCGCGAGGCGCCCACCTTCACGGTCGCTTCCAGGCCGATGTGGCTGGGCGAGCCGGCCATGTCCGTCTCCCGGACGTTGTTGATCTTGACGGGCAGTCCCCCGCACGCCTTCGAGGCCAGGTACGCGATATATTCCAGCTGCACGGAGCCCTTCCCGCCGAACGCGCCCCCGACGAAGGGGACGTGCGTCGCGACCTGGGTTTGCTTCAAGCCGAAAAACCGCTCGAACAGCGGTCCCATATGGAAGCCGTCCTGCGTCGAGGACTCGATCCGCACGAGCCCGCTCGGCATGATCTCCACGATGGCGCAGCGCGGCTCCATCGCGCCGTGGTCGGACGTGCGGAACCGCAACGCGGTTTCCACGACCGTCTCGCTGGCCGCCCACCCGGCCGCCATGTCGCCTTTGCGGATGCGGGCGCGGCTGCCGATGTTGGAACGCGGCTCGGGGTACACGTCGCCGTACCGCCGGTACGCGGCCGGGTCGGCGTGCACGAGCGGCGCGTCCGGCAGCAGGGCGGCGCTCGGGGACTTCACGGCCGGCAGCGGCTCGAACGCGGCGCGGATCCGCCCCGCCGCCAGCTTCGCGAGGCGCTCCGTGTCGGCGACGATGACCGCGATCGGCTCGCCGAAATAGCGCACCTTGCCGTGCGCCAGCGGCGGCCGGTCGGCGAGCAGCGGTCCCGTCGGCTCCGGATGCGCCTCCCCGGTCACGACGGCCCGCACGCCTCCGAGCTTCAGCGCGTCGGACGCGTCGATGCCGACGATCCGCGCGTGGGCATGGGGGCTCGTCACCAGCCAGCCGTGCAGCAGGCGGGACGATTCCGTATCGTTCGTATAGCGGGCGAAGCCCGTCACCTTGTCCCGCGACTCCAGCCTCGGCACGCCTTTGCCGATCGTATCCATTGCCGCCGCCCCTCCCTCGCCTGGCCGAATGCGCCGATGCCTTTACGGACGCCTTGTATCATCATATAGCCGCGGGACGTTGTCCTATGCGCGCGGGGGCTTTTCGCCGGCGGCGGCAGGGCGGCAGGGGGCGCGGCTAATGGCGGCACGGAGCATGGGGACGGGGGCACGGCGCGTGGCATGGGGCAAGGCGATGCCGGCCGCAGCCGCGGCCGGGAGCGCCGGGCCGCGCGCCAAAAGCCCACGGCTCAACGCGGGATGGCGGCGTCGCCGCCGCCATCCCCAACCCAAAAAGCCTTCGCCCCTCCGGGGCAAAGGCTTTATCTCGTGTCACGTCTATCGGACGCGAGCTCGCCTACTCCCGCGCCATCGCGCGCAGCTGCTTCCGCGCGCGGTGGATGCGCGTCTTCACGGCGGCCACCGTCAAGCGCTGGACGCGCGCGATCTGCTCGTAGGTCAGGTCGTGCGCGTAGATAAGCAGGAGCGGCTGGCGCAGCAGCGGATCCAGCCGCATGATCAGCCGGAGCGCGTCGGCGACGGCCGAGGCGCGGTCCGGGCCGTCCGCCGCCCCCGCGCTCCAGCGCTCGACCCGGTCCGTCAACAGGACGCGCCCGAACGCTTTGCGGCGATAATCGATCGCCTTGTTCCGCGCGACGGCCGTCATCCACGCCTCGGGATTCGCGGCGTCCCGCACCGAATCGAGCCGGGCATAGATATTCAAAAACACTTCCTGCGCGATGTCCTGCGCCAGATACCGGTCCTTGACGATCGCGTAAGCGGTCGCGTGGACAAGGCGTTCGTACCGCGCGTACAGCCGATTGAACTCTTGCTCCTTCGCGTCCCGCTCCGCCGCGGCGGCTGCTTGCAGAGCCCCGCTCATCGCGCAGCCCCCGTATCGCCGACCGGCGCGGAGGCGGCGAACGGCGCCGCACCGTCGTTCTCGGCCGGGTCGCTGCCGGAAGCTTGTCCGCCCGGGACATTCCCGTAAACGGAAGCGGCTTTGGAATGAAGCGGCCAGCCGCGGCCGGCCGTTAACGTTATCCGCAGCGCGGAGGGCAGCGGCAGGATGAGCAATTTAGGATTCATGTCGGATCGCGCTCCTTCGTCTAACGGCGGCGGTCGTCGCCCCGCCTTGGTCTAGCTCCAGTATACCGCCGCCCTGTTGCCGATTGACGCCGCGATGTATCCGGTTTGCGGCCGACTTGTAACCAACTTGCAAAATAATCGCGCTTCGCGCGCTTTCCAAGACATTCGACGCCCGCCTTGCAGCCGACGGTCGCCTCCGCTTGAAGCCGTGCGCGCGAAATTGTACCGCCAAGCAAGCTGCTGGCCGCGATTCTCGCCATTAATAATTGACAGGGCAAAATGATGCACGCTATATAAGCATCCGCCTGCCGGCTGCGGCAGAAGGAGAAGCGTACCTCGTTCAATCCGCGGGGAATGCCGCATGTTTGACCTCCGACCGTATGCGCAACCCAATCCGCCAACATAAAAAATCCTCCGCCCGCGTAATCGCGAACGGAGGATGATGGGATATAGGCCCGGTGGGGGTCGAACCCACAACCTACCGGTTAAGAGCCGGTTGCTCTGCCATTGAGCTACGGACCTGTATTAAGATAGTTATACAACAATTTGAACGAGCTTGCAAGCCCCCGCCGGAACCGAAAAGTCGGCCGCGAGCTTCGTGCAGCAGCGCTTGCTCGTACCGAACGGCCAGGACGATAAAACGCGCGCTAATCGGGTTTTCGGCGCCTATGGTTATGAAGGGCAGCCTTTGGAGCCGGAAACTGCGGTTTTTGCGCTCATGTCGGTGAGCCTGTCATCTTCTTGCGCGCGAATTCATGACGTTTCCGCTCGTACAGGCGAGCCTGTCACCTCTTTATGCTCGAATCCATCGCGGTTGGACGCGTGTAGGCGAGCCAGTACCGGCAACCGCCCATTCGCCGCCTATAGTTCCGTTAAATTCTCCATTCGAAGCCGCCGCCTAGCGGCCGGAGGTTTCATTAATTCTTGTTGCCGCGATCCGTTCCCGGAACGGCCCCGACGGGGCGCGGAGGCGCGGCGGCAGTACCACGCCGTCTGCAGTCCCACGCCGCCAGGGCCAAGCCCAGGCCCGCCGGACGGTCATCGCAGCCGCGCGAAGGAAATCCAGCTCAGCAGATTGATCCGCGTCTTGACGCCCTTTTCCTTCACCATGCCGTAGAACTCGCCGAGGAAATGCTGCCACTTGCCGCCGAGCTCCTGCTTCGCGGACGGATCGGCCTGCACGTCGTCGATGCTCTGATTGATCGCCTGCTCGAGATGCGCGAGCGCCTCCCGCAGATGCTGGTCAATGGCTTGGCTGGCCATGCGGCGCAACTCCCTTCTCCGCCGCAAACGCGGATTCCGCCGCGATCTCGCGGTCCAGCCGTTTGCGCATCCGTTCGAATTGGGCTTCGGCGACGATGTCTTCGACCTCTTCGCGAGCCGCCCGCAGGGCGTACCGGATCCGATCCGTCACGCCCGCGATCACGCCGGCCGCGGCACCTGCGCCGACTCCCGCATCCATGCCGGCTCCCGCATCCATGCCGGCTTCCTCTCCTTCCCGCGCTCCCGTCCCGGCGAGCGGTCTCAGCGTATTTTTGACGATCGGCAGCAGCGTCGTCGCCGCGAAGGCGAACGCCATGCCCATGATGAGTTTCTCGGTGTTTCGTTCCAGCATGGCCGGATACCTCCTTCTAACATCGTTAAGGTCATTCATGATCTGTTTTCCATTCGATGGGTTCAAAAGCGCTTCGCCGAACGCGACCGCGCCGCTAAGCCGCGATACCGGCCGGCGACAAGGGCGCGGCCCCGGCGCCTTTGCGTTCGAGCAGCGCCAATATCGGCTTGGACAGCCGGGATACCGAACCGGCGACGAGCAAAATCGGCAGCCATTGCCGCGGCGGAATCGGCGAGGTGTGGAAGAACCCGTTCAGCGCCGGCACGTACAGCGCCGCCAGCAGCGCCGCGCAGGATAACGCCATGGCGCCGATCAAATACCGGTCCTCGCGCCACCGGCCCTCCGCCGGCTGCATGCTGCCCTCGCGCCGCCAGGAGAGCGTTTGGCCGAGCTGCCCGGCCACGAGCGTCGCGAACGCGATGCTTTGCGCCACGGGCACCGGCTGTCCGGACGCCAGCGCCAGGCCGAACAGGCCGAGCGCGCCCGCGCCCAGCAGGACGCCGCGCGCGATGACTTTCCGGTACAGCGGCTTGTCCACGATGTCCGTCCGCTCCGTCTGCTTCGCCCGGCCGCCCGGGTTCACGGCCAGCATCATCGCCGGGATCGCGTCCGTCAGCATGTTCATGAGCAGAATCTGAATCGGCACGAGCGGGATCGGCATGCCCAGGATGATCGCCGTGCTCGTGACGAGGATTTCCGCGAGATTGCCGGTCAGCAGGGAGCCGATCGCCTTGCGGATATTGCCGATGATCGTGCGTCCTTCCTTCACGCCGTCCACGATGGAGCCGAACCGGTCCTCCTTCAGCACGATGTCGGCCGTCGCCTTGCTGACCTCCGTCCCGGCGCGCCCCATCGCGATGCCGACGTCGGCCTGCCGGAGCGCGGGGCTGTCGTTCACGCCGTCGCCGGTCATCGCGACGACGTGGCCCTTGCGGCGCAGCATCGCCACGATGCGCTGCTTGTGCTCCGGCGCCATGCGGGCGTAGATGGACACGCGGTCGACGGCCTCCGCCAGCGCCTCGTCGCTCATCCGGTCGAGCTCGTGGCCGGACAGCACGTCGCCCGGCCGGCGGCCGGCGGCGATGCCGATCTGCTCGGCGATGGCGATCGCGGTAATGGGGTGGTCTCCCGTGATCATGACCGGCTTCACGCCGAGCGCCAGCGCTTCTTCGATGCTCGCGCGGACGTCGGCCTTCGGCGGATCGATCATGCCGGCCATGCCGGCATAGATCAGCTCCTTCTCGTCAAGCCCGACCTGGCCGTCGTGCTCGTTCGCCAGCAGGGGACGATACGCGAAGCCGAGCACGCGCAGGGCGCCGCCGGCGAGCCGTTCGCTCTGCGCGAGGATCCGCTGCCGAACCTGATCGTTCAGCGGATATACCTTGCCGTCGTGCTGGTACCGCCCGCAGCGGCGAAGGATCGACTCCACCGCGCCCTTGGAGAAAATCGAGCAGGCGTGGCCGCCGTCCGAGACGTCCCGGCAGACGACGCTCATCTTGCCCGTGCCGGAATCGAACGGCACCTCCGCGCCGCGGTGCCAATGGGCGAGCCGCTCCGGCCGGATGCCGCCCTTGTAAGCCATCGCGAGAAGCGCGCCCTCGGTCGGATCGCCCTGCATCGTCCATTCGTCCCCTGCTCTGTCCAGACGGCTGTTGTTGCACAAGCAGGCGATTTGGAGCACGCGCAGCAGCTCCGGCTGGGTCACGACGGATCCGTTCTCCCCGAACGACGTCCAGCCTTCCTTCAAGCCCTCGTTCAAGCCCTCTTTCAAGCCATCGGCACCGGTCCTCGCCGCCCTTTCCCGGAACCCGCCCGCCGGATCGTAGCCGCTGCCGGATACGTCCCAGGCGTGTCCCACGGAAGCGATCTGCTTGACGGTCATTTCGTTCTTCGTCAACGTGCCGGTCTTATCCGTGCAAATGATGGTGGCCCGGCCCAGCGTCTCGAGCGCCGCCAGCTTGCGGACGTACACGCTGTTCTTGGCCATGCGGAAGAGGCCGGCGCTCAGCCCGATCGTAATGGTGACGGGCAGTCCTTCGGGAATCGCCGAAGCGATCAGCGTAATCGAAGACCCGACCAAGGCCGGAAACGGAATGCCCCGCAGCAGGCCGGCCGCGAATACGACGCTGCCCGCGATGAACGCCCACTTGATGAACCGCTTGCTGATGGACGTGACTTTCGCTTGAAGCGGCGTCTGCGCATGGTCGTCGCGCTTCAGCATGGCCATGAGGCGGCCGATCTCCGTATCCATTCCGGTCCGCACGACGACGCCGAGCGCCTTGCCGCGGGAAATGTCCGTGCCCATGTGAAGCATGCAGCTGCGTTCCGGCAGCGGGCAGTCGCCTCCCGCTTCCGTCTCCAGCTTCGCGACGGGCAGCGATTCCCCGGTCAGCGCGGCTTCGTTGGCCTCCAGATTCCAGGCGCGGACGATCCGAATATCGGCGGGCACCCGATCGCCGGGCTCCAGGCGGACGATGTCGCCGGGCACGAGCTCCGTCGCGCCGATCAGCCGTTCCTCGCCGTCCCGGAGCACCTTGGTGTCGTGCGGCTGAAACCGGTTCAAGCTCTCGACGATCCGCTCGGCCTTCCGTTCCTGGAACGTGCCGATCGCCGCGTTCGCCAACAGCACGGCGCCCATCGCGAGCCCGTCGAACCGTCCGCCCGTCAGGAGGGCGAAAACCGTCGTGCCGAGCAAAATGAGCGTCGTGAATTCCTTGAACTGGCCGAGGTACGAGACGAGCCACGGCGTCGGCGGCTTCTCCGCGAGCCGGTTTGAGCCATAACGCAGTCGCAATGCTTCCGCCTCGCCGTCCGAAAGCCCCTGCTGGACGCGCACGCGGAATCGTTCGGCGGCGCGCTCCCACGGGAGGCCGTGCCACGGAACGGGTGCCGCGTCCGGCACCGGCGGCGTATGGATCGCCGCGGCGCCAACGACCGCCGTCTCCGACGCCGCAGCCGCTTCGCCGTGCGCCGCGAAAGCCGCCGGCCGCGCCGCGCCGCCGGCCGGGAACTCGCGCTGCGCCAGCCGCTGCGTGCGCGATAGGAAGACGAGCGACATCGCATCGCCGGCGAGGTTGGCGAGCGGCGCCCCGATGACGCCCGCCGCGGTGAGCAGCGCGCCGCAGACGGTCCACAGCCGCGTCAGCCTGAAATGCGTCCGGGCCGCCCCGCCGATCCGCCGCGCGGACCGCCGGGCGTCCAGCAGCCGGCCGAGCTCGCCCGGCGAGACGACCGGCGCGCCCCCCTCCTTCAAATACCGGAAGCCGCCGTCTTCGTCGCCGTCCGGCTCGCCGACCAGCAGCACCGGGTCGCCGGCCTGATGTAGCTTGGCGATGCGTTCCGCCACTTCGTACGCCGGCACGTTCAGCCAGTCCGTGCGCAAGCCGAAGCGCTCCATCGCTTCATGACCGAAGCCGGCGCTATCCTCCAGCACGGCCGGCCGCAACCCCTCTTCCCGCGCGCGGGCAAGCATCGCCCGCCATTCGGCGCTCATTTCTTCCACGCGATAGAGCAGTCCGAGGCAGTGCCAGCCGCCGCCCGCCTGCTTCGCCAGGAACAGCACCTCGCAGCCTTTGCTCTCCAGCCGCTTCGCTTCTAAATAATAGGCTTCGTAAGGAATGCCGTGGCGCATCAGACAGGCCAGGCTGCCGAGGCAGTACGGCACGCCGCCGATCAGGCCGCGCATCCCGTCCTCCTCGCGTTCGACGCGGAAGGCGGTGCGCAGCGTCCGGCACGAGTCCTTCGCCTTGCGCAGCACTTCCGCCTTCCATGGATGATTCGCCTTGGCCATCAGGCTCGCGGCCGCGCAAACGAGCTTGTCCGGGTCCTCGTCGTTCGACAGCGACGACGTCTCGCCGAAATCCGCTTCCGCGAGCAGCGACGTACGCTCCAGCAGCAGCGTGCCGGACTGCGCGATATCCGCGAGCGAGACCGCCTCCGGAAGCGGACGGCGCGCTTCGCGGGCCGCCAGCTCGGCCTGCTGCCAAGCCGCTTTCACGGGAATGGTGGCCGGACGCGGATTGGACGCGAGCAGCACCCCGAGCGCCCGCAGCGGGCTGCGCGTCAGCAGCCACGTCGCGCCCGCGGCGGCGAAGCCGAGCCGGCCGGCGCGCTCGCTGTAGGCCCGAATTTCCGGGCTGAGCGGCTGTTCGTCCATGTCGCGGACGCCGAGCCGGCTGCGCTGCCAGTTCATGTACTGCAGCACGGTGAGGCCGCCGAGCACGACAAGGCTTTCACGGAAAAGCGCGAGTCCGAGCGCGGCCGTGCCCAGCACGAGATCGGCGTTCAGCTTCCGCGATGCCGCGAACCGGTCGAAGCCCCGCCGCAAAAACGGATAACCGGTGACGGCCGCGACCGCCCCGGACATATAAAACAAGCCCGGCTTCTCCGCCAAGGCGGATCGGCCGAACGCCAGCTGCTTCGCGCCGAGCGCGAGCAGGCCGCCCATCGCCACGGCGAGCGGCAGAGGCACGCGGCGCGCCGGCAGAGGGGACGCCGTTCTCGCGTCCGCCGTCCTCGCGGGCTCGCCGGGGTCCGGGCGCATTCGCTCGCCCGGCGAATACGCCTGCGCCGGCGGCCCGTCCTCCGCGGGCCCGGCGTGCGGCTCCGAGGCCGGGAGCTCGAGCGCGGCCGCCGCCATGGCGTGCGCCGACGGCAGCGTCACCGCCGGCTCGCCCGCTCGCTGAGCCGCCATCTGATCCCGCTTCGCCGCGGGCTCGGCCGCCATCCCGCCCGGCCCTGCCGCCTGTTCGCCCGCCGCCGGGGCCGCCTGCTCCGCGAACGCGCGCTCCAATTCTTCGAGCCGGCGCCGCAGGGCCGGCTCGGGGAGCAAGCGCTCGTCGTACCGGACGAGCACCCGTCCGGTCACCGCGGAAGCGTCGACGGCGACGATGCCGGGCAGCAGCGCGAGCGCCCTGCGCAAATCGGCTTCCTTCCGCTTGTTCTGCTGCAGTCCCGCGAATTCCAAGCGAATTCGCCCCGGCAAAGAGCGGCAAAAGGGTTCGTGAGGCGTGTGACTGATCATGGTGAGCTCCTTTCGGGGTAAAGGCTGCATGGTTTTAGCGTAGTATACGCAGGATGATTCTGCTTATGCAGGGGGCAGGCACCGCCGCAAACGTGCATAAATCGCCGAATGACGAGGGATAATCTGCCTACGCGTTCGCGAATCGCAATTCACGACCGACCCTATATAAGGAGGAAACAACAGATGATCAAATCGCGTGTAGGCTTGCTGCTCGGCGGGGCGGCGTTGCTGCTGGCGCTGTCGCCGGAAGCCAGAAGGACGGTCCGCCGCTGGGCGGTCAAGGGCACGGAAGGCGTGCTCGACATGACGGATATGGCGAAGAGCGCGGGAGCGGCGGTTCAGCGAAGGTTCTCGGCTTCGGCCGAAACAATCATTCCCAGCGACCGGGGCCCGCAACATTAATCCGAATCGGGGCACAATCTAAGAAGGCCTTTTTACGACGGCCTGAATCGGATCTCGAGAAACGGAGGCAATTGCAATGATTCAAAGCAGCTCGCTCGTGGCAGGCATTCTTTCGGGTGGCATGACCCAGATTCAAGATACGCGCAGCCTGCAGCATGGTAACATGGGCAAACGGGAATACACGGCCCATACGGTCGAAAACGTCACCGGCGCGGTCGGCGTCATGGCCGGCGTCGAATACGGCGCCGTCGTCGGCAGCGCGCTGCTCCCCGGCGTCGGCACCGTGCTCGGCGCGGTCGTGGGCGGCGTGCTCGGCGACCGTCTCGGACGCGCGGTCGGCGGACAAGCCGGCCATATGATCAGCCGCAACCAGATGGTCAACAAAGTGACCGATCCGATCGCGGAAGCGATTCAGTAACGCCCCGAAACAGCTGCTAGCTTCCCGAAACCTCCGGATTCCGGGAGGGACGCGCCGGCCGCGGACCTCCCGGACTTCCGTTATAGTCCCCTCCTCCCAACCCTCGCGCGTTAACGCATCTTCCATCAATGGCTTTATCTCTTCCGTTATGCGTTGCCCGACGGATGGCCGTCCTTTCGATGATCTCGCTTCGCGCCGGCTTGAACCGGCATGCAAAAAGCCGCGTCCCGAACAGGGGCCGCAGCTTCATCGCGGCGATGCGCGCCTGCGCGATCGCCTATTTGCGTGTCATCATACGGTAGCATCTGCGCAGCAATCGCCAGGTCACGCTGGTACGGATCGAGATGGTCTGCGGCGTCTCGTTGCGGTTGGTATTGTCCATGCGGTCACCGTCCCTCCGGATTGGAGCCGGCATGCGCCGGCACCGTAATCCCCATTGTCCCCGGGCCGCCCGCAAAGCATGCGCGCGGACAAGCTGGCGAATGCCGGGAAACGGACGGGACGGGTCGCGCCGTCGCGCAAGCGAACGGCGCCGAGCCGGTGCCGAGCCGTCATCGGCAGAGCCGTTCGGCCCGCAAGACCGCTTAAGCCCCACCGCGGAAATCCGTCGAAACGGCCAGCTCCTTCTGCGCCTCGAGCGATGCGAGCCGTTCGGTCAGCGCCTGGCGGACGGCCCCGTAGGCGTCGCTCCTCGCGGACGGTGCCCGCGACGCGGTCGCCCCGCTCCAGCAGCTGCTCCGTCATCTGGCGGCCGAATCCGCTGTTCGCGCCCGTAATAAGCCAAGTCCGTATCGTCATGAATTTAAACCTTCTTCCTTTATCCATTATATCTAACCGGTTAGTTAGAAATAACATACGTTTTTCTCTCCGCTCCGTCAAGTGATATAATGTGCCATAACGGACCCGATCGACGATACTAGGACAAGGACTGATGACGATGCGAAACGCCGAGGCGTCGAAAGAACGCATCTTGGAGGCGGCCATGGCGGAATTCTCCGCGCACGGCATCGCGGGCGCGCGGGTCGACCGCATCGCCAAGGCGGCCGGCTGCAACAAGAACCTGATCTACATCTATTTCGACAATAAAGAGACGCTCTTCGCCACCCTGCTTCAGAAACATCTGCTGCGCGTATACGAGGACATCTCCTTCACGCCCGACGACCTGCCGGGCTACGCGGCGCGCGTGTTCGATTTCGGGATGTCCCGTCCCGATCTGATGCGCTTGCTTGCCTGGTACAACCTAGAGCAGCAAAACGCCGTCCCCCCCGAACGCAGCGCGGCGCACGGCGCGAAGGTCGGGGAGCTGGCGGTGGCGCAGCGGGCTGGCCGCGTCGGCGGCGCGTTCCCGCCGCATTTTCTGATGACCGCCGTCATGACGCTGGCCACGGCCTGGACGGCGGCGAATCCGTTTGGCGCCTCGCTCGACGCGGACAGCACGAAGGATCTCGCGGCCTTGCGCGAGGCCGTCTCGGCGGCGGTCGGGCTGCTCGCGCGGAAGGATGACGCGGCCCGCTGACGGTACCCCTCCATTTCCCTTCATGCCCTTTCGTCCGCCCGAGGCATCGGTATGATACAATGAGGCTGTTCGCTAAAGCAGAGGAGTTCTTGAATGACCATATCGGGAAGTTTCAAATATTTGCGGAAATTGCTCGCCCCTTACGAACGCTCGAGCTTGCCGCGGAGCGTCTGGCAGCTGTTCAACACCTTCGCTCCGCTGATCTTGCTCTGGTACGGAGCGTATCGAAGTCTTTCCGTCTCCTACTTGCTTACGCTCGCGATCGCCTTGGTCGCCGCCGGACTCATGGTTCGGGTTTTCATCATTTTCCATGACTGCTGCCACGGCTCGTTCTTCACGAACCGAACGGCAAACGAAATCATCGGCACGTTGGCGGGCGTGTTGACCTTCAGTCCGTTTCGTCAGTGGCGGTCCAGCCACGCCGTCCATCATGCGACCAACGGCAATTTGGACCGGCGGGGAACGGGCGATATCTGGACGCTGACGGTCGACGAATATGTGGCCCTGCCCTTGCTCAAGCGAATCGGCTACCGCGTTTACCGGAATCCGCTGATCCTCTTCGGCTTAGGTCCGATCTACGTTTTCCTGATCGACTATCGGTTTAATCGCAAAAAAGCGAAAACCGCCGAACGCCTGAATACGCATATCACGAATCTGGGCATCGCCGCTCTCGCCGCGCTGCTGTGCCAGGCGGTCGGCTGGCAGGCATTCGTGCTCATTCAAGCGCCGATCTTCCTTGTCTCGGGGGTGGCCGGCTTCTGGCTCTTCTACGTCCAGCATCAGTTCGAAGATAGTTATTTCGAGAAGGACGAGAACTGGAGCTACGTCGATGCCGCCCTGCACGGAAGCTCATTCTATAAATTACCCAAGATTTTGCAATGGTTCTCCGGAAACATCGGGTATCACCATATTCATCACCTGAGCCCACGGGTGCCCAATTATTATTTGGAACGCACGCATGACGAGAACGAGACGCTGCAAAGCGCCCGGCCCGTTACGCTGTGGTCCAGCCTGAAATCCTTGCGGTTCCGGATCTGGGATGAACATCGCAAGCAATTAAGGGGATTCGGGTATGTCAAACAATACAAGTCGGGCGGGAGCGCCTGACGCCTGCCGAACACGCAAAAAAGACAGCTGCGCGCAGCTGTCTTTTTTGCGTGTTCGGCGCGTTCTCGCGCTATGTCCGGTCATCGAGCGGTCCATCCGGCTCAGGATCCTTCGTCTTCGAATTTTTTTCGGCGGCTTTCCGATCGAGCCCCGAATCGTACAAAATCGGCAATTCCTTCTCGCACGCCTCCATCGGGGACCCGCACTGCGCGCAGACGGGCGAATCCTCGAACGAATAACGCTGGCGCATCCAGCCGTTGCAGTCATCCTTCGTGCACGACCAGATGGCGGTCATTTCGGTCGGATACTCCACCGGGATTCTTTTGCGGGAATTATACACGGGCGCAAGCCTCCTTATCGCTCTTCAAAAAAGCCGCCTATCGAAACAAAGCAGCTCTGCTGCCTTTTCAAGTACGCGGCATTCCGATTCTTATACGAGACTTACATTATACCACAGCAGGCCCGATTTAGCGATGCCTGTTTCGGATCGGCCGCCGGACGGCCCTCCGCGAAAGCCGCTCGCCGGCCTTCAACGGATCGCGCGGGCACGGGCCGCGAGCGAACCATGACGGGAGCTGCGGGTTAGAACGGCCGGTATCCCGCGCCATGCAGACGCACGCCCGACTAAATGATATATCATTTTAATAAACATTAATATATTGACATCCCATTGACGAGCGAATTATAGTGTTGTTGAAAGCGCTTCATACCCAATTTTACCCGGTCCATCCGCAGCGCGGAAGCAGCCGAACAATCCTTTTGCAATGGAGGTTACATGACGGTGCGAAACAAATCGACATCCTTACGGTTCATGGCGCTCGCCGCCGCCTGCTCGCTGGTGCTCGCTCCCCTCACGGCCATGGGCCCCGCTCCCAAGGCGCGCGCCTACGCGTCTACGGACGCCGACACGGCCATCAAGGCGTTCAACGCGGCTTTTTGGGACGGCGGCGCGAAGTATTTCCGGACCAATTCCAAGCAAGCCGACAACTATCAAGGCTTCTGGGTGGAAGCGGAGCTGTGGGAGACGGTCATGGACGCGTACCTGCACACCGCCGACCCGGCGCTGAAGGCCCAGCTCCGGACCCAGATCGACGACGTCTTCGACGGCACGGTCGCCAAGTACGGCGCCGACTGGACGAACAACCACTTCAACGACGACATCATGTGGTGGGCGATGGCGAGCGCGCGGGCGTATGCGATCACCCAAGAGCCGCGCTACCTGGAGAAAGCCAAGTATTATTTCGACTTCGTCTACGACACGCAGTGGGACGACGCGTTCGCGGGCGGCGGCATCTGGTGGATGAACAGCGAGCACGACAGCAAGAACGCGTGCATCAACTTCCCCGCGGCCGAAGCGGCCGTATTCCTGTACGACGTCACGAAGGACGACCGCTACCTGCAAGCCGCGAACCGGATCTATACGTGGGGCAAAACGATGCTGACGGACGGCAACGGCAAGGTGTACGACCGCCTCGAGGTCGCAAACGGCACCGCCGGCGGCGCGACGCACTACAATCAAGGCACGTTCATCGGCGCGGCGTCCGGCCTGTACCGGCTGACCGGTGACCCGACGTATCTGGACGATGCCGTGAAAGCCGCGGCCTACACCAAGCGCGACCTGACCGACGAGAACGGACTGCTCCGCTTCGAAGGCCCGAACGGGGATTTGAAGGGCGGCAAAACGATCCTGATCCGCAACCTGGCTTATCTGCTCGAGGCGCTGAAGCCGCAAACCGACGGCTCCTACGTTCAGGCGCGCGGCGACCTGGCCGATTGGCTGGCCTTCAACGCGGAGACGGCGTGGAGCAACCGCAATCCGGACGGCGTCGTCGACGGCAACTGGGCGGGGCAGCTGCTCGCCGGCACGTACGAATCGTGGTCGGCCTCCGGCGCCGTCGAGGCGCTGTCCGTGCTGGAGCCGCGAACGGCGCAGGTACGCTACGCGGACAAGAACCCGTTCAACCGCATGGAAGCGGAGAAATACAACATCGGCAGCGGCTTCGTGATGGAGGACAGCACGGACGGAACGATCCAGCTCGGCGGCATTCAGCCGGGCATGTACGCGGCGTACCGGAACGTCGATTTCGGCGCCGGCGGGGCCAAGGGCTTCATCGCCCGGGCGGCGAGCGCCACCGGCGGCGGCAACATCGAGATCCGGCTGGACGCGCCGGACGGCCCCAAGGTCGGCACCTTGAACGTGCAAGGCACCGGCGGCTGGAACAATTTCTCGGACGCCGTCGGGCTGCTGACGGACGATCAGGGACAGCCGAGCGTCGTGACCGGCAAGCATGACGTCTATCTGGTCTTTACGAAGACGAACGACCAATATCTGTTCAACCTGAACTGGTTCAAGTTCACGACTACCGATCCGACGCGCACGGACGCCTACGCCCGGCTGAAGGCCGGCAACTACGACGATGCCGCGGGGCTGGGCAAGAACGCCGAATTCGGCTTCCTCGACGGCATTACGAACGGCGCGCATGCCGTCTACCGCGGCATCGACTTCGGCGCCGGCGCCGCCGGCGCGACGTTCCACGTCGCGAGCGGCAGCCAGGGCGGCACGATCGAGGTGCGGCTCGACGGCTTGGACGGCCCGGTCGCCGGCACGGTCGACATCCCGGCGCTGGGCACGTGGGACAAGTGGGTCGACATCATGGGCAATCTCGACGACACGCGGGCCAAGGGCATTCACGACGTCTACCTCGTATTCCGCGGGGCGAACGGCAGCGACTACCCGCTCAACCTCGACTGGTTCACCTTCTCGACGGTGAAGGGACAGGCGCGGGACGCGTACGGCAAGCTGGAAGCGGAGAACTATACGACCGCCGTGGCGGTCGGCCGGGAGAACGGCGGCGGACAAACGTACCTCGCCGGCGTCTACGGGCCGAACGGGCCGTACGCCATGTACAATTACGTCGATTTCGGCAGCGCGAGCCCGACGGCGTTCACCGTCAACGCCGCGAGCGACACGGGCGGCGGCACGATCGAGGTGCGCCTCGATAGCTTGAGCGGCCCGCTGATCGCAACCGGCACCGTGACGGGAACGGGCGGCTGGCAGACGTTCAAGCGGTTCACGGCGAACGTAACGGCGCCGGTCACCGGCAAGCATATCGTGTTCCTGTTGTTCAAAGGCGGGGACTATCTGTACAACCTCGACAAATTCACGTTCGGCGATCCTGCCGTATTCGACGCGCCGACGCCGCCGGCGCCGCCGGCGGAGGACCACGTCGCGCCGGGCGACGCGACGCACGTGCAGGTCGTGCGCGGCGATGACCAGTTGAAGCTGTATTGGGACGGCCCGTACGATACCGACGCCGAGAAGGTGCAGCTTGCCTTGTTGAAGGGCAGCCAGCAAGTCGGCGGCATGATCGAGGTGAAGCGCGGCGTCCAGAGCGCCGTCCTTCCGGGCATCGAGAACGGCGGCACGTATACGGTATCGATCAAATCGGTCGATCAGGCGGGGAACGTCTCGCACGGCGTGCTGCTTCCGGTCGATCCGGCCTTCGCGCTCGAAGCGAACGGAACGGCGCTGCCGGAGGGCGGCGCGGCTCCGGACGACCGGCCGCTGACGTTCCGGCTGCAGGCCGGCCTGACGGCCGTTCGGTCCGCCGCGATCACGGTCGACGGCCGCACGTACGCGGTCGACGCGGCGCATCCGACCGCCGAGCTGGACTTCGCCGGGCTGACCGGCACCAAGACGGCGACGATCGTCTTCACGGATTATGCCGGCGTTTCGATCCGGCAGACGTTCGGCTTCCAGGTCGTAACGGGCGTCGACGCCATGAAACGGCTCGTCGCCCGCTTCCAAGCCTCCGGCGACCTGAGCGGCCCGCTCGTCCCGCAGCTCAGCAACGCGCTCGACCAGGCGCGGCACCAGCTGGACGGCGGCAAGCCGAAGCAAGCGGTCAAGCATCTGCAGGATTTCCTGAAGCACCTGAACAACCCGGCCATGGCCAAAAACGCGTCCGAAAGCGCCAAAGCGGCGCTGGGCGCGGACGCGCAGCGGCTGATCGAACAGTGGACGTAGGCGAGAGCCGGAAGCGCTGAAACGCGCAAAACAGGGATCCCCCGCGGGGAGATCCCTGTTTTTGTTTTTGGCATGAACGTTTCGCGCCGTTAAGCAAGGCCGAACGCGACGCCTCGCGTCTCAAATCCGCTTCGTCAAGTAGATGTGCTCCCGCTTCTGCTTAAGCTGCTTCTCCCGGTCCTCGGCGATCTGGACCCGCAGATTCTTCAAGCAGCCGCCGCACAGCTTGCCCTCCCGGATCGGCGCCCCGCAGAGGTCGCAGGCGTCGGCCAGGTTCGGATAAGCGTACAGCTTCAGCCGGCCCCGGCGAATCAGCGTCCGGATGCGCGCCGCCGGAACCGCGGCAAGCTCGGCCGCCTGCTCGTTCGTCAAGCGGCGGTCCCGTTTCAGCGCGCGCTCGATCGCGTCTACCTGCCCGTCCTCCGCCGACGAGCAGTCCGCGCACAAGCCACGCAGGTTCTTCCGGTACACGTCGCCGCAGACGGGACAATGGGCTACGGGAAGTTCTAAAGTCACAGGATCACCTCGCCGTTATTATAGTTCTATAGCCCTAATCATAGCATGAGGCGGACAAGGAAGCACGTAAAAGATATCCATTTGCCCCATCGGCGGCTCCTCCGCGCGGCGTTAACGATCCATTAACAGTTCGCCTGTATACTGAGCCTATGCCGCACGCCGACTTCAACACGGAAAGGACTGCGAACGATGGGCATTCATACGTACTTTCAATCGTTAACCGATCTGGAGCGGATCATCCGCTGCCCCGGCAAGTTCAAGTTTCAAGCGCACAGCGTCTCCGCCCATTCCTGGAAAGTCGTCCAATACGCCAAAACGCTGGCGGACATCGAGGAAAGCAACGGCGTCGCCGTAGACTGGAAGAAGCTGTACGAGATCACGAGCAGCCACGATTACGGCGAGATCTTCATCGGCGACATCAAGACGCCCGTGAAGCACTACTCGCTGGAGCTGCGCGCGATGCTGCAGCAGGTCGAGGAAGGCATGGTCGCGCACTTCATCGACGAGCACATCCCCGAGGCGTTCAAGCCGATCTTCCGCCGGCAGCTGCGCGAAGGGAAGAACGACTCGGTCGAAGGGCAGATCCTCGAGGTCGCGGACAAACTCGATCAGATCTACGAAGCCTTCGCGGAGTTGCAGCGGGGCAACCTCGAGAAGGAATTCATCGTCATGTACCGGCACGCGCTGATCAAAATCAAATCGATCCGCCTGCACTGCGTCGATTATTTCCTCCGGCATATCCTGCCCGATCTCGTCCGCGAGGGCGTCAAGTCTCCGATCGACATCGAGCAGATTACCCGGGAGGCGCTGGCGTCGTAAGGCGGCCCGCTCCCTCGCCGGTCCGGCGTTTCAACGCTCCCCATCCTCCCATCCTCCGCCTCCTCCGCCTCGTTCCGCACCGGTTCCGCCGCTCCGCCTTCCGCTTTCCGCTTTGCTACGCCACGAAGCCAGCCTCCGAGACGGCCGGCTTTTTCGATGCTCGCTTTCGCGGCCGCCCCCGGTTGCGCGGCTTGCGCGTCCCATTGTTCCCGGCCGGGTAAAAGAGTAAGATCGAATCAACGGAACGCGCGAACCATGAAGCGTACCATGAGATGGAAACGCGCTGCTCGAAGAAGACGCGCAAAAAGAAGAATAGGCGCAAGCGGGAACATGCAGCAATCAGATGGAACCGCGACAATCGAAGCGATAGGAGGACCTGCCATGTACCTGGTCACGTCCGAAGAAATGCGCCGGCTGGACCGGCAAACGATCGGCGAGCTCGGCATTCCGGCCCTCGCGCTCATGGAGAACGCGGGCCGGGCCATCGCCGAGGAGGCGATCCGGCTGCTTGCCGAGACGGGCAAGCGCCGGGCCAAATGGGCGATTCTCGTCGGCAAGGGCAACAACGGCGGCGACGGCCTCGTCTGCGCGCGGCATCTGCGGGAGCTCGGCCACGACGCCGTGCTCGTCTACGCCGTGCCGCCGGAGCAACTGGCCGGCGACGCGGCCGCGCAGCGCGACATTGCCGAGCGGCTCGGCATCCCCGCACGCGCGTTCGCGGACGCGGGCGCCGCCGCTTGGGACGGCTGCGACGGCCTCGTCGACGCGCTGCTCGGCACCGGCACGGCCGGCGCGCCGCGGGCGCCGTACGCCGCGTTGATCCGCGCGGCGAACGCGAGCGGGCTGCCGATCGTGGCGGCGGACATCCCGAGCGGTTTGAACGCCGACACCGGCGAGACGGCCGAGCCGTGCATCCGCGCGGCCGTCACCGTCGCGCTCGCGCTGGCGAAGCGCGGGCTGCAGCAGCATCCCGGCGCGGAGGCGGCCGGCCGCGTCGTCGTGCGGCCCATCGGCATCCCGGAAGCGCTGGCCGCGGCGATGGACGTGCGCGCGTTCGCGCTCGGCGAGCGGGCCTTCCGCGAGAAGCTCGGCCTCGCGTGGCCGCTGCGCCGCCAAGCCGACGCGCACAAGGGCACGTACGGCCACGCGCTGGTCGCCGCGGGCTCGCGCGCGATGAGCGGCGCGGGGCTGCTCGCCGCGAAGGCGGCGCTGCGCGCCGGGAGCGGGCTCGTCAGCTGGGCGCTGCCGGAGGCGCTCGCCCTGCCCATGGCCGGGCGGCTGCCGGAAGCGATGCTGCACGGCGTGCCCGACGACGGGCGCGGCGATTGGCGCGCCGCGCCGCCCGAGGCGCTTGCCGCGCTGGCCGCCGGCAAGCAAGCGCTCGTCATCGGCCCGGGGCTCGGCCGATGGGACGGCGACGGCGCCTGGCTGCGCGCCGTCTGGGAAGCGGCGGACGGCGTCCCGCTGGTCGCGGACGCCGACGCCTTGAACATGCTGGCCGCCGCCGGCGAACATGGCGGCGGCGAGCCCTTCGCCGCATGGCCGCGCCGCAAAGCGCCGGTCGTGCTGACGCCGCATCCCGGCGAGATGGCGCGGCTCTGCGGCCTGTCCGTCCGCGAGGTGCTGCGCGACCGGATCGGCCTCGCGCAGCGCTTCGCCGAGCGGCACGGCGTCACGCTCGCGCTCAAGGGCGCCGGCACCGTCGTCGCGACGCCGGACGGGTCGGCGTACGTGAACGCGACCGGCAATCCCGGCATGGCGACGGGCGGCTCGGGCGACGTGCTCGCCGGCATCATCGGCGGCCTGCTCGCGCAAGGGCTGACCGCGGAGCAAGCGGCCGCGGCCGGCGTGTACCTGCACGGCGAAGCCGGCGACCGGGCTTCCGCCGCCCGCGCGACGGAAGCCGCCCTGATCGCCGGCGACATCATCGAGGCGCTGTAAGCCGCCTCGATGCGCGGACTTGGCCCGGCTCCCGCCTCCTTCGCTCCTCCGGCCGCCGCTCCGCCTCCCGCCACCCTCGCGCCTCCGCCTCCCCGGCCGCTCCGCCGTTCCAACCGCGACGGCGGCTCCGAACGCACCCGGCCACCGCCTCCCTTCCTCAACACAAAAAAGGCTGCCGAGCCAAGCTCGGCAGCCTTTTCTTCGCTTAATCATTCACGCTATTAACGAATGCGCCCGGAGGCTTGCAGCAGGTCGTGCAGCACTTTCGCCGCGGCTTCGCGCGTCGTCGCGTCGGCCGGACGGAAGTAGGTGCCGCCTTTCTCTTCGACGCCCTGCATCAGGCCGGCGTCCGTGACGATGCGGATGCTGTCCTTCGCGTAGCCGCCGAACTGCGCGGCATCGGCGTAGGCGCGCGTGCCGGCCGTGCCCGATGGCTGCAGGCCGACGAGCTTGATCGCCCGCGCCAGCATGACCGTCAAGTCTTGGCGCGCGATCGTCGCGTTCGGCTTGAACTGCCCGTCCGCTCCGGTGACGAGACCGGCCGCGTACGCCGTCGCCACGTCGGACGCGAACCAGTCGCCGCTCTTCACGTCGCCGAACGGCGCCGCCGTACCCTGCGCCTGCAGGCCGAGCGCCCGGACGAGCATGGACGCGAACTGCGCGCGGGTGACGTCCGTCTTCGGCGAGAACGTCGTCGCGGTCGTGCCGTTCAGCAGGAATTTGTCCGCGAGCGACTGGATCTGCTCCTTCGCCCAGGACTTGCCGGTATCGGCGAACGCGACATGGCGCGCGGCCGCCGCGTACGTCGAGAAGCCCGGACGGCGGATCGTCGCGATGGTATCGCCGCCCGCGGTCTTGGTCATCGCGGCCGGAACCGGATAGACCTTGCCGCCCTCAAGGTACAGCGCGCCGGCCGTGCCCGCGTCGCCGGCGACGAGGAACGAGCGGACCGCGGCTTCGTCCGCGTTCAGCTTCAGCGGAGAAGGCGTGCCGCCGCTGACCATGGCGGCTTCGAAGACGTAAGGCGTCCCCAGAACCGTCGCGTCCGCCGCTTGCTTCGCGAACTCGGCTTTGCTGCCTTCGTCCTGCTTGATCGTCATCACGATGTCCGCGCCTTCCGCCGCGCGCGTCAAGGCCGACAGCGGCAAGGAGACGGAGGCGTCGTTCCAGGCGAAGACGAGCGTGCCGGTCAATCCCGCGTCCTTCAGCAGCTTCGCCTGCGCGGCCGTCAGCGCCAGCGTCGCGGAGGACGCGTCCTTGGAAGCCGCGCCGATGGTCAGCGCGACCGGCGGCTTCGCGTCCTTCAGCGCCGCTTGCAGATCGGCGTCGTTGACGGTGACGGACAATTGCGCGCCTTCCAGGCTCGATTGCGCCGCGACGGCAACGCTTGTCTGGCCCTTCTCGATCACGGAAGCGGCCACGTCCTTGTTGTACGCCGCGCCGTTAGGCTGAACCGGGAAGCTCGGGTACGAGCCCGGATCCGTCGGCGGCGTCGGCGGCGGGGTCGTCCCTCCGTCGCTCACATAGAACGTTTTGAACGCCGCGGATTGATCGACGAGATTGTAATTCGCGTCGTAGACCGAACCGACCAGGACGATTTTGTACCGCCCTTCCGGCAGCTGCTCGTTGTACTTATTGCCGTCGTTCAGCCAAATGCCGACGTTGTACGAACCGTCGAATTCCGGGATGACGAAGTCGGACGGGAGCGGCTTCAGGACGTCCTTGTCCTCGTCCAGATCGTAGTATTCGGCCAGAATGCCGAGCGGCTGGTCGTTCAGGTCGTAGATCGCCGCGTACAGGTGGTTGATTTCGCCGAGCGGAAGCGACGCCGCGATGTCGATCGGCTCGTCCTTCGATACGGTCGTGCTGCTGAGCGTCACGTTCTGAATCGGGAAGTCGTTGTCCTCCGACCCTTTGCCGACATGAATCGCGAACGGCAGATGCAGAGACGGAAGGCCGGCGCTCTTCAGCAGCACTTCGCCCTCGTACACGCCGACCTTCGCCTCCGGGCTCACGGTCGCCGTCAAGCCGAGGTCGATTTCCCCGTCCTTGGCCACCGTCACTTGATCGCCCGCGAGGCCGGTCAGCTTCGCCGCGATCTTGCCGGTATCCGGCGTCGGAATCGGGTCGTGCGGGTCCGACGTGACCGACGGATGCAGGACGACCTCAGCGCTGTACATCACGGACGCGTCCGACAGGTTCTTGACGCGGAGCGGCTTCGCCGCTTCTTCCCCCGGCTGCATCAGGCCGAAGCTGACGCTGCTCGCCTCGCTCGGAATGACCGTCTGGCTCATCTTGTCGTCATAGATCGTGATCTCGTCCAGCGATTCGATGATCGCGCGCGTATCGATCGCGTTCATGACGTCGACCCGGCCCGCGCCTTGCGAATAGACGTCGTACGGCGTGCCGTCCTGGTCGACGATCTCCTCGGCCGTATTCGCCAGCGCCGCGCGGATGTCGGTCGGGGTCCATGCCGGATGCGCCTGCTTGAGCAGCAGGGCGAGACCGGCCACGTGCGGCGTCGCCATGCTCGTGCCGCTCAGCTTGGCGTACGCTTGATCGTAGCTCGCATCGGGATTCGCCTTGCCGTAGGCCGGCACGGACGAGAAGATTTGCACGCCCGGCGCGCTCAGGTCCGGCTTGATGCCGTAATTGCCGTCCGAGTTCGGGCCTCTCGAGCTGAAGTCCGCCATGAAGTCGCCCGCCGCGGGCGTCTTCTCGAAATCGTTCTTCATCGTGAACTGCAGCGTCTCGTCCGGATGCGCCTTCAGCTCGCGGGCCAACATGCGCCCCGTATTGCCCGCCATGTCGAACGTCGGGATGTAATCGTAGCTGTCCCCGAGGAAGCCTACCGGACCGATCGGGCCGTTACGGTCCTTGATATCCTCCGAGAGATCGGGTTCGTTGATGTTCGGATCGATCGCGTTGCCGTTGAAGATGACCGCGGCCTTCGCGCCGTGCTTGGCGGCGATCTTCACCTTCTCGTCGAAGGTGAGGTTGCCCCGGGAGATGAAGACGATTTTGTCGGCCAGGTATTCCTTGGTGAGGCCCTGGTATTCGTCGTTCGACCCGAGTCCGACGTACACGCCCTTGATCGGGGCGTCGCCGAACATCTCGTTGAAGTTCTCCTTGTCCGTCGTCCAGCTCATCAAGTCCATGTGCGCTTCGTTCGCCGTGGTGCCGACCTCGCTGCGCACCCGGCCCGCGACGCGGATGCTCTCGCTCGTGACCGCGCCGACGGAGATGGCGAGCTGCGCCGATGCCGGGGAGCCCATGGAATAATAATATTGATTGCCCGCGCCGGCGTTGCCGTTCGCGACGACGGCGACGACGCCCGCCAGGACGGCGTTGTTCACCGCGATGGCGTCGGGCGAGTTCGGATCCTTCTCCAGGTCGCTGCCGAGGGACAGGTTAATGACGTCCATCTTGTCCTCGACGGCATGCTCGATGCCGTCGATGACCTGCGCGGACGTGCCGCCCTCCGGCCCGAGCACCTTATACGCGTACAGCTTGGCGTCGTAGGCGACGCCCTTCTGCACATGGTCGGCCGCCTTGTTCGACGCCGTCCCGGCGATGGTGCCGGATACGTGCGTCCCGTGGTAGGACCCTTCGTAATCGCCTTCCGGCAAGTCCTCGTACGGATCGTCGTCTTGGTTGATGGCATCGTAGCCGCCCTCGACGTAATTGCCGGCGAGATCGGGATGCAGGTAGTCGATGCCGGTATCGATGACGCCGACCTTCAGTCCTTTGCCCGTGTACCCGCGCTCCCAGGCTTTCAGAACGCCGATTTGCTCGAGCGGCACCGTGTCGATCGCGGACGATCCGGCCGCGGCGGATTGATAGCTGTCGGCCACGTCGGCCGGATAATAGCGGATGTTCTTATGGATGGCCTTCACGCCCGTCAGCTTGGCCAGCTGCGGGACGGCGTCCGCGCGGATCGTGATCTCCATCCCGTTCAGAACGGTATCGAAGCGGCGGTCGACCTTGAACGTCACGCTGCTTGCCTGCGCGCTCCGAACGAACGCATCCTGCTCGGACCGCACCTTCGCCTCGGTGGATTCCGCGGCCAAGGCTTTGAAGCCGAGCTTGGCCGCATAGCGGCCGACGGCCGCCGGCTGGCCGCTGAGCTGCACGATGACGTTGATCTCGTCCGCGGACTTCGTATTGATGTCTTCGGCCACGAACGCCTGGCCCGGCGCCGCCGCGCCCGCTCCGGCTTCCGGCCCGGCCTCCTGCAGCAGGCGGGTGACCGCCTGCAAGCCTTCCTCGGTGATGAAGCTTTTATCTCCCGGAACGGCATGCGCCGTCGGCACGCCCGTCGAGACGACGCTGCCGGCCAGCACCGAGACCGCCGCGAGGGAAAGCGACTTTTTGAGTAGTGATCGATTCACGTTCAGGTACCCCATTTCGGATCGGAATAATAGCTGTCTCTCGGGCTAGCTCAGGTTCAGGACGTCCAGACCGTCGATCGTGACGATGCCGCCGCTCGACTTCGGATTGGATTCGCCCGCATGCTCGATCTTGATCTTATGCGTGCCGCCGGCCAGCTCGCCCGACGTGAAGACCGGCACCTGGTACCGCGTCGTCTCGCTGTACAGATCGACCGGCGTCGGCGTTACCGACCGGCCGTCGATGTAGATCTTCACCTTGCCGCGGTTGCTGCCCGTCGTGGCCCAGAGCGTCACCTTCGTTCCCGTAAACGGGAATTCGACCGCGCTGCCCGGCGTCGTCGTGTAGCTCTCGGAGCCGTCCGGGTATTTCTTGCCGTATTTGAACGCCCACGGACCGGTATAGTTCGCGGCTTTCGACGTCGGCGAGATCAAGCTGGAGAAGGCGACCGCGTCGAGATTGATGGCCAGGACCGCGTTCGCGCCCTTCGCGGCGCGGATCTCGACGTCGTGATGCCCGTTCGGGATGACCATTTTGAACAGCGACTGCTGCGTTTGCCGCGTCTTGCTGCTGAGGTCGGCGTAGCCCGCCGGGAATCCGTCGATCCGGATCTCGGCGACGCCCAGGTTCTCGTCCTTCGTGCCGATCCATTCGAACAGATTGCCGCGGAAGCCGAATTTGACGACCCCCTCGCCGGTCAATTGCTTCATGGTGCCGCCCGAATAGGAAGCGTCCGTCACCGTCGTCCAGTCGCCCTCGTACGTCAGCGACGCGTCGTCGTCCTCGAACTTGCCCGACGTATTGCCGTAGTCGACGTTCAGCGTGTACGCGCCGGCGCCGGCAACGGCATAGACGTTGATGTAGTACGTGCCTTTCCCGGCCGCGCGGTACTTGATCGTCTCGGCGGACGTCCCCGGCGTCTCGGAGAACGCCACGGCGCCTTCCCGGCTTGCCACCGTCGTGGCGGAGGAATCGTACAGAATGAGATCGAAATCCGTGCCCTTCGCGCCGGTCAGCGAGAAGGTCGCTTCCTCGCCGGCGTTCAGCTCGACGGCGTAAACATGGTTCGGATCGGCCGCCTGATCCAGCTTCCCGGTCACGGATGGGTCGATCAGCGTCATGCCCGGAATATCCTTGTTCCCCAGCGCGTGGTACGCGCTGATCAGCCTGCCGCTCGCCGTGCTCATCTTGAGGCTGTCCAGCGGCTTGCCGCTCGTCACGACGCGCTGCTTGACGTCCGCGGCGCTCAGCTCCGGATATTCGCCCTGCACCAGCGCGGCCACGCCCGCCGCGTATGCGGCCGCGAACAGCGTCCCTTGCGAGTAGGAATACTTGCCGTTGCTGTTCTTGATGTTGATCTTCGTCATGCCCGGTTTATTGCTGATGACCGTATCGTAGAAGAGCGCGAAATCCATCAGCCTATACGTTTGGCCGTCGTAGATGGTGCCCGGCACGCCCCAGCCCTTGAAAATGTACCCGCCTTCCTTCACGATCGTCAGGCCGAGCACGTCCCGCACGAACGGAGAGGTCGCGCTTTGGTCGATAGCGTCCTGCCCCGTCAGCATCAGATGCCCGCCGCCGTTCAGGTAGGCCGTCAGGTTGGCCTGGTCCGCGTCGGTAATGAGCTTGTCGCCGTCCTGAGTCGCTGCCGTACCGGTGAACCACACGACGATGTCATAATTCTTCATCTGCTCGAGCGGCGGCCCGTCGAAGGTCTCGTCTTGGGTCGTGACCTTGTCGTACGCGTAGCCGGCGTGCTGGAGCAGCCCTTCGTAAACCGCCATCTGATCGCTCTCGTACATCGGGCCGACGCCGCCGCCCTGGTTGCGCTGGCTGTCATTCACGAGCAGGATGCTCGGCGCTTCGCCGCCTTCCGGCTTGAGGAAGTTCATGGCGCGGTCGAACATGTCCTGCCGCTGGCCGGCGTATTGCGGATCGTCGATCGGGATTTCCTCGAAGCCGATGCCGTTGTAGTAGGCTTTGTACGTGCCGTTGTCGATTTGGGCCGCGTAGCCGGCATCGATGTCGGGCACGGTCGAGATGATCAGCTCCGACGGCGCGGCGACGTCCACGGACTGTTGGCCGATCGCGTTGTCGAGCGCCAGGTTGCCGAGAATGTCGACGCCGGTCACCGACAGCACGTTCGGACTCGGGTAAGCGGCCGGGTACACCGGATTCACGTCGAGGTTCAAGGTTTGGCCGAACATGCCCGAGCTCTCGCCAGCCGGCGCGACGAAGAGCATGCCGGAGGCATTGATCGCATCTTCGATCAACTTGCTTCGGTAGGTGTACACGATGCCGAGCGTGGCGATCTTCGCGCCGTGCGCTTCGGCGTATTCGATCGCGTCCACCACGTCGGTGAAGTAGCCGCCGTCCGGCGATACGACCTTGAGCGGCATGACGCTCGCGTTCGGCGCGACGCCGGCGATGCCTTCGCCGTTGTTCATCGCCGCGGCGATCTGACCGGCGACCGTCGTGCCGTACAGGTCGCTCAGCCCGTCGCTCGTATCGAACACCGTATTGTCGTCGTGCAGGAAGTCCCAGCCGTTCACGTCGTCGACGAGCCCGTTGCCGTCGTCGTCCGCGCCGTTATCCGGAATTTCGTTCGCGTTGGTCCAAATTTGGCCGACCAAGTCTGGCACGTCGGTCTTGGCGCCGTTGCCGATGACGGCGACGGTGACGTCTTTGCTGCCCTGCGTGATCGCCCAGGCTTCCGGAAGATCCATGTCGACGTCGGGCGTGCCGCCCGGAACCGAGCCGTCGTTCAGGTCTTGTCCGGTGTTGTTCAATCCCCATTGCTCGTGGAACAGCGGGTCGTTCGGCAGGATCGGGGATTCGTCCGCTTGCGCGGCGGACGCCGGTGCGGTCGCCGCCGAAGCCGGCGCGGCGTCTTCGGCCGGGCGGAACGTCCGCGGGTTCAAGGCGGAGGAGACCTTGTAGTCGGGCTCCGCGTAGAGTACGTTCGGGTTCTTCAACAGCTCTTCGATGACGCTATGTACGTCGGCGCCCTCCGCCAGCTTCAGCAGCTCCGCGTTCGGAACCGGCAGCGGGGCGGCGCCTGTAATTTGCGCGGACAGCGATTCCGCCTGAACGGAAGCGTCGGATGACCGGTACTTCACGATGACCCGGCCGGGGGCGTATTCGGGTTCGGCAGGCAGCGTGCCCGCGAACGCGGGCTGCCCGGGGGACGCTTGACCGGCCGCGGCGTTCGCGTTCGGGCTTGCGGAACTCGCGGGGCTTGCGGGGTCAAGCGCGGGTGATTCTTCGTTCATTTGGCTTTTTCGCAGCGGTTCGCGGTGCTGGGATTGCATGGCCAAAGCCGGCGTTACGACTCCGAACGCCAGCATCGCCGAGAAGAGCGCAGCCGCCATTTTCTTGCTTTTTCTGGTCAAGCCCTGTCACTTCCTTCGCCTAATAATGAATAATGACTACCGAACGATCTTGAAAGCGCTTTTAAGAAAAGTTGCTTACTTACCAGTTAGTAAGTGTAGCCCGCGAAATAACCCTCCGCGCGCGCTGCCCGCATCGCCGACCGGAAGCTCGCCACGGCCCTTCGCGTCATGACCACCTCTTCTCCGGTTGTTCGCCCCGCGGCTTGCCGGCTACCGTCCGGCTAGGCCGGAGTCCGACCCCTGATGATGAAAAACTGGAAATCATGTCAGTAAATCTGACAAAATCTATCCAATTTATGAGAAGATTATATATTCGCGGATTTAAGAGAGTCAATATATTTATTTTTTTAACGTTTCATGAAAATATCGCCTTAATTTTCGCCATCTATGTTATCTTAATTGACATAATTCGCTGTAATTCGTCATAAAGACCGATAATCACCGCGTATCCCGCTTTCGACTGCCGCGCTCTGGTTCCGAAGACGGACGCTTTCTCGTTCGCGGAATAGGCTGCCGGACGCTTCCCCCGCTTTCGGGAGACTCCCGGACCGTTCGCGCAGGGACGGATGTTTCCCGGCGATTTCGCGCCCAGCACGAAAAGCCGACCCTGCGGTCGGCTTTCGGCTTTTCGGCATATGGTTATACGGTCGGTTCGGGCAGCAACGTGATCCCGCCGCGCGTCTCCGCGCCCCGATCGACGCCAGGACGGCGTGCGTCTTCGCTCCGTATTCCCGGCCTTACTCCTTCACGGCGCCCAGCATGATGCCGGAGATGAAGTATTTCTGCAGGAACGGGTAAACGACCAGCATCGGCACCATGGCGATGAATACCTTGGCCGAGTTCAGCGTCCGGTTCGACAGCTCCGACAGTTTCTTGTACTGCTCGGGCGTCAGGTTGGTGCCGACCGGAATGTTGACGACGAGCTGCTGGATGTAGGTTTGGAGCGGATATTTATCGGCGGTGTTCATCAGCACCAGGCCGTTGAAGAACTCGTTCCAATGGTACACGCTCAGGAACAGCGCCACGGCCGCCAGCACGGGGATGGAACACGGGATATACACCCGGAACAGGATCGACCACGGACCGGCGCCGTCGACGACGGCCGCTTCGTTCAGCTCCTTCGGCAGATTGCGGAAGAAGTTCATGATCAGGATGACGTCGAACACCGGCACGCCTCCGCCGAGCACGAGCGCCCAGATCGTATTGATCAGGTGATAGTTCTGGATCGTGAGGTACCACGGGATCAGGCCGCCGTTGAACAGCATGCAGAACACCAGGACCCACATGAACGTGTTGCGCATCTTGAAATCCTTCGCCGGCCGGGCGAGCGGATACGCCATCAGGACCGTCATCAAGAGCGAGAACCCCGTGCCGAGCACGGTCCGCTGGATGGAGATCCAGAACGCGTTGAAGAAGTGGCCGTCGTTGATGATTTCCTTGTACGGCGTCAGCGAGAAGCCGATCGGATAGATCGTGACGAGCCCCGCGTTCGCGGCGGATTTGTCGGAGATCGACACGCAGAACGTGTACCACAGCGGATACAAGCAGCTCACGAGCAGCAGGCCGAGGATGAGGACGTTGGCGATTTCAAACGTCCTGGAGCCTAACGTTTTATTTCTGACCAAGGTAGCGCCCTCCCTCAGAATACCGTGTAGTCGGCATAGCGATACGCCAGACGATACGAGATGAAGATCAGTACGAAGCTAATGACGGATTTGAACAGGCCGGCCGCCGTCGCCAGCGAGAACTGCAGGTTTTGCAAGCCCAGCCGGTAGACCCAAGTATCCAAAATATCGCCGGTCGAATACACGAGCGGATTATACAGGTTGTACACCTGATCGAAGCCGGCGTTCAGGACGTTGCCGAGACTTAGGACGCCGAGCAGCACGACCGTGGTCGACAGCGCGGGCAGCGTGACGTGCCGGATCATATGCCAGCGATTCGCGCCGTCGATGGCCGCCGCCTCGTAAAGATTGAGATTGACGCCCGTCAGGGCCGCGAGATAGATAATGGCGTTAAAGCCGAATTCCTTCCACACGTCGGTGCCGATGAGGAGCTGACGGAAAATCCCCGCATCCGCCATGAACAGCTTCGGATCCCCGCCGAACATCCCGATGATCGTATTGATAACGCCGTAGTAGCCGAAGATCCCGATGACGATCGTCGCCATGATGACCCACGACAGGAAGTGCGGCAGGTACACGACGGTCTGCACCAGCTTCTTGTACCGCATGCCGCGCAGCTCGTTCAACAGGATGGCGAACACGAGCGGGACGAGCAAATTGAACGCGATCTTGCCGATCGCGATGATGAACGTATTGATGATGACCGTCTTGCTGTCGTTCAGCTGAAACATGTAGGTGAAGTTATCCAGCCCGACCCACTCGGACTTGAACAAGCCCGCGCCCGGATTGAAATTCTGAAACGCCATGAGAATGCCGAACATCGGCACGATATTGAACAGCGCGAGCCAGACCATGCCCGGCAGCAGCATGACATAGTAGTGCTTTTGATGGCCCAATTTCCGCATTGCGGCCTAACCTCCGTTCTCCCGCCCGAATCGCGAAGCCCGCGGAAGGCCCGGACGCTGCCGGCGCCCTCCGCAAGATTCCGCATGGCATGCTTACTTCTTGAGCAGCTCCGCGACTTCTTTCGTAATCTCGTCTCCGCCTTGCGCCTTCCAGTCCTTCACGAATTTGTCGAAGGAATCGATGGACGCCTGGCCGAGGATGATCTTCAGCACGGTTTCGTCTTCCATCTTCTTGAGGTTGGCCCACTTCGTCTCCATCGTCGGCGTCTGGTTGTACGTGACGCTGTACACCTTCTTGTCGATCGGCGTCGTCGCGAACGGACGGTCGCCGATCAGGAGCGAATACATCCGCTGGAAGTCGCCGAAGTTCGCCGTATTGAAGTTGCTGACGCTCAAGTCGTCATACGGAGGCTTGACGACGTTCTGCACCTTGGTGGCGTCCGAATACATCAGTTTGTACAAGCTGTTCGGCTTGTTGTAATCTTCCGGCTTGGTTTCGCCCTTCAGCACCTTCAGCAGCTCGGTATACTCGTATTCCGTCTCGTTGGCCGCGGCCATGACGTTGCGGAGCGGATACCAGCCCACGCTCACGGACAGGTCGAAGGTCGCTTCGTCGCGCACGAGCGCGTTGTTCATGATGAGAATGGCTTTGGCGACGTCCGGCTTCGCGTTCTTGCTGATCAGCGTGTAGGTGCTGCCCGTCGTCTTCATGTGCACGTTCCACTTGTTATCGTCGGAGTAGACCGGGTACGCCTGCCAGTTGGCGGTCGGATCGTTCTTGAAGGAGTCGCCGTTGCCGTAGCCGCCGTTCCACCACGGGCCGAAGAAGATCCCCGATTGATTGGCGTTGATCGGATCCCCGACGTTGTCGCGGGTACCGACCTCGGGATCGATCAGCCCTTTCTTGTACCAGCCGGCCAGCTGCGCCAGCGTCTTCTTCGTATTGTCCGACAGCGTGCCGTACGAGACCGTTCCGTCGCCGTTGTCGAGCCAGTAGCCCGGATACGCGTCGTTCGCGCCGAAGACCGGATCGAAGCCGCCCATGTTGTTCGAAGAGACGAGGAACGTGGAGTACGGGAACGTGTTCTTGGACGGACCGACGATCCCGATCGTCTTATCCCCGCCCATCTTGTTGTCGATGAACGCTTGCGCCGTCTTCTCGATATCCGCCAGCGTCTTCGGCACCGGCAGGTTCAGCTTGTCGAGCCAATCCTTGCGGATCCACATGACGTGCACGCCGTCGGTATCCACGGTGATGTTCGGAAGCGAGACCATCTTGCCTTTGTAGCTGGCGTTCTCCATCGCGCGGCCTTCGGTGCTGTTCATGATGTCCTTCACCTGCGAGGACGAATATTGCTGGAACAAATCGGTGATATCGTACAGCAGCCCCGAGCTGGCCGCTTTGGTCATGAAGGAACGGTCGTCGACGACCATGCCGTCGGGCAGCTTGCCGGATGCGATCGTCAGGCTGACCTTCTGTTTGAAGTCGTTGCCGGTCGCCGCCGTCCAATCGACGATGACGTTGATGTTGTACTTGTCCTTGAGGTAGCGCGTGTACTGGTTGTTGCCGACGCTGTCGCCTTCCGGCAGCGTTTTGTCCGTCGGATCCACGACCATGCCGATGTGGACGTCGACCGGTTTCGGAAATTTGGAGAAAGCCAGATCGTCTCCCGTCAGCGGCGGGGTGTTCGAGTCGGTGCCCGAATTCGAGCCCGCGTTTGCGTTTGATGGCGCTTTCACGTCATTGTTGGATGAATCGTTGGAAGAACATGCCGTCAAGCTTAGACCAAGCAATACGACGGAAAGCAGCGTAGCCATATTCCTTTTCATCTAATCCCTCCCCTTTGATCTTGCCTTCTCATTTTACAATGTAAGCGCATAAAAAAAGTCGGACGGATGTGCCGGGATTTGCGGCGGATCCGTCGACCGGGTAGAGATTTGTTCGCTCCGCTGCGATCATTCCTCCCCCTTGTGAAATTGGGCGCGGAACTCGGAGGGCAGCAGACGGGTCTGTTCGTAGAAGAGCTGGGAGAAATACTTGGAGTCGTTGTAGCCGACGGCCTGCGCCACCCAGGCGATCGAGCGGTTGGTCTCGCAGAGCAGCCGCTCGGCGGCGCTGATCCGCTCCTGCCGCAGGAACTCGTTAAACGTCGCGCCCGTCAGCTTCTTGAAGCATTGGCTGAAATAGCTCCGGCTCATGTGCACGTGGTCGGCGACGTCCTCGGCATGCACCGGATTCGACGCCTGCTCGCGAATGAACAGCACCGCCTTCAGGATGCTGACCGTCGTATTGGCGACGTCCGCGGACGCGGCGACCCGCGCGTAGACGCGCTGCCGGTAATCGCGCAGCCATTCGATCGCCGAGCGGACGTCGTGGACGTCGGAGCGCAGCTCGGCATCGAGCGCGACCACGCTCTCCATGTGGGACAAGACGCGCACGAACAGCCCCTCGAGCCGGCGGAAGGATACCTTGGCTTCCGCGGTCTCCTTGCAAAGGCGCTGGAAGGCCGCATCGTTATAGAGCCAGTACAGCGCCCGCCACTCTTGCTCCAGCGCGGCCCACCGCCCTTCTTCCAAGGAGCCGCCGGCCGGCTCGGGGACAGGCGCCGGCAGCGCGGGCATCGGCAAGGCATCGGGCTCGGCCGCGCGAGGAGAAGCCGCCGGCAGCTGGGCTTCGCCCGCCATTTGCTGTTGGATCCGTTTCAGAATTTGCTCGTCGTCCTCGGATTCCAGCCGCACCTTGGAGATGTAATCGAGCACGCCCATGCGGTACGCCGTCTGCACGTTCTCGAACTCTTCGTGGAACGAGAGCACGACGGAGCGCAGGCCCGGGAACTTCTGCCGCGCGACTTGGAGCAGCTCCATGCCCGACATGACGGGCATGGAGAGATCCACGAACATGAGATCCACCTCGTGACGTTCCATAAACTCCAACGCCTTCGCGCCGTTCGCCGCTTCGCCGACCACCGTCATATCGTGCTCGGCCCACGGCAAAATCGAGATCAAGCCTTTCCGCGCAAGCTTGTCGTCGTCCACGATCAATACCCGGATCATATTGCTTGCTCCTTTCCGGTCTGGATAAACGGCAGGGTCAGCGTGACCGTCGTGCCGTGATTCGGCGTGCTGTCGATTTCCATGCGGGCGTTCCGGCCATAAAAGGATTCCAGCATGGAGCGCACGTAACGCAGCCCGATCCCCCAGCCCGTCTGCTGTTGGTCCGGCGTGTCGCGCTGCAGCAGGGCCAGCGTCTCCCGGCTCAGCCCTTTGCCGTCGTCGCGAATCGTGATCCGCACCAGCTGCGCCGCGTCGTCGGACGTGACGCGAATGTCCAGCCGGCCGTGATCGTCCAGGCCGTGGCAGACGGCGTTCTCCACGATGGGCTGCAGGATGAACCGCGCGACGGGGCTGTCGAGATAGGCGCCTTCCTCGATGTCCAGCTCCACGTCGAAGTCATGCCGCATCTGCTGCAGCTCCAAATACGTCCGCATCACCTGGATTTCCGAGCGGAACGTCGCCGCCTCCTCCGACTTGCCCAAGTTGTAGCTCAGCAGGAAGATCAGCGAAGCGACGAACTTCTCGATGTCCTCTTGTTTGTGCAGCACCGCCAGCCAGCGGACCGAATTCAGCGTATTCATCAGAAAATGCGGGTTGATCTGGTACGCCAGCTTCTCCAGCTCCAGCTGATGCCGGCGCTTCTCCTTCTGCTCCGACTCCACGATCAGCTGCTGGATCTGCCGCTTCATGATGTTGAACTGCTCGAAGATCCGGTCGAATTCGTCGATGCCCGTATGGTACTGCCGGGTGCCCATGTACCCTTTGCCGAACGTGATCATCTCCTTCTCGATCAGGCGGAACGGCCGGTTGATGAGCCGCCGCAGCAGCAACGTGAGGAGCACCATCATCAGCAGCCCGACGGCGAGAATCCAATACATGCGGTTCTTCCACGTGTAGAGCTCGTGGTTGTAGCTGGCGACGGGCAGCAGCAGCGTGATGTCGTAGCCGTAATCGCCCTTCATCCGGCTCCAGACGTAATCGTCCGTCGTGCCGGATTCCCCGCTCAGCCGGAGCCGCTCGCCCGCCGCGCGCGCCGCCGGATTGCTGCTGTAGGTCACGTCGCCGTCCGCATCGGTGAACGCCAGCGTATACGGCATGTTCAGATTCGCCGTCAGCGAATTCATGTCGGTCGCGATATCCGTCTTGGCCTCGACGTATACGACCAGCTGCGTGCCGTCCGAGAAGGTCACGTCCCGCGTCACCGATACCACCTGATCGTCGCTGAACCGGCATAGCGATTTGTGCGGAGACTGATAGCTCAGCACGCCCTTGGCGGCTACGTTCGGAAGCGCTTGCAAATCAAAGTCGCCGCGCAGCGGCAAATTCGACAACGCCGCTTGCCCGACCTTGGGATTATAATACATGACGAGCTCCATCGCCGGATTCGAGAACGTGATTAAGCCGATATTGTAGGAGATGTCGCGCGAAAGCACGCGCTGGCTGTACGACTCCTTGGCGGACACGTACGTCTCCATCAGGTTGCCGACCGTCCCCTCCGGCGTCATCTGCTGCGTCACCAGCAGCAGGTTGTTGTACATCTGGTTCAGCTTGGTCGTCTGCTGGTACAGATCGAACGCCATCGAGGTCTGAATCTTATCGCGCTGCATGGCGTAAATCGCATTATACGACACCGTCGCCATCAAGATGGCGCAGCCGGCGAACCCGACGGTGAGAAACGCCATGATGCGCTTGCGAAGCGAGGAAAACCCGAAGCGGTTCCGCAGCCCGGCCAACAAGCCGATCTTCCCCTGAACCGTCCGCGCAGAAGCGAGCCAACGATTGCGATGCATCCCCATCACCTCACAATAAGTCTGGAACAACAAGTCCGGAGCAATTAATTCGCCTGCCGACGGCATTTCTCCTTCTGGGAAGGAGAGGGATGGCGCGGAGAGGGGTTAAGGCATTGAATGAAATGAGGTTGCGAGTTGGCTGAGGCGGCGGACTAAGCGTGCCCTAACAACGCAAAAACCACATCCTCATGCGGATGTGGTTGATCATTTGGTGGAGGCGAGGGGATTTGAACCCCTGTCCGAAGACAACGCCACACAGGCTTCTACGGGTGTAGTCACGGTATTGATGTCACCCGAACGTCGTCCCGTAACCGACTACGTTTTGGGTCAGCCTGATTATCTTCTTCCGAACGACCCCAGGCGGAGACCGATCGGCGTATCCCACTAAAGGTTAGCCCCTAGCCTGGCACATGGGCGATGCAAGGTAGAAGCCGCGTCACAGGTTATTAAGCTGCGAAAGCGAGTTGTTGTTGTTGTTTGCCGTTTAATAGGCTTTAGCGTTGATGAAGCGGACGCTCCCCACTACCCGCAACCCATGCTCGAACTATCCCCGTCGAATCCATAAACGCCCCCGAATCGCATAAACGGCTATTGGCGCTCCGTTTAGCAGGCGACGCGCCGACGCATGAAGCCGCAATCGCGGGCCTCACGTTACTGAGCATGTCGTTGTGTTGCTTAATTAGTATACCACAGGTCGGCCCATTGGGAACCGCCGTCTTGTTGGAAGCCGAGGCGACGTTCTCCTGCGCTTCCTGCTTGCCGCTAGCGGGCGACCTTCTGCTTCTCGCGAAGCGCGCGCTGGATGTCGCGCTGGGCGTCTTTCTTCGCCGCGGATTCGCGCTTGTCGTACTGCTTCTTGCCTTTGCCGAGGCCGATCAGCAGCTTCGCGTAGCCGTTCTTGACGTAAATCTTGAGCGGCACGATCGCGTAGCCTTCCTGCTTGGACAGACCGAGCAGCTTGTGAATCTGCGCCTTGTGCAACAGCAGCTTGCGCGCCCGGGTCGGGTCCATGGGATTGCTCCGGTTCCCCTGCTCGAAGTAGCTGATATGCATGTTGTGGATGAAAATCTCGCCGTTCCGGATCGTCGCGAACGCGTCGCTGATGTTCGCCTTGCCCATCCGCAGCGACTTGATCTCGCTCCCCATCAGCACCATGCCCGCTTCGAAGGTATCCTCGATGAAGTAGTCATGGGAAGCCTTCTTGTTCTGGGCGAGCTGCTTGCCTTCGCTCTTCTTCGCCATGCCGTTCACCTCTCCCTTGTCCGTCGCCGGATAAAAATGGACTTCTAACCGCAGCTAGAAGTCCATTGTAGCAACTTTGCGAACCGAAATCAACAACGGGCCACGCGCGAAAGCCGCGCCTTACTTGCGTTTCTTCCGGACGAAGGCAGCCGTGGCGTTGCCGCCGCCGGACTTCTTCTTGCGCGGACCCGCGCCGCCCTGCCCGCCGCCGCCGTTCACCGGCGCGGTCTGCAGTTGGCCGCCTTCGGCATTGCCGCCGGCCTTCTTCTTGCGGCGCGAGCCCGTGCCGCCGGCCTGGCCGCCGGCTTGCGGCGCGCTGCCGCCGGCCTGGCCGCGGCGTCCGCCGCCCGGCCTGCCGCCGCCGCCCGGCCTGCCGCTTCCGCCGCCGAAGCCGCGGTCGCCGCCGCGCCCGCGCCGCGAGCCTTCGCCGCGCGAGCGGTAGCTGTCGTCCGGGTCCTCGCCGTAATCCTTGAGCGACCCGGCGTTGCGGACCGGCAGCCCCCACATGTCGGTGCGGATGGCTTTGCGCCGTTCGCCGCCGCTGCCTTGGGCGCCGCCGTGCGGATCGCCGCCGCCGGCATTCTCGCCGCCGCTGCGGTCCTTGCCGAGCAGACGATCGAGATTGTAATCGTCCTCCGGCTTCCACGCGCGCTGCTCGCCGCGCGCGCGCTCTGCCTGCGGCGCCCCGCCGCCGGCATGGCCGCCCGCGGGCTGCTCCCCGCGGCTGCCGCGCCTGCGGCCGCGCCGCTCCTCCGCGGTCGCGGCGCTCGCGCCGGCCTCGCCGTCGCGCGGCCCGCGGCCCCGCGGGCCCACGCTCGCGGGCGCCGCGCTGCCGCGCTCGCCGCGCGGCGCGGCTCCGCCGCCGGAGCCGGCTGCGCCCCGGCCCCGCCGGCCGCGGCCCTCGGGCGAGCCGCCTTCCCGCTCGCCGCCGCTTCGCTGCTGCGCGGCCGCGCCGCCTTCGCGGCCCGCTCCTCCGCGGCCCTTGCGGCCGCGCGCGCCCCCGCGCTCGCGGCCGCCGAAGCCCAGCTCCCGCGCCAGATCGCCGCTCGCCGCGCCCGCTTCCAAGTTCTCGAGCATCGCGAAATCGATCGTATACTCGTCCATGTTCACCCGCTCCACGCGGACGCGCACCTCGTCGCCGATGCGGAACGTCTTCGACGTCCGCTCGCCGATAAGCAGCATGTGCTGCTCGTGGAAGTGGTAATAATCGTCCGAGAGCTCGCTCAGCCGGACGAGTCCTTCGACCGTGTTCGGCAGCTCCACGAAGATGCCGAAGCTCGTCACGCTGCTGACGATGCCTTCGAATTCCTGGCCGACCTTATCGACCATGTACTCGCATTTCTTCAGCTTCTCCGTATCGCGCTCCGCGTCGACGGCGACTCGTTCCCGTTCGGACGATTGCTGCGCGATGTCCGGCATCTTCGCGGCCAGCGCCTCGATGCGGGCCTCCGGCAGCGTCCCGCCGTTCTCGAACACCTCCCGCATCACGCGGTGGATGACCAAGTCGGGATACCGGCGGATCGGCGACGTGAAATGCGTGTAGAACTCCGCGGCCAGGCCGAAGTGGCCCAGGCTCTCGGCGTCGTACTTCGCCTGCTTCATCGAGCGCAGCATGACCGTCGAGATGACGGTCTGCTCCTTCGTGCCGCGAATGTCCTCGAGCAGCGTCTGGAGCGAGCGCGGATGGATCACGCTGCCGCCCTTGCCTTTGATCGTATAGCCGAAATTCGCCGCGAACTGCACGAAATGCAGCAGCTTCTCCTGATCGGGATTGTCGTGCGTCCGGTACAGGAACGGCACCTTCAGCCAGTAGAAATGCTCCGCGACCGTCTCGTTGGCCGCCAGCATGAATTCCTCGATGATCGATTCCGCGATGGAACGCTCGCGCTTGACGATGTCGACCGCCTTGCCTTCCTCGTCGACGATGACCTTCGCCTCGACGAAGTCGAAGTCGATCGCGCCCCGCTTCATCCGCATGCCGCGCAGCCGCGTCGCCAGCTCCTCCATCAGCTTGAACGTGTCGACGAGATCGGCGTAGCGCGCCGTTACGTCCTCGTCCTCGTTTTGCAAAATCTTGCGCACGTTCGCGTACGTCATCCGTTCCTTCGTCCGGATCACGCTCGTGAACACGTCGTGGCGTACCCGCTTCAGCGTCTGCGCGTCGAATTCCATCTCGCAGGACATCGTCAAGCGGTCCACCTGCGGATTGAGCGAGCAGATGCCGTTCGACAGCCGGTGCGGCAGCATCGGAATGACCCGGTCGACGAGATAGACGCTGCAGCCGCGGCGGTACGCTTCCTGATCCAATGCGGAGTTCTCCCGCACGTAGTAGCCGACGTCCGCGATATGGACGCCGAGCACGTAGTTGCCGTTCTCCAGCCGCTCGATGTTGACCGCGTCGTCCAGGTCCTTGGCGTCTTCGCCGTCGATCGTGACGATGACCTTGTTCCGCAGATCGCGGCGGCCCTGCCGGACGATCTCGTCCTCCGTGATGGAATCCGGCGCGGCTTCCGCTTCCTGCATCACGTCGTCCGGGAAGCTCTCGGGCAGCTGATGCTTGCGGATGATGGAGAGAATATCGATGCCCGGGTCGTCCTTGTGGCCGAGCACCTCGATCACTTCGCCCTCCGCGGCCGAACGGCCTTCCGGATACGCGACGATGCGCGCGACGACCTTCTGTCCCGTCACCGCTCCGAGAAACTTGCCCTGCGGGATGAAAATATCCCGGTTGATCCGCTTGTCGTCCGGAATGACGAAGCCGTAGACCTCGTGGTTCTGGAACGTGCCGACCAGCTGCGTCACCGCGCGCTCCGCGATGCGGATGACCTCGCCTTCCATGCGGCCTCCGGCCGCGCTGCGCGACGTGATGCGCACGAGCGCCACGTCGCCGTTCATCGCGCTCTTGAGATCGTTCGCGCCGATGTACACGTCTCCGTGCTCCTTGTCCTCGGGAAGGAGGAACGCGAAGCCCTTCGCGTGCGCCTGAATCCGCCCGCGTACCAGATGCATCCGTTCGGGCAGCCCGTAACGGTCGTTCGCGTCGCGCACGATTTTCCCTTCGTTCTCCAAATCGTTCAACAGCACGAGGAACGACCGGAACGACGACGCCGTGCCCTCTCCCCCGAACTGCCGGTCCAGCTCTTGATACGTCATCGGCTTGTACGATTGCTCGCGCATATAATCAAGGAGCTGCTGCTCGGTTACCATTCTTCTTCACCTCATATACCGCGATGCCGTCCATCCACAATTGCAGCAGTCGGTTAATAGATTATCATATACCATATAGTATACACGAAAGCGGGGACGACCATCCGCGGCCGCCCGGCCAAAATACAAAAAATGCCGCGCCCGTTCCGGTTTATTACCCTGCCAACATCTTCCACGAACCGGAGGCACAAAAAAAAGCGGGCCGTACGCCCGCTTTCGTTCCGGATATTAAACTTTCACGAGATACGCCACGACAAGCGCCAGGATGAAGAAGCCCGCCGCGACCGCAACCGTCAGACGCTGCAAAAACAGGTCCAGGCCGCGCGCTTTCGTCTTGCCGAACAAATGCTCGGCGCCGCCGGAAATTGCGCCGGAAAGCCCTGCGCTCTTCCCTTTTTGAAGCAGTACGATCGCAATCAAAGCAAGAGCGAAGATAATGAGCAAAATTTTAAACGTAATATCCATGGTTCCACCTCCTGCACAAGGAGCACATTTTTCGATTTCCGCTGCCTTGTCAGTAGTGGGGACAAGACCTAGAAACACCAATATGATTGTATCATAGGCCTAAAATGAATACAAGTTAACAGATCTTATCCTTTTGCCACCGGATCGATTCGTCGAAGGTCAGGTACGCGAAGTCTTCGCGCCGCCAGTAATACTTCAGGTCCTCGCGCGTCCAGCCCTCGTACAGCTCCTCCCACTCGAACGGCCCGTGCGGCAGCAGCGACGCGCGCTCGATCGGCTGGCTCGCCGGCTGGTAACGCAGGTCGAGCGACAGGCGCACGCGGCCGGGCTCCCGGTTCGGCAGCGCCTTGTGCACCGTGTGGCTGTGGAAGACGACGATGTCGCCCGCTTCGTAGTCGCCTTCGGCCCACTCGTAGCCAAGGCCGCAAAGGATGGACTCCAGCCCGCCGGCGCCGGGGTTGGCTGTCACGCCGAGCAGGCCGGCCTCGTGGCTGCCCTCCAGGATCGACAGCCCGCCGAGCGAACGCGGCACATCCCCCATCGGCGCCCAGCAGGTCCAGGTGTCGGCGCTGCCCTGGATATGCAGGAAATCCTGATGCGGCGGCGTCACGTTCAGCGACGCGCTCGGCAGCATGATGCGCGCGATGTTGCGCGGGTGCGGGAACGTCCGCTCGCCGAACAGGGCGTCGAACAGCGCCATGAGCTTCGGATGCTGCGCGAACGCATGGAACGCCTCCAGCTTCTGCACCCGATGGTAGACCCGCTGCGTCGTGCCGATGCCGTTCCAGTTGATCTCCTCCGGCTTCAGCGCGTCGATGACGGGCTGATTGCCGAAGCCGTCCATGAGCGGCCGCGCCGGGTCGAGCAGCCCCTCTTCGTCCAGAATGTTCAGCAGCAGGCGCCGCGCGTCCATGACCTCTTCCCGCTCCAAGAACCCCTTGAAGAACAAATAGCCTTTCGCCTTGGCTTCGCGGCGCAGCGCCTCGGGCCGCGCGAGCAGCGGCGTCGCGTCTTCGAACGCCCGCGTTGCCGGTTTCGTTGCCGGATCCATGCCGATCCCGTCCCTTCCGTCGTTGGTTGGTCGATCGCGTCCGATTAACCCTTGCCGATCGGTTATCCCCATTGTATGGTGTAGGAAGCGGAACGTATTTGCTGAAACCCGACGAAGGTTTAACTCTCGCCGACAACTTGCAAACGCATCCATAACCGAGGAAGCGAGGTGAAATCGCATGTGCGGCAATAGCCCGGCCGACCTCCCGCCGCCCCGGACGATCGCTTGGGACGCTCTGCAGCCGGTCGTCTGGTACGCCAACCGGATGCAGTGTCCGCCGGGGTTCGTCTTCGGGCCGCGGGTGATCGACGAGCACCAGTTCATCTTGGTCGCGGACGGGCTCGGATCGGCCTGGATCCAGGGCGAACGCTATGACGCGGTCCCCGGCAGCCTGTTCTACTACGGGCCGGAGACGGTGCATCGCTTCGAGGCGGACCGGGAGCGGCCGTTCCTGCTGTACGGGCTCCACTTCAGCTGGACCGGCGAATATGCCGGGACGGGCGCCGGCATCTCGATCCGGGAAGCGTCCTTCGACCCCGCCACGGACGCGAAGCGCGACAACCGGATGGTCGTCGGGAGCCCCGGCCGCCCCGAGGACGATCTGACGATCGGCGACGTCCGCGAGCTGCCCGCGGAGCGCTTCGAGCCCCTGTTCGCCCGGATCGCCGAATGCTACCGCATGGAGGACCGAGGCTTCAAGGCGTCGCTGCTGCGCGGCCTGCTGCTGGAGCTCATCGCCTCCATCAAGCAGGGGGAGCGGCGCGAGGGCCGGCAGCCGATCTCGCCGCTTGTCGCCGGCATCGCCGAACGGCTGGCCCGCCGCGCGCGGGAGCGCTACGACCGCCGCTGGCTGGGCGAGTGGAGCGCCTACCACCCCGACTATATCGCCCGGCAGTTCCGCGCGCAGCTCGGCGTCACGCCGTACGATTACTTCATGGCCCGCAAGCTCCAGCTGGCCAAGGACCTGCTCGCCCATACCGAGCTCCCCCTCCTCGCGATCGCGGCGGAGCTGGAAGCCGGCAGCATCCACAATTTCACCAAATGGTTCAAGCAGCTCGCCGGCGTGCCGCCCGGGAAGTTTCGCGGGGGCAGCCGGTTTATTTAAGGACGCGAACGGTTCGCCGGTCCTTAAGGCCGCGAAGCATCTGAAAAAGGCCCCGCCTCCGCGCCGCGAAGCGACGGAGAACGGGGCCTTATTCGTTTAGGCGATGAAATATCGCCGGCTTGTCCGGCCGGAAACGGGTTATGCCGCTTAGCCGGCCGCGCCCATCCCTTAGGGCCGTCCTACGCGAAGCCGTGCTGGCGGAAGAACTCCAGGCTGAGCTTGGCGCTCTCGAGGGAGGAGTTCTCGAACTCTTCCTGCTCGACGATGAAGTATTCGATGCCGGCCTGCTCGGCGATGTCGAGGACGCCTTTCAGGTCGACGACGCCCTTGCCGACCTCCGTGTCGCTGCGGCCTTGGCCGAAGTCTTTAAAATGCGCCAGCGGCACGCGTCCCGCATAGCGGTTCACGTAATCGGTCGGCTTCTGGCCGCCCATATGCACCCAGCCGAGGTCGAATTCGGCGACCAGGTACTCCGGCGACACCTTCTCCAGCAGCCAGTCGATGACCGGCTTGCCTTCCACGAGCTTGAATTCGAAGTCGTGGTTGTGGTAGCCGTATTTGAGTCCCGCTTCCGTCACCTGCTTGCCCGCGGCTTCGAGAATGCCCGCCAGCTTGTTGACGTCGTCGATCGTCGGATTTTCCGGCAGCGGCGCCCATGGCGTCACGATGTATTTCAAGCCGAGCTCCTTGGCGTAGTCGATCTGCTTTCTTAGGTCTTGGTCGATCTTCTCCGGCTCGCCGAAGTTCAGTCCGACGTGCGCCGAAGGCGCTTCCAATTTCAGCTCGTCGAGCAGCGCTCTCAGCTCGGAAGCCGGCGTGTTGTAATACCCCGCGAATTCCACCGCCGTGTAGCCCATTTCCGCCACTTTGCGGATCGTGCCCAGGAAATCCTTCTCCGTCTGATCGCGGAGCGTGTACAGCTGCAAGCCCACCACCGGTTTTGCCACGATATCCACCTCGAATGATTGAGTATAGTCGGTCTTCGGTCCTTGCGTTCGGCTAAAAAAGAGGAGAGCCGCAGGTCCTTGCGCCCTGTCGTCTCTCCCCTAATTATAGCCGTCCCCCGGGGCGAATCCACGCCGCCATTTGGGACATTCTTTTGTTTTTTTGGCCTCGGGCCCGAATGAGGGCCGGCCTGTATCTTATGTTCTTATTTGAAGCTCTTCAGGTTATAGAACGCGCTCTTGCCGGCGTATTGCGCCGTGGAGCCCAGCTCGTCCTCGATGCGGAGCAATTGGTTGTACTTCGCGACGCGGTCCGTGCGGGACGGCGCGCCCGTTTTGATTTGGCCGGCGTTCGTCGCGACCGCGATGTCGGCGATCGTGCTGTCTTCGGATTCGCCGGAACGGTGGGAAATGACCGCCGTGTAGCCCGCGCGCTTCGCCATTTCGATCGCGTCGAACGTTTCCGTCAGCGAGCCGATTTGGTTGACTTTAACGAGGATCGAGTTGCCTACGCCCTTCTCGATGCCGTCGGACAGGCGCTCGGTGTTCGTGACGAAGAGGTCGTCGCCGACGAGCTGCACTTTGCCGCCCAGACGGTCGGTCAGCAGCTTCCAGCCTTCCCAGTCGTCTTCGGAGCAGCCGTCTTCGATCGTGATGATCGGGTACTTGTCTACCCACGAAGCGAGCAGGTCGACGAACTCGGCGGACGTGAACGAACGGCCTTCGCCTTCGAGGTGGTACTTGCCGTCTTTATAGAACTCCGTGGACGCGACGTCCATGCCGAGGAATACGTCTTCGCCCGGCTTGTAGCCCGCGCGCTCGATCGCGGAGATGATCGTCGTGATCGCTTCTTCGTTGGAACCGAGGTTCGGCGCGAAGCCGCCTTCGTCGCCGACGGCCGTGTTCAGGCCTTTGTCTTTCAGGACCGATTTCAGGTTGTGGAAGATTTCCGCGCCGATGCGCAGCGCTTCCTTGAAGCTGTCCGCGCCGACCGGCAGAACCATGAATTCCTGCACGTCGATGTTGTTGTCGGCGTGCTCGCCGCCGTTGACGATGTTCATCATCGGAACCGGCAGCGTTTTGGCGTTGAAGCCGCCCAGGTACGTGTACAGCGGCACGTCCAGCGCGTCGGCTGCCGCGCGCGCGCATGCCATGGATACGGCGAGGATCGCGTTGGCGCCCAGCTTGCCTTTGTTATGCGTGCCGTCCAGTTGGATCATCTTGCGGTCGATCAGCACTTGGTCCAGCGCGTCGAGGCCGATGATTTCCGGCGCGATGATCGTGTTGACGTTCTCGACGGCTTTCAGGACGCCTTTGCCGAGGTAACGGGACTTGTCGCCGTCGCGGAGCTCAACGGCTTCGTAGGCGCCCGTGGACGCGCCGGACGGCACGATCGCGCGGCCTTTGCCGCCGGACTCGAGGATGACTTCGACTTCTACCGTAGGGTTGCCGCGGGAATCCAGGACTTCGCGTGCGTATACGTCGGTGATGATGGACATGGTTTCGAAACACTCCTTTTAATAGATGGTTGGGTTCTTGCGCGGCCCCGGGGGCGCCGAATGGGACGCGCCCGGTACCGGTCGTTATCGTCTACGATTGTACTGTATCTCTCAGCCTTGGACAAGCGACCGGCCGGTCATTTCTTCCGGCTGGCTCAAACCCGCGAAATGGAGGATCGTCGGCGCGATGTCGGCCAGGATGCCGCCTTCGCGCAGCGGGCCGACCTGCTTGGTCACGATGAACGGAACCGGGTTCGTGGTATGCGCCGTGAACGGACGGCCGTTCTCGTCGATGACCATGTCCGCGTTGCCGTGGTCCGCCGTGATGAGGCAGACGCCGCCTTTGGCCAGCACCGCTTCCACGACTTGTCCGAGGCACGCGTCCGTCGCTTCGACCGCCTTGATCGTCGGCTCCAGCATGCCGGAGTGGCCGACCATGTCGGGGTTCGCGAAGTTCAGGATGATGACGTCCTGACGATCCGCTTCGATCTCTTTCACCGCGGCCGCCGCCACTTCGTACGCGCTCATTTCCGGCTTCAGGTCGTACGTGGCGACCTTCGGCGACGGGATCAGAATCCGCGTTTCGCCTTCGAGCTCATGGTCGCGTCCGCCGCTGAAGAAGAACGTGACGTGCGGGTACTTCTCCGTCTCGGCGATGCGCAGCTGGCGCTTGCCGTTCTGCACGAGCACCTCGCCCAGCGTGTTGTCCAGGTTCTTCGGCGAATACGCCACGTACCCGCCCACGGTTTCGCTGAACAGCGTCAGGCAGACGAAGTACAGGTTCTTCGGCGCTTGCGGCCCGCGGTCGAAGCCGCGGAAATCTTCGTTCGTGAACACCTGCGACAGCTGAATCGCGCGGTCAGGCCGGAAGTTGAAGAACACGACGGAATCTTCGGATTCGACGAGGCCGACCGGTTTGCCGTCTTCCTTCACGATGACCGTCGGCATGACGAACTCGTCGAACACCGATTTCTCGTACGATTCCGTGACCGCTTGGATCGGGTCCGTATATTGCGGACCTTCGCCGTATACCATCGCGCGGAACGACTTCTCGGTGCGCTCCCAGCGCTTGTCGCGGTCCATCGCGTAGTAGCGGCCTTGCACCGTCGCGATTTTGCCTACGCCGACTTCCTGAATCTTCGCCGTCAGCCTCTCCAGGTAGCCCTTCGCGCTGTCCGGCGCGACGTCGCGGCCGTCGAGGAACGCGTGGATGTACACGTCCGGCATCTCTTCCTTCTTCGCCAGGTCAAGCAGCGCGAAGAGGTGTTCGATGTGGCTGTGCACGCCGCCGTCGGAGAGCAGGCCGTACAGGTGAAGCTTCTTGCCGTTCGCCTTGGCGTGGCGAACCGCGCCGACCAGCGTCTCGTTATCGAAGAACTCGCCGTCGCGGATGGACTTGCTGATGCGGGTCAGGTCTTGATACACGATCCGGCCCGCGCCGATGTTCAGATGGCCGACCTCGGAGTTGCCCATCTGGCCTTCCGGCAAGCCGACCGCTTCGCCGCTCGCCGTGAGCGTCGTGTGCGGATACGTCGACCAATAACGGTCGTAGTTCGGCTTGTTCGCCTGCGCGACCGCGTTGCCCGTCACGTCATTGCGAAGGCCGAAACCGTCCAAGATGATGAGTGCTACCGGTGCCGTCATCTTATTTCGCCCCCTCGACCAGCTGAATGAAGGAAGCGGGCTCGAGGCTCGCTCCGCCGACCAAGGCGCCGTCGATGTCGGATTGTCCCATATATTCGCTTACGTTGTTCGGCTTTACGCTGCCGCCGTATTGGATGCGGACCGCGTTCGCCGTCGCCGGGTCGTACAGCCCGGCGATGACGCCGCGGATGAACGCGATGACGTCTTCGGCGTCGGCCGCCGTCGACGATTTGCCCGTTCCGATCGCCCAGATCGGCTCGTACGCGACGACCGTTTCGGCCGCTTGCGCGGCGGAGAGGCCTTGGAACGCCGCTTCCGTCTGCACCTTGCAGACGGTTTTCGTTTGCTCGGCTTCGCGCTCTTCGAGCTTCTCGCCGACGCAGACGATCGGCGTCAGGCCGTGCTTGAACGCCGCCTGCACCTTCTTGTTCACGATCTCGTCCGTCTCCGCGAAGTACGCGCGGCGCTCGGAGTGGCCGATGATGACGTATTTCACGCCGAGGTCCTTCAGCATGACGCCGCTGATCTCGCCCGTGAACGCGCCGTTGTCCTCGAAATGGACGTTTTGCGCGCCGATGGCGATCGACGTGCCTTTCGCCGCTTCGACGAGCGCCGGCAGCGCCGTGAACGGCGCGCAGATGACGGTTTCGACGCCGTCGACTTCCGCTTTGCCCTTCACGTCCGCGAAGAATGCCGTCGCCTCCGACACGGTTTTGAACATTTTCCAGTTGCCCGCAATAATCGGTTTACGCATGGTCGCAATCGCTCCTTTACCTTCGCAATCGGTTCGGTTCTTACTTATCGTTCAGCGCAACGACGCCCGGAAGCGCCTTGCCTTCCATGAATTCCAGGGAAGCGCCGCCGCCCGTGGAGATGTGGTCCATTTTGTCGGCCAGGTGGAACTTCTCGGCCGCCGCCGCGGAGTCGCCGCCGCCGATGACCGTATAGGCTTCCGTCTCGGCGCAGGCTTGCGCGACCGCGCGCGTGCCGTGGGAGAACGGCTCGATCTCGAACACGCCCATCGGGCCGTTCCAGACGACCAGCTTGGAGTTCTTGATGACGTCCGCGTAGATCTCGCGCGTCTTCGGTCCGATGTCGATGCCTTCCCAGTCGGCCGGGATGCCGTCGACGTCGACGATCTTCGTGTTCGCGTTCGGGCTGAACTCGTCCGTGATGACGATGTCGACCGGCAGCAGGAACTGCTTGCCTTGCGCCTTCGCCTTCTCGATGAATTCCAGCGCCAGGTCGAGCTTCGAGTTATCGCACAGGGATTGGCCGATTTCATGGCCTTGCGCCTTGAAGAACGTGTAGGACAGGCCGCCGCCGATGATGATGTTGTCCGCGATCTCGATCATTTTGTTGATGACGTCGATCTTGTCCTTGACCTTGGAGCCGCCGACGATCGCCGTGAACGGACGCTCGGGGTTCGAGAGCGCCTTGCCGAGAACGTCGAGTTCCTTCTCCATCAGCAGGCCGGATACGGCCGGCAGGTGGTGCGCGATGCCTTCCGTCGACGCATGCGCGCGGTGCGCGGCGCCGAACGCGTCGTTGACGAACAGGTCGGCCAGCTCGGCGAACGCCTTCGCCAGCTCCGGATCGTTCTTCTCTTCGCCCTCGTAGAAGCGCACGTTCTCCAGCAGCAGCACGTCGCCGTCCTTCAGTCCGGCCACCGCCGCCTTCACCGCGTCGCCGATCGCCGCGTCGGCTTTCGCCACGGGCTTGCCGAGCAGCTCGGACAGACGCTCGCCGGCTTTCGTGAGGCGCAGCTCTTCCACGACTTGGCCTTTCGGACGGCCCATGTGGCTGGCCAAAATCACTTTCGCGCCCTTCTCGATCAAGTACTGGATCGTCGGCAGCGTCTCGCGGATCCGCGTATCGTCCGTAATCGATCCGTTCTCCATCGGCACGTTGAAATCGACGCGCACGAATACGCGCTTGCCCGCTACTTCTACGTCACGCACACTCTTTTTGTTCATTAGCAGAATTCCTCCCGGTACCCAAGCCGCCACGAGGCGGAAAACAGGTCAAAGTGTATTGAAATTCTCCACGCTATCCAAGATCCGCTCTCGCGGGTCTATCTGTCTATGTGTAAAGGCGCCGCGCGCGCGGCGCCGGCCGCGGGTCCCCGTAAACCACCGCGAAGGAGCTGCACCGGCAGCTCCTTCGCCAAACGTCGGGTGTCCAGAGGAGGACCCTCGGTATCCCCGTTCAAAGGGGGACAACGGACATCCGCCGCTTCTTACAGGCCTTTCGACGCGATATATGCAGCCAGGTCGACGACGCGGTTGGAATAGCCCCACTCGTTGTCGTACCAGGAGATGACTTTAACCATGTTGCCTTCAACGACCATCGTCGACAGCGCATCGATCGTGGAGGAAGCAGGGTCGTGGTTGTAGTCGCTCGAAACAAGCGGCTCTTCGTTGTAGTTCAAGATGCCTTTAAGGGAAGTTTCGGAAGCGTCTTTCAGCGCCGCGTTCACTTCTTCGACCGTAACGTTGACTTTCAGTTCGGCAACCAGGTCGGTTACGGAAACGTTAGGCGTAGGTACGCGCATGGCCATGCCGTTCAATTTGCCTTTCAGCTCAGGCAGTACAAGGGATACCGCTTTGGCAGCGCCCGTGGAAGAAGGAATGATGTTTTCCGCGGCAGCGCGAGCGCGGCGCAGATCTTTATGCGGAACGTCAAGCACGGATTGATCGTTCGTGTACGAGTGAATGGTCGTCATCATGCCTTTTACGATGCCGAATTTGTCGTTAAGCACTTTTGCGAACGGAGCCAGACAGTTCGTCGTGCAAGACGCGTTGGAGATAATCGTGTGAGCGGACGCATCGTATTTGTCTTCGTTGACGCCCATAACGATCGTGATGTCTTCGTTGGAAGCCGGTGCGGAGATGATGACTTTCTTCGCGCCGCCTTTCAGGTGAAGCTCGGCTTTTTCTTTCGCCGTGAAAATACCCGTGGATTCAACGACGATTTCCGCGCCGACGGATGCCCAAGGGAGGTTTTCAGGGTTGCGTTCAGCAAACACTTTGATCTCGCGGCCGTTTACGACCAGCGCGCCTTCTTTCGCTTCAACCGTGCCGTCGAGCTTGCCGTGCGTCGTGTCGTACTTCAGCAGGTGTGCAAGCGTGTTCGTGTCCGTCAGATCGTTGACTGCGACGATTTCGACATTCGGGTTGTTCAGAGCGGCGCGGAATACGTTACGACCGATGCGACCAAAACCGTTAATACCAACTTTTACCATTTTTGTTTCCTCCTAGACATGATTTCATTTATCTCAAGACGAGCTTCGGCGGGCCACGGGGCCGCCCCGATTCGTCAAGATCACTGCGTTCATCCTTGCTGCGCCGATTCCTTATCAATGATCGACGCGATTTCCAGCGCCGCGGCTTCGTCCGTCACGAGCACGTCGTCGTGCCCGAAGCGCATGACCGCCGCGATGGCTTCGCCTTTGCTCCGTCCGCCGGCGATCGCGATGACGACTTCCGTCTCCATGATGTCTTCGAGCCGCAGTCCGGCGGTCAGCATCTTGTGGACGACGGCGCCGTTGCGGTCGAAATAATACCCGAACGATTCCGCGAGCGCTCCCTCCGCCTGCATCGCTTCCGCGACCGTGGCGTCCACGCGCCTCCGTCTTGCCATGACCATAGCGTCTCCGATGCCGTGAACGACGATGCGGGACCTGCGGATGACCTCCACGATCTCGCGCACGTTCGGTTCCTGCATGAGCGACGTGTACGCTTCCTCGCCCAGGTGGTCGGGCACGTGCAGCAGCCGGTACTGCGCCCCCGTCCGCTTTGCCATGGTGGAGGCGATCGTATTCGCCTGGTAATCGAGGCTTTCGCCCAATCCGCCGCGCGCCGGCACGAACAGGTTGTTCTTGAGCGGCGCCTGCGAGGTCAGCTGGCCCGCCATCTGCGCGAGCGTCGACCCGCCCGTCACCGCGATGACGTCGTTGTCCTTCATATCCTTGCGGAGCACGCTGCAGCCTGCCCGCCCGAGCTCCCGCCGCGTGACCGGCGATTCGTCCGAGTCTCCGGATACGATGACCACCTGCTTCAGGCCGAAATGCCTGCGGATCTTCTCTTCCAGCTCCGATAAGCCGAACATCGCCTTATAGAACGGCTCCATCTCTTCGAGGAGGCGTTTGCCCGCTTCGCTGATCCGCATGCCGCCGGCGTCGATGATCAGCAGGTCCTGCGATTTGAGAAAGTCCGTTTCGGCGCGAAGCACGCGTTCCGTCATGTCCAGGGATGCGGCGAGCGAGCGCCTGCCGATCATATCCGAGAGCATCACCTGACGGAGTATAAGGTACCGCTTGCGCATGACGACGAGCAAGTCCGGCAGAAGCTGCTGTTGTATGGCGATCAGCGCGTGCATCTTCAACATCAACTCCAGTTACGAGAGAGCTGGATCATTCCGGGACCGACAACACCAAGGGACATAAAATGTCCCGCATGATCGTTTTTCGTCCCACCGCTATTGTAACCCATTCGATTGGCGGGGGCAAGACCGGCCGGACGATTGAAAACGATTACGGACACGATTTACACAAAATTATTTTCAAAGTCGGACTTGCAATTTTGCTTGCTATCCCCTATAATCAGTTTTGCTGTCACAAACGAGCATGCGCCCGTGGTCCAATGGATATGACGTAGGCCTCCGGAGCCTGAGATCGAGGTTCAATTCCTCGCGGGCGCGCCATTACCTTATCAATCAGAACGTCTACATATGAAGAAGGACCTTCCGCTTCCGGAAGGTCCTTCTTGCGTTTCCGGAACCGCGGGCGACCCAATCAGCATCTCCAAATCTCCCGGAAAGTAACCCCCGAGGCCCGGTTTCCCTCGCTTCCGCCCGTTATTTGACCTTCTTTGACTTTTGCCGTTTTATCCGTTAGAATGTCATTACACGCTACATCTTTTTCAAAAACCATTTCCGTTTTAGGAGGGAACCACGATGGAATCGATGAACTTCGTACCCATGGTTATCGAGCAAAACAACCGCGGGGAGCGCGCCTACGACATTTACTCCCGCTTGCTGAAGGATCGGATTGTCTTCCTCGGCACGCCGGTCAATGATCTGGTCGCCAACTCCATTATCGCGCAGCTGCTGTTCCTGGCGGCGGACGATCCCGACAAAGACATCTCGCTCTACATCAACAGCCCCGGCGGCTCGGTTTCGGCCGGTCTCGCCATCTTCGATACAATGAACTTCATTAAGCCGGAGGTCTCGACGATCTGCGTCGGCATGGCGGCTTCCATGGGCGCCTTCCTTCTCGCGGCCGGCGCGAAAGGCAAGCGCTACGCCCTCCCGAACAGCGAAGTGATGATCCATCAGCCGCTCGGCGGCGCGCAAGGCCAAGCCAGCGACATCGAGATTCGCGCGAAGCACATCCTGAAGACGCGGGACACGCTGAACCGCATCCTCGTGGAGCGCACCGGCCAATCGCTCGAAAAAATCGAACGCGATACGGACCGCGACTACTTCATGTCGGCGGCCGAAGCGGCGGCCTACGGCCTCGTCGACAAAGTGATCGAAAAGCTGTAAGGTCCGCGATTTGCTTTGTGTAAGATTTGTAAGATTTCATGCGGCACGACATTCAGGCGCGTTAATCCTTCACGGGGTTAACGCGTTTTAATGTTGTTAAATTTCTCTCATATATCACACATACGCCTGATTGTCAATAAGCATTCAACGCTGTGAATGCATAAGGACGATCCCTTTAAATCGTGATAATATGTACTAAATGATTCCAGTTTCACCTTCCCTTAGGCTACGCAGTAAAATCTATAAAACGGAGTTGCACACGCATGAAACTTACGAAACCATTCGCAAGCGTGCGAAATTTCATTCGATCCAATGACTCGGGCAATGCCTTTACGCCATACGCACCCACGTTCGAACCCAAATTTACGCATGCGCCGTCCGAACCCGATACGCACAATCTGTTTCTGCCGATGCAGGATCGATCGCTTTTGCTGCGTCCGCTTAGCGATACTCATCTGATCGAAGTGTACCAGGAAGCGAAAGCGATGCACCTCTCCGAAGAGTTCATCTCGCTGATCGAGCACGCGATCGAGCAGCGCGGACTGAACGTCAACGACGACCAGAAGTCGCCGGCTTAGCCGCGCCGCTTGCAAGGCGGTTCATAAAGAAGACCGGCCTCTTCCGGAGAGGCCGGTCTTCTTTGGTTAATGCACGGGCGTTAGCACGTTGCACGCTTTATTGCATTTCGTACACGACGGTAATGTCGGCGGAGACGGTAATTTCGCCCGTTTGCACGCTCGTGCTAGGCGTCCCTGCCGCCGAATCCGCCGCCGCCATTTCGCCTTTATTGATGAAGATCGGACCGCTGCTTGCGCTGTTCTGCGTAATCGCGATGACGTCCGTCACCTGCTTGCCGGCCGACTTCGCGAGCGCCGCGGCTTTCGCTTTGGCGTTCGCCATCGCATTATCGAGCGCCTGCAGCTCATACTGCTCCTGCTTCTCCGTATCGAACCGCACGCCGTCGACCCGGTTCGCGCCGGCAGCGGACAGATCGTCCAGCAGCTTGCCGATGCCGTTCAAGTCGCGGGTCGTCACTTGCACCGCATGCACGGCCGCGTAGTCCTTGATCTTGCTCGAGCCGTCCTTCGGGTTGTACTCGTACTCCGGCTGCACGGAGAAGCCCGTCGTCTTGACGTCCTTCGTCGCGATCTTGTACGTCTCGTAGAGCAGCTTCGTCAGCCCCGAGAACTGCGTCGCGTTCTTCGCCTGCGCGTCCTTCGCCGTCGCCGCCCTCGCCTCGACCGCCACGCTGACGTACGCGACGTCCGGCGCCGCTTCGATCTTGCCGTTGCCCGACACCGTGACCGTGTTCTTCTGCGCCGCGGCGCCGTTGTCCACCGCATAGACCGGCTTGCCGCCCTGTCCCGCTCCTCCGAGCATCGCACCCACCCCTACCGCGAGCGCCAAGACCGGCACCAGCAGCCATTTCGGTTTTGCCATCTTCATCACGTTCGACCCGCCCCTTTTGGACAAATTTAGGTGATTCCATTATGTATGACGCGTTCCGCCGCATCGATGTTGCGGGAAAGCGCAAACATTCTCCCGTCTCCGGACAAAAACAGAAAAAACCCCCGTACGGGAGTTTCCTCGTATCGAAATGAACGGCCCCAAACAGCCGTAATTTCGTCCTTATTGGTTCTCAAGCTCTTCCTTGCTGACCAGGTTGACTAAAGCGGTTACAGCTTGGTCGGCATCCGAACCTTCCGCACTTATCGTGACTTCAGTACCTGAGCTGATTGCAAGGCTCATAATCCCCATAATGGATTTTGCGTTCACTTTTTTATCGTCTTTCTCAACAAAGACCTCGGAAGAAAACTTGTTCGCTTCCTGGACAAAAAGTGCGGCCGGTCTTGCATGAAGACCTGTCTTCAGTCGAACGACAACCGGATGCCTTGTCATGAAACCTTACCCCCTATACGAAATTCAACCGTTACCATATGCAAACGTCGTTTTATTCACTATTATACCACTTTTACGCATTGTACACTAGCCTCTGCCTATCCGTTCCTTAATTTTTCCGCAAGCTCGTCGATTTTACGCAGCCGATGGTTGACGCCGGACTTGCTCACCTTGCCTTTGAGCATTTCGCCGACCTCCGTCAAATTCAGGTCCGGATGGCTCAATCGTATATGCGCCACCTCGCGGAGCTTATCGGGCAGGCTTTCGAGCCCCACCTCGCGCTCCAGCAGCTTGATATTATCGATCTGACGGACCGCCGCCCCGATCGTCTTATTCAAATTCGCCGTCTCGCAGTTGACGATCCGGTTGACGGAGTTGCGCATATCCCGCATGATTCGGACATCCTCGAACTTGAACAGCGCTTGATGCGCCCCGATGATGCTGAGGAGCTCGATGATTTTCTCGCCCTCTTTCATGTAGAAGATGAACCCCTTCTTCCGTTCGATGCAGCGGGCGTTCAAGTCGAACTTGTTCGCCAGCTCTACGAGCGCCTTGCAATGCTCTTCATACATCGTGGCAATCTCCAGGTGGTACGAGGAGCCTTCCGGATTGTTCACGGAGCCGCCCGCCAAGAACGCCCCTCTCAGGTAGGAGCGCTTGCAGCATGATTTGCGGATGATCTCCTTGTCGATGCCTTGATTAAAGACGAACCCCTCGGAGACGATTCTGAGCTCGCTCAGGATCTCCTGCACTTTGGCCGGGATTCGGACGATATACACGTTGTTCTTCTTCAGCCTCATTTTCTTGCGCACGAGCAGCTCCGTATGCACGGCGAACTGCTTCTTGATGAGGGAGTAAATCCGTCTGGCGATTGCCGCGTTTTCCGTCGAGATGTCGAGAATGATTTTTCGGCTGGACAGCGAGACCGAACCGTTCATGCGAATGAGCGCCGACAACTCCGCCCGTTCACAGCACGCATCCGCTTCGATGAGCGTCAATTCTTTTTTGGTTTGTCCCGCAAAAGACATGTTCCCTCACCTCTTTCGTTCCATCCAGTTTTCCACGAGCTGATAAATATGATGACTCAACTTGTCGGCGTCATGCCGCAAATACGTGCGGAACAAGACCAGCTTGTCGGCAATTACCTTGTAACCGCGCCGCTGCACTTCGTCCAAATCGAGATGGACGGCTTTCGCCCCCATCTCCGCGTATTTCTGCTGCACCTGCTCCGGGATCTCGCCGTCGTTGACGATGACATAGTCGAACAACTGATGGCCGATATGCTGCTGCACGGCCGCCAAGTGGTCGCTGACCGCATAATCGTCCGTCTCGCCCGGCTGCGTCATGACGTTGCAGACGAACATTTTGATCGCGCACGACTCCACGATGCTCTGCGCGAGCTTCGGCACGAGCAGGTTGGGAATGATGCTCGTGTAGAGGCTGCCCGGACCGATCAGGATGGCGTCCGCCTCCCGGATCGCCTCCACCGCTTCCTCCAGCGGCTCGACGTCCGGCGGCTCGATGAAGACCCGCTTGATCGCCTGGCCGGCTTTCGGAATGTTGGATTCGCCCGTAATGATGGTGCCGTCGACCGTTTCGCCCTTCAGCACGATGGCTTCGCCCGCGGCCGGCAGCACCCGTCCCCGGACGGCCAAGACTTTGCTCAGCATCCGGACCGCGGAGACGAAATCGCCGGAAATGTCGGTCATCGCCGCCAGCATCAGGTTGCCCAAACTATGGCCCGCCAAACCGGTGCCGGAATTGAACCGGTACTTCAGCACGTCGGACAGCAAAGGCTCGACGTCCGCGAGCGCGATGAGCACGTTGCGGATATCGCCAGGCGGCGGCATCTGCAGCTCGCTCCGCAGGATGCCGGAGCTGCCGCCGTCGTCGGCCACCGTGACGATCGCGGTGATGTCGAGCGGCTTCTCCTTCAGTCCCCGGAGCATGACCGACAAGCCCGTGCCGCCGCCGATGACGACGATACGGGGCAGTTGTTGCTTTCTAGCTTGCGCCATGGGTTGCCTCAGCTCCGATCACGATCTGCATCTCGATGACTGACGCGCACGATTTCCGTATCGCTGCTGCCGAGCATGCGCCCCAAATATTCCGCGATCGCCACGGACCGGTGCTTGCCGCCCGTACAGCCGATGCCGATCACGACTTGACTCTTGCCTTCCTTGCGGTATAACGGGATAAGAAATTGCAGCATGTCGAGCAGCTTCGCGAGAAACGCCTGCGTCTCCGGCCATTTCATCACGTACTCGTAGACCTCGGGATCCTGCCCCGTATTCGGGCGCAGATGGTCGACATAATGCGGATTGGGCAAAAACCGGACGTCGAAGATCAGATCGGCGTCGATCGGGACGCCGTATTTGAAACCGAAGGAAATGACGTTCACCGAGATCGTGCTCAAATCCGAGTTCGTAAACCGGGATTTGATCCGTTCCTTCAGCTGGGACGGCTTCAGGCTGCTCGTATCGATCACCTGCGTCGCCCAGCCCTTCAAATCCTCCAGCATCCGGCGCTCCAGCCCGATCCCCTCGAGCGGCAGCCCTTCGGGCGCCAGCGGATGCATCCGGCGGCTCTCCTTGTAGCGCTGCACGAGCACGCTGTCCGTCGCGTCGAGGAAGATGATCTCGTAGCTGATCGTATAATGTTCTTTCACATAGCTGAGCGACTCCGACAGCGCCGTGAAAAACTCGCGTCCCCGCAAGTCGATCACGAGCGCCACCTTGCCGATTTTACCGTTGGACTGTTCGATCAACTCGGCGAATTTCGGTATAAGCACCGGCGGCAGATTATCGACGCAGAAGTAGCCCAGATCCTCCAGGCTCTGCACCGCGATCGTCTTGCCCGCTCCGGACATGCCCGTTATGATGACGAGCTTCGCCTTCGCCGTTCCTCCCGATTCCATCGTCAATCCCTCCTTACCCGTGAAACCCTTCAACCGTCGAATAACGCATCTATGATAACCAAAGTCTTCCCGGGTTGCTTACGCGCGGATGATCAGGCCGGCCGCGCCGACGACGCCCGCGTCGTTGCCGAGGATGGCCGGCACGATTTCCACGCCTTCCTGCGCCATGTCCGGCGTCGATTTGCGGAAGACGTCGCGGATTTGTTCGAACAGGAACTCGCCCGCCTTCGATACGCCGCCGCCGATGATGAAGCGCTGCGGATTGAGCACGACGGCGACCGTCGCCATCGATTTGCCCAGATAGAACGCCGCGCGGTTGACGATGCGCGCCGCCACTTCGTCGCCGGCCTTCGCCGCGTCGATGACGTCCTTCGCCATAATATGCTCCACGAACGTCAGGGACGTGCGGTCGCCGCGCTCTACCGCGTCTTTGGCCATCCGGATGATGCCGGTCGCGGACGACACGGTTTCCAGGCAGCCTTTGTTGCCGCAGCCGCACTGGATCGCTTCGAGATCCGGCACGATCGCCATATGGCCCAGCTCGCCGGCCATGCCTTTGTAGCCTTCGACGACTTTACCGTTGATGATGACGCCGCCGCCGACGCCCGTGCCGAGCGTGTAGCAGACGCAATCCGAGATGCCGCGGCCCGCGCCGGCCCATGCTTCGCCGAGCGCCGCCACGTTCGCGTCGTTGTTCACGAGCACTTTCTTCTCGAGCTTCTCTTCCAAAATATCTTTAAGCGGCACGTTCTCGAAGAACAGGTTGACCGACTTGTGGACGAAACCGCGCGGAATGTCCAAAAAGCCGGCGATGCCGATGCCGACGCCTTCGACTTGGTCCCACTCGAACGGGGACTGCTCCACGATGAGCCGGGCGTACGCCGCGATGTTATCGCAGACGACGTCGGAGCCTTTCTCGACTTCCGTCGGTCCTTCATACGTATGCAGCAGACTGCCTTCACTATCGCAAATGCCTACCTTGATGGACGTACCGCCAATATCAACGCCTACGACAATTTTCTCGGACATCACTGGGCCACCTCTATAACTAATATAAGGATCGAGTCTTGCTTCCGTTCCAACTAAACTATAAGCGAACGCTTCCAACTGGTCAAGAATAAGCCGGACTTGCCAAAAACATCCTGTTCGCGCACGTCCGCCGACATGAAGCGACGCTGTTCGTCCGTCCGAACAGCGTCCTTGTCGCGCTTACGCTTACCTTGAGCTTCGATTACAGCGATTGGCTCCAGTCGTGAACCGCGTGGCCCTCGAGGAACTTCTCGCAATCCAGCGCCGCCATGCAGCCGCTGCCGGCCGCGGTAATCGCTTGGCGGTACTTATGATCCTGCACGTCGCCGCAGGCGAAGATGCCCGGGATGTTCGTCTCCGACGTGCCCGGCTTGACGATCAGATAGCCGGTCTCGTCCGTGTCCAACTGGCCGTTCAGGAACTTCGTGTTCGGCGTATGGCCGATCGCGACGAAAATGCCGTTCGTCTCGATGACTTCTTCTTCGCCCGTCGCATTGTTCTTCACCTTCAGCCCGGTGACGCCCATGCCGCCGGCCACGACTTCAAGCGGCGTGCGATCGAGCGCCCAGCTGATTTTGTCGTTCGCGCGCGCGCGGTCCTGCATGATTTTGGAGGCGCGCATTTCCGGACGGCGGTGAACCAGCACGACCTCGGAAGCGAAGCGCGTGAGGAAGCTCGCTTCTTCCATGGCGGAGTCGCCGCCGCCGACCACGATGATTTTCTTGCCGCGGAAGAAGAAGCCGTCGCAGGTCGCGCACGTGCTGACGCCGCGGCCCACGTTCTCGCGCTCGTTCGCGATGCCCAGGTATTTTGCGGAGGCGCCGGTCGAGATGATCAGCGCTTCGGCCTGCAGCTCGCCTTGGCCTTCGACCTGCAGCGTGAACGGACGCTTGGAGGTATCGACGGAGTTGACCCATCCGGTGCGGAATTCCGCGCCGAAGCGCTCCGCCTGCTTGCGCATGTTGGCCATCAGGTCCGGACCCATGATGCCGTCCGGGAAGCCCGGGAAGTTCTCGACTTCCGTCGTCGTCGTCAATTGGCCGCCCGGTTCGGGGCCTTCGATGACCAGCGGGTTCATGTTGGCGCGAGCCAGGTAAATCGCGGCCGTGAGGCCCGCAGGGCCGGTTCCGATAATAATAGCTTTGTACACGATGTTGCCTCCTTTGCGTGTGCGCTCCCTTAGTCGCGGTGATCCGCCAATGCCGGGAAGATCGTTCTCATTTTTTCTTTGATGCCGCAAATCTCGTCGATGCGCTTGGCGCATTTGCTGACGGTCGCGATCGAGATGCCGTAGCGCTGCGAGACCTCGTGGTACGAAATTTCGCGGCGGTGCATCTTCGCGGTCAGATATTCGAGCGCGGCGGCCCACCCTTCGACTTTCCCGAGCTTGGGCACGTCGGGGTAGACCCGCGACAGGAATTCGATCCAGAGCGTGAGCAGGTCATGCTGCTGCACGAGGTCGTACTGCTTATTCATGCGCATGAGCGCCGCTTCCAGCACGGACTGCCATTTGTCTTCCCAGACCGGCAGGCGGGACGGCATCCGGCTGTGCTCGATGACGGTCTCTTTGCCTTCGAGGATCGCATGGAGCGATTCGTGCACCCCGATGGAACGGAGCACGAAGATCGCGATCCGTTTCAGGTAGTCGTCCTCCTGCGGCTCCACGATGAAGTCGCGCAGCGCGTCCTTCACTTCGCCGTCGGCGATCATGCCGAGCGCCTGGATGACCTGCAGCTTGGTGTGCCGGTCGCCGTGGCGCAGCGCCCAGAAGAAGGACGAGCGGACGAGCGGGTCGCGCTTCATATGGTCCGGCAGCGATTCCGTCGACTTCTCCCACAGCTTGAATTGCTCCTCGAACGGCAGGTGATAATGATAGCTGGCCGGCGCGGCGGGCTGGCCTTGGGCCATGCGGTCGAGCTGCTCCAGATAGTAGCCCGGCACATGGGAGTCGGCGTCCAGCTTCCGGACCTGCAGCCATAACCGCCGCGATTCGTCGTAGCGTTCCAGGTTGAACGCCGCCACGGCCGCGTAGTGATACAAGCAGGCATCCGATTTCAGCCCGCCGTCCTTGAGCAGCCGCATGAAGTGCCGGTAGGCCTCGCCATGCTCTCCTAGAATGCCCATTGTCGTCGCCAGCTTAAACACGTGCTCCTGGTGGAACGGCACGGTCTTGCGCAGCAGCTCGACGAGCGGCGCGAGCAGCTCTTTGTCGCCGCCATGCTGGTAGAAAATCGCCAGGTTGCACAAGGCGTGCAGGTTGCCGGGCTCCAGCTCCAGCACCTGCTTGATCGTGGTCATCGCTTTATCGAACACGCCCATGTAATAGTACGCCAGCGCCAGATTGTTGCGCGCCGCCAGGAACTCGCCGTTCTTCTCGACGATGCTCTCCAGCAGCCGGACGGCCTCGGCGAATTTGCCCTCTTCCAGCATCGCTCTCGCTTTGTCGTGCTCGAAGAAGCCTTCGCGCGCCTTGACGAACGCCAGCTTCGTCGGACGCTCGAGCTCGTAGCGGAGCAGCTCCATCATCTCTTCCGCTTCCTCGAGGAACTGCCCCTCGGCGTCTTCCTCCAGGTAACGGATCAGCGCGTTCTCCGCGTCCTCGTACCTTTCCATGTTGGCGTAGTTGTTCGCCATATAAAAGTGGCATTCCGTCATTTCGGGATCGAGCTCGGTCACGATGGACTGGAGAATGCGGTTGGATTCTTCGTAGTTCCCCATCTCGGACAAAATGCCCGCCATGTTGCAGTGGTTGACGGGATTGTCCGGTTCGTATTCGGCCGCGCGCCGGAAATATTTCAGTGCCTTGTCATAATGATATCGATCCATCGAGCGAACCGCGCGCTCGAAGAAGAACGTTGCGTCCCATTGAATCGGTATGATTTTCGTGCTGCGGCCGGCGAACGCAAGTTTCTTTTCTTTCAAAACGCAAGGCACCTCCTCGGTTGCGCAGGCGAGCGGTACCCGCATGCGCATTAGAAATTATGCACGTCATTATGAACAGCCCCGTACAAAGTTTCTACGATTATACCATAACGCGGCCTATCCATACACGCAAGAATACGTGGCAAATCGCGGGCGAGTGCCCGCGATTCCGGTGGGTGGCCGCAAAATGCGGCCGTATGGGGCGTCTCCCCGGCCGCCGCCGGTTAGATGCCCGCGTTCTTGAAGAGCGTGCTGATGGAGCCGCCTTCGATGATGATCCGCGTCGTTTCCGCCAGGATCGGCGCGACCGAGAGCACCTTGAACCGGTCGGAACGGTTGTCCGGGAGCGCGATCGTGTCCGTGACGACGACTTCTCTAATATTGGGATGATCCAATCGCTGCAGGGCGGGACCCGAGAAGAGCGGATGCGTCGCGCAGACGTATACGTCCTCGGCGCCGCGTTCCTTCAAGCCTTCCACGACGTTGACGATCGTGGTGCCCGTGTCGATCATGTCCTCGATGATGATCGGCGTCTGCCCTTGGACGTCGCCGATGACGTGCGTGATGATGGACTCGTTGTGGGTCGGGCGCTTCTTGATCATGATGGCAAACGGCGCATCCAAGTAGTTGGCCAGCTTCTCGGCGGTCGACGCGCGTCCGGCATCCGGGGATACGACGACCGGGTTCCGGATATTCTTCGATTTCAGGTAGTCGCTGAGCAGGTCGAGACCCGTCAGGTGATCCACCGGAATGTTGAAGAACCCTTGAATCGCCGGGGCGTGCAGATCGATCGTAATGACGCGCGTCGCGCCTACGGTCGTCAGGACGTCCGCGACCATCTTGGCGGAAATCGGTTCGCGGGGAGCCGCTTTGCGCTCTTGCCGCGCATAGCCGTAATAAGGCATGATGATGTTTACCGTACGGGCGGAAGCGCGCTTCGCCGCATCGATCATGACGAGCAATTCGACGAAGTGATCGTTGATGGGATGCGAAAACGATTGGACCAGAAATACGTCGCAGTTCCGGATCGTTTCCTCGTAGTGAACATAAATCTCGCCGCTTTTGAACCGGGACACCTTGATTTTGCCGAGCGGCAGCCCGAGCTCTCCGCTGATTTTTTCAGCCAATTGGGGATTCGAGGAACCCGAGAAAATACGCAGCTTGTCGCTAAACAACATAATACCCTCCTGAGCGATTAGACCACTGAATTTAAGACTTTCTTCCCACCGCGAACGGCCTGGAGATACAACTTAACGACCGACTTTCCGGCATTTGAAAATACCGCTTGTTTCGACAACTTTCATTATACATGGAAACCGCCATATTTCAAAAAACGATCTTTGGAAATGAACCGCCCTGACCGCCCCTGGCCGACGCTCAACCGCGCGTGCCCCGGGCCGCCGTCACGATCCCGGCGCTTTGCGGCGTCTCGCGGGGCTTGTTCACGAACTTGACGCATTTTCGCGCCTCCGGACGCGGCAGAACCGAGCGCGCTCCGCGGCTCGGTTGCGGCCCGTTTCTCCCCGAACGGATCAGGAGGACGCCTTCTTCTGATTATGGCGATGGCCGAGCTCGCGCATGACCTCGTCCAGCGACAAGCCCCGCTCGCGCAGCAGCACCATCAGGTGGAAAAGGAGATCGCTCGTCTCGCAGCGCAGCTCGTCGTTGTCTTGGTTCTTGGCCGCGATGATGACTTCCGCCGTCTCCTCGCCGACCTTCTTCAAGATCTTGTCGACGCCTTTCTCGAACAGGTACGTCGTGTACGCGCCCTCGGGACGCTCGGCGTAGCGCTCGGCGATCGTCGCTTCCAGCTGGTTCAGCATCGCGAACCGATCGCCGGATTGCTGGAAGGAGCTCGCGCCTTCATCCGTGCCCTTGATGCCCGCCACTTCGCCGGTGAAGCAGCTGTACGCGCCGGTGTGGCACGCCGGACCGGTTTGGTCCACCCGGACGAGCAGCGTGTCGCCGTCGCAGTCGTAATGCATCGCCACGATGCGCTGCGTGTGGCCGCTGGTCGCGCCTTTGTTCCACAGCTCGCCGCGCGAGCGGCTCCAGAACCACGTCGTCCCCGACTCCGCCGACAGCGCCAGCGATTCCCGGTTCATGTACGCCAGCATCAGCACTTCTTTGCTTTTCGCGTCCTGCACGATCGCCGGGACCAGGCCCGCCTCGTCCCATTTGATTTGCTCGGTTAGTTCCCCAATCGTCTTGCCCGTGCTCATCGAATCTCGACCCCTTTCAACCGCAAGTCGTCCTTCACGTCGCGGATCGTCATTTCTTTGTAGTGAAAAATCGTCGCCGCCAGGCCCGCATCCGCGCGCCCCTGCTCGAAAACGTCGTAAAAGTGCTCCACCCGGCCCGCGCCGCCGGAGGCGATGACCGGAATGCCGAGCGCGTCCGACACCGCGCGGGTCAGCTTCAGGTCGAAGCCGTCCTTCGTGCCGTCGGCGTCCATGCTCGTCAGCAGAATCTCGCCGGCGCCGAGCCGTTCGACTTCCTTGGCCCAGGCGAGCGCCTTGATGCCGGTCGCGGTTCGGCCGCCGTGCGTGTACACTTCCCACTCGCCCCATTCGGGGTTGAACTTGGCGTCGATCGCGACCACGATGCATTGCGAGCCGAACTTCTTCGCGCCGTCTTGGACAAGCGAAGGGTTCTTCACGGCGGCCGTGTTGATGCCGATCTTGTCGGCGCCGGCGCGCAGCAGCCGCTTCATGTCGTCGACGCGGGCGATGCCCCCGCCGACCGTGAACGGGATCGTGATTTCGCCGGCCGTCCGTCTGACGACCTCGACCATCGTGGCCCGGCCTTCGACGGAAGCGGAAATATCGAGAAACACCAGCTCGTCCGCGCCTTCCTTATCGTAAATCGCCGCCAGCTCGACGGGATCGCCGGCGTCGCGAAGGTTCACGAAATTCACGCCTTTGACGACGCGCCCGTCCTTCACGTCGAGGCAGGGAATAATCCGTTTCGCTAACATGGAGGACGCTCCATTCTAAAAGTTTTGTGATTGAAGCCTTGCCCGGGAATCCGGCAAGAAAAGCAAAACTCGCTTCGGAAGCATATGCCAAGTTTTGTGAGTGAAACCTTTGTAATGCGAATCTTTAATCTCACGCCATGCCTTATTTACGATCCGAATACTTAACCGCATCAAGGGTTCGCCGGAGATCCGTTCGTCGCACGTCCCGTGCTTCCCAGCCCGCCCGCGGTCAGCGAACCGCTTCGCGCGCGCCGGTCAGCGTCAGGAAATTGCGGAGCAGGCCCATGCCGAGATCGCTGCTCTTCTCCGGGTGGAACTGCATGCCGTACACGTTGCCCCTGCCGACGATCGCCGTGACCGGACCGTTGTAATCCGTCGTCGCCAGCAGATCGCCGTCGCGTTCCGGCTTCGCGTGGAAGGAATGCACGAAGTAGACGTGCCCCGGCTCAAGCCCCGCGAACAGCGGACTCTTTTGGCGGAACGTCAGCTTGTTCCAGCCCATGTGCGGCACCTTGAAGTCGCCCCGGAACCGCATGACCGTGCCCGGCAGCAGGTTCAAGCCCTCGTGCGGGCCGTACTCCTCGCTTTCGCTGAAGAGCAGCTGCATGCCGAGGCAAATGCCGAGCAGCGGCTTGCCGGTCGCCGCGTACGCCCGCGCCGTATCGTCGAGCCCGGTGTTCCGCAGATTTTCCATCGCGTCGCCGAAGGCCCCCACGCCCGGCAAAATCGCGCCGTCCGCGTCCATGATCGCCTTCGCGTCCGCGGTGACGACCGCTTCGAAGCCGAGCCGTTCCACCGCCTTGCTCACGCTGTGCAGATTGCCCATGCCGTAATCGATGATGGCGATCATTTACAGCACTCCCTTCGTCGAGGGCACTCCTTGTACGCGCGGATCGATGCTCGACGCTTCGTCAAGCGCGCGGCCAAGCGCTTTGAACACCGCTTCGATCATATGATGGGTATTGTGGCCGTAATGCACGATGACGTGCAGCGTCATGCGCGCCTCCAGCGCCAGCTTCCACAGAAACTCGTGCACGAGCTCCGTCGAGAAGCTGCCGACCTGCTGGGACGGATATTCCGCCCGGTACTCGAAGTGCGGCCGGTTGCTGAGGTCGAGCACGACCTGCGCCAGCGCCTCGTCCATCGGCACGAACACCGACGCGTAACGCTTGATGCCGCGCTTGTCGCCCAGCGCGTCGCGAATCGTTTGCCCGAGGCAGATGCCGATGTCCTCGACCGTGTGATGGTCGTCGATGTCCACGTCGCCGCGCGCCTCGACCGTCAGGTCGAACTGGCCGTGCTTGGCGAACAGGTCCAGCATGTGGTTCAGGAACGGCACGTCCGTCTCGATTTTCGAAACGCCTGTCCCATCCAGCGCAAACGCGAGGGTAATATCCGTTTCGTTCGTCTTGCGCGCCACGTCGGCCGCGCGAATTGCTTGTTCCGCCATAATCGCATCCATCCTTCTTTCCCGTCGAATCTGATCGTAATGCCGCCGCCGGGCACGCGCGATGCGAGCCTAATGCAGACGGATCCTAACGCGCTGCCGGCTTGCGGCCGTCGAGCCTGCGCTAGCCGGCACCGGCGCGGATCGTCTCGCCGCTCGATCTCCCGTTCGGTCATACCGCTTATCTTGCCTCGAGAACTTACATCTTGAACTTAGCGTTCGTTCCGTCGCTCCCGCTCCAGCCGGATCTCGATCGCTCTCGCGTGCGCCTCGAGGCCTTCGTGCCGCGCCAGCGTCATGATTTGATCGCCGTTTGCCAGCAGCGCCTCGCGGCTGTAGGAGATCAAGCTCGATTTCTTCACGAAATCGTCCACGTTCACCGGCGACGAGAACCGCGCCGTGCCGTTGGTCGGCAGGATGTGGTTCGGGCCGGCAAAATAATCGCCGACCGGCTCCGAGCTGTACGGGCCGACGAAGATCGCGCCCGCGTTCTCGATCCGGCCCAGCACCGTCATCGGTTCGGCCGTCATGATTTCCAAGTGCTCCGGCGCCATCCGGTTCACGGCCGCGACGGCTTCGTCCATCGACGCGGCCAGCAGAATCGCGCCGTAGCCCTCGATGGAGCGGCGGGCCGTTCCCTCGCGCGGCAGCGTCGCCAATTGGCGCTCGACTTCGGCCGCCACGGCGTCGCCGAGCGTCTCGGACGTCGTCACGAGAATCGCCGACGCCATCTCGTCATGCTCCGCCTGCGACAGCAGGTCGGCCGCGACGTAGGCGGGATCCGCCGTCTCGTCGGCGAGCACGACGATCTCGCTCGGGCCGGCGATGCTGTCGATCGCCACGACGCCGAAGACGGCGCGCTTCGCCAGCGCGACGTAGATGTTGCCGGGGCCGCAGATTTTGTCCACCGGCGGAATCGTGGCCGTGCCGTACGCCAGCGCGGCGACGGCTTGCGCGCCGCCGACGCGGTACATCTCCTTGACGCCCGCTTCCGCGGCGGCGACCAGGATGTACGGATCGATGCCCGCCTGCCCGCCGGTCGCCGGCGGCGTCGCCATGACGATCTCGGGCACGCCCGCCACCTGCGCCGGAATCACGTTCATCAGCACGGACGACGGATACGCCGCCTTGCCGCCCGGCACGTAGACGCCGACGCGCTTCAGCGGACGCAGCAGCTGGCCGAGCATCGTCCCGTCCGGCTGCACGTCGACCCACGACTGCCGCAGCTGCTTCTCGTGGAACGCCCGGATATTCGCCGCCGCTTGACGGATGGCCGCCAGGAAGTCCGCATTCACGCGATCGTACGCGGCCTGTATCTCCTCGTCCGCGACGCGCAGCGCCCCCGCGTCCAACTTTACCCGGTCCAGCTGCTCCGTATAGCGCAGCAGCGCCGCGTCGCCTTCCGTCCGGACGTCCTCGACGATCCGGGCGACCGTCTCGTTTTGCTCGGGGGAGCCGTACTCCACTTTGCGTTCTAATCCAAATTGCTCCGCACGCAGCTTTCGCATGCCGCTTCGCTCCTTTCGCGCCCGTTATCGTTTGTACGGGCAGGCTCGTACGCGCCCGCATCCGGCCCGCCGGGGCGCCGCATATGCTAGCGCGCCACCCTGAGCCAGCCGTTCGTTTCCCGCCACACCCGACGCCGCCGAGCCAGGCTGGCTTTTCTTACACGTTCGCCTTCGCCGCGATCGTGTGCTGCAGCTTATCGCACAGGCTTTGGATCGCCTCGTTCTTCATCCGGTAGCTGACGCGGTTCGCGATCAGCCGGCTCGTGATGCCGAAGATCGTCTCCATCTCCACGAGGCCGTTCTCGCGAAGCGTCTGCCCGGTCTCGACCATGTCGACGATCCGGTCGGCCAGCCCGATCAGCGGCGCCAACTCGATGGAGCCGTTCAGCTTGATGACCTCGACCTGCTGCCCCTGCTCGCGGAAATACTGCGAGGCCACGCTCGGGTATTTCGTCGCCACGCGGGGATGAATCACCGGCTTCCAATCCGGAAGCCCGATGACCGACATGCGGCACTTCGCGATGCCGAGATCCAGCAGCTCGTAGACGTCCTTGTTTTCCTCCATCAGCACGTCCTTGCCCACGATCCCGATATCGGCCACGCCGTATTCCACGTAGGTCGGCACGTCCACCGGCTTCGCCATGATGAAGGACATGCCCGCATCCGGCAGCTCGATAATCAGCTTGCGCGTGTCGTCGAAGTCGCTCGGGATCGGCACGCCCGCGTCGCGGAACAGCTGCGAGGCGACCTTATAGATGCGGCCCTTCGGCATCGCGACCTTCAGCAGCTCGCGCCCGGCCGCTTGCGGTTCGTTTGCATTCATGCCAGCTACTCCCCTTCCCGCTCGCCGCCGAAATACGTCAGCAGCTTCGTAAACGCGACGCCCTTGTACAGCACCTGCCCGCCCGCCGACGCCGCTTCGCGCACGGCCGCTTGCGAAACGGCATCCATCCGTTCCGTCATGACGGTGACGGACGCTCCGCCGGCTTCGCGCAGCTCGCGCGCCTTCTCCAGCGCGACCGCGCGGCCTGCCGGGTCGTAGCCGATCAGCACGCGCGCCGGCCCCGCGTCGTCGACGGCATCTCCGATCAGCTCGAGGATGCGCGTCGTCTTCAGCGCGAAGCCCGTCGCCGGCGCCGGACGCCCGAACTGCTTCAGCAGATTGTCGTAGCGGCCGCCGCTCGCCACCGGGAAGCCCAGATCCGCGGCGTACGCTTCGAACGTCATGCCCGTGTAGTATTGGAAGTCCCCGATCATCGTCAGGTCGATCAGCGCATGCTCGCAGACGCCGTATGCATCGAGCACGTCCCACATTTCGCATAGATGGCGGATGGAGGATAGCGCCATTTCGTCCAGCCGCAGCGCCATGGCCTGATTGCAAATCTCCTGGCCGCCCCGCAGGCGAAGGATGCCTTCGAGCTCCCCGCGCATCTCGTCCGAGATCGTCAGCGAGCGCAGACGTTCCCGGTAGCCGACGTAGTCGCGGCCGAGCAGGTACGCCTTTAGTTCCTCCTGCGCGTCGCGGCAGCCCGGAAGCGCCGCTTCGAACAGCCCGTTCAAGAAGCCGACATGGCCGATCGCGATCTTGAACCGCTTCACGCCCGCCGCCTTCAGCGACGCGATGGCCAGCGCGACCACTTCCGCGTCCGCGTCCGGCGAGGCGTCGCCGACCAATTCCACGCCCGTCTGGAAAAACTCCGCGTCGCGGCCCGCTTCTTCTTCGATCGCGCGATAGACCGACGAATGATACGACAGCCGGATCGGGAACTGGACGTCCTTTAGCACGGAAGACACGACGCGCGCGATCGGCGCCGTCATATCGGAGCGGAGCACGAGCGTCGTGCCGCGGTTATTCAGCAGCTTGAACAGCTTCTGGTCGGACGTCGAGCTCGCTACGCCGACCGTATCGTAATATTCCATCGTCGGGGTCATGATTTGTTCATACCCCCATGAACGCATGCAAGCCAGCACTTGATTTTCGATTTGTCTCAGCTTCGTTACCGCATGCGGCAGATAATCCTTCACGCCGATCGGTTTCTCGAATACCTTCGGTTTGGACATTTCTCTTCACCCACGACGCTTTAGTTTGTTAACGTGTTACCATATTACCATACTGCCAAAATAAAGGATTAGTCGTAATAATACCACGCCCCGAATGTTCCGTCAATACGGCAGCTCTTTACCGCAGCGAAACATCCTAAGCGCGGCGCCGGGTACCGGTTACCCCCGATCGTCCTTCGCGTGGCGCCTGCGCAGCATCCGCCGGCCATGCTTGTCCTCCCACGCGTTCACCAGGAGCTTCAGCAGGACGGTCGTCAGAATCGCCGTGCTGAACGCGCCGAATTCCAGCAAAAACCGGGAAGCGTCGCTTCCCGGTTTGGTGATGCGGGTTCCTTCTTTCATCAAATCGATGAGGGCGACAGGCTTGTCGTCGATGCCGCCGGCGTTGACGCGGTATCCGTTGCGCTGACCGTAGCCATTGATGCCGGGCTTGACGGTAAACGTGACGTCGATGCCCAGCTTGTGGCAGAGACGGAGGACGGCATTGCTGTACGCGCCGTACGGGAAGGCCAGGATATGATCCTTGTTGCCCAGCTTGCCGTCCAATACGTCATCCGCCTTCGCTAGGTCGTCTTTCACGCGGGCGAGGTACTCCTTCGTCGTTTCGCTCCGGTGCAGCTTCTTCAGGTACATCGGCGCCGCCAGCATCGGCAGCTGCCTGCCGCCTTTGCCGTCGTGCGAAGCGTACGCATGGGAATCGAAAGTGTGGTTGTGGAAGTCGTACCCGTTCCGATGCATCTCCTCGACCTGCTGCCACGTCAGCTTCGGAATCCCGATATGATGCGGATTGCCGACGGTGTTGACGATCAGGAAGTTCGTCGCCGGCACATGGAACTGTCTGAGCACCGGATAAGCGTCCGTGTAATACGATTCGTAGCCGTCGTCGAACGTCATCAGCACGGCATTGTCCGGGACAGGCGCATCCTTCAATATAAACCGTCTGTACTGTTCCATCGTAATCCAATGAAAGTTGTTTCGTTTCATCAGCATCAGCTGCTGTTTGAACTTGTCGAGCGGCAGCGCCTTGTCGTCCATCGGCTTTGCCGCCACCTCGTGGTACATGAGAACGATGACGCGATGTCGGTAATACACCCCGTGCGGATTGTCGGTTTCGATCGGTCCGCCCCCCGGCTTGCCGGCTGCGCTCGGCTTGCGCGGCGTGCCTCCGGGTCGTGCCATTGCGGCCGCCGACGAATGCGATAACCATTTGACTTGCAGGTAATAGCCGCCCGTCAGCACGGCAGCCAGCACGACGAGGAGCGCCGTCAGGGACGCTTTGCGGTTCGTGTTCACGTCAGTTCTCCTGCCTTCTGTGGATGTCTTGGATGGGATTGCCGCCGACGAATGCGCCCGGCGGAACGTCCTTATGCACCACGGAACCGGCCGCGACCACCGCGCCGTCGCCGATCGTCACGCCGGGCAATATCGTCGTGTTCGCGCCGATCATGACGTTCGCCCCGATGCGGACGGGGCCGAGCCTGTATTCCCGGATCAAATATTCATGCGTCAGAATCGTGGTGTTATAACCGATGATCGAGTTGTCCCCGACCGCGATCTTCTCCGGAAAAAACACGTCCACCATGACCATCAGCGCAAACGCGGCATGGCGCCCAACCTGCATGCCGAGCACGCGCCGATAGATCCAGTTTTTGACCGGCAAGGAGGGACAATAGCGCGCCGCCTGGATAAAGACGAAGTTGCGCACCGCCTTCAGGCGGCTTACCGTCCGGTACACCTGCCAAAGCGCGTTCGGCCCTTCCACGGGATAACGCTCCACGTTTCTCAACGGCGATTACTCCAATCCGACCAAGGCGTATAAATCGCGCATATCGCGTAGGATGTGCCGGGCTCCGCATTCCCGCAGCACCCGTTCGCCCTTCAGCGACCAAGCCACGCCGACCGATCCGACGCCGGCCGCTTCCGCGGCTTGGATATCGACCACGCTGTCGCCGACCATCAGCGTCTCTTCGGGCTTGGTGCCGATGATGTCCAGCGCGCGCCGCACGGGCTCCGGATCGGGCTTCGGACGGGTCACGTCCTCGATCGTCACGATCGCGCCCGGTTCCACATACTCGTACAGGCCGACATATCGCAGCCCGCGCTCGGTCGTGAGCCGAATTTTCGTCGTGACGATCCCGATCTTGATGCCGGCTTCGCGCAGCTTCAGGAATGCTTCGTTGACGTTGGGAAAAGCCTTTACGTATTCGTCATGCAGCCTGAGATTCACTTCCCGGTACGCCGACACCAGATCTTCGACCTGCTCGCGGCCCGAGAACAGCTGCAGCTGCGTAAACAGCGGCAGCCCCATGCTCGGAATGATGTGCTCCCGCGTGAAGTCGGGCGGAACGATGTCCTTCAAGGCGAAGAGAAACGACTGAATAATCAGCTCGTTCGTATCCATGATTGTGCCGTCCAAGTCGAACAGTACCGCTTTGATCGTGTTTGTCATGCCTTGCGAGTTACTCCTTTATCGGCGATTCGTCCGCTCCGCGCGTCATGCCGCCGTCGTGTTCGACAGGCGGATTGCCGTTCGCAGCATCCGTCTTTTTCTTGTTTTCGGCACCGGCGGGAAGGCCGGTCTTGAAGTTGATGATCGGATCGTTATAATGCTCGGCAGCGGCCCCCGTGCGGCGCCGGACGATGATCATCGCGATGGACGCGACGACGAGCAATACCGCCAGCAGCTGCGAGATCCGGATGTTGCCGTACGACGGATCCAGGAATCCTTGCGCCGAGAATACCGTTTTCATCGGCGACCAGAGCGCGTTCAGGACGCTAGCGGCCCAGTCCGCCCCATGGAACGCCAAGCTGTCCGTCCGCAGTCCTTCGACGTAGAAGCGGCCGACGGAGTACCAGATGAAGTAGAAGAAGAGCGCCTCGCCCGCGCGCAGAAACGGACGGCGGCGAATAATGAGCAGGATGACGAGACCGACCAGGTTCCAGAGCGACTCGTAGAGGAAAGTCGGGTGATGGAACGTGCCTTCGACGTTCATTTGGTTTACGATCCAGCCCGGCAGGTGAAGCGTATTGCGCAAGAAGCCCTCCTCGACGGGGCCGCCGTACGCTTCCTGATTGACGAAGTTGCCCCAGCGGCCGATCATTTGGCCCGCGATGAGCGACGGCGCGCAGATGTCGGCGATCCGCCAGAAGCTGTAGCCCTTTTGCCGGAAATAGATAATGCCGCAGACGAACGCGCCGATCAGCGCGCCGTAGATCGCGATCCCGCCGTTCCAAATTTTAAAGACGTCCATCAAATGGTTCTTGTACTCGTCCCATTGAAAGGCCACGAAATAAATGCGGGCGCCGATAATGGCCGACGGTACCCCGAACAGCAGCAAATCCATGAAAAAGTCCGGCGATAACCCGAAGCGCCGGCCTTCCCGCACCGCCAGCAGCAAGCCGACAAGCGCCGCGCTTCCCAAAATGATGCCATACCAGTGCACGCTAATCGGGCCCAGCGAGAAAGCGATCGGATCTAAACGTAATCCAAACATGCGTCCTTGGCTCCTTCTCTATGATCGGTTTTGATGTTCCGGGTCCATCTCAAGCCGGCAATCAATCGAAATCGTCCGCGTCCTCCGCGATCGTCTCCGTCAGCTTGTTCGTAAACTGCAGCGCCGCGTTGTACCCCATCCGCTTCAGCCTAAAGTTCATCGCCGCCACTTCGATGATGACCGCGAGGTTTCGTCCGGGCCGGACCGGCACCGTCACGATGGGCACGTCCGTATCGATGATCCGCGTCGTCTCTTCGTCGAGGCCAAGCCGGTCATACTGCTTGTCGGCCTGCCAGTTCTCCAGCTTAATGACGACGCTGATCCGCTTATTATTGCGAACGGCGCCTGCGCCGAACAGCGTCATGACGTTGATGATGCCCAGTCCGCGAATCTCGAGCAGATGCCGGATCAGTTCGGGCGCCGTCCCGTGCAGCTGGTTGTCGGACGTCTGGCGGATTTCCACCGCATCGTCGGCAACGAGGCGATGGCTGCGCTTCACCAATTCGAGCGCCGTTTCGCTTTTGCCGATGCCGCTGCCGCCCGTTATCAGCATCCCGACCCCGTACACGTCCACGAGGACGCCATGAATCGTCGCGGATGGTGCCAGTTTGCGCTCGAGGAAGTTCGTGATGCGGCTTAAGAAGATGGTCGTCGCCGCGTTGCTGCGCAGCACCGGGATCTGCCGCAGATTTGCCTGTTCGATCAGCTCGGCGGGCGCGTCCAAGCCCCGCGTAATAATGAAGCAAGGGGTTTCGTCGTCGAACAGCCGCTCGATCCGGTCGATCCGCTCCTGCTTGGACAGCGTGTCCATGAACGTAATTTCCGTTTTCCCGAGAATTTGCACGCGTTCCTTCGGGTAGAAATCGAAATACCCTGCCATTTCAAGTCCCGGTCGGGACAAATCGTCCAGGGAGATGCTGCGTTTCAGACCTTCTTCGCCGCCCAAAATTTCGAGCTGAAACTGGCTCACCAGATCCGATACTTTCACTTTCTTGCCCATCGATTGGCCTCCTCAAAACCCGCAGCCGGCTACGCGTTGATTGGTAATAGTAAAATTCCAGATGTATTCATCCTATAGGAAATAAGAACCGAAATCAACGCCAGGCGAGTGGGAAGACAGACAGGTCCTTGCTCCGTCGGACGCCTATACGCAAAAACAGCCGCCCGATAAAATCGGACGGCTGTTCGTAAAGGAGAAGTCCCGTTGATTAAGCTTCGAATACGTTCAGTTCGCTCTCTTTGTCGAAGATATGAACTTTGTTCATATCGAGCGCGAGCTTCACGTTCGTGCCTTCTTTTACGCCGGAACGGCCGTCGATACGCGCGATAACCGTATCCTTGCCTACGCCGTTCAGGTACAGGTACATTTCGTGACCAAGGTTCTCGGCAACCTCGACGTGAGCGTTCACGATCGTTTGCGGGGAAGCCTCGTGGAATACCGGTTCTTCGTGCAGGTCTTCCGGACGGATGCCCAGAATGATTTCTTTCCCGATCAAGCCTTTTTCGCGCAGCAATTGCGCTTTGCCGTCCGGAACGAGAACGTCGACGCCCGTCGCTTTGAAGCGAACGGAACCGCCGGCCTCTGCCAAGGTGCCCGTGATGAAGTTCATCGCAGGAGCTCCGATGAAGCCTGCTACGAAGATGTTAACCGGGTGGTTGTACAGCTCTTCGGGAGAAGCGGCTTGTTGGATGATGCCGTCTTTCATAACGACGATCCGGTCACCCATCGTCATGGCTTCGATCTGGTCATGCGTTACGTAGATAACGGTCGTTTCCAGACGTTTTGCCAGCTTGGAGATTTCCGCGCGCATTTGACCGCGAAGTTTCGCGTCCAAGTTGGAGAGCGGTTCGTCCATCAAGAAAACTTGCGGTTCACGGACGATAGCACGGCCGAGGGCGACACGTTGGCGCTGACCGCCGGACAGTGCTTTCGGCTTACGGTCGAGCAGGTGTTCGATATCGAGAATTTTAGCGGCTTCGCGAACGCGCTTGTCGATCTCCGCTTTTTTGAATTTACGCAGTTTCAAACCAAAAGCCATGTTTTGGTAAACGTTCATGTGAGGGTACAGGGCGTACGATTGGAATACCATCGCGATGTCGCGGTCTTTCGGAGCAACGTCGTTAACGAGACGTTCGCCGATGAACAGTTTACCTTCGGAGATTTCTTCAAGACCTGCGATCATACGAAGCGTCGTGGACTTGCCGCAACCGGACGGACCGACCAGAACCAGGAATTCCTTGTCTTTGATGTCGAGGTTGAAATCTTTAACCGAAGCGAGGTCACTACCCGCGTATTTTTTGTAAACGTGTTCTAAGCGTACACCAGCCATTTGTGCTTCCCCCTAACGATTAGTTGTCTTTCACTACATTTAGTTTATATCAGTGCTGTCCATATGACTATGCACATACCTTACAAAAAAACTAAGCCCTTTTCGTCACTTTATACAATAGCAAAATAATTTTGACGAGCACCGCATCCCGGAACTGCCGGACGTCCAGCTCCGTCTCCTGTTTCAGCTTGTCCAACCTGTACAGCAGCGTATTCCGATGAATGTAGAGCTTTTTCGCGGTTTCGCTGACATTGCAATCCAACGCGAAGAACGTTTCCAGCGTCGTCAGAATTTCCGGATCCAAGAAGGCGTCCGTCCGTTTGAGCGCCTGTTCCACGAATTTGATGCGGTGCGCTTCGGGAATGGTATTAAGCAGCCGCTCCAGATGAAGCATCCACGGCAAATGAATATTCGACCCGAGATGAAAGGCACGGCCGAGATGAACGGTTTCGCGCAGCAGAGCCGTTGTCCCGACGATGGAATTCGCCGGCGAGATCGGGTGGGATACCGCCAGGTGGCACTCGCCGCCCATCCATTCGCTGGACAGCATTTCGTGCAGACCGGAAGCGATCGAAGACAAGCTCTCTTCGAGGGATTCGTCATCCTCCTCGTCCCGCTCGCCCGACTGGGCGTCATGAATGAGGGATGCCGGCCCCAGAATCAGCCACTCTTGCTCCTTCAGCGGAATGATCAGCACCTCTTCCGCCAAGAACGTCCGCAGCAGCTTTTCCAGTTCGCCGAAGTTGGATCCCCCCGGCTCCGGCTGTTCGCTGACCAGCAGGAACGGGATCATGGACGAGAACAATCGTCCCCGCGAGACAAACCGATCGGGCAGCTGCTGCTTCGAATCGCCGGTTTCCAACTGCTCGTCGATCCACGCGCCTAGTTCTCTGGCGTAGCGTTCGGACTCCGTCATGCCGTCGAACGTTTTGGAACGATCCGTAAACATTTGACTCAACGTCCATCCGATGAGACGCTGCTCCGTCTCGCTCAGCTCGCGCCGATGAACTTCGAGAATATGCAGAAGCTCCGTTTCCTGCTCCAGCGCAAACCACGTCGCGCCTTCCGGACCTTCGACATAATCGCCAATTGTAACCGCATTCGTTTTTGACTTTTGCAATCGGCCATTCGAAGAATGGCTCTGCTCGCTGCTCAACAATCGCCAGTCATGAATCGGGAGCTGATGCTCTCGGACCGGGCAATCCAGAACGGCTTGCAACTGCGTGATCCATTTTGCATCACTCATCGGTTTGCCCCTATCCGTCGGCGCGAATCGCGCTTTTTTTATGCATCAGTATACCACAAATCGACTGTTTTTTCAGCTTAGCGCGAGCAGCAGCACCAGCGACAGCAGCGAGAAGAGGGCGGCGATCAAATAAATGAAGGAAACCGTCTGAATTTGCGTGAGTCCCCAACGCATGAGAACATGGTGCGTATGCAGCTTATCCGCGCGATGAAGCCCTTTGCCGGATAGGAGCCTCCGGAGCATGACGACGGCCGTATCCAAAATCGGTACCCCGAGGGCCAGCAGCGGAACCGCCACCGTAACCAGCGTAGCGCTCTTGAACGCCCCGTCCACCGCCGTGACGGCCAAGGAATAGCCGAGGAACGTAGCACCCGCATCGCCCATGAAGATCCGCGCCGGGTAAAAATTATACATTAAAAAGGCGATGCAAGCGGCAACCAGAATTACCGCAAGCAGCGCGGTCGGGAATTGATGTTTGATCAACGCGGCAACGAAGAGGGTCAACGAAGAGAGCGTTGCGACCCCAGAGGCGAGACCGTCTACGCCATCAATGAAGTTGATCATGTTGATTAAGGCGAACACCCAAACAATCGACCCGACGATGCCCAGCCAATGCGGGAAAATAAGCATGCCGTGCGGGCTCGACAAACCTTCGATCTCAATGCCGAACCATAAGGGCATAGCTGCAACGACCAAATAGACGATCACGCGCGGCCAGACGGGAAAATCCTTTCCTTTGGTCTTTGCCGCATCGTCGAGCAGCCCGGTCAGGACGAGCGCGAGGCCGCCGATGGCGATGGTCAGACTGAGCGACGTAGCGCCTTGAACGATCAAAAGCGTCGTGACAATGCCGACGTAAAGCGCGGCGCCGCCCATAAGCGGAACCGGCGTCTTGTGAATTTTCCGGGCATTCGGACGGTCGACGAATCCGTAACGGATCGCCAGTCGCCGAAGAATGGGAACGAGCGTAGCCACGATCGTAAAGCATAGCAATGCCGCAAATGCGAATATCATCCAGATGGGACCCCCTGACGCGAAGCAGTACGTCTTTGAGTTCAGTTTACCCGCTGCCGAATGAATAATCCGCTCGGAGAACAACAAAAAACCTGCAGGTCAATGACCTACAGGTTCTAGGAAGCGTCGAAGTGAGCCATGTAGGACTCGAACCTACGACACCCTGATTAAAAGTCAGGTGCTCTACCAACTGAGCTAATGGCTCTTACTGTGAAGGGAATGGTGGAGGGCGATGGATTCGAACCACCGAACCTGGAAGGAAGAGATTTACAGTCTCCCGCGTTTGGCCACTTCGCTAGCCCTCCACGAATACTTCAGGCATATCGCCTAAAAAACAGATGGTGGCTCGGGACGGAATCGAACCGCCGACACGAGGATTTTCAGTCCTCTGCTCTACCAACTGAGCTACCGAGCCAAGCAAGAACAAAATGTGACGTCGAGCTTCGGCCGATTGTTCAGCTATCTGAAGACAACTCACGATTTTGAAAGAAATGGCGGAGCCGACGGGATTCGAACCCGCGGTCTCCTGCGTGACAGGCAGGCATGTTAGGCCTCTACACCACGGCTCCGCGTTTGTAATGAATGGTGGAGGCTGAGGGGATCGAACCCCCGACCCTCTGCTTGTAAGGCAGATGCTCTCCCAGCTGAGCTAAGCCTCCTAGGAAATATGGTAGCGGCAGAGGGACTCGAACCCCCGACCCTCCGGGTATGAACCGAATGCTCTAGCCAGCTGAGCTACGCCGCCACATTGTTGCCTCGCGAATTGCTTGTCCATTCATAACCGAGGCAGTTATGTAGGTCAGGTTCAGACGTCGCCAAACGTCTTTACAATCGGTAATTAACATGCCGCGCTTGTCGACAGTCATTACTCGAAATTGCACCCTGAAAACTGGATACGAACCTTTGCGAAGGTCTTGCTTAGCTGAAGCGATGTACCTTGGATAAGCCCTCGACCGATTAGTATTCGTCAGCTCCACGCATTGCTGCGCTTCCACCTCGAACCTATCTACCTCGTCGTCTTCAAGGGGTCTTACATACTGGGAAATCTCATCTTGAGGGGGGCTTCACGCTTAGATGCTTTCAGCGCTTATCCCGTCCGCACTTGGCTACCCAGCGGTGCTCCTGGCGGAACAACTGGTACACCAGCGGTGCGTCCATCCCGGTCCTCTCGTACTAAGGACAGCTCCTCTCAAATTTCCTGCGCCC